>CAJBNH010000201.1 GCA_903955385.1 uncultured Myxococcales bacterium | reverse complement strand
TGCTGGCCGGGATGTTCGCGGCCGTTCGGCTGTACCTGCCCGGGCTGGACGAGACGCTGGCGGTTCCGCGCGTCGCGGTGCTGGAGGACGAGGGCCGCTCGTTCGTGTTCGTACACCTCCAAGGCGAGTTCTATCTGCGACGGCCAGTTGTGACCGGTCGCACTTGGGAGGGCTGGGTCGAGATCACCAAGGGATTGCAGGCGGGTCAGGTCGTGGTGGCCGAGGGCGCCTTCCTTCTGAAATCCGATGTCCTGCGCTCGAAGATGGGCGCGGGCTGCGCGGACTGACGGAGGTGCCCATGAGACTTGCGCATTTGCTGCTGAAGAACCGACTGCTGGTGTTGCTGGGCACGGCCCTGCTGCTGGCCGCGGGCGTGGTGGCGTGGCTGCGGCTGCCCATCGATGCCTTTCCCGACGTCACCAACACGCAGGTAATGATTCTGTCGAAGGCACCCGGACTTGCCGCGGTCGACGTCGAACAGCGCGTCAGCTATCCCATCGAGCAGGTGATGCGCGGCCTGCCTCGCGTCACGCAGGTCCGCTCGCTGTCCAAGGCCGGGATCTCGCAGGTCGTGATCCTGTTCGAGGACGGCGTGGACACCTACTGGACGCGCCAGATCGTGTTCGAGCGCCTGAGTCTGGCGCGCGAGCAACTGCCGCCGGACGTCGAACCCGAGCTGGGGCCGACCTCGACCGGTCTGGGCGAGATCCTGCAATACACGCTGGAGGGCGACGGCAAGACCGCGATGGAGCTGCGGACGGTGCAGGACTGGATCGTCGCGCCGCTGCTCAAGCCGATTTCGGGCGTGAACGAGGTCAACAGCTTTGGCGGCGAGGTCAAGCAATACCAGGTCCTGGTGTCGCCCGAGAAGCTGCTGAAATACAACCTGACCGTGGACCAGGTCGTGCAGGCCGTCGAGCAGGGCAACGCCAACGCGGGCGGCGGCGTGGTGGTGCGCGGTTGGGAACAGCTCTACATGCGCGGCGTGGGATTGCTGAAGGACATCCCGGACATCGAGCGCATCGTGCTGAAGGCGACCGACGGTGCCCCCGTGTATGTGCGCGACGTCGCCGACGTGGTGGTGGGCGCCGAACCCAGACAGGGCGCGGTATCGCGCGACGGCAAGGGCGAGGTCGTGGCCGGCATGATCATCATGCTGAAGGGCGAGAACTCGGGCGACGTGGTTGGCCGGGTCAAGGCGTCGATCGACCGCATTCAGGGTGCGCTGCCGCCGGGCGTGAAGCTCAACGTGTTCTACGACCGAACGTCGCTGATCTCGGCGTGCATCAAGACGGTGGTCGATGCGCTGCTCGAGGGCGGGCTGCTGGTGATTCTGGTGCTGTTCCTGTTCCTGGCCGAGCTGCGCACGGCGCTCATCGTCGTGTTCTCGCTGCCGCTGACGTACCTGATCAGCTTTATCGTCATGGGGTTGGCCGGCATCTCGTCGAACCTGATGAGTCTGGGTGGGTTGGCGTTCTCGGTCGGCATGGTCGTCGACGCGTCGATCGTCATCGTCGAGAACATCCGGCGGCACCTGGCGCACCGCACCGAGCCCGAGTCCAAGCGACGCGTGGTCATCGAGGCCCTGGTCGAGGTGGCCAAACCCGTTGCGTTCTCGGTCCTTGTCATCGCCCTGATCCTGGTGCCCCTGTTCACGCTGCAGGGCATCGAGGGCAAGATGTTCGCGCCGTTGGCAGCCACGATGCTGATCGCGCTGGTCGTCTCGCTGGGGGTCGCGCTGACGGTCATCCCCGTGCTGTCCGACCTGTTCCTGAAGCAGGCGCCCGAACGCGAATTCGGCTTCATCCGTCGCTTTCACCGCGGCTACATGCGACTGCTGCGCGGCGCCGTCAGCCACCCGGCCGTGACGCTGGGCATCGCGGGCGTGGTGCTGGTCGCGTCGCTGGCGCTGCTGCCCTTCATGGGCACGACGTTCATGCCCGACCTGGACGAGGGATCGATCGCCATCAACGTGGTGCGGCTGCCCAACGCGTCGCTGGAGGGGTCGGTCAAGGTCGCGTCGTTCCTGGAGAAACGTTTGCGCAAATTCCCCGAGGTCGCCACCGTCGTCAGCAAGACCGGCCGCGCCGAGATCTCGGAGGACCCGATGGGTCCCGAGCAGACCGATGTGTTCGTGATGCTCAAGCCGCCGGCGCAGTGGGGCACGGGGCGCGACAAGGGGCAGCTGGTCGAGGCGATCCAGCGGGAACTCGCGCAGACGCCCGGATTGCGCTTTTCGTTCTCGCAGCCGATTGCGTTGCGGGTCAACGAGCTGATCTCAGGCGTGAAAAGCGACCTGGCGGTGAAGGTGTTCGGCCCCGATCTGGAGGTCCTGAAGAAGTTCGCCGACCGCACTGGCAGCGTGCTGGGCGGCGTCGCGGGGGCCAAGGACGTCAAGGTCGAGCAGGTCTCGGGCATGTCGCAACTGGATGTGGTGATCGACCGCGAGGCCGTCGCCCGCCACGGCATTCGCATCGCCGACGTCAACGCGGTGATCGAGACGGCGGTGGCGGGAAAGATGGCCACGACGCTGATCGAGGAGCAGCGGCGCTTTGCCGTCGTCGTGCGCTTTCCCGAGTCGGCGCGCGGGGATCTGCCCGAGCTGGAGCGCCTGCTGGTCACCGCGCCGGGTGGCGAACGCGTGCCGCTGGCCCAGATCGCAACGCTGAAGGTCGTCGAGGCCCCGGCCCAGGTCAGCCGCGAAAACGGCATGCGGCGGGTGGTGGCCGAGGCCAACGTCCGTGGGCGCGACCTGGGCGGGTTCGTGGCCGAGCTGCAAGGGAAGCTGGCGCCCCTGATCCGCGAGCTGCCGCCCGGCTACTACATCGAGTACGGCGGGCAATTCGAGAACCAGCAACGGGCCATGCGACAGCTCGCCATCGTCGTGCCGGTCGCGCTGTTCTTGATCCTCGTGCTGCTGTACCTGGCCCTGGGGTCGTTCTGGAACGCGCTGTTGGTCCTGCTGAACCTGCCGTTCGCCCTGATCGGCGGCGTGGTGGCGGCGGTTGCCTTTCGTCTGCCGATCTCGGTGTCGGCGGCGGTCGCCTTCATCGTGCTGCTGGGCGTCGCAGTGCAAAATGGCGTCGTGCTGGTCGCCTTCTTTCGCCAGTTGCGCGACCAGGGTGTGTCGGTGACCGAGACCGTGATCCAAGGGTGCGACTTGCGGTTTCGCCCGCTGTTCATGACCGCGCTCGTCAGCTTCATCGGCCACCTGCCCATGCTGTACGCCACCGGCTCGGGCGCCGACATCCAGAAGCCGCTGGCGGTGGTCGTGATGGGGGGGCTGATCACGTCGACGCTGCTGACGCTGATCGTGCTGCCGACGGTCTACGCGCTGTTTGCTCGCCGGTGGGGCTCGGGCGACAAGGCGGCGGAGGTCTAGTACCGTTCAATGGCCGAAGTCGCGGGGCGCAGGCGGCGAGGGGAGGTCACGCGTGTCCACGGTCCGCATTTTCCGCATCTGGCTGTTCTTGGGCGCCTGGCTCGTCTGTGCCCCTGCCTGCGGCGGCGCGGACACCGCCGAGGGGCCCGACACCGGCCCGGTCGCGGACACGGCCCTGGACGTCGACACGGTCCCCCTGCCGGACAACGACACGGACAGCGACACGGACGGCGACGCTGACCCCTTCCCGGACACAGCCCCCGATTCCATCACCGACACCGACTCCGCTCTCGACACGGACTCCGTCCCCTACGCGGACTCCTCCCCCGACACGGCCCCCGCTTTGGCCGTGGGGCTGTCCCCCGACTTCCGCGCCTGGCTGGCGGCCCACGGCTTCGACCCGACGCAGCTCGCCCGCGACGACTTGGGGCCTGGCGGCAGCTTCGGCGGTCGCAGCCACCCGGGCGAGGCCTTGGGCCACGAGCCGGTGGTGTTCGTGCATGGCAACGCGGATCTGGCGCTCGGCACCCAGGTCGGCCAGACCGGCTGGACCGCCTCGACCCAGGGATTCCTGGCCCACGGCTACGGCCCGGCCGAGCTGTATGGCACCACCTGGGGCCCAGCCGACGCGATGCTGGCGTCGCAGCAGGCGCACACCCAGGCGAATGTGATGCAGGTGCGCCGGTTCCTGGACGCCGTGCTGGCCTACACCGGCGCGGCGCACGTCGACGTGGTCGCCCACTCAATGGGCGTGACCCTGGCCCGCAAGGCGATCTTGGGCGGCACGGCGCACGACCCGCTGGTCGGCGACTACGACGTCGGCCCGCCCCTGACCGACCGGGTCGACGCCTTCGTCGCCATCGCCGGCGCCAACCTGGGCCTGACGAGCTGCTACGCGGCGGCGCAGCTGCCCACCTGCGGCAAAGAGGTTGGCCTGTACCCCGGCACGCTGGTGGGCGCAACCGTGCTTGGCCGCTCGCAATTCCTCGAAGACCTGATCGACCATCCCGGCACCGAGGGCGCCTTCCGGGCCGCCGTCTGGTCCACAGTCGACGAGGTCATCGGCGGCGGCGGTCTGGTCTGGGGCTCCATCACCGGCCGCCTGCCCGACCAGTCGGCTGAGGTGGTGTACCACACCGCGCCGTACGGCCACTTCGGCCTCAAGGACCAGACGGTGCAGGTGCAGATCGGGCTGGTGGGGGCGCACGCGTGGTGAGGTAGTGAGGGTCAGGTATTCACCGTTAACCGTTTCCGGTGACGCGAGAAATGGGAAAGGGTTAATACCTGACCCTCCCGGACCCTCCCGGACACTCGCAGCCAGCTAGGCCAAGAAGAGGTACTGCAACGCGTAATAGCCGCCGACCAGCACAAACACGACGCCCGTGGCCGTGCGCGCCACCTTGTCGAAGGCCGCGATGCGCCCCATGGCCTTGCCCAGCTTGTCGCTGCCCCACGCCAACAGCACCGACACGACCAGCACCGGCGCCGCGGTTCCCATGCCATAGACCAGCGGCAGCAGCAGCCCCGACTCGTGCTTGACGGCCAGCGGCAACAGGCTGCCGAAGAACAGCGCCGCCGAAACCGGGCAGAACGACAGCGCAAACAGCGCGCCCAACAGGGCCGCCCCCCACGCCCCCGCGCCCGCCGCCTTGTGGCGCAGCTCGTCGCTGCCCAGGGTCGACTTCCACGGCACGTTGATCAGACCCAGCAGGAACATGCCCGTGACCACCAGCAAGGGGCCCAGCAGCCGGTTCATCACGCGGTCGAGAAACTGCGCCACGCCCGGCACCGACAGCACGCCCGCCACCAGCACAGCTGCGACGACGGTATACGCCAGCGCCCGGCCCAGCGTGTAGATCAGGCCGGACATCAAGGCCTTGCGACCACCGCCCTGCCGCCCGATGAACGACACCGCGGCCAGGTTGGTGGCCAGCGGACAAGGGCTGATCGAGGTCAAGAGGCCCAACCACGCCGCCGCGGCCACCGCCGAAGTCAGGGTCATGCCGCTGCTCACTTGGCCCCCGGCATCCAGGCGCGCACCTCGGTCTGGATGTAGCCCTTGAAGGCCACGTCGTCGCCGATCAGGTCCCAGATGCGGTCCAGATTCTTCCAGCGCAGCTCGCGGTTGCCCAGCCGCTCAGACACCACCACGGACTTGGTGTGCAGCTGGTACTTCTGCAGCAAATGCGCGTTCTTGGGCACGTCGGTGTCGATCGAGCTCCACTCGATCTCGCCCGCCTCCACCTCGCCGGGCATCCCCTGCTCCAGCGCCTGACGGGTCAGGGACTCGATGCGCAGACAGGTGTTGCAGCGGGCGGCACCGTGCAGGTACATGACCAGCAAGCGCTTTTCCTCCGCGGGCTTGGGGGCGGTCGCAGCGCCGGGTCCAGCCGCGGCAGCGGCCGGGGTCGCCGTCACGCCGGGGTCGGCAGCCGCGATGGCCACGGGGTCGGCGGGGACGGCATTGGCCAAGCGGTACTCCTGAACCGCGAACAAGGCCAACCCGGCCAACACGAAGGCACCCAACGACCAAGTCAGAATCTTGCGGATGTCCATGGAACGACTCCTCCAATCAGTTGAATTCAAAGTCAGCGCACCAACCATGCCGACACTTCCTCTGGGCGGGGCACGCGGCCGGCCACCCGCACCACACCGTCCACGCTGACCGCCGGGGTGCCCAGAATACCCGCGGCGGCCATGGCGACGTAGTCCTCGACCTTGCTGATCTCGGCCTCGACGCCAGCCTTGGCGACGGCGTCGCGGACGATCTTCTCCGCCACCTTGCAGTTGGGGCAACCCGGGCCGTAAACAACGATCTTCATGTCATGCCTCACATCACAAAACGAGGTTGAACACCCATCCAACCATCAGGATTCCGGCGCCGACAACGCCGACAAATGCGGCGATCAGCGGCGGCCGCAGCACCTTGCGCAACAGGATCACCTCGGGCAGCGACAGGCCGATCACGGCCATCATGAAGGCCAGCGCCGTGCCCAGCGCCGCGCCCTTGCCCAGCAGCGCCTGCACGATCGGCACGATGCCCGCAGCATTCGAGTACATCGGGATGCCCAGCAGCACCGCCACCGGCACCGACCACCACGCGTCCTTGCCCATCAGCGACGCCAGAAAGTCCTGCGGCACGTAGCCGTGGATGCCCGCGCCGACGCCGATGCCCAACACCACGTACGGCCACACCTTTCCCACCACGTCGCCCACAGCGTCGGTGCCCGCGCGCAGGCGCACGTCCAGCCCAGACGGCGCTGGTTCGCCCTCGGGGCCTGCCGCCGGCACCGGCACCTGCCCCGCCCACGCCTCGACATAGCGTTCGAGCTTCAGACGCCCCAGCACCCACCCCGACACCATCGCCACCGCAAGACCCAACCCCGCGTACAGCAAGGC
>CAJBNH010000200.1 GCA_903955385.1 uncultured Myxococcales bacterium | reverse complement strand
TCACGCGACGCCAGGGTCCGCGGGCCAGGTACTGGGGCCTGCGCAAAAACGTGTTCGACCTGCGCCGCACGGCGGCCGTCGAAAACCTCAATGTGATCGATCGGATGGCAGCGGTGGCGGGAATCTGATTGGTGCTCTAGACACGCGGCATCTTTGCACCGGGTCACGTCTCGCGTGAGCCTTGCATTCCCTTTCGAAAACTCTGAATCCATCGAAGCAATGCGGCACGCGTCGAGACGCTGCGAGCACGGAAGGATGTCAGGTGCCTGGTCCTGACACCCCCGATCGGGAGTCCCGGGATGGGGCGTTCGGTGCAGGCAAGGCCTGCGCCAGCTCTGTCGAAGAAGGTGCTTGCACAGCGGAAATAGCCGAGTTACAGTAGCGGACCTAATTGGTCCTATTTGGAAATCCCGCGTCTCTAATTGAACCACAGCCATCCACAGAAGGTTGCCTTGCCCGTCTCGCCCCGATACCACGGTTGTGCCGCCCTTCTCTTGGCGATCGCCAGTTCCGTCGTGGCATGCGATCCCGCGGGCTCGAGGCTGGCGCGGGATTCGGGTCCGACTGCGACGACTTCCGCGCCGGCGGCACCGGTGCGGCGCGCGGTTGCACCGCCTGAAGCGCGCCCCGCCGCCGCGGTCGCGTCTGCGTGGCTGCAGGTCACCGCCGACGAGGTGCCGTACCTGACTTCCCCCAAGAACCGCGGCGACAAGATCGAAGCGCTGCTGCCGGCGGGCATGCTGGTCGAACCGCGCACGCTCGAGGCCGGCGACGAGAATGCCGACGTTCACGACCTGACGCTCGACGTGCAGTGGTCGCACCGCCGGATGGTCCGCAAGGGACCCGTCCGGCCGATTCAGCAGTCTGGCGATACGCCGGGTTGGACCTTTGCGGATGCGGTCATTCCCGGCCCGACGGTCGTGCCCAATCGCGAGTCGCTGTGTCGGGCGCTGGCCCAGGCCACGCCGCCCGCGTTTGCTGTTGCTCTGTGCAAGGACGAAGCGAAGTTTCTGGTGCTGGCGGGTCCCGAGAGTCCGCGCCTGCTGGCGGTGTGGGGCGACCTGTCGCCGCAGGCCTCGCTGTTCGTGACGCTCGACCTGCAGGCGATGGCGGCAGGCAAGCCCGCAATCGTCGACCGGGTACCCTCGGTGGCGCTGATTCGCATGCGTCAGATCGCGGCTCCTGCCGGCCACACCGTGGTCTGGGGCGAGCAGTACTTTCGCAAGGGAAACGAGACAGGCGGCGAGACCGTGCTGTGGGTGATCGCGCCAGACGGGCGCAAGGTCCAGCAGCTCGCCTTTCCGCAACAGACGAGTGAACCCGCCGCGGGCGTGGTGCGGCAACGCACCGGCACCGTGACCGTGACCCAGGGCCCCGACGGGCCCAGGTTTCGCGTCGAGCGCGTCGAGTTCCAACAGGATCTGGTGACCGGTCGGGAATCGGGCCGGCAGCAGAGGACCGAGGAAGCGGTGTGGCGAGGGGCCACGTCGCGTTTCGAGGTCATTGCTCTATAGGAAGGAGCCAAGTCCATGACAACCAACGCCAGAACGCCCCGTCGCGGCGTCCAGGCCATCACCGCGACCTTGTCGGTTGCGGCGATCGCCTGGTCCGCGGCCGCTTGGGCCACCACGTACACCACCAACGCCGACTTCGACAGCGGCACCCTGAACAGCGTCCACCACGACATCGCGGACCAGCTCGAACTGACAACCACGTCGGCCACGCTGCCATTCCTTTACCTCGCGCAGACTTCCGATGGCTATGTCGTCAAGCTCGACACGTCTACCGGCAAGCAAGTGGGCCGGTACTTGACCACCCGTCTGGCCGATTGCCCGACCTGTCCGACAAACCGGGCGCAGTGGTACCCGTCGCGTACGGCCGTCGACCTGAATGGTGACGTGTGGGTGGCCAACCGGTCGTTCGGCGTGCAGGGGTCCATCACCAAGATTGCGTCCTCGACCAGTTCCTGCATCGATCGCAACGGCAACGGCCAGATCGACACGTCGAAGGATGCCAACAACGACGGCATCATCGACATCAACAGCGCCGCTGAGTTCTACGGCCAGAACGACGAGTGCATCCTCAAGTCGATCGCCGTGGGCGGACCGGACACCGTTCTGCGCGCGCTCGCGCTCGACGCAGACGGCAAGATCTGGGTGGGCGGCTACAACACCCAGAAGGCCTACCGCATCGACCCGGACACCGGCGCGCTGCTGCAGACCATCACCCTCGGCACCACCCCGTACGGCTTCGTGGCCAAGGGCAACTACCTGTACAGCGCGGCTTTGGGCCAGCCCGTCGTCCGCGCCGACGTCGTCACCGGCAACGTGCAGCGCATGAACTGCACGGGCAACTACGGCATCACCGTCAACTCGGCCGGCATCGCCTGGTTCGGCAGCTATAATGGCGGCATCCTCAAGGCCGACTTCGACGCACCGGGCGCCTGCCCGGCAAATGGCTTGTGCGCGGTCTCGTGCACCTCGTATGCCGGCGACGGGCACTACGGCATCACCGTCGACGGCGACGACCAGATCTGGGCGGCCGGCCCCTACAATGCCCGCATCCAGAAGTACAGCCCGACCGGCGTTCTGCTGGGCGCGGCCGCGACGGGCGGCAATCCCTACGGCGTCGCGATCGGCCACGACGGCGCGGTCTGGGGCGCTGGCTTCTACGCGGCCTATCGCATCGACTCAGGTGCCGTCGGCGGCGCCCCCGGCGCTTCGGTCGCGTACAACACCGGCGTCATCGGCAACCCGAACATCTACAACTACACCTATTCCGATTTCACGGGCTTCCAGGCCCTGAACATCACCGTCAAGCAGGGCACCTGGACCCGCATCGAGGACGGCGGCGCTGCCGACACCCTGTGGGGCACGCTGAGCTGGAATGCCGAGGCACAGGGCTCGGTTCCCGCCGGTACCCTGATCAAGGCCGAGGTCCGCGCTGCGAACAACGTGGTTGACCTGGCGGCTGCTGCGTACACCGAGGTGGTCAGTGGCTCGTCGTTCGAGACCCAAGGCATCGCGGGGCGCTACCTCGAGATCAAGCTGACCCTGCGCATCAACGACGCCGGCAGTGCGGCTTCGCCCGTCCTCTCCGATGTGACCATCGAGCCGGCCGTGGTCGACGCGGACGGCGACGGCTTCGAGGATGACGTGGACAACTGCCCCGCCATCGCCAATCCGACCCAGGCAGACCAGGACGGCGACGGCCTTGGCGACGCCTGCGACGACGACAGCGACGGCGACGGCATCGGCAACGAGTCCGACAACTGCCCGTCGGCCATCAACGCCGATCAGGCGGACTTCGACGGCGACGGCCAGGGCGATGCCTGCGACGACGACGACGACGGCGACACCATCGCCGACGGCGCGGACAACTGCGCGTTTGTCGCCAACGCCGACCAGACCGACTCCGACAGCGACGGCATCGGCGATGCCTGTGACCCCGACCTGGACGGCGACGGCGTGTTGAACGTCATCGACAACTGCGTGGCCGCGGCCAACGCGGACCAGGCCGACCTGGACGGCGACGGCGAGGGCGATGCCTGCGACGCAGACTGGGACGGCGACGGCATTGAGAACGGCCTGGACAACTGCGCACTGACGGCCAACGCCGGTCAGGACGACCTGGACGCGGACGGTGAGGGCGATGCCTGCGACGCCGACATCGACGGCGACGGCGTGGCCAACGGCGGCGACAACTGCGCGCTGATCGCGAACGCCGATCAGGCGGACAACGAGGCCGACGGCCTTGGTGACGCGTGCGATGGCGACGACGACAACGACAGCGTGGCAGACGCTGCCGACAACTGCACCTTCATCGCGAACACCACCCAGGCCAACTTCGACGGCGACGGCCTGGGCGACGCCTGCGACGACGACGACGACGGCGACGGCCTGTCCGACGCGACCGACCTGTGCGCTTCCACCCCGGTGGGCGCTGTGGTTGACCCGAGCAGCGGTTGCTCGATCGACCAGATCTGCCCGTGCGCGGGCCCGTGGAAGAACCACGGCAAGTACGTGTCGTGCGTCGTCAAGGCTGCCAAGAGCTTCTACAAGAAGGGCTTGATCACCAAGCAGGTGAAGCAGTCGACCATCAAGGCCGCGGCGAAGTCGACGTGCGGCAAGAAGCCCGGTCAGTGCCAGAAGGACGACGAGGACAAGTCGGACGGTCCGCACGAGGACGACGACCACGGCGACGACGACCACGGCGACGACGACCATGGCAAGGACAACGGCAAGGACAAGGGCAAGAGCAAGGAAGAGGACAAGGGCAAGGACAAGGACAAGGGCAAGCGCTAGTCCAACTTGACCTTCGTCGAGATGAAGTGACCCGATCCCCGGCCCGGTCCATGCTTCGGCGTGTACCGGGCCGGGGTGTTTTCTGACGAACCCAAGGAACAATCCATGCGTCGAGCGGTGCTTGCGAGTCTGGTTGGTGTGCTGGTCGTCGGCGTGTCCGTCTGGTGGCTGACTCGCGACATCCCGGCGCAGGCCCCTTCGCCCACGGCGCCGGCCGACACGGCCGACGAGGCGGGCGCGCCGGTCGCAGCCAACCGCGCTGCCACTGCGGTTGCCGTGGCGCCCGCATCCCCGGCGGCTGCGGGCCTGCCGCCGCTCGACTGTGCCCTGCCTGAGACCGATGTGCTGCGCATCGGCGCCGTCATCGTCAAGGCTGGCGAACTTTGCCTGCAGATTCAGGCGATTGCGGGTCCGCAGACGAGCCCGCCGTCGGACGCCTGGCAGAAGCAGGCGCGGCAAATACGCGACCAGTGGGTGCAAGCCGAGCTGGTGCGCCAGGCGTTGCACGGTGCCGGCGGCGACGTAACGGAAGCTGAGGTGGATGCGCAGGTCGCCGTCGTCGTGGCACGTGCTGCGGCGAAGCCAGGGGCCGCCCCGGTGGTGGCGACCGACCCGGTGCTGCGGAGCCAGATCCGCGCTCGCCTGGAGTTGGCAAAGTGGCTTGCCATCGGGGGCGTTGCCGAACCCACCGAGTCGGACCTGCGCAACGCCTATGCCCTGGACCCCGACCGGTATGGGCAGCCCGCCAAGGCGACCTTGCTGCCTTTCGTGTTGCGGGTGGCGGCCGGTGCCGACGCCGCCAAGGTCGAGGAAGCCAAGGCTCGTGCGGATCAATTCTACGGTCTCGTCGTGGCGGGCACGGAACCGGCGGAAGCCGCGAAGACGACGGGGCTGGCGCCGCTACCGGCGTTCGACGTCGAACAGGGCGGCGTCGAACCTCAGTTGGTCGAGGCCGCCCTGGTGCAGGGCGCAGGCAAGTGGCTGGCCCCCATGCAGACGAAGGTGGGTTGGGTGGTGGCAAGGGTGCAGGCTGTTCAGCCGGGCGCCGTGCTGCCGTTCGACCAGGTCCGCGATCGCGTCAAGGCGATGCTGGCGGCGGGGCAGGGACAGCAAGAGAAGACCAAGCGGTTGGCCGAGTTGCTGGCCGGCACGCAGGTGGTCGATCTGGTGGGTTGGTGATGGCGGCGCTGCGCCGCGGGAAAACTTGACCGACACCGAACGACGAGACCGTGAGGTGCAGGAGGCGGCGCACCAGGTTCCTCTCCCGCAACCTCCCAGAGGACAAGGGAATCAAGCTCTTCTCCCGCCTGCTGCCTGGCCGCACCGAAGGAGGGTGTCAGGACTAGACATCTGACATCTTTCGGTCGATCCAAGCGGTTCGTCCACCAGTCGACCCTATGCCTGCGCCACCTCGACGAGCACCATCTGTGCCGGCATGGCCCAAGTGCCGACCGAGAAAGGAGGGTG
>CAJBNH010000199.1 GCA_903955385.1 uncultured Myxococcales bacterium | reverse complement strand
GTGGCGGTGGCGACCGTGGCGGCGACCGTGGCGGCGACCGTGGCGGCGACCGTGGCGGCGCCCCCGCCGGCGACGGCCGTCCCGTCGAGCGCAGCGACGCCGCCAACGAGCGCCGCGAGCGCCGTGAGCGTCAGCCGAGCTAGTCCCGCAGGGGAGTGACGAACCGAGGCCCGCCTGGTGAAAGCCAGCGCGGGCCTTGGTGTTTTTGCGGGAAAGTGGTCAATGCAGGGAGAATCGAAGTCCCGGCCGCCCGGCCCCGAGGTCAAAGCGACGCTCAGGGGCCGAGCCGGGAAGGCTTTACACTACGGGCAGTTGCCGTTGCAGTCGCTGGTGCACTCACCCACGCACGTATCGTCCCAGGCCGTCTCGCAGCAGAAGGGATCAAGGTTGCAAACACAAAGCTCGCACTTGCAGCCGGGGCAACCGGCCGTCGCCTTGACCACACAGCTCTGGTCGCCGCCGGAGCCGCAGTCGGCCGCGCAGTTGGCCGCGGTCTCGCCGGCGTCGCAGGTGCCGTCGCCGCAAGAGGGCGTCGTGACCGTGCACTTGGCGTCGACGCACTGACCGACAGCCGCGACCTTGTTCATCGACCCGCTGGGGGCGGCGGCGACGCAGGCGTTGGTGCACGCCGAGTCGTTGCTGCACATCATGAGGCAGTTCAGCAGCATCCCGCAGCCGCTGTCCTTGCTGCACGCCTGCCACTCCGTCGAGCAGAGACCCGTCAAGCACTGCTTGATCTGGACCGACTCGGAGCTGCAGTCGAACGGACAGGAGGAGGCGTTCTCGGACGACTGGCAGGTCAGGTCGCCGCACTTGGAGCCGGCCACCGGGCAATCGCTGGGGCAGGTGGCCGACGTCTCGCCGGCGTCGCAGGTGCCGTTGCCGCACTTGTTCGTCACCGGGCAGTCGCTGGGGCAAGTGGCCGAGGTCTCGCCGGCGTCGCAGGTGCCGTTGCCGCACTTGTTCGTCACCGGGCAGTCGCCGGGGCAGCTGGCCGAGGTCTCGCCGGCGTCGCAGGTGCCGTTGCCGCACTTGTTCGTCACCGGGCAGTCGCCAGGGCAGCTCGCGCTCGTCTCGTCCGCGTCGCAGGTGCCGTTGCCGCAGTTGTCGACCACGGGCTGCAGGCAGTACTGACCGCACGTGAACAAGGCTATCAAGGTCTCGTCTTCGGTCGGCTTGGGACACGCGTCGGCGCAGCTGTCGATGGTGCACTTCTCGGCGCAGGTAAACGTGGGACCGCAGGCGGTGGACTTCAGGCAGGCCGCGTACTCCGTCGGGCAGCTGCTCTTGAGGCAAGCGATAATCGACGACGGGTTGGTGGGGTCGACGGTGGTGTCGCCGGAGGTGTCGGGCTTGGTGGTGTCGCCGGCCGTGTCGCCTGTGGTGACGTCGGGGGCAACGGCGGGCGCCTTGCACTCGGTCGTCTTGGGGTTGGTGCCGGTCTCGATACAGGACCAGCCGGACGCACACGACTCTTTCAAGGCCCACTTCGGTGCCGCAGGGTCCGTCGTGCTGTCGCAGACCATGCGGCGGTAGCCGGCAGGCGTGGTAGAGGAATACAGACAACCTTCGCTGTTGAGTTGCGGGTTGCAGACCGTACCCGCCTGGCCACCCGACATGACACCTACAAAGCCGCCGCCGGTCGACGTGCCACAGGCTGCGAACAGGACCATGCTGAAAGTTGCGATGCCGATCCTGATGATTCCTTCTGCGCGCATCTTGAATTCTCCCAGAAAGTCGAAGGTTTCCGCTAGCAGCCTGTTCGCGTCGCGGTAGCCCTTGGTCTACGTGACAGTTCGTTGCCAGTGCGGAGATGTGGTGGTAAACGCGGACTATCGCCTCGGGTCCCCGCGGGCCGAGAGACGCGCACGGTACCGAGGCCGCTCGTCCCGTGCAAGGGTGGAATCGCTCTCAGGGTCCTTCGACTCCCCACTCCGGCCGCTGCTGCGGCATCGCCAGCCCTTGTGCTGGTGCAGGAGAACCCATGTCCTTCCGACGTCCCCTGACGCGGCAAATGGTTCCGATGATCGCGCTGACGCTTGCGTGGCTGGCCTTGGGTCCCCGAACGGCTTGGGCAGACCCAGAGGTCGCCTCCGTAGCTGCGGCGGACGCCCCGACCCCGACTGCGCTTCCCGTCACCGCAACGCCAGCTCAACCGGTGGAGGCGGAGGAACCGGCCACGATTCGAGCAGTTGTGCTGGGGAGGACGACAACGGGTCAGGTCGGCTCGTTTCCCATCGAGGCCGCTGGGACGCCGTCGGCCAACGGTCTGTCGGTTGAGACCCGTCTGCGGTTCCGCATCGAGGCCGCCACGCCGCAGGGCGAGTGGAAGGCGCTGTCACGGCTGACCGCGGATGTGGTGGACGGTGTCGTGTGGGGTCCCGGTACGCCCTGGGGCGACCGGATGCCGGGAGACCGCGTGCAGGGTCCGACGCTGCAGGAATCGTGGGTGGGTCTGGAGCACGGCAAGGCCTTTGGCGCGCGGGCAGGGGCGATGACCTCGCACTGGGGTCTGGGTCTGGTGGCGAACGACGGCGGGGCCGATCTGGAGGCCGGGCGGCAGGAGTGGTTCGCGTTGCAGCGCAGCGGCGACCGCGTGATGCGCGCGGCGGTGTACGGCGTGCCGTTCGTGGGACAAGACAACCCGTTGCGAGGCCTGCACTTGTCCGCGGCAGTGGACCGGGTGCTGGAGGACGACTCGGCCGACCTGCGGGAGAGTCAGCAAGCGACGCAGGGTGTGCTGGCTGCGCGGCTGTTCTTTGGCGAGAAGCGCTGGGTGGGCGTGTACGGCGTGTACCGCGACCAGCTGCACGACGATGGCAAGCAGCTGCAGGTGACGGTGCTGGATGTCGCGTGCGACTTCGACGA
Organism: uncultured Myxococcales bacterium; assembly: GCA_903955385.1. Lineage (GTDB taxonomy): Bacteria > Myxococcota_A > UBA9042 > UBA9042 > UBA9042 > CAJBNH01. Next base: position 1,116 of record CAJBNH010000199.1, on the reverse strand, counting down.
GCGAGCCAAGGACGGCGCAGGGATTCGGATCCAAGGCGAATTCGCGGCAATCCAGGGCAGCACCACGCTGAGCCCCACGCCAGAGTTCCCGCAGCACGATGTCGCGCAGTTCGCCGCGTTGGTGCGCGGGACCTGGGCCGACGCGCTGCCGGGGCTGACGGCTCAGCTGGACGCCGGATTCTTCAGTGGCGACGAGAACCTGGACGACGGCAAGCTGACCGCCTTTCGCGCCGACCGCAACCTGCGGCAGGGCTTTCTGCTGTTCGAGCAGGTGCTGGCGACCCAGACGGGGCGGGCGCGGCGCAACGCCTCGGACCCCGAGCTGGTGGGGTATCCGGCCGAGGACATGGACCGCCTGGCGAGTGACGGAGCGGTGTTCGACGCCGTGACGGTGTTTCCCAAGGTCGGCTACAAGCCCCTGTCGTGGCTGGAGATCTACGCGGGAGCGCTGGCGGCCTGGGCGCCGTCGCGTCTGGTGGACCCGTACCTGACGCGCACCCAAGGCGGCGGCTATCCGCGCAACTTCCTGGGCGCCAAGGCGGACGGCAACTTGTTGGGTGTCGAGCTGGATCTGGGCGTTCGCGCAACCTGGGCCATGCCGGGCATGACCGACCAGGTCGTGCAGCTCGCGCTCGAGGCCGGCCACCTGCAACCCGGCGATGCGCTTCGGGGTTCCGACGACCAGCCCGACACCGTTCAAGCCGCCCGCCTGACGCTGGGCCTTTTGACGCGCTGAACCGCGCCCACGACTGCGAGGCCGACCATGACGCGCTTGCCGATCCCCGTTCGCTTCCTTCGCGCCGCTGTACTGACCGCCGTTGCCCTTGCGGGTTGCGACTCGGCCCCCGACGCGCTGGCGCCCGCGCAGCCCGCCGATGTGACGGTGAAGATGGACTTTCTGCACAAGCCGCTGCCGGACATCCCTCTGCCCAACGACATCGCGACCCGCTTTGACGCCAACGCTGCGACACGTCGACGGATCAATGCGTCGATGGTCGCCCCGACCTCGTTCGAGCGCCTGACGCGGGAGAAGGTGGACGAGCTGGATGGCTGGGGGACGTTCACGCCGATCACCGTGCCGTTTACCGGGGCCATCGACCTGCCGGGCGTCGTGAC
>CAJBNH010000198.1 GCA_903955385.1 uncultured Myxococcales bacterium | reverse complement strand
GTTCTTCGCGCCGTCGTCACACTGCGTCGCCACGCACACTTGCGACTGAGCGTTGCAGAAGGTGGAATTGCAGTCGTCGCCTGTCGCACACCCCAGTCCGTCAGCGCACTTCGTCGAGCAGGTCCCGCCGCAGTCCGCGCCGGTTTCCTGACCGTTCTTCGCGCCGTCGTCGCACTGCGTCGCCACGCACAATTGCGACTGAGCGTTGCAGAAGGTGGACTTGCAATCGTCGCCCTTCGCGCAGCCCAGCCCGTCGGCACACTTCGTCGCGCAAATCCCGCCGCAGTCCACCTCGGTCTCCTGCCCGTTCTGCAGGCCGTCGTCGCACTGCGTCGCCACGCACAATTGGGACTGCGCGTTGCAGAAGGTGGACTTGCAGTCGGTACCCTTCGCGCAGCCCAGCCCGTCGGCGCACGTCGTCGCGCAAATCCCGCCGCAGTCCGCGCCGGTCTCCTGGCCGTTCTGCTGACCGTCTTCGCACTGCGTCGCCACGCACAATTGGGACAGCGCGTTGCAGAACGTGGACTTGCAGTCGTCGCCTGTCGCACACCCCAGTCCGTCAGCGCACTTCGTCGCGCAAGTACCGCCGCAGTCCGCGCCGGTTTCCTGACCGTTCTTCGCGCCGTCGTCGCACTGGGTCGCCACGCACAAGTGGGTCTGCTCGTTGCAGAAGGTCGACACGCAGTCGGCGCCAGTCTGACAGCCGTTCCCCTCCGCGCACTTTGCCGCGCAGGGCCCGCCGCAATCCTGTCCGGTCTCCTTGCCATTCTGCTTGCCGTCGTCGCACTGCGTCGTCACGCACAATTGGGACTGAGCGTTGCAGAAGGTCGACGCGCAGTCAGCACCGGTCACGCAGCCTTGGCCGACGGCGCACTGCGTCGAGCAGGTACCGCCACCGCAGTCCTCGCCCGTCTCTTGCCCGTTCTTTACGCCGTCATCGCACTCGGTCTCCACGCACATGTGGCCCTTTGCGTGACAGAAAGTGGACGCACAATCGGAGCCGCTTGCGCAGCCCTGACCGTCGGTGCACTGCGTCGGGCAGGTGTCGCCGCCGCAGTCGACGTCGGACTCCTGCCCGTTCTGCTGACCGTCGTCGCACTGCGTCTGGACGCAGAGGTGGGTCTGCGCGTGGCAGAAAGTCGACGCGCAGTCGCCCCCTGTCATGCATCCCATGCCGTCGGCGCACTTCGACACGCATTCCCCTCCGCAATCGACGCCTGACTCCTTGCCGTCCTGCTTGCCGTTGTCACACTCGCTCGCAACGCACAAGAGATTCTGCACGCTGCAGTTGGCCGATGCGCAGTCTGCGCTGGTCGCACAACTCTCGCCGACGGCGCACTTCGTCGCACACGTCCCGCCGCAGTCCACCCCTGTCTCTTGGCCGTTCTGCTTGCCGTCGTCACACTCGGTCGCCACGCACACAAGGTTCGTCGTGTGGCAGAAGGTCGACGCGCAATCGGCGCCGGTCTGGCAGCCCTGACCCTCGGCGCACTTCGTCGCGCACGCCCCGCCGCAGTCCGCGCCCGTCTCGTCACCGTCCTGCTCGCCGTCTTCGCACTGCGTCGCCACGCACAGGTGGGTCTGCGTGTTGCAGAAGGTCGATGCGCAGTCGGCCCCTACCACGCAGCCAACTCCTGGTTGGCACTTCTTCTGGCAGGAGCCGCCGCAGTCCATGCCCGTCTCGTCGCCGTCCACCACCTCATCGAGGCAGTGGGATGCCACGCATGCCAGCGTGGTTGGGTTGCAGAACCCGGACTTGCAGTCATCACCCTTGGCACACCCCTTGCCCAGGCTGCATTTCTCGCCGCAGGCACCGCCGCAGTCGCTATCGGTCTCGTCCCCGTCCTTGCGGCCGTCCTCGCACGCGGTTGCGCTGCAGCGATGCGACTGCATGTTGCACATTCCGGTCGAGCAGTCCCCATCGGCGGCGCAGGCTTGGCCCGCGTCGCACTTCTTCGCGCAGCCGCCACCGCAGTCCTTGTCGGTTTCGCCGCCGTTCTTGGTCGCGTCCTCGCAGTACGTCGCGACGCACACGTTGGTCGTGGCGTTGCAGAATCCGGAGAGGCAGTCGTCCGCAATCAGGCAGCCGCGCCCGTCGACACACTTCGTGGTGCACGCGCCACCGCAGTCGATGTCGGTCTCCGAGTTGTCCTTCTGGCTGTTCGCACAGTCCTCAGGCGGGCCGAGGTCCTCGATCTGACTGGACTGGTCCGGGGTGCCGTCTCCGTCAATGTCGACCTCCACGGGCATGGGGGTGCCACTTCCGTTCCAGTTCTCGACGTCCACGGTCACCGTCCCACCAGCGGGGTTGACCACGGTGCCGTTCAGGGTGTCCTCGCCGTCTTTGCTGGACTTGGTGATCTCAATCGTCAAGTTCATGTCGCCTTCGCCCTTGACCCCCAAGGTGGCGTCGCCCTTGACGATGTCCACGGCGATCTCGACCGAAGAGACTCCGTCGGCCGCTTTGAACGTCAGCGTCACGGCCAGCTGGCTGCCCGACTTCGTCTCATGGCTCACGGTGACCACCCCGTCGATGGCCTTTCCGGGCGTGAACCCCACAGTGGTGCCGTCACCGGACACGTCCAGTTGGTGGGTAACCCCCTTGTCCCCTTGCAGGAACGTCGTTTCCGCGGTGGCCGCAAACCCGGGCCCATTGACGATCGCACCAGCGGACCCACCGTCGGTCCGACCGGTGATGGTCACAGAGACGTCGCCCTGCGGAACGAGCATGACGGGCGGCATCGGGTCCGCCCAGGGGTCCAGGCTGAAGGTCGGCTCAACCCGGGCTTCCGGGATCTCGTTGACCCAGCGGCCGTTGATCAGTCCGGCCTTCTCGCCGGTTGGGGATTCGACGGAAACCTCGGCGCTGCCGAAACCGAAGACCTGAGCCAACGCGGCTTGACCGGCTGCCTCCTCCATCGTGCAGAAGGGACAAGGGTGTTTGGCCGTTCTGGCGCGAACTGGGGCCAAGTACATCGGATTGCCGTTCTTGGAGTCCCCAAAGTACAGCGCGTCGCTGTTCGTCGGGTCGGTGGACGCCACGTACTCCCACCGGTTCTGGTTCGTGTCGATCAGGATGGCCCGCTCCTTTTCCGGGTGGTTGTTGTCGTAGACGAGAAGGCGGTACTTGCCCGCGTCTGCTTCCGGTTCCAGGGCGTACGGCAGGATTGCGTGCCCGCCCATCACCCGGCCATCGTCGTCCAGGCGCACGATGCCCAACCGCCAGCCTTGCTGCTTGGCCAGGGGCTTGGCGAACTCCTCGGCCAGAAACGACACGGTCTTCTTCGCCGACAGCTGCAGCGAGCCCGTCATCACGACATCCTGCAGGTATTGCGTTGAGTACCAGAAGGCGATCTCTCGGGCCAACAACGTGTTGTCTTTCAGGCCCAAGCCCGCGACGGTGTCTGCCCCGAAGTCCTTTGGCGACATTTCCCCAAGAAACATCAAGCCGCTCAGGACGGCGAACCCCTCGCAGCGTCCCCCTTGCATCGACTTGTTGACCGCCTTCATCCACGTCTTGGCCACCGGGCGCAGCAGACACACGTCGTTCTTGACCGACGCGCACGCCGCCTCCTCGCCGAACAGGCGGGCAACGGACTCCGGGTTCATCGAGGCGACGGCACTGACCCCGCCGAAGTTGGGAAAGTAGAAGGAGTCGGTCTTCAAGACGAAGCCAGACGCGACGGCAGTCGTCGGAAGGGCTGCTTCTTCCGCCTTGGTCCCGCAGGCGCCTGCCGTGAGCAGGACCGCCACTGCCAGTGTCCACATCCGGCCTTGGCCCGTCGTCTTCGCGTTCGTCATGTTCGTCTCCTCTTCTGCACAAGTTCATGGCGGTTTCGGCGAGTCGCAACGATCCAACCGCCCAGCAATCCGGCGATCATCCAGACGCTGGCGAGCGAAGCGGGCTTCCTCCCGACGTTGCAGCCGCCGGTCCCTGCTGCACCCTCTGCCGTGGGCTCGTCCGCATTCGCCACCACCGCCGTTGCGTCTGGTGTCGTCTCTGAAGCCGCATCTGCCGTTGCTGGACCACAGCGGTGACCGCCCGCGGCCGCGTCCCAACCGCAAGCGAGCCCCAAGGCCGGGCAGTTCTGATTCTGAATGCCACCGATGCCGCACCAGTGGGCTTGGCCCGCTTCGCAAGCACCCCGAGCGTCCAAGTCGCCACAGGACGGAGGCAAGCACCCGGCACCCAGTCCGAAACCGCGGTCGCCGCAACCGGCGTCCAGCAGCGCACAATCCCGCGTGCGCCACCAGCCGCCGCGACAGCGCCACTCTACGCGGCCGTCGCATTTGTCCGGGGCGTCTCCGCAGGGTTCGCTAACCGCAGGGAGCGGCCGGGCGATCGCTTCCTGAATCCACGCCGCCGTTGTGTCCGTCCGAATGCCCCAACCTGCACCATCGCAATCAAGCGCGCCGGACGTCTGGACGGCGACCACTTGGACCGGGGTTTCCCCTTCTGCTTCCAGCAGACATGGGCCGCCTGAGTCCCCCCGACACGGGCCGACGCCATCGTCGCAAACGAAATGTATTCCCGTCGGTTCCACCTCGGTGACCGTGCAACCGCCCCAGGCAATGCCTTGGTCCTCTGGCGTTCCTGTTCCGGCTCCGGCGACCTCGATGCGTCGCCCGATCCAGTTGTTGGCCGGCGCCACCGCGCGCCAGCTCAGAGGCTCGACCCCCAGCTCAGCCCAAGGCGCCACCCCGAGGGTCAGGACGGCCAAGTCGGCGTCGGGTTTGATCTCGGCGGCGACCACCGGCAGCGGGACCCGACTGCCGTCGGCCGCCAGGATCTCGAGGTCGAGCGCCGGCAAGTCATCCACTTCAGACATGCAATGGGCGGCGGTGACCGCCCGTCGCGGTGAGGCCAACCAGGCGGTGCAGAACGGCGTGCCGCTTCGGGTCAACGGTGCGACGGCGCGGCGCCCGGCAGCACCAGGGTCGGCCTGATTGGGCAAGGCGCTGCCACCCACAAGCGCAAAGGCTGGCAACGACACGGAAAGAAGCCATAGAATTCCCGTCACCCGGCAGACCCGGGGCGACAGCCGCACGGCGGGCCTGCCGGGGACAGGAATCCTCATAGACTACCGCACCGGATTAAAGGTCACGGTCACACCCGTTCGGGTGTTGCTGGCATCGGTCTCGACCGCCGCGGTCACCTTGGGCGAGCAGACCCGCAGTGTCTGGTTGATGGTACCGGACCATCCCGGCACCTTCGTTCCCTTGACGGTCACCGAGTTCTGCACGACTCCGTTCGCGTCGTACAAGACGACCACGTCGTTGCTCGTCTCGGTGATGCCGTACACGGTGACGTCCACACAACCCGACGTGACATTGGCCAGATCGTAGGTCGACTTGTAGGCAGCCAACACCTTGTCCGGCGACCGGCTTGCGCCCTTGCCTGTCGACGACGAGTTGCAGTACTTGCCACTACAGCTCGTCGGCGAGTTCCACACCAGCTTGTCCGGCGGTACGTAGGCGTCGGTGCACATCCCGGCGTCGGTGGGCTGCTTGGACCATTCCTTTTGGACGGACCAGAGCATCCACGTGTACTCAAACGTACTGAAGCTGGCGATGGTGAAGCTGAAGACCTTGATCTCCCATTTCCAGCACTTGCCGAAGAAGCAGAACTTGAAGCCCAGGTACGCAACGATCTGGATGTTGCCGCTGGGACCCGTCAAGGTCAGGGGGCCTTCGAAGGTCAGGGTTGTGTTGCCGTAGCGGAGGCAATCCTTCGTCTTGTCCACTGCCGTTCTGGTGAGGAACGTGATGGTGGGCATGAATTCGACCTTGATGATCGACAAGTTGCCTTCGATGCCCGCCCGCGCGATGCCAATGCTGATGCCGCCGAACACTTGGGCCTTCAGCTCAGCATAGGGGCCGATGGCGAACTCAATGCCGTACTTGAAGACCGGGTCGGACTGGTCGATCAGGAACTTGCCCGAGTAATTGAGCCCGATCTCGAGGGCGATCTCGGCCGAGAACATGAGGGGAATCGGACCGGCCATGAAGGTGGTTCCCCACTCCTTCTTCAGCTCGGTGCCCTCTTCCTCTGTGTCCGCGTCGTCGCCCTTGTCGGTCTTCTCGCTCTCTTCCTTGGGGTCCCAGTCGTCGAGCCCGTCAACGTTTCCGAAGATCTGGCACGCCGTGACCTTGTCCGTGGTCTTGCAGAGCTTGTCGAGGAAGGCCAGGTTCAACAGCTTGTAGTTGAAGACGGTCAGGTTCGCTTCGGCCACCCACTGTCCGACCGGATTCTCCTTGTTCCAGTCCATCTTGCCGCCGGCGCCCAAGATGATGACTTCCTGCTTCAGGATGTTGGCGTACACCTTGCCGCCGGCGTTCCGATAACCAGCCGTGGTCACATCCCAGCGCTTCTCGTTGCTGGCCGCATTCTCGAGCCGATAGCCGGCGCCGAACCAAGCGTTGCCGACTTCTGACTGGGTGAGGTCGTCCTTGACGACGTACGAGTAAGGTCCCTTGGCGGCGTTCGCAGCAACGTCCGTTCCGCCGTTGTCGGTGTCCTTGTCCGTCGCGGCAGGAGCAGCCGGGGGCGCCATGAAGACGACCGGGATCTCGGCGGTGTCGTCCGCCGTGTTGCCCTGATACTGCGCCGCAGGAGTGACCAGATGGTAGACCAGCTTGCCCGCGATCTCGCCGTTTTCGTCGATGTCCGGGTTGAATGCGGCCAAGTCCGCCGTCAGGCCAAGTACGCGAATGTCACCGGGATGCAGGTGAAGCCGGTACACATCGTCCCGACCCTCCTCGTTGAAGATGACGGCGCACTTCTCGACCTCGACCGGCTCCGCCTCAGTGTCGGTGGCGTCCACGGGGAGTTCCATTTCCATCCGGCAGCTCGGCTTGTACACCTTGCTTGCCGCCAGCCCGGCTGACTGCTGGAAGAGCAGGGGGAAGGACCGGTTCTGGTCGTACATCCACTCGGTGGTTTCCGGAGCGGTGTCGAAATCCAACTTCTTCGCCTCGAACCACTCGCGCCCCAGATCCTTGCCCGGGGTCTTCGGCGTGTGGCCCGGGAGCTTCAGCTCTAGCGTCGCCGTGACCAGCTCGGTCAAATTCATCGCCTGGGAGCTCATCCGGGCGTTCAACGTGAACATCGGGACCTTGCTGCCCTCGGTCTCGTCCAGCTCGAAGCTGCTGTTGTCCACCTTCGCGGACAGGACGCGCAAGTTGGGCAGGTCGGGCTTGCCGATGATGATGGAGGCAGGCGCGTGCAACAGCGCCGCGTCACCCAAGCGTGCGCTACCGTCCGCGTTGCCCATGCCGGCGGCCGAGTAGTCCACGGCATAGCCGCCGTCTTCGGTCACGATCAGCGGAACCTCGTCCACGGCGAACATGAACCCGTACAGGCCATCCACCACCGTGTTCGGCGCCGCCAGGAAATACGAGATCGTCCGCGTCTCACCGGCTTTCAGGTCCTTGATGAACGTGATGCCCAGGAAGGTGGCGTCGAGCTCCGATCCATCGACGATCGAGGCAAGTTGATCTTGCAGTTCCGAGATGTTGGCCTTGATCGGAACAATGGCGTAGCGGATCGACACCACCGGACGGTCGGCCTTGCCCTTGTTGCTGATGGTGAAGGTGCGGGTCTGCGGCGACCCTACCTCGAGTTGCTCCGGGACGTCGACATTGGTCAGTTCGAAGTCGCCGACAACGAAGTCGTCAACGATGATGTTCATGCCTGGAGGCATGGACACCACGCACTTGTTTGTGGCCTCGTCCAGCTTGGTGTTCGGGCCGCACTGGATCCCAGGCTCGCTCGAGCAGCTTCCCATGCCGAAGGCAAAGGCGACTGCGAGCAGAGAGAGGCTCAGGGTCTTGGTGTGTGTCGTCTTCATCGGGTACCTCCCTTCGTCACGGGCGCCACGTAAGCGTAGATGTCGCGCCGCACCGTCCGCTCATGGGTCGTGCTCAGCAGATCCTGAAGAATCTGGGCGTTCTCAGGGAAGCGCTTCATGCCCCGGCCCAAGATCTGGACCAGCTCGCTCTTCACCTTCGGGTCAGCCTCGGAAGTCACAAGCTTGGTGGCCCATGCGTTGCGGGCGGGGCCGGGCTCCATCTGGTACGCCACCAAAGCTGCCTCGCGACGCATCTCAGGCTCCATCTCTGCGGCGAAAGCAGCCGCGAACTTCTGGAACGCGACGTCGCCGGTCATGCGGCGGAAGGTCCCGAACGCAGCGTTGCGCACGCGAAGATCCGTCGAGGTGAGGTGCTGCGCGGCCAGCGGCGCGACCCGGTTCAGGTCGCCCACGTTCGACAGGGCGTCGAGGGCCAGGACGCGGCTCTGGGAGTCCGGTTGCTTCAACAGCCCGGCAAGGTTCGCCACCACCTGATCGGTCAGTGCCGGGTTGCCCTTCTGGACGTCGCCGAGAATGCCGTACACGTTCGTGGCCACAGACAAGCGCCGCTGCGAGTTGCCCCGCTCAGCAATCGAGGAGCGCAGGGCCCACACTTGCTTCGCCGTCGCAGGCTCGGGGGAGTCGAGGTTCATCATGGCCACCAAGGCCTTGTGCGCGGAGAGAGCCTTCCAGCCGGGCTGCGTCGCCACAGCGACCAGTGCCTTCTGGGCCTCAGGGTGCCCGGCGCTGGCCAGAGCCGCCCAACCAAAGCCGAAAGCGGAACGCTCCGTCTTGGGGTCAATGTCATTGATCTGACGCGCAATTTCCAAGGAAGCGGCGGGGTTCAGGCGCAGCCACGAGCCCAGCTGGTGCGCGGCGAGCGCGACCCCGGTCGGGGCCTTGCTGCGGAAGGATGCCATCATGTCCGTCAGGCGAACGCCCTCGACGGCGCGCCGCGTGTGGGCGTCGACGTCATACAGTCTGGCACGGGCAAACGCCGGGTCGTGGCGCAGAGCCTCGGCTTCGGCGACGGTGCGGGCCAGGGGAGCAAGGGGGGCCTGCACGCGGACGGCCTGGTAAGTAGTGTCATAGTCTGAGAAGAAGGCCGAGCCCATGCGAGTCGTCACGCTCTCACCGCTGCGGACGCTGGCCAGATCGCCGCGGATCGCGTCAAACGTCAGGGTCGTCTGGGACCGGTTGACCCGGGCAGACGGGGCGCCAGGCAGCGGGATCGCCGCAAGGTCCGCACTCTGGGGACGGACTTCCGTCTTGGTCTTGGTCCAAGTCGTCAGCCCATTGGCCGGGTTCACGGCGCTGGACTGGTACCGGGCGGTGAAGCTGGTGTCGCTGTCCCGCTCGTTCGCGGACCATGCCGCAGCGCCGCCCGCAGGCGGAGCAACGCCCTGCATCGGCTCGACCAAGCGCTGGATGACGGTCCGCAGGTCTTGGGGAAAGCGGTCCGTGAACTGAAACGACACCATGTGCCCCGAACGGTTGTAGCGGAGGGTGAACGGCGTGGCCAACAGGTCCCGCCGCGCGTCCATTGAACCGTCCACGATGAGCGAGACGTCTTGCAGGCGGGCGGCCACCAGCACGCCGGAGGCGTCGGACGCCAACACGCGGGTGTGCAGCTTAGCGGAGAGGTCGTAGCGGATGGTCTGAATCTGGGTCGTCCCCTGCGCCACGGGGCGGTCCTGGCCGACGGCCTTGGACATGCCGGCAGCCACCAGGCCGTAGTCCACACGTGACACACCGGTAGAGGTAACTGAGTAGACCGCACCGTCACCTACCATGGGGGAATGGATAGGGCTGACGGCCTGTGCCCCGGAAGTCCACATCCCCAAGGTCATGACGCTTGTCGAAAGCATTGTCAGGATCATGGATTGTCGCATCTTGCTCCTTTTTGCGCCCTGCGGGACTTCCCCGCGAGCGGCAACCACTGTGGCCCTCTGGTTCGCTGATCACGAGGCGCCGCCTGACAGCGGTTGACGGTCCTTACGATTCTTTACAAATAGACACATAAGCGATTGGGAATTCTCCGCTGGCAATCCCAATTCTGACTCTCCAACCGCACGGCACTGCGTCCTGCCGGTCGACCGCCTGCTTGATCGTCAGGGGCCTTGCCAAGGCGAACGAACGGTTGGCAGTCACTAAGCAAGTGGACTGCTTGACTCCGAAGTGGCGCGACAGGAGCCGATGGACCGTGGCGGCAGCGGTAGCCCGCAACGGAGCGGGTCCTAGTGAGACGCTGATTCTGTCGGCCATCTTGCTGACCCGCGTGACCCTGGCCGTAGGACGGGCACAGGCGCCGCGCCCTCGACGGAGGTCAGCAACGACCGGGGCGCTGGGTCACGGAGACCGAATGGACCGACCCTCGCCGCTAACGACTGAGCCTCAAGGCAGCTCGGGACCCGCCGCGACCCAACCCACCGCGACGTCAACGACGCAAGCCTGCCCCTTGGTCGCGTGGCTTCCGCACCAGACCCCGACGCTGATCTCGTCTCTTGCCAGCAGCCAATCGGGGCGCTCGAGCAAGACGCGCAGTGCGACCATTTCTCCCGTTCCGGGTGCGAACAGCGTCAACTCGTCGGGGTCGGCCGTTTCGTTCGTCTGGCGGTAGCTCGATGCCCGGCGCATCCGCCAACTGCCCGCGTCTCCCGGCTCTCGCCCCGGCGCCAGTTCCTGCACCAGGTCGCGCGCCCGCTCTTGCAAGTCGGCCGACGACTTGAGCGCCGGCAGCGGTTTGGCTGCCGCCAGCCGCGCGACCAGCGTCCGCAGCGCCTCGCTACCCCCCGGCAGCGGCACCGTGCCTTGCGGCAGGCGCAACGTCTCGCCCTTGATCAGGGGCAACAGCAGGCGCCAGCGCGCGGCCTCGCCTGCCGGATCGGTGCGCGCGGCGTCGAGGCGCTGCACGGCCGCGACCGTCGGGGCGACACTCGCCTCGTCGTAGTCTCTGAAGCCCTTTGCGTAGACCAACGCGCACCGCAGCGGGTACTCGGACGACGGGCCACACGCAACGCCCACCTGGCTCGCATCGGTCTCCAGCAGCGTTCGGTTCGGTCCTCGGCCTTGCACCACCCAAGTGGCGATGATGTCGAACGCCTCGCCCTCGCCCTGCATGGTCAGCGCACCGCACAGCGGACCCCACCCATAGCGCCGCACCGCGTCGAGGGCCGAGTAGTTGCGGTCGAGAAACGCCGGATGCGCCCACCGCACCCGCACGTAGTCGCGCGCGCCCGCCGCAAGGCTTGGCAGAAACACGGCGGGCGGCTGTGGCGCCGTCGCCTTCAGCATCGCGATGGCCTGGTGCACCGACTCTGGCGCATTCGACCAGAACATGGCGGTGCGCCCGGGCCGCCTGAGGATCGAACCCTCGAACAGCGGTAGCAGGGCCTCGAGCTTGGCTGCCCAGGCTTGTGGATCCGTGCGCAGCGCATTGACTTCGGCGAATACGGCCAGGTCCAACGGCGTCGGTGCGCCCGTCGGCATGCGCGCGGTTGGGCTTGCAAAGGGCTTGCTCTCGTCGAAAGGATTCGGATCGACGGGCGCCGGCCGGGCCTTGGGCACCTGATCTGCCTCGACAAACTGGCCGGCGATGTCCAGCACGCACATCGACCGGTAGTCCCGATGCTCGCCGCACGCCACGCCGACAAACGCCCCCTGCGGATAGAGCAGCGCCGTGCGGTGGCCGCGTGACGGGGTGCCGTCGTCGACCAGCAGCTCGAGAATTGTCTCCTGCGCGGTGGTCGCGCCAAAGGCAATCGCTTCGAACACCGTGCCTTGCCACTGCCCGTGCCGCTCCAACCGGCCGCCGAGGGTGCTGCCGTCTGTGCCGACGTGCCCGCGCCCGCCCCGAGGCCCCAGGTCGTTCGCGTGCTCCCGCGCTGCCAGGGTCATGCCGGCCGAAACCTGCAGCTGCGGCATGGGTGCGGTCGCCTTCAGGACGGCAATCGCCTCCCGCACCGCAGCGGGCCCTTCGATGGTCAGGATTCGACCAGAGGGCCCGGAGAACTCCATCCCTTGAAAGAGCGGCAGCAGTGCCTCGAGATGGGCCGCATAGCCGGGAGGATCGGCGCGAACGGCATTCCACTCCCGCAGCACGTCGGCCTCTTTGGGCGCGGCAAAGGCGGAGGCGGAAAGGGTCAAGCCGACGAGAAGGCACATCGGTCTCAGCATGTCGTCACTCCCGCATGTGTCGGCGAATCTGCAATTGAACGGATGGATTGTGACCCTACCTGCAACATCGATAGGCTTCAAGGCGTTGCTGCACGGCCCGGCACAGCGAGGATTCCTGCACGTGCCAAGGTGTCAAATTTGCTGCAATTGATTATGCTTGACACGAACATATCCCCTCCATAACCTCGCCTCCCTCCTCCCGATGAAAGTATCGCATCTTGTTTTCGCCGCGGCCTTTGGGTCTCGGCCACCCATTCGAGGTCCGCGCTGATGCAGCGATCCCGCACTTGCCGCCAACTGATTGGCTTACTTGGATTGTCCAGTGGGCTCCTGATCGGCCTGGCCCCCGCCGTCGCCCATGCGGACGATGCCCGCGGCCTTCTGTACAACTATTCGATGACCACAAGCGCGTTCTTTGAAGGCGGTGCCACCGACTACGGTGCATTTCGCAGCAATTATGGCATTGCGCCGCGCGGTGCCGGCATTCGCTACAGCGAACGCAACGGCATGATCACAGGTACGATTGGCGCCTTCATCCTGATGTTCACGCGCGTCGCCGGCTCGGTGGGTACCGTCAAGAACGAGCGGACCTGGGAAGAGGGCGACTACCGCTACACAGAAACGACCTACTACAGCGAGGCAGAAAAGGACGAGCGCCGTGCGCGGGCATCGCAGGCCGGCGGCGAGCAGGCCGCGGCGGTCATCGGGTCGCCCACGCAAGGGTTTGACTTGATGATCTATTCAAGGAACCTCGGCGGCGACGTCACAGGGTACCACGCGACCCTGATGGCCTTCAGTCTGTTTGAGACGGCCAACTCCCGCCTCGACCTCGGCCTGATGTTTGGCAGCGTCTCGACGGCGACCTCGCGCGACGGTCTGCACCTGCTGACCCACGCGAGCACGGCCGGAATCCCGGTGCGCTACAACCTGGCGCTCGGACCCGTGCTGACCTACGCGGAATTCGATTGGAATTGGTATGGCCATGGCAAGCCCAAGGCAGACGTCCTAGTTCGCGACACGCTGGCTCAGGACGTCCGCAACATGCCGTGGCACGTCGGTGCTTCTGCTGCGGTCTTCCATCGGCTGTACCTTGAGGCCGCGGTCACCACGCCACGGCTGTTTTCGGGCGACGTCGGCTTTTCCTCGTCCCTTGGAGCGCGATTCTGATGCAGACCAGAACACGGAATTGTGCAGTCGCGGTCTTGGCTTTCTTGCTCATCGCCTGCCCGGCCGGGGCAGATGAAGGCGAGCAGAAGTTCGTCGGCACGATGGGTCCCGGCAAAGGCCACATGGCCGCGTTCGACCTCGTGCTGGGCAACGGCACCGGTTACGGCGACGACGACCGGGGCAGCCAGATCTTCCTCCAATTCGAGGGCGGTGGCTACCTCAAGTCCAGCGCGATCGGCAACCTGGCCGGCATCGAGGGTGGCTTCCAAATGGGGTGGGACGGCGTGCCCAAGCGCTACCGACCCGGTCTGGTCGAGTACATGGCCGACATCGGTGTCGCCGCGGACGCATGGGTCGGTTTCCCGGTGACCCTGGCCCATCTCGGCGATGGCAAGGACGACTGGCTGCGCTGGAACATCGCCCCCGGCATGGGGGTCAGCCTGCTCGGCGGGTACATGTATCTCAAGAGCGCCCTTGCGATGCGGCTTCCGGTCCTGGGTGACATGGAGTTGGCCGGTACGTGGTGGCCCGATGCCGTCAGCTCCCCGTTCGGCAACACCAGCGACGAGATCAACGCGGCGGCGCTCAAGTTGTCGTACTACTATCAGAATCGAATGCGCTTCTTCGTGCAGTACCGGCACAGCCAGCGCGTCAGCGAGAGCGCGCCGGTGGCCGATGACCCCATGGTCTACGGCGGTTTGACGAAGCCGCCCGGCATGGACCGCGAGCCGTTTCCCCTCGAGACACGCTACGACTCGGAGAAGGTCGTGACCCTCGGCATCGGCTTCATGCCGTTTTGATGTCCCGTTCGCTCAGCCCATTGGAGTCGATGATGAACGCGCTCACCCGTTGCCCGTACCTGTGCCCGCCCCTGTGCCTCGCCCTGCTGGGGCTGCTGCCCGCCTGCGACTTTCCGCTCGAGGTCGATACGCCGCAGCTCAACGCCACCGCGCACGCCGATTTGGTCGCCTATGCCGAGTCAGGGAGCTGCACGCCCGGGGTCTTCAAAGGCAATCTAGGTAGCGGGGGCGACACTCAATTTACGCGCGAATGCACCATCCATGGGTCCGTCTACATCGACGGCAATCCCGATCTGTTGCTGCGGCTGCGCCACGTCAAGGAGGTGATCGGCGTCCTGTACCTGGGCGGCAGCGTGGACCTGGCGGACGCTTTGCCCGACCTGGAGAAGGCAGGCCAGATCGATGCCAGCTACTACGCCGGCAGCCACTTGACGGGTCCCGCAAGCCTCCGTGAAATCTCGAGTTTCGACGTCGAGAAGAACGACCACATCCAGACGATCTCGGGCTTTGACGGCGTCCAGATCCTCGCGGCGCTGGGGATCAGCAAGAACACCGCGCTGGTCAGCGTCAGCGGCTTCAGCCAGATCACCAACCTGATCGGATTGCAGATCGAGGACAACCCCAAGCTCGCTTCGTTCACCGCCCTTGCCAACTGGAGTGCATGCAAGCCCTACAGCTACTACAGCGCCTTACCCGTCACGATCGCGAACTGCCCTGCACTTCTCGAGCTGCCGAAGTTCCCGGCGCTGACCCAGATCGAAGGCGAGCTGACGCTGATGGGGCTCAACGTCTTGAAGATCGAGGGCTTCCCGGCCCTGAAGACCGCCAAGTCGCTGAAGCTCAACACCCTGCCAAAGCTGACCCAGTTGTCGTTCCCGGAGCTTGGCGAGGTCGGCCTCCTGCAGATCTTCTCTGCGCCCGAGCTGGCCTCGCTGGCGGGCCTGCCCAAGATCAAGGTCTTGAACCAGGTGGCCGTGTGCGTGGATTCCGTGAGCTGTGCGGAGGTGGCGGCGTTCAAGGCCCAGCAGACCAACGCGAACTGGATCGACTGCAGTGCCCCGGTGGCGTGCAAGCCGTAGTCGCAGGTGGCGCATTTCGGGGTCGGTTTGGTGGTCGGCGAGCTTGGTGCCGCTGCCCGACGAGGTGCGCTCCGTAGGCGCCGCGGTGCTGCTGTCCCAGGGAGTCCGTGAGGGCATGGAGCCGCCAACAGGGTACGCCCCTGACCGGTCCCCTCACTTGAGCCGTCGCCGCCAAACTCAGGCAACTGGATGAACACAAGGGATCTTGCGCGCGGGGATCGAGGAGATCAAGCACTGCGGCCCTTGGCAGCCCGCCGAGCCCTCCGCCAGCATCGGTGCTCTGCACGCAGGCGCGCTCGGCATCCCGATGGGAGGGCTGTTCTTGCGATGGGTGCCGTTGCGGTAGAGAGGCTTGAACGCTGCGAGGCCGCGCGGCGTGCAGCGCAAGGCAAGCGACGCGTCGCTGGACCAAACGCCAACGATGCCCCTAGGGCTGCGGCGGGACCGACGCCTCCGCCCCACCCGACCTGCGCACGATCCACGACGCCGCCAGAAACGCGACGCCCAAGGCCACCACCGACCCCAGCAGCAGGCCGCCCGACAGCGACAGCAGGTCCATCAGCGCGACCTTGACGGCCAGCAGCCCAATCCCCACAAAGCCCAGGATCTTCAGCTTGTAGCCGACGCCGCGCTGGCCCAAGGTCACACCGGTCAGCGAGATGACCGCCAGAATCAGCGTCTCGGCCAAGCCCAGCTCAGGCCCGTTGCCGCAGAAGAGCGAGCAGCCCTCGCGCAAGGCCACGAACCCGACGACCAGCGCGGCCACCAGCACCGCCGGTGCCAGCCAGTCGCCCCACACGCCAAGACCCGCACCGTTCAAGCGGACGGCCAGCAGGACGAGGATGGCGGCCAGACACACGCCGGTCACCAAAGGCATCACGCCGTCTGCCGGCCCCCAGACCACCGCAACGACCGCCGCCGTGCCCGCCAGCAGCATCGCCAGCACGGCCAGGCGCCGACTCTTCAGCCGCCGGGTGCCCTCGACCGCCACCAGACCCACGCAAGCCAGCGCGATGCCTGTGGGTTCCAGCCTCGGCAACCCCAGACCCGCCACCAGCGTTCCCGCGGTGATGAGCGTCGTCGCCAGCCGCTGCAGGTCGTCGCCTCGCCTCGCAGCCACGGTGCCGGCCAAGGCCAAGGCCACGCCCAGTCCCACGCCGAGCCACGCACCGGTCTGCCCGTGTGCAAAGGCCAGCAGACCAAAGGCCCAAGCGAACGTCACCGGCAACCACGCCGCCTCTGCCGTCGACAGGCGCTGCCGCCGAACCACCGTGCTGCCCAGGACCAGGGACGCAATCGCCCCCACCCCGGCCACCAGCGCCACCACGGTCAGCAGCGGGGTCTCGGTTCTTCTGGCGACAAGCAGGGTTGCCAAGCCCATCACCATCCCCACCGGAACCAGCACCAGCGGGCGCAGGAACGGCCAGCGCCGGTGCGCCAGGACCAACGCCGTCGTCGTCGCTGCCACCAGCGTCGCGGTCCGCGGCCAAGCGTCCACGTCGGCGCGCCCCAGCCCGGCAATCGCAAGCACCACCAGCGCCAGCCCCAGACCCGCCAGCGAGGGCTTGTCGTGCTTCAGGGCGGACACCACGGCACCGGCGGCGGCCACGGCCAACACGACGACGGCAAGCCAGATCGGCAGCACTTGGGTCTTGTGGACGGTCTCGAGCACGATCAGGGGAACCAGCACAACGCCCGCGTGCGCCATCACGGCCGGATGGCTGGCGAGGATCGGCGCGCGACGCAACAGGTCGTGGGCGCCCAACAGCAGCGCGCAGTAGCCCAGCCCCAGCCACGTGCCCAGCTGGGCGTCGAGCATCCCCTGCTGCGACGCCACCCGCAGGACCAGCGCCCCCAGCAGCACAAAAGCTGCGACGGCGACGCCCCCCAGCAGTGCCGAAACCGAGCCCTCGATGTGCAAATCCGACGGCAGCTCGCGCGGCTCGACCACCGGCGGCGGAACCGTGGCGACCGGGTAGGTACCGGACTCCAGACGGTGGACGCGCTGCTGCAGCTCGTGAACCGTGTTGTGCAGCGTCTCGAAGTCACACCCCTGACATCGCTCCGTCGTCATCGGTCACCTCGGATCAGGTGGACTGGTGCTCCGTGTTGGCGGACAGAGCCGCGGGCTTCGCTGCCGGGGGGAACAGCGGCACAAGACGGTGGAACAGGTAAAGGATCAGGAAGGGAGCGGTGAAGATGACAAGCGCCGTGATGATCCCCTCCTTCTCCCAAATTCCCGGGAAGTAGTCGGTAAAGCCGCGCATCGACTTGGACAGCAGCTGGCCGCCCACGACGACGTTCCAGCGCATCAGCAGCACCTGACCCAGCAGCATGGTCGCCGACAGCCAGATGAGGGTGTGGGCGACGCGCTCGCTGAGGCGGAACAGCGCCGCGATCGACAGGAACAGGAACGGCACCAGCGACAGCACGCCGAACTGCATGACCACGTAAGAGAAGAACAGCTTCTCGCTGATCAGGCGGCCCAGAATCTCCCACTCCTCGGTTTGCTTGTAGGCGATCGACATCACCTCCAGCAGCTCGAGGCCGACTGCGATGATCATGAAGCCCCACAGGTACTTGCCCATGGAGCGCACGCACATCCCATCGACCTTCCAGCCGTTGATCCGCGCCACCACGAAGTAGTGGAAGATCAGCACCGAGATGCCCGACACGATGGCCGAGAAGATGAAGATCACGAACATCAGCGCCGTCGACCACCACGGATTGGCCTTGAGCGACCCGAACAGAAAGCCGACGTAGCCGTGCAGCAGGCACGCGAGCGGAATGCCCAGGCCGGCCAGAAACGTGGCGATCTTGTGGTCGGCGTGGCGGGTCGCTTCGGTCTCGTTCAGGTTACCAAGCAGGATGAGCTTCGACAGCATCCCGGCAAAGCCCCCCCCCTTGGCCCGCAGGATGAAGTCGCCGCGCATGACGAACCAAATCTCGAGGATGACGAGGATCAGATACGTCGAGTAGATGTACCCGAACCCTGCCATCGCGCTGGAGAAATTGGGGGTCGCCAGCATCCGGTACGACGACTCGGGGTGCCCCAAGTGCACCAGCAGCGGCAGCGGCGCGAACAGCAGGAACACGAACGCTGAGGCCAGCGAGAATCGCGCCACGGGCTTGAGCTCCCCGCGACCGAACACGTGGTACAGCGACGACACGATGAACGCGCCGGCCACAAGGCCCGTGATGTACGGATACAGCACGATCATGACCGACCAGGTGACGTTCACCTCGTTGGGAAACACGAAGTTCATACGACCTCCCGATCCAGGCCCAGGTAGTAGCACTTGGGGTGGGTGCCAAGCTCAGGCTTCAGCAGACGGAACCGCTTCTGCCGCAACAGCATCGACAGCTTGCTCTTCGGGTCCTTCATGTCGCCGAAGATGCGCGCCTCGCGAGGACACGCCTGCACACACGCCGGCAAAAGACCCTTGGTGATGCGGTGATAGCACAGCGTGCACTTGTCCGCGGTGTGCGTCTTGGGGTTGATGAAGCGGCTGCCGTACGGGCACGCCTGCACGCAGTAGCCGCACCCGACGCACTGCTCGGGGTCGACCAGCACCACGCCGTCCACCGTGCGGTACGCCGCGCCCACCGGGCAGACCTGATTGCACACCGACTTCTCGCAGTGGTTGCAGATCTTGGGGACGAAGAAGGCCTGCGCCACGTCGTCGCCCTTCGTCTCTGCAAACACGAAGTTGTCGTGCGTGGCCGCATCGACGCGGACCTCACCCGACTTGGTGATCTCGTAGCGTTCGACCCAGGTGCGAAACACGCCCTCGGGCACGTCGTTCTCGGCACGGCAGGCGCGCATGCAGGCGTTGCAGCCGATGCACTTCTCTGTGTCGATGGCATAGCCCCAGTAGTGCTTGCTCCAGTCGTAGCCGTCGCTGGCCTGGCCCGTGGGCGGGGCGGCGGGGGTGCAGCGCACGAGCAGTAGGCCCGAGGTGATGCCCATCGCCTTGAGCACTTTGCGCCGGGTGATGGCCGACCGGTCGGCGGCGGACTCGTTCTTCTTGCGGTCGGTCATTTCGTTTCCTCCTGGCCCGCGGTGGCGGTCGGGTCGGCGGCGGGCGCCGTGGCAGTGACTTCACCGGCGGGCGCGACCGCGGCCGGCAGCAGCGCCGCATGGCCTACGGGGTGGATGTAGTTCTCCTGATGGCAGTCGACGCAGCGCTTGGTCGCGTCCTCTTCGCCCGAGCCCATCTCGTCGCGGTGCGCCGGCCACTCGATGGTGGGCGGCCCGTTCTTGCTACGGAAGTCCGCTGCACCATGGCACAACAGGCAGAAACGCGGGTCCGCGTCGCGCACGATCCGCCCAGCCGTGTCCGAGACCTGCTGGAAGATGTGGCACGTGGTGCAGTCGATCTTGGCGTGCGGCAGCTGCGCGAACTTCGCGGCGATCTCTTTGTGGCAGTAATTGCACTGGAACAGCGGCGGGTGGTCGTCGGGCTGCTTGAGCGTGGCGTCGGTGCGGCCGACGTGGCAGTCGCGGCAGCGGTTGATCATCGGGTGCAGCCGCGCCTTGCGCACGTCGCGGTCCAGGAACAGCGGCTCGTGGGGGCTGTGGCACTTCACGCACTCGATCTTCTCGTCGTCGACGCCGGCGAACTTGAAGTGGTCGCGCCACTGGATCTGCGGGAAGCGTCCGGGACGAGCCGCCATCGCCTGATGGCACACCAGACAGTCCTGTTTGGTGTTGGGCTTGACCAGATGGACCTTCTTCGGATCGGCGACGTGGGCAGAGCCGGCACCGTGGCAGGTCTCACACTGCACGGCCGCGTGCATGTCCTTGTCGTGCAGCGTCAATTCCTTCTCGTGGCACTTCTTGCAGGCGTCCTTGCCCAGATGGCGCGGCGTCTTGACCCGTGCCTCTGTCGCCGCAGCGCCGCGAAAGTGGCCGAATTGACCAAAGGTCTCTGGCACCGCCAAGCCTCTGAGCCCAACGCCCACCAGCACCACGCCCACCAGCACCGCAAAGACGGGAATGGTGTGGCGGTAGTCAGAGGCAGGCACGTCCTCGCCCGCCTCAAGCCGACGCGCCGTCAGCAACAGGTTGGTGCCGATGGCGACGAGCAGGACGGTGAGGACGGCCAGGCCCACAGCCACGCCCAACGCGGCGTTCTGTTCCCGACCGATGCTGACGGTCCAGCCGAAGCCGAGAGCCGACACGATGCCGCCCAGGTACGCCAACAGGGTCCTGATGCGACGGTTGCGAGCTTGTTTCACGGGTCCTCCATGCAGCGACAGGGACGTCCTGCAGGTGTGTTTCGGCGGGGTTCGCTCGGACGGCTGGCGAATCCGCCAGCCCTGGCTGAGCGGTTCCCGGCACGCAGCGCAAAGAACTCGTTTGCAGCTCGCAAGGCGACCCGCATCCCCTGCCACTCGGCCACGCACCGCAACAGCGCGCAAACGGGCAGCACTGATTCAGCGCTGTTCTCGTTCTCGGAATCCCCCAGTCACGATCTGCTGGTGTCGCCCGCGGACGAACCCCCAGCCATGTATCCCCAGTCCCCCTCTGACACGCGGCGGGTCTGCCCTCAAGCAGCACCTTCCGCGAATGTCCAGAAGCTAACGCACTTTCGGCCATGGCGACAAGTGGATTCGAGAGAGTCTGATGAAGGGCTCGTACTTCACAACTGCATGACATCACAAAATGATCGCAACCAATCCGTGGCATTTGTGACACAGATCAATATTCATGCCGGTGCCAGACTCGGCCAAGGTGGCCACCCGCGGCCACGGGGACGATGACAGCGTGCCGAAGGTCGTGCCACGATGCGGCCTTGGGGAGCGGCGGTGGGGCCGCCCCCGTCCCCAGACGCCGGAGCCGCCATGACCCCGACCCCGTTTCTCGCCATCGCCGATCGCGCCATCCCTGTCCTGCTGGTTGCCATGCTTGCCGTTGCGGCGAGCTCGGGGACGGCCGGCGCACAGTGCTCGACCTGAGGCAACCCCGCGCTCCCGGTGGGAGACGTCGACATGACACGCGCGCTGGACCAAGGGACTGCCGACGCCTCGCTGCGGCTGCGTTTGGGCCTGCTGTACGGCTACAGCGACAGCGACCGGCTCTTTGCGGGAACCGAAGACGTCACGCTGGACCAGGTGTTCCGCACGACGCTACACCTTGCGTCGTTCAACGCGTCGCTGGACCACTCGTCCGGGCTGGGTGTCGGGACCGTGCTGCCCTACGGTTTCATCGAGCGGGTCGACGCGGAAAAGACCACGAACGACAACGGGTTGGGCGATCTGGAGATGCGGCTGCGCGCTGACGCCGTCACGCTGCTGGGGCGCGCATTTCGCGGCTGGCCGCATCTGGTGGTCAGCGGCGGTGTCGTGGCGCCGACCGGTCCCTACATCTCCAAGCAGCTGCTGTGGGTCGGAGAGGGCGAGCCGCCTCCGCCGCCCGACAAGTACGCATCGCTGGGACGCGGCGTGTGGTGGGCACTTGGGGATGTCGAGCTCTTTGGCCCGCTCGGCAACCGTTTTGGCTGGTACGCATCGCTGTGGACCCGCACGCCGCTGGGAGAGGCCGAAAACGGCTTCGACTGGGGCGCTGAGCGGCGGGTCAGCGTGGCGGGCTCGTGGCGGGCGATCCCGCAGCGGCTGACCGCATCGGTGGCCGGCGAGTGGCAGTGGCGCGACAGGGCGACCGAGCTCGTCTACGACGTGAACCAGGAACCCCCCGTACTGAAGCGCACCGACTTCATCAGCGGCGGTGGCGACTGGTTCGACGTGACGCCCACGGTGCGGGTCGAGTGGACGCAGGCGCTGTCCAGCTCGTTCACGCTGCGGGTGCCGGTGTGGCGCGACGTGCGCGGGATGCAGGGCGTACAGAACACGTCGGGCTACGTGTCGCTGCAGTACGCACTGGACCTGGGGCCGACGGCGGAGAAGCCCAACCCCACACTTGCCAAGTCCGCACCCGTCATGGCGAAACCCGGTGACCTGCCGAATGCGCCTGAGGTGGCGGCCAAGGTTGTGCCGGGCCGGGTGACGCTGGTCGACTACGGCGCAACGTGGTGCGAGCCGTGCGAGAGGCTGGAGAAAGAGCTGGCCACCTTCGAGAAGCAACGCCCCGACCTCGTGTTCGTGCGCATGGACGGCAGTGAGTGGGACGATGCCAAGCTGGACCACTACCTGCCCGGCATCGGCGGGTTCCCGGTGCTCGACATCTACGGCAAGGACGGGCGGCTGGTGTCGCGACTGGTGGGCGCCGACGTGTTCAGCTTTCGCCAGTTCCTGCCGAATTAGCCTGCCTGATTCAGGTCTTTGCGGACTTCCGCTCGCAGTCCAGCGCCACGGCCACGTCCGGGCAGGCGCGCAGAACCGCTGGGTCGTTGGTCAGCAGCTTCAGCCCCGCACGCCGCGCCGCGACGACGAATTCCACATCGTAGGCGGTCAGTCCTGTCGCAAGGGCCGTCTGCAAGACGTCGAGGGTGTCCGCCTCAGGCAGCGTCGTGACCCGTTCTCGATGCGTCTGGAGAATGCCCAAGGCGACGGGGGCGGCGATTCTGCTGGCGCGCACACCACCCGCAAGCGTGTTGGCAAGCTCTGTCCAAGCCATCCCCGGCACGCACCAGTCCGGGTCTCGCGCTGCCCATGCTTTCACGGCTTCGGTCTGAGGCATGTCCATTGCCAAATAGATCAAGATGTTGGTGTCGACGACCATCATGCGCGCCCTTCCTCCTTCCACCGCCGCAGGTCCTCGTCGGTGATCGGCGCCCCACGGAATGCTTGGCGAAACGGCTCGAGCGCCTCTGACAGCGACGGCGCTGGACCCGGTGCCTCCACGGCATCGGCCAGGATGGCGATCATTTCCTGATTCAGGCTGCGTCGGTTGCGCTGGGCCCGCAGGCGCAAGCGCTCGTAGACGACGACGGGCAGGCCCTTGAGTGTGGTGTTCGGCATGGCGTCCTCCCCGACCAGCGGGTTTGGTACCATGACGGTAGCGAAATGGTAGCGTTGCGACAAGGGCGACCTCCAAGACTGGAACCAGGTTCCAACCTTGCAGAAGTCGTGCCTACGCTGGACTTGAGTGATACCGAAGACTTGCAGGATCGAACCGGAGCGGACGCCGGTCTCGAGACCGGTCTCGGCCCGCGGTCTCGAGACCTACTTGACCCAGACCACGACGTTGTCGATGCCGAAGCTCTCGTCCGTCGCGACCTGATCCAGCGTCGAGCAGGCGTTGACCGTCGCCTTGGCGGCAGAGTGCGCGGAGGTGAACGCTACGTCGTACTTCGAGTCGCCGAAGCACGGCGGCCCGCTGCCACCGCCGCACCAGTTGGTGCCCACCTGAAGGCCGCAATTGTTCAGTGTCTGCGACCACTTGGTGACGCCGTCCAGCTGCACGCTGCCGTTCTCGCCGTCGGACGAGTCGATCGAGACATAGGTCAGCGAGACCTTGGCTTCGGTGTGAGCGACGCCAGCCAGATCGTACTGTCGGTTGAAGCAGCCGCCCGAGAACGTGTTGTAACCGCCCAAGATCTTGCCGAGTGTGCCGCACGACGACATGGTGCCCATGCTCCAGCCGGTTGCCGCTGCCTCGAAGTCGTCGACCGCAAGTCGCGTCCAGCCGCCGTTGGTCATGTCGCAGAGCAGCTCTTGCGCGTCCGCCGGGTCGCCGCCGTTGCCGTCGATCCAGTACGAGCCATCCTTGGTCGTGGGCACCTTGGTCAGCAGATCCTTGCACGAGAACGCGGGGTTGCCCTTGCTGCCGGGGACAAGCAGCGAGACCGTCGCGTATTCCGAGCCGTTGCAGACGTACAGCGCCTTGGCCACCGGGTCGCCGTAGGTGGCACCGAAGTTGCTGGCGTTGCAGGGAACCGGTGGCGTCGTCGCGCTGACGAAGACGAACGCGCCGCCGGCCGCCACCTTCTTGGCCGACAGCGTCTGCACCGACACGCTCCAGGCCTCGATCTTGCCGTCGGTCGTGTTGTTCAGGAACTTCGAGTCGATCACCTGCAGCTGCCACTTGCCCTTGGGGTTCTTGCCAATCCAGCCGGCGAGATCGCCCGAGACCGTCTTGGTGGGCGATGGCCACGACGTCTTCAGCTGCGTGCCGGTGCCGGACTTGTCGTAGAGCAAGTAGGCGGTGTTGGCGGGATCGATCAGCGCCACCTTGACCTGCGAGATGTCGCTGGACGAGAGCGTGAGGTTGATGGTCACGCCCTGCGCAACGCCATAGTCCGGCACGTCGATGGCATCGCTGACGCCGACTGGCGAGTTGTCGGGGATAGCCAACGGGGTCTTGGCGCTGGCCGTCGCGTCGGTGAACTGGTTGGTCAGCAGGTTGTTCGAGACCTCATTCAAGCCGTCGGGGGGCAGGCTGGTCATTGCCGCCACGCAGTCCAGACTGCCGTCGGCCTTCAGTCCGGCGACGACCAGACCGGTGCCACACGCGGAGTTCACCTTGGCCAGCACAGGCAGGTTGCCCAAGTCGGCGTAAGCGCCGGTCTTTGCGACGTCGGCAAGGTCGGCCGACTTGGCATAGGCGGTGAGGTCGGGGCCGCCCTCCAGATCGGCAAACAGGCCCGAAGTCGCGACCTTGGCCAGTGACACCGTCTTGGCAAACGCCGAAAGGTCGGGGGCGCCGGTCAGGTCCGCATAGGCGCCAGAGGTGGCGACCGCGGCCAGGTCGGCGGTCTTGGCATACGCCGCCAGCGCCTCGGCATCCAGATTGGCAAGCGTGACGCAGCCGCTGCAGTCCAGCCCTTCAGCCAGCGCCGTGCGCAGGGCGAACGGCACGGCAAGCGTCGCCTTGCGCGGCAGCTCGGGGTCGGCGTCGATCTTCACGCCGATCCATGCCTCGGGGAGTGCGGCGAACAGCTTGGGATCCAAGGGCTTGACGCTGCCCAGCGCGTGCGTGAACTGGCCACCGGCCACTGCGATTTCGACGGGACCCTCGGTCCAAGCGGCCTGACCGCCCTCAGCCTGCCCATAAATCGCGAACGTGATCGGGTACTTGCCATCTGCCGCCGGACCGCCGCCCGACGACTGCAGCAGACCCTCCACCAAGGTCGAGGTGGGAACCGCCGCGAACGCCGGGAGCGTCCACAGAAGAGCCGTCAGGACCATGCCACCCAGAACTCGCAGAATCGCTTGCATGTGTGCCTCCGTTGGCCGGCGAACGCTGAACCGCCAGCATAGACCCGCGGCAAGGGCACGCCAAGACGACGGACGCCCACGGCTACCACCCGGGGTAGTCTGTCTGCCCCATCGCTTCGGCGTCGGCCGCCGGGTCGCCGAACGCCGTCGCCAAGTCGTCTGCGAGACGCTCGATTTCCGCCCGCAGTTCCAGTGGTTCCAGCCACTCGGCGGGAATCACGTCCGGTCCGTGCAGTGCGCCCAGCAGCTGGCCGGTCAGGCTGCCGATCGAGTCCGAGTCGCCGCCGTGGTTGACCGCGAGCACCACTGCGTCGCGAAAGTCGCGGCCGACCAGCGCACACCAAAGCGCCATGGCCAAGGCCTCTTCGGCGACCCAGCCGGCCCCGAGCTCTGCCGGCAGTACGTCGGCCCGACCGTTTGCAGCCAGGGCGCGCGCCGCGGCGACGGCACGCACGACCTCGTCGCGCCCGTCGCAGCCGTCCAGGTCGGCGTCGGCCCGCCCCAGCGCCGCTTGCAGGTCGCAACCATCGGCAATGGCAGCGATCACCGCGGCGAAGTACCCGGCGGCCAAGTAGCCGCTGGGGTGACCGTGCGTCAGCTTGGCCACGTCGCACCCGACCGCGAAGGGAAGACCGAACGGGCGAATGAAGCCCACCGGCGCCACCCGCATCACGCCGCCGCAGCCTTTGCTGTCGTTGGCGGCAAAGTCGCCGAAACTCTGGGCCGAGGACAGGGCCGACAGGCAGGTATTGCCGGGCGCCCGCGGGCTCCACAAGGCCTGCACGCCCCACAACCAGCCATCCCCGCCGATCTCGACCTGCGGGCGCGGGCGCCTGCCCTGGGTGCGGAGCCAGCGCAGGTACGCGTGGCCGACGCAGCCCGGGAAGGAGGAAATGCCGCGGAGCGACCCCCGAACCCAGGCGCGAATCAGCCCTTCCGCTGTCCAGAGGGTCATCTGCGTGTCGTCGGTAATGGCCCCCAAACGCCCGTACACAGGAGAGAATGCGGTAATGCCCTGCGGACCGAAGCGACGGCGGATAGTGGCCAGAGCGTCGAATTCGACCGGTGCCCCCAGGGCGTCGCCGACGGCGCCGCCCAGCAGGCAACCGCGTATGCGGTTGCGCAAGCTTGGTTGCGGGGTGGGGGGCGTGGAAGAAGTGATGGCGGATGGAGGTGTTGTGTTCAGCATCGGGCTCCTGAGACGCCGCGGTCTGGTGGGTTCGGGCGGCGTTCGGGCGGAGTTTGGCCCGGGGGGGCGACAAGTTGTGTCGCTTGCCGACGATGCGAGGCGCCGTTGCCGACCGGCCGACCCCGGCGTAACCTTGCGCCCACGATTTGCCACGCCCCGTTCGTCTTGCCCCCCAAGAGA
The DNA here is from genome assembly GCA_903955385.1 of uncultured Myxococcales bacterium. GTDB lineage: Bacteria > Myxococcota_A > UBA9042 > UBA9042 > UBA9042 > CAJBNH01. The sequence goes on along the minus strand of CAJBNH010000198.1, from coordinate 13,675 downwards.
AGCCTCGGAGTCCCCATGTCTTCCGGTTCGCTGTTGCGACGCCTTGCCGTCCTGACGACCGTTCCTGCCATGCTGTTGTCGTGCGGCGCCGAGCCTGTCCCCGAGACCGCGGCTGGCAACGACGCACTCGGCCTCGATCTCACGTTTCCGAAGGACGTTCCTCCCGGTGACTTGTCTGCCGACACGCCCGACACCACCCCGACAGACACGCTCGACGCGGTCGCCCAGGACGTGCCGGACAGCCAACCGGACACGGCACCGGACACGGCAGCGGACGTGGAGCTTCAGGACGATGCCGACGCCCAGTGGGACGTCGTCCCCGACGCCGCGCAGGACACCGCCGCCGACACCACCGAAGACGCATCCACGGATGTCGCGCCGGACTCGAGCCCAGACACCGCCGTCGACGCCGCCGCTTGCTCAGGGCAAAACGACTGCGACGACAGCGACCCGTGCACTTTCGACGTCTGCAAGTCGGGCTCTTGCGAACACAATCCGGCCGACGGTTGCTCAACGCTCGCGCTGCCGTGCAACGCCCAGACGCCTTGCGCCAAGGGGGTTTGCGACCTGGCCAGCAGCGCGTGCGTGGGCTGTCTGGTGACGGCGGATTGTGCCAAGGGCTCACTCTGCTTCCAAACTCAGTGCCAACCACAGCCGGCGTGCTCCTCGGACAAAGACTGCAAGGCCACCGCCCAAGTGTGCAGCGAGACCGGGGTTTGCGTGGACTGCAACTCAGCCGCCGACTGCCCCGACCTAAGCACTTGCGAGGCGTTCCGGTGCGTCGCGCCCAAGAAGGCGTGCAAATCGAGCAAGGAATGCCCTGGCGTCTGCGACACGACGGCCGGCGTGTGTGTCGACTGCGTCAAGGCAACCGATTGTGCCTCAAGCGAATTCTGCACGGCCTCGCAGACATGCCTGCCGGACGTGTGCACGGCAACGGCGTGCGCTGCCAACAGCGCCTTCGCGTGCAAATTGGACGGTAGCGGCTACGGTTCGCCTGTTCCGTGCGACGACGGCGACGGCTGCACGGTCGACGCGTGCGTGCCCGAGAAGGGGTGCGTGCATACGGTCGAGAGTGCGAGCTGCGATGACGGCGATGCCTGCACGGTCGGTGACTCGTGCGTGGGCGGTGCGTGCAAGGGTGTGGCCAAGGACTGCGACGACCAGAATCCGTGCACCGACGACGCGTGCAACGGGCAGAAGGGGTGCGCGAACACGCCGAACGCGTTGCCGTGCGACGACTTCAATCCCTGCACGCAGAACGACAACTGCGCGGCCGGTCTGTGCAAGGGCGGACCTCCCGCCAAGTGCGACGACGGCAACGCGTGTACCCTCGACACCTGCAAGGCCCCTGGCGGCTGCGAGTACGCGGCCACCACGGCGGCGTGCGACGACGGCGACGCGTGCACGGTCGGTGACGCATGCTTGGACAAGGCCTGTCTGGGCACCGTGAAGACTTGCGCCGACGGCAACGCTTGCACGACCGATAGCTGCGATGCGGTGGGCGGCTGCCAGTTCAAGGCCAACGCCGCCGCGTGCAGCGACGAAAACGCCTGTACGGTCGGGGATGTCTGCGCCGCGGGCAACTGCAAACCCGGCGCCATCAAGTCGTGCGACGACGCCAACGCCTGCACCGACGATGCGTGCAAACCAACCTCAGGCTGTACCTCGACGTCCAACACGGCGCCCTGCAACGACGGCGACGCCTGCACCCAGGTCGATACGTGCAAGGACGGCGCCTGCAAGGGGCAGGCGACCTCGACGTGCGATGACAAGAACCCCTGCACCGACGACAGTTGCGACGCGTTGGGGTCGTGCCAGCACAAGGCAAATACGGTCGCGTGCAGCGACGGCAATGCCTGCACCACCACCGATGTCTGCGCGGCGGGCAACTGCAAGCCGGGCGTTGCCAAGGTCTGCAACGACTCGAACCCCTGCACGGACGACGGCTGCGCGCCCGCGACCGGGTGCACCGCGACACCCCGATCGGGACCGTGCGACGACGGGTTTGCGTGCACCGTCAATGATTCTTGCCAAGGCGGTAGTTGCAAGGGCGAGGGTGCAAGCAGCTGCGACGACAACAATCCTTGCACGACAGATACTTGCGACAATCAGGGAGCTTGCGCCCACGCGGCGAACACCGCGACCTGCGAGGACGGCAACCCCTGCACGGTCAACGACGCCTGCGCGGCGGGCTCCTGCAAACCCGGCGCAGCCAAGGCCTGCGACGACGGCAACCCGTGCACCGACGATGCTTGCGATGTCACCGGCACGTGCAAGGGCGTCGCCAACTCCAAGCCGTGCAACGACGGCGATGCGTGCTCGAAGAACGACGGCTGCATCGCCAAGGTCTGCATGGGCGGTCCAGTCATCTGCGACGACCAGAACCCGTGTACGCAGGACAGCTGCGACTCGAAGGTCGGCTGCAAGGTCCTTCCCGTCGCCGGCCCGTGCGATGACGGCAACGCGTGCACGATGGGCGAGGCGTGCGCGTCGGGTCAGTGCGGTGGCGGCGCAGCCAAGGTGTGCGACGACAAGAATGCCTGCACAACAGACAGTTGTGACCCCGTGGCCGGCTGCAAGTCGGTGGCGAACACGGCCTTGTGCGACGACGGCAACGCGTGCACGGCGACCGACGCCTGCGCCAACAAGGTCTGCAGCGGCAAGCTGATTCTGTGCGACGACAAGAATGCGTGCACCAAGGACGCGTGCGAGCCCTTGACCGGTTGCACCGCCACCGCCCAGGCAGGCGCCTGCAGTGACGGAAACGCCTGCACGACCCCAGACGTCTGCAGCGGCGGCAAGTGTGTCGGCGGCCAGCTCAAGGCCTGCGATGACGGCAACGCCTGCACTTCCGACAGTTGCGACCCTGCCAGCGGCTGCAAGAACATCTACAACACGGCGAGTTGCAACGACGGCAACCCCTGCACGGTCAACGATGCGTGCAGCAGCGGCAAGTGCGCCGGCGGGGCGGAGAAGGACTGTAATGACGGCAACACCTGCACGACCGACAGCTGCGACCCTGGTGTGGGCTGCAAGAACGTCGCGAACGCCACCGCCTGCAACGACAACAACCCGTGCACGACCGACACGTGCGACCCTTTGATCGGCTGCAAGTTCGCCACGAACTCAGCCAGTTGCAGTGATGGCAACGCTTGCACTGTGTCGGACCAGTGCTCGGCGGGCAAGTGCGTCGGGACGGGCGCCACCAACTGCAACGACGGCAACCTTTGCACCGCGGACTCGTGCGACCCGGTCAAGGGCTGCCTGCACACGGCAGACGCGACGGTGTGCGATGACAGCAACGCTTGCACCATCGACGCGTGCAACGGGGGTTCGTGTCAGAACACGGCGGTGGCAAACGGTGAGCCTTGCGGGAACGGCGCTTCTTGTTCTTCTGGCAAGTGTCTCCTTCCGTCATGCTCCTACGCCGGAACGGCTGGTGTGAAGATTCCGGACAACAACCCGGTCGGCGTGGCGAACATGATCACCATGCCGGATGTAGGTGCCATCACGGATCTTCAGATTGCCGTCGACGTCACCAACTCCAAAATCAACGCAATCGTGGTCAGCCTGATTGATCCGGCGGGAGCAGAATTCGTGCTCCACAGCAAGTCCGGCTCAGGAACCCTCTTGAAGACAAGCTATCCGTCGCCGACCAAGACCGTGTCCGGTGACTTGACGTCTTGGACCGGCAAGAACCCGAAGGGGAAGTGGTACCTCAAGGTGGTCGACGCGGACTACTTGAACAACACCACCGACGGGCAGATCAACTCTTGGAAGGTCCTGGTACAGGGCCAACAGTGCCCGTAAGGCGTGCCCCCCACTCGACTTCAGCTTGTCTCCCACCCAAACCTCAGGTTAGCTTAGCGGTTCGCTTGCCTGCCCCGTCCCAAGGGCCGCCAACTCAGGGGGAATCATGCTGTCGCGTCGACCCGTCACCGGCCTGCTCATCGCGGGATTGCTCGCATCGCTGTACGCGGGGGCGGCGCTCGCCACAGTGCCCGCCACTGTGCGTGTCGAAGGCGCGATGACCGCGATCGGCGGTGGCGCGGCGCCCGACGGCTCTTACGACCTGATCTTCTCGATCTACCTGCAACAGCAGGGCGGCGCGCCGCTGTGGTCGGAGGGACCGGTCAAGGTCAAGATCGAGGGCGGCCGCTTCGGCACCGCGCTGGGCACGGCCTCTCCGCTGGTCGCCGCCAACCTGCCGGCAATCGGCTGGTTTGGCATCAAGGTGGGGCAGGAACCCGAGCTCGAGCGCCAGCCGCTGCACTCGGTGCTGTACGCCATGCGCGCGGGTCTGGCGGACTCGCTGGCGTGCTCGGGCTGCGTCCAAGCCAGCCACTTGGCGGCCAACGCGTTGGCGGGTTACGTGAAGACGACCATGTTGTCCGACGTCGCGCTATCGGGCAGCTACGCGGACCTCTCCGGCACACCGAACCTGGCTGCCTACGCCAAGACCGGCGACTTTGAGCAGGTCGCTTACTCGGGTCAGTACAAGGACTTGCAGGGGCTGCCGGCGATTCCGACCTTTGGCAAGGCTTGCGGCACCGGTCTGGTCGTCGCGGGCATCCTGGCCGACGGCACGCTGACCTGCGTGGCCCTACCGGAACCGGTCGTCAAGCTGCCGCCCGACGGCATCGACGAGATCTCGAACAACCTGATCTTCAACCAGTTCGTCGATGCGTTTGCGTCGAAGGCCGCCACCCCGATTCTCGACAACAACCCGATCGGCATCTACAGCGAAATCGAGGTCGGCGACGTCGGCTTTGCCCAATCGCTGACCGTGAGCATCGAAGTCACGAATTCGGACATGTCGGCCCTGCAGTTGGTCCTCTACGACTCGGAGAACAAGGAGTACGTGCTGTTCAACAAGAACGGCAAGAAGGGCGACTCAATCAAGACCTCGTACCCCGACCAGACCAAGACGATCTCGGGCGACCTGACCTACTGGGTGGGCAAGAACCCCAAGGGAAAGTGGCGCCTGCAGGTCATCGACACGGCGTTCCTGAACAACGCCACCGACGGCGAGATCACGAGTTGGTCCGTCAACTTGCAGACGCTGTCCAGCAAGAAGATCCACATCAAGGGCGACCTCGTCATCGACGGCACACTGACGGTCGGCACCCCCAGCAGCACCACCCCGGCGGGCACCCAGGACTTCCAGCTCTGCGCCGGGACCGACCCCAACGGCATGTGCAAGGCCAACCTGTCCAAGGGGCGCACGTTCCTTGCGGCGGCCAAGTACTGCGCGTCGCAGAACGCCGACATCTGCACCGACAGCCAGGCGTACCTGATGCGCCGCGACTCGCTGACCGCTCTGAACGCCAACTGGACGGCGTCGTTTGCGGACAACGACAGCGGTCAATGGAACGCGGCCAACGGCGGTACGGGCGACAACCACTCGGCCGACAGCATCTATCTGACGCCCTGCTGCCACAACGTGACGCCAAAGGGTGCGAACGAGCAGACGGTCGCCGGTATCCGCGTCCTGGCCCTTCGCAACACTGCGGACAAGACGTGGGACGAAGCCGTCTCTGCCTGCGCCGCAGAGCAGGCCGACCTGTGCAGCAAGAGCCAGTACTGGGTGCTGCGCCAGAACGGCAAGATCTCCGTCAACGTCTGGTCGTCGGACCACTCCGACAACGACAGCACCAACTATGAGAAGGGCATCGGCAGCGGCTCGGACGACCCCAGCCCCACCAACAAGTACGGCTACGCGTGCTGCGCGACCACCCGCACCGGCCCCGACTGCCCCGTCGGTGGCACCAACGTCGACGGCGTGTGCATGGCCAAACTCGCCAACGCCAACAGCTACAACTGGAACACCACGACGACGGCGTGCGCCGCCTTGGGTGCCAACGTATGCTCGGTCTCGCAGAGCGCCGTGTTGCGTTCGGCCGGCAAGATCACGGCAAGCGCAAACTGGACCGCCTCGTTCTCCGACAACGACGGCAGCCAAGCGGCGGTGGGCGTGGGCTCGACCGCCGACGACCCGCAGAACTCCGCCGCCTACGCGTACGCCTGCTGCTGGTAGACGCCACAGGCCGGTCGCAAGAACGCGTGCCTGGGAGACGCCCCCGGACTGAAGTCCGGGGGCGTGCCCGAGCATGCAAGACCCCACGCCCGCGGTTGCCTAGCCGCCCCTCAGGCCGTAGCCTCGCACGCCAATCCGACGGCGCATCCCCCGTTGGCCGCGAGTGCTGCCCATGCCTGCCAAGACCCTGCTGTTCCTCGCCTTCCTGATCTCGGCCCTGCCGGCCTGTCGCAAGCCGACGGTCCCGCCGCCTGCCAAGCCCGCGGTCCGCAACGAGGCGCCTGTCGCTGCCCCGGCCGCACCGCACTTCGACCGACTGACCCGAAGTGAATTCAACCGCTTGGCGGCAGAAACCTTTCTTCCGCTGTTTTGGGTGGACGACAGCGACCACGACGCCGCGGTCGATGCCAATGAGCTGGTCGAGCTGTGGGGGATGCGCCGCGGTCGCAACGACTCATGGCTGGTGCGGGGCGCTTTCGGCCCCAGCTTCGCCCCCGCTTACGAGCACATGGTCGCATTCGGCAAGGACGGCTTGGACTTGACCAAGGCACCGCGCACCGACTGGACGCGCCGACAAGCGGTGCTCGAGGAGCTGAAGCAGGGACGCCCGACGCTGCTGCACACGGTGCTGACCGACTCGACGCCGCAAGAACAGGCCTTCGTCAAGCAGATCCTGAAGGCCGCCGACCTGATCGAGGGAGTGTACGCGCGCCAGCTGGGCTCGGCGGGACTGGAGGACGACATCCCCGAGGACGATCTGGCCAGCCGCGCCCTGTTCGCCCGCAACCAAGGGCCGTGGTGCGAGGCACCGGCGACTGCGCGAGACCCGGACTGCCAGGGAGTACCGTCGCGACCCAAGCACGTGTTTGGTGTCTATCCGCCCAAGATTCAAGAGGATCCCGGCTTCTGCGAGGTGCTGGCCGCTCGCCCCGATGCCAAGACGCTGCTGGCCCCGTTCTCCGTCGTGCGCGAGGGAGCCAACGGCGCGCTGGAGGCGGTGCCGTATCAGGACGCCTACCGGGTCGAGCTGGCCGCCGTGTCGCGCGCCCTGCAGACCGCCGCCGATGTGCTGGGGCCGGAGGAGGTGGCGCTGGCGACGTACCTGCGCGCGGCCGCCCAGTCGATGCTCGACGGGCTGTGGGAGCCGGCCGACGAGGCCTGGGCGGCGATGAACGTGCGCAACTCGAAGTGGTATGTGCGGGTGGGTCCGGACGAGACGTACTTTGAGCCGTGCAGCCGCAAGGCCGCGTTCCACCTGACATTTGCGCGCATCAACCAGGACTCGCTGCGCTGGCAGGACAAGCTGGTCCCGGTGCGCAAGGACATGGAAGAGGCCCTCGCGAAGCTGGCGGGCAAGCCGTACAAGGCCCGCGCGGTTGCGTTTCATCTACCCGACTTCATTGACATCGTGCTGAATGCGGGCGAGGCGCGGTCGGCCCTGGGCGCCACCGTGGGCCAGAGCCTGCCGAACTGGGGCAAGGTCGCCGCCGAGGGCCGCGGTCGCACGGTCGCGATGACCAACATCGGCACCGACGTCGACAGCCAGGCGTCCAGCCGGCGCAAGGTCGAGTCGCTGTTCTGCGAAGAGGCGATGGAGTTCTACACGACCGCGCCCGAGCCCGAGATCATGAGCACGGTGCTGCACGAGGCCGCCCACAACCTGGGACCCGCGCACGAGTATCGCGTCAAGGGCAAGACGGACGACGAGAGCTTTGGCGGAGGCCTTGCCGCGACGCTGGAGGAACTCAAGGCGCAACAGGCGGCGGCTTATCTGGCCGATTGGCTGGCCGCCAAGGGCATCATCGACGACGGGCTGCGGCGCCAGGCCCATACCGGTGACGTGGCTTGGGCGCTGGGGCACGTGTCGCAAGGCATGCTGACGCCGGAGGGGCGGCCCAAGCCGTACAGCCAGCTTGCGGCGATCCAGATCGGCTGGCTGCTGGAAACGGGCGCGCTGAGCTGGAAGCCCGAGGCCATCGCCGCCAACAACCGCGACAAGGGCTGCCTGGCGTTCGATCTGGCCAAGTTTCCCGCCGCACACGAGAAGCTGATGGCCAAGGTGGCGGGCATCAAGGCGCGCGGCGACCGCAAGGGGGCCGAGGCGCTGGTCGAGAAGTACGTGCAAGCCCCCGGCGCGTGGGCAGATTTGCGCGAGGTGGTGCGCCAACGCCTGTCGCGAGAGCCGCGGTCCAGCTTCGTGTACGCCATCGAACTCGGCCGGTGACACTTTTCCCCAGGTCCGGTGTTTCAGGAACGTGGGGCCGTGCCGGTCCCACCTTCTGCTGCCGCCCGGAGCCCGCTTGAGCGTCGACGTCGCCACCTGCTATGCCCAACACGGTCCGATGGTGCTGCGGCGCTGTCGGCGGCTGCTGGGCGACGAGGCACGCGCGGTCGACGCCATGCAGGACACCTTCGTTCGTCTGCTGACCCATGCCGGGCGGCTGGACGACACGGGGCTGTCGAGCCTGTTGTACCGGATGGCGACCCAAGTCTGCCTGAACCGCCTGCGGACAGAGCGGCGCCGCCCCGAGGTCACTGGCGGCGAGCTGCTGGCCCGCATCGCCGACACTGGCGACACCGAGCAACGCACCGTGGCGCAAGCGGTTCTGGGACGGCTGTTCGGGGCCGAGCAGGAGAGCACGCAAACCATCGCAGTCCTGCATCTGCTGGACGGTCTGACGCTGGAAGAGGTCGCCGATGAGGTGGGCCTGTCGGTGTCTGGCGTCCGCAAGCGCCTGCGGGCCCTGCGCGGCCATCTGCAAGAGCTGGAGGGGGTCTAGCCATGCCACGACCCATGCATCACCCGAAGTCCGGCCCGGTGCCCGAGCTGTTGCTCGAGCGTCTGGTGGTCGGAGACCTGCCGCCCGACCAGGCGCGCGATCTTCAGCAGCGGCTGACTGCCGAGCCCGACGGCGCGGCGCGACTCGCGGCGGTGGAGACCTCCAACCGCCTGATCCTGCAAGAACATCCGGTCGACGCGACCGCCGCCGCCATCCACCGTCGGTGGCACCTGCAGCAGGTGGCCCGGGCCCAGCAGCCCGGCAAAGTCCGCGTCGCCTTGCGGTGGGGCGTGCCTGCGCTGGCTGGCGTGGTGCTGCTGGTGGGGCTGGCCCGCCCGGCGCTGCGGATGTTCGATGCGCCGCAGGGGACTGCGTCGGTGGCCCTCGACGAGGCGACGTCGCCGTTGGCCGACTCGACCGACGGCGTGCGCGTCAAGGGTCTGGAGCCGCATCTGGTGGTGTTCCGCCGGTCGGCCACGGGTGCAGAGCGGCTGGGGACCACCACCGGAGTGCGACAGGGAGATCTGCTGCAGGTGGGCTATGTTGCCGCAGGTCGCCCCTATGGCGTCATCGTGTCGGTCGATGGCCGCGGCGCGGTGACCCAGCACCTGCCCGAGGTTGGCGGTGGCGCCGATCTGGTCCGGGACCGCCAGCACGTGTTGTCGCACGCCTATGAGCTGGACGATGCGCCTGAATTCGAGCGCTTTTTCTTCGTGACCTCGCGCAGGCCGATCGCCGTCGACACGGTGCTGGCCGCCGTCCGCGAGCTCGCCCGCGCGACTCAGACCGCCCGCTCTGGCGACCTTAGTCTGCCCGGCGAGCTGGAAGTCCACTCCCTCACGCTCCCGAAGGTGCAGCGATGAACACACGATTCCTTCGTCCCCGCGCCCTGTCGCTGGCCCTGCTGACCCTGGTTGCCGCGGTGGCCCCCCTGACCGCCCATGCCGAAGGGCCGATCGAGCGCTACGCCCTCATCGCCGGCTCGAACGACGGGGGGCCCTCCCGCGTGCGGCTGCGCTATGCAAACAGCGATGCGGAGGCCATGGCCAAGGTGCTGACCAACCTGGGCGGCGTCGATCCCGCCAACCTGGTGCTGCTGCGAGAGGCCGACCGCGCGAGCTTCCTGCAGGCGCTGCAGACGATCGACGGCAAGCTGCAACGTGCGCGCGCGCGTGGCGCCCGCCCGGAGCTGGTGGTGTACTACTCCGGCCACTCGGACGAAGACGGCTTGTTGCTGTCGGGCCAGCGACTTGGTTGGCCAGAGCTGCGAAAGGCGCTGAAGGACCAACCAGCCGACGTACGCATCGCCATCCTCGACTCGTGTGCGTCGGGCGCCATGCTGCGCGCCAAGGGCGGCCAGAAGCGTGCGCCGTTCCTGGTGGATGCCTCTTCGCAGGTGACGGGCCACGCCTACCTGACGTCCAGCTCGGCCGACGAAGCGGCGCAGGAGTCGGACGGCATCGGCGCGTCCTTCTTCACCCACAACCTGGTCACTGGCCTGCGCGGAGCGGCAGACACGTCGGGCGACCGGCGGGTGACGCTGGCAGAGGCCTACCAGTTCGCATTCCAGAAAACACTCGCCCGCACCGAGTCCACGCAGCGGGGCGCCCAGCACCCGAACTACGACTTCGATCTCGCGGGGTCGGGCGACATCGTGATCACCGAGCTGACCCCGGTGTCGTCAGTGCTGATGTTCGACAAGGCCTTGGCGGGCAAGCTGTTCGTGCGTGACGGCGGCGGTCGGCTGGTGGCCGAGCTGGACAAGACGGCAGGCATGCCGATCGAGCTGGGTCTGGAGGCGGGTCCGTGGAAGATCGGTCTGTCGACCGGTGGCCGCTCGTACCAGACGACGGTGACGCTGGCACGTGGTCAGAAAGTCGTCGTGACCGCCGCGCTGTTTACCGAAATCCCGACCGTCGCCACCCGCGCCCGTGGGGATGGCCAACCCGCCGATGCGGAAGCGGTTCTCGGTTTCGGCGACGACGTGTCGCCCACCGCCTCGCGCGAGGTCGACGTCAGCTTCTCGTTCGTACCGGGCCTGGGCACGGTGCCCGACGCGCAAGACGTGCACGTCCGCAAGGCGGCGCTCGGCATCATCGGCGACCTGCACCACAGCGTGCACGGCATCGACGCGGCCGGCGTCTTCACCATCGAGCGCGCAGGCATCCGGGGCGTGCAAGCGGCTGGCGTCTTCAACATGAACGAGGGCGGCGTCGAGGGCGTGCAGGCCGCCGGCACCTTCAACTACGCCCAAGAGCTGGTGCATGGCGTCCAGAGCTCTGGCGCCGTCAACGTGGCCCGCAGCGGCGTGCGCGGGGTGCAAGCGGCGGCGGCGACCAATCTTGCCACCGGCCCGTTGCACGGCGTCCAAGCGGCCGGAGCGGTCAATCTGGCCTTCGCCGGCGTTCGTGGCGTCCAAGCGGCGGGGGCCGTCAACATCTCGGCCGGAGCGTCGCGGGGCCTGCAGGCCGCCGGCGCCTGCAACATCACCGACGAACTGACCGGCGCCCAGATCGGCACCCTCAACATCGCGTCGAAGGTCACGGGGTTGCAGCTGGGCGTGGTGAACATTGCGGACGAGGTCGATGGTGAGGCGATCGGTCTGCTCTCGATCATCGGCAACGGCTACAAGCACTTCGAGGTCTGGTCGGGCGACACCGCTGCCGTCAACGTGGGCGCCAAGCTGGGTGGCCGGCACGTTTACACGCTGTTCACAGGCGGCGTGATGTCGGCGGGTGACCTCGAGCGCTGGACGCTGGGTGTGGGTCTGGGCGGCCACCTGGATCTCGGACCGATCTATCTGGACATGGACGTCACCGGCAGCAATCCGCACACGGGGTGGGACTGGGAGCGGGCCAACCACCTGCTGCTGTCGCAAGCTCGTCTTGCGGTGGGTCTGCCGCTGGGCCGTCACTTTGCCGTGTTTGCCGGTGCTTCCTACAACGCAGCGTTCAGCTTCAAGGGCGCGCCGGCGCCGTTTCCGTCCATCCTGCCCGAGGCCCGCGAGCGCCAGCTAACCGACGACGTGTCGATGCGCATGTGGCCGGGCTTCTTCGCTGGCGTGCGGCTGTAGCGTAACCCCGTCCGGCGGCAGCGGATCACGGCGTGCCGAACGCCTCCAGATCGTCGAAAACCACCATGCCCTGATCGGCGGGAAACTCACCCGGCTTTGGCGAAACGCCTTTCTGCAACACATAAGAGATCTGGGTGACGTTGCGCAGCGTGCATGACATGCCCTCGACAACCTCGCTGGGCGGCAGGTCGTCGATCCTGACCTGATAGCGATGCCACTGGTCATCCCCTCGGATCTGCACGGGATCCGGCAGCTTCAGCTCCGACCGCAGGTTCAGCCAGCACGGGTCCGGGTGTTGCCGCGCTGCGTCCAGATAGCCGGCATCGGGACGGGGCTCGATGTAGCAGCCCAAGGCCAGCTGCAAGTCGAACGGCTCGGCGCTCTTCGCCCAGAACGACAGGTACTTCGACTTGTCCAGCCGGGTCGACACCGCCAGTCGGTGCACAAGCGCGATGTACGTGTACGGAATGATCTTCTCGCACCCGCAGCCAGTGGCCGACCCGCGCTTGGTGTCGCAGCCGGCAAACGGCGTCATCTGGTTCTTCAGCGTCAGCTCGACCTTCATTGCGCGGGCCTTGGCACCGCTGACCGCCACCGGATCCGCCACATAGCCAAGCTTGACGCGGGTGACCGAACCCGGGAATTCCGCGGCGTTGCGGTCGGTGTGGACGTCGACATGCCACGGAGTCTGCCCCTTGCCCTTGCGGTCATAGCTGGCCAGCAGCTCGCGGACCGGCTCCGTCGGCGGCTCTTCACTGACGACAACCCACAACCGCGTCGGCTTGGGCTTTTCGGCCTCGGGCTCAGCGGCGACAGGCGGTGGAACCGGCGCGGCAGCGGCGACAGGCGGAGGAACCGGCGCGGCAGCGGCAACGGGCAACTCTTCGGACGGCATCGCCTTTTCCGCAGGCGGTGCAGGACGCGACTCGGGTTGGCACGCCAACGCCAGACAGCCCAGAGCCAGCCACGCCACGGTCCGGCAGCGCCCGTTCGCAGGGCCGACAACCCACTGCGTCCGTCGCATCTGCAATTTCTGCATGCCAACTAACCTCGCCCCGCACCTGCGTGCCATTTCCAACCCCATGCCGCCGACCGTCCGACGGACTGCTGAATGCGCCGCGCGACGTGTACAGCCCGGCAGGCAGCCCGTCAAGCAACGGTTTTCATGTTGTGTTCCAATGGATTGAACAACGCCGCCGCCCTACGCCGGGCACTGGTCACGTGCGCGCTGCCGAGGGGAACCCGCACACCCCAACCCATAAGTCCCATTTTGAGACATATCCAATCGTCACAATTTGGCACGCACCCCAACCCCTGCTAGGATCCGCGACGACTCGCCATTTCCCCCAGCGATGCTCACGCAGTCCAACGAACTCCCACGCGAGGGGCGAGGGGAGAACCTGCGGACCTTTTGCGCGCACTGGTTGCCCGCGGTCAGGAGTGCCATGTTGCTTCGAAAGCTCGTCTTCACGCTGATGGGACTCGGTCTTGCCGTTCCCGTTCTGGCCCAAGAAGCGCCCGCCGCTGCTCCGGCCGCAACGCCTGCTGCTCAGGCCGACGCCGTCGCCGCTCCCGCAGAGGCTGCCGCACTTCCCGTCGCCGCGACGCCCACGGCAACGCCCGGCCCGCGCCCGAAGATGTGGCCCGACGACCAGACGTGGCCCAAGACCGGCAAGACGCTGTTGCTGCCGCTTATCGACGCGACCGTCCACTTTCCCAAGGACTCGCCCAACACCTGGATTCTGCTGCCCGAGCTGGGCGGCGACGGCCGTGACTCGCACG
>CAJBNH010000197.1 GCA_903955385.1 uncultured Myxococcales bacterium | reverse complement strand
GTGGACTCGCCGCCCCGGGCTTGGCGGGCGGGCGAGGTGCGAGGGCGGCGGTGGTGGGCGAGCGTGAGGCCATCGCCCCTGATCGCTCGCTGCGCCAAAGTGCCGCGCGCGAACAGGATCAGGCGGGGTGGCGCGACCCCGGGGGACGCCCATCCGGCACCGGCCGGCTCCCCACCAGGTGAATCTGGATCTCGGCGCGCCCGCATGAACACGAGCAAGCGATCGGACTGGTCCCGGGGCCACCGGTCGCTTGTCATCGCACTGGCCAAGGACAAGCAGTGGGCAAGAACCAAGACCAACGTCCCTACCGCGCCTCTCGACTGCTTGTCATACGGGTGCAACGGATCGAACTCTGGTTGTCCGCTGCTCGATCGCCCCCACATGACCTCCAGGCGCCTTCGCGTCGGATGGATCGACTCCGACTGTGCTCCGTACGTGGCGCTCAGCCCGCGCTTGAAGTCCTCTGCGTTGGCGACGCCCGACAGCTTTGCGATCGTGTCCCGGAGAACCCGCGGTGGGAACTTGTAGTCCCCTGGATCTGCCAACCACTTACGCAGGGCGTCGCCGCTGGTGTCCGCCTGAATGTGGAGAAGCGTCTCGGCACACTCCGCTGCGCACCGCGCGAGGGCCATGGCGGCGAGGAACTGGGCTTGGCGGCAAAGAGTGGCGCTCGCGCGCAGATGGTGGATGGCTCCGCCGAGCAGCAGCGCCCAGGCCCACGAGCCAGGGTCTTGCTCGGCCACCCCGAACTCAGCGTGGAACCGAGTCAGCTGCGCGATCACGCCGTCGACGAGCTCCAATTCTTGGCGGAATTGCGGATCATCAAGCACGTCTTGCTCCACGCTCCCCTCCATGTGCGCCGCGGCCGCAAGCCCCCGCCCTACCGCTACTGCCCGAAGCCCTTCACGTACACCGGGGTCAGCCTGTTGTTCGTCGTGCCGTCGCCAAGTTGCCCTTGGGCACCGCTTCCCCAACACGAGACCTTGCCATCCGAGTGAACTGCACAGCTGTGCACGTACCCGCTCGACATCTGCACCACGTTCTGCAGACCAGCCACGGCGAGCGGCCAAGCTTGGTCCTTGTCGGTCCCGATTCCCAACTGCCCGTAATTGTTCGCGCCCCACGCGTTGACTGCGCCGCCGGCGAGTATCGCGAACGTCTGGGACGTTCCAACTGCGAGCCCGACCACAGCGGTCTTGATGCTCGTGAGTTCGAAGGGCTCCTTGCGAACCGCATTGTAGGCTGGGTACCCGTCCCCCAGTTGGCCCATGTCGTTCTTCCCCCAGCAGGCCACCGTGCCCGTAACTGTGACGGCGCAGGTGTGGAGGTTGCCGCACCCGACGGCCTTCACTCCGGTCAGTCCGAGGACTGCGACGGGTGTTTCCCGGCTGGTGTCAGTGCCGTCCCCCAACTGGCCGTACCAGTTGAATCCCCAACACTTCAGCGCGCCTGACGACAGAATGGCGCACGAATGAAGTGTCCCGAGGTCGATCCCCACTACGCCGGCGAGAAGACCCGTCACCTGGACCGGCGCGCTGCGGTCGGTCGTCGTGCCGTCTCCAAGCGCGCCGTATTGGTTCTGGCCCCAACACTTCACGGCACCCGTGGCGAACTGCGCGCAAGTGCGGTTGCCGCCGGCATCGATGTCGAGGACACCGGCGCCGAGGCCCACCACGTCGACAGGCGTCGGCCTGTCCGTCTTGGATCCGTCGCCGAGCTGACCGAAGTCGTTGCGTCCCCAGCACTTGACGCCGCCTGCCAGAGTAAGCGCACAGGTATGGGAGTCCCCCAAGCGAACGGCCTTCACGCCCGCAGCAAGCCCAACAGTGGCTGTGGGTTGCAGAAGATTCTTGGCAGGATTCTCCGTCCCGGTCTGTCCGTAGTAGTTGTGCCCCCAACACTGGACGCCGCCCAGGCTGTCGACCAAGCACGAGTGGAACTGGCCCGCGGACACCGACTTCGCCTTGTTCGCAACGCACGCGCCCGCCACGCACGTCTCGCCGCTGCCACAAACCTTCGCCGCCCCCGCCTTGCACACGCCCGCTTGGCACGAGTCCCCCACCGTGCAAGCATCACCATCCGCATCGCACCCGGTACCGACCGCGGCCGGTGAGTGCTCGCAGACTCCGGTCTTGACGTTGCAAGAGTCCGCAGTGCAAGCGTTTCCGTCGTTGCAAGCTGCGTCGCTCGTGCACGGCGGCGACCAAGCGCAGCGAAAGCCGAACGGGTAATACGAAGCAAGGATCCCATGGTCGTAGCGGTAGGAAGCGCGCAGACCTTGAGGGCCGAGCTTGGCATAGCTCCCACCCCGGACCACATGGAAGCTACCGCCCGCCGGGCCCTGCGGGTTCGCCGTCGGAGTCGCTCCGTAGTAGCTCTCCCCGTACCAGTCCGAGACCCACTCCCAAACGTTGCCCGCCATGTCATACAGGCCATACCCGTTCTTGGCGCTGCCCGCACCCACAGCCCACGTCGCGTCCGTTCCACATCCGTACTTGCCGAGGCTCGGCTCGTTCCACACCGCCGAATTCTCTTGCCCTGGCGTGCAGGTCGGCGGCAGGTCGCCCCACGGGTAGATCTTGCCGTCCAAGGCGCCCCGAGCGGCCTTCTCCCACTCAGCCTCGGTCGGCAGCCGAGCGCCCGCCCAGTTGCAGAAGGCGGCTGCTTGGTCCCAAGTCACTTGATTGACAGGATACTGCTCGCGGCCAGCCAGACCCCAGTTGAAGTGGGGCGCCCCGCTCGGTGGCACGCTGCACTTGCTCGCCTTGACGCACGCCTCGTACCTCGCGACCGTCACCTCGTACACGTCCATGTAGTAGAGATCGAGGTAGACTTCGTGCCGCGGTTTCTCGTTGCCGTCGCACGCAGAATCCCCGGGCACGCACCCCATGTTGAATGTGCCAGCCGGTACAGGTGCCATGCCTTCGGGCTCGCCCGCGCAAACGCCGGCTGCGCAGGTCTGGCCCTTCAGGCACGTCTTCGGCGCCCCCGGCTTGCACGCGCCATCCGCACACGAATCGCCGACCGTGCAAGCATTCCCATCGTCACACCCGACCTCGTCCCAGCCGGTTCCGTCGGCCCGACAAGTCGCCACCTTCTCCCCAACGCACTTGTTCGCGCCGGCCGCACAAACCGCCGCAACCTCGCAAACCGCCCCACCCCCACTCTCCACGATACAAGACTGCGCCACGCCCCCCGGGACCGCAGGACAAAACCAAGTCATCGCGCTCAACCCATCCGCCGCGCAAACCTCCATCCCCCCGTCCGCGTTGCACTTCTTCGCACCGGGCGAGCACACGTGCTTCTCACACGCGCCGCCCTTGCAGGTGCTATCGACCGGACACGCCAGGGGATCCGCCCACGCCTTGCCGTCCGCACTGCACGTCACGACCGCATTGCCCGCCGCCGCACACGCCTTCTTTCCCGCCACGCACGCCGTCGCGCCGCACACGCCCTCCTGGCAGCTCGCCCCGAGCCCGCACGACTCGACCGTCCACGCCGCGCCGTTCGCAACGCAGGCCTTGCGCGTGCCCACATCCAGGCAAGTCGCCGCGCCGCCGTGGCACAGGTCGGGCTTGCACACCGTCTGCTGGCAGTTCTGGTACAGGTCGCAGTCGGCATCGAGCACGCAACCCACGCACAGGCTTTGGGATTTGTCGCACACCTGACCGCTGGGACACGCCTTGCTGTTCTCGCACGCGTTGGGCGGGTCGACGCACGTCTGGGCTAGGCACTTCTGCGAGTCGTTGCAGTCGGTGTCCGTCAGGCACAGCACGCACACGCCCGTCGTGGCATCGCACACATGGCCGAAATCAGAGCACTGTTTGTCGGATTGGCAAGCGGTGCGCGGGACGCACGCCTTGCCCAGGCACAAATCCAGCGCTCCGGGGCAGTCGCTGGCCACCTGGCAACCGCCTTCGCTCACGTCGCCTGGCAACTCGACAGCGCCCAGGTCCGTGGCGACGTCACCGGCCACCGTGTCTGGCGTTTCGGCCGGGTCTTCGGCGCACGCAACCATCGCCGCGCACAGGGCAAGGGTGGCCGCAAGGCGTACCCTGACCGTTTGCATCCATGCTGGTTCATGCACCATCGCGCCCTCCGCCAAGACTGTTTCGAGGGGCATAGGACACGCAAACCACCTATGCCCGCAAGCCCACCATCGCCCGCCGCGAGACCGACCCCAAGTCGGCCCATCCCGAGCGTCCAAGCGAGAGTCTGCGCCGCCGGATCCCCCCGGTCAACCTATCGAACCGCCCG
>CAJBNH010000196.1 GCA_903955385.1 uncultured Myxococcales bacterium | reverse complement strand
TGTCTCCCGGCAGTGCGGGGTCGGTGCGCGGGGCGCAGGTGCCGGCGCTGTCGTTGGTGTCCCCGGTGGCCAAGCCGGGTCCCCAGGCGATGACGCTGCAGGGGCCGTTTGGCGCGACGATGCTGAACCCCGCGATCCTGTACGCGAATCCCAGCGCGACCCAAGTCAAGCTGCACGCGGTGGTGCCGGCGCAGGGCCTGACCTCGGGGGGCACGGCGGTCGCGCTGCTGGTCGACCTGCCGGACAAGGTGGCGGTCACTCAGGTGCGCTTCGGCGGCAAGGATGCGACGTTCCAGCAGACCGGGAGCGCGCTGAGTGCGCTGACGCCGGCCCACCTTGTGGGCGCCGTGGACGTCGAGGTCGTGACGGCGCAAGGGACCGCCAAGCTCGGCAACGGCTTCACCTACGCGGCGGCCGTTTCAATCACCAAGGTCATCCCTGACACCGGCCCCGTGGCTGGCGGCACCCCCGTCTCGCTGACAGGATCGGGATTCGTCGCGGGCTGCAAGGCAAGGATCGGCCTGTACTTTGCCTCGAAGGTGGCCGTCGGCAACGGCGGAAAACTGCTGTCGCTCGTGACTCCGCCCGGCGCAGCAGGTGCGGCGGACGTGCTCGTCGAGTGCCCCGGCGCAACCGCGGTGGCAGAGCACGCGTTCTCCTATACCCACGATGGGGTGCGTCTCGACGCCGTCCTTCCCGCCAGCGGCGCAACCGGTGGCGGCCAAGTCGTACGGTTGCACGGCAGCGGCTTTCAGAAGGGCATGCAGGTCTATGTTGGCGGCAAGTCGGTGTCTTCTCTGGTTGTTCTGAGTGGCGGCGAGGCGGAGTGCAAGGTGCCGTCCGGTCCGGCAGGCGTGGCAGACGTCGACGTCGTGCTCGGCAAGACCAGCGACACGTTGTTGTCGGGCTTCACCTATTACAGCCCCGCCTACCCCGACGGCGGCACGTGGGGAGAGTCGGTCGCAGGTACGCTGAACGTCGCGGTCTTGAACATCTACACCCGGACGCCCATCGCCGACGCCATCGTGCAGGTAGGTCAACCCGGACAGCCGGGCTATCCGAAGTACCGGGGGCTGACCGACGACAAGGGACAAATCGTCTTTTCGGGAACGGACTTGGTCGCACCACTGACTGTGTCGGCGACCAAGGAGTCGTTCTCGGCGTCGTCCATCGTCAGCTTCGACGCGCGCAACGCCACGCTGCTGCTGTTCCCCTACACGCCCCCGTCGGAAGGCACCGGCGAACCGCCCGCCGCCCTGCCTTGGGCACTGCTGCGGGGCAAGGTGCTGGACGTGGACAAGTACCTGCTGGTCCCACCAACCAACTGCCTGAAATCCGGGGACTTGGGCGACAAGACCTGCGACGCGTGCGACTCCGACGCGGACTGCCCCGGCGTCTCCGGTGGCGGCGGTGCGTTCTCGTGTGTCGACAACGGCACGGCCGGCAAGCGCTGTCTGTCCGCGTGCGAGAACCACGACCAGTGCGGCACCGGCTTCCTGTGCGTCCCGGAACCGCTGGACCCCAACACCCGACACTGCAAGCCAACGCTGGGCATTCGCAAGGTATTCTGCTCGACTACTGTGCGCGACCTGCAGAGCGAGGAGAACCCGCCGCCCACCCAGAACGCGCCCATCGGGTCCGGAGCCCTGCCCTGGCCCACCTCGCCCGTGGACGAGGGTACGGGCGTCTTCGAGATCACCAGTCGGCTGGACGAGCTGGCGATCCAGTGCATCGGCGGCTACATCTCGAACGAAGACCAGCGGTTCGTGCCGATGGCTCTGGGTCTGCGCCGCCATGTGTTCCCGCAGCCGGGGGCAACGCTGGACAATCTGGACGTGCACCTGGACATCCCGCTGCAGCGCACCCTGCCGATTCGCCTGGACCACCCGCAGAAGCAGTTCGGCAGCACTCCGGGCTCGCTGTCGCTGGATGCCTGGATCGACTTGGGTTCCGACGGCTACGTGCAGCTGCCCGGACACATCGCACCGGGCGTGGCGGGCGTGATTCAGGGCGTGCTGGACGATCTCCTGTTGCAGTTTCAGCCCGTTGCGCTGCCCAAGGAGCTCGAGGATGCCTCGTACGTCTACTACGCGCGGGTCGGTTACGGGTCGGTCAGCGAAGACTTGGGACCGCTGACGGCGACCCTGCACTCGGGCATCGAGGCTCCCGGCGACGACAACGTGCGCGTCCGCAAGCCCGACGGGACGTTCGTCGATTCCGCGCTGGGCATCGACCAGAACCTGACGGCCGTGGTGGGGGGGGCCGATGGTCAGGTGCTGATCGTGGCACGCAACGGCCGTTTGTTCCGCGGCACGCCGGACGACCCCAAGCTGGTGCACGTTCCCGCGGTGTTGGATCCCTATGCCCAACCCATGCTGGTGTTGGCGGCCGACGGCACACCCACCGACGCCACGCTGGTGGGCGAGATGGGCCTTGTGCGGCGGGTGACAGGCAACAAGGTGACAGACGAGAAGTCTGCGACTTCCAAAGAGCTTCACGCCGTCTGCAGCGGGCCGCTGGGGCGAGTGGCCGTTGGCGCGGCTGGCGTCGTCCAACTGGACCGCGGTGAGGGCTGGCAGGTCGTGTCTTCGGGAGGCGTCTCCACCTCGCTGCAGGCGGTCACCTGCACGGCGACCGGAGCGGTGGCGGTGGGCCTTCAGGGCAAGGTGGTGGAAGTCAGCCTGTCGGGGACGATTCCCAAGGCAACTGCCTCGACGGCAGGTGGCGGTGCCGACCTGTTTGACGTGACGCGTGACGCCCAAGGCGACCTGTGGCTGGCCGGCGACAAGGTGGCAGGCGGCGGCCCCGTGCTGATGCGGCGGAGCGCGTCGGGCGATTGGCAGGATGCGTGGCCTGCCGGCGTTGTGACTCCGACGATTCCGGGACTGCGGGCGCTGGTGCCCTTGGCGAGCGGCGCGTTGCTGCTGGTCGACCGCGAGGGTGTCGTGCGACGGCTGGATGCCACCGGGGTGAAGACGGAATCGGCGGAGCGCAAGGACCTGCGCCCGCGAGACGGCGTTGCGCTGCCGGACGGGACGGCGGTGCTGGTCGGCGAGCCCGGTCTGTGGCTGGGGCCGTTCCTGACCGTGCCGGCCATCGCCAAGCCCGACAACAGCAACAATCCCGCGCCCATCCCCGTTGAGTGGTCCAGCGCACCGGGGCCTGAGCCGTCGTTCACCCGCGTGCACTTGGACGGCAATGGCTTTCCGTTCTGGTGGATCTACGTCGCGCCCGAGCTGACGTCGCTGCTGCTGCCAGACTTCCAATCCACCGACGGCATCGAAGTCCTTCCGCAGGGTTACGACATCCAGTTCATGGCGCGCATCGACCGGGTGTATGTGCCCGGGTTCTCGATCCACGGCTTCGGCACTTTTGATCTGGAGTTTGGGGTGTGGCGCTCGTGGGCCACCAATACGCGCACGTTCACGCCCTGAGGAGACCCCACCTTGTCGATCCGTGTCCTCTCCCCCGCCGACGCACGCGCACTCACCGCTGCCCAGAACGCTTGCGCCTTGTTCGGCCGGGATGACAGGGTCGCCGTGGTGGTGACCGGTCCCGACCGCGCCAAGCTGCTGCACAACCTGCTGACCCAACAGGTCAAGGACCTCGACGTTGGCGCGGTTCGCCCTGCCGCGCTGTGCGACCCGCAAGGCCGGATGCAGGCGGCGATGACGCTGGTCGTTCAAGCGGAGCGCATCGTGCTGTGGACGGCGCGCGCTCAGGCCGAGTCTCTGGCCGCGACACTGGACCGCTACATCATCATGGACGACGCCGAAGCGAAGGCCGACGAGGACCTGGCACTCGTGACGGTGGTCGGTCCCCACGCACGGATGACACTGGCGTCTTTGCAGATCGCGCCATCGGCAACGGGCGAGGCGGTGGCAGTGCACATCGGCGGCAAGGCAGCGCTTGCGTGGCTTGGAACGACCGGTGGCAAGGAGCACGCGCCTTGGGGTGCGGGACTGCCCGAGATCTCGCTGCAGCTCCAGCGCGACGACTTGAGCGACGTGGCCGAGGCACTGATTCAGGCAGGCGTGGCGGTCGGGTGTCACGCGGCGACGGATGTCCTGCGGATTCTGGCCGGAGACCCCCTGCTGGGCCCAGACCTGGAAGACGGAAGTACGCCGCTGGAAGCCGGAATTCCCGACACGGTGAACTACCGCAAGGGCTGCTACATGGGGCAGGAAGCCATCGCGATGATGACGTACCGCGGGCAGCTGCGGCGCCACCTGTGCTGGGTCGAGCTGGACGGCGACTCGCGCCCTGAGACTGGTTGGACGTTGCGCACTGCGGACGGCCGCAAGGTGGGCCGGATGGGGTCGGGAATCGTCAAGCCCGACGGTTACTTCCTGGGACTCGCCATGGTGCAGCGCAAGGGGTATGAGCCCGGTGCCGTGCTGACAGCCGGTCCAGACCAACCCGCCACCGATTCCCCAGCCCCCACCGCGGCCCTTCGCATCGTCGGGTCGACGGTCGCAGGCGTGTTCTGAGGTCAACATGATCATCGGACTGACGGGGCGCAACGCCTCTGGCAAAGGCACGGTCGCCGACTGGCTGGTCGCCCGTGGCTTCCGCTACCAATCGCTGAGCGATGCCATCCGCACGTGGCTGCGCGAGCAAGGCATCGAACCCTCGCGCGACGCCATGATTGCAGGTGGGCGCGCCCTTCGCGGTGAGGGTGGTCCCGGCATCCTTGCGGTGCGGACGTTGGCTGGGATCGCGCCGGGCGAAGATGTGGTCGTCGACAGCATCCGTACCCCGGCTGAAGTGTTGGCTTTGCGACAACGTGACGACTTCCTGCTGCTGGAGGTCTTCGCCGACGAGCGGGTGCGTTACCAGCGGTTGGCCGCGCGCGCGCGTGCAGGCGATGCAACGTCCTTTGACGAGTTCCGGCGCCAGGAGCACGCAGAGCTGCAGAGCGGCGACCAGGCCGCCCAACAGCTTGTGGCGACTGCAGCACTGTCCGACGTGGTGGTGCCGAACGATGGCAACCGGGCAGAGCTGGAGGCGCGGCTGGAGTCCCTGCTGCCCGAGCTGCGCACGTCGGCAGCCGATGGACGCAAGCGTGCTTGACGCACCGCGTTATCCCGCCGACGATCCGCTCGCGGCGACGGCTGTCGTCCGGGCGAGGATCGATTCACGGTGCTTCGGATGCCCCCCCCCTTCCGAATCGACGCCAAGTGGCGCGAGCAGCGGACGTTGCACGACGGCTCCCGCGTCCGCATGCGGTTGCTGCGGCCGACCGACCGCGAGCGGCTGGCCATGGCGTTTCGCCGCATGTCCCCCGTGTCGCGCTATCGCCGGTTCATGACCCCGAAAGGCGAGCTGACCGACGCCGAGCTGCGCTATCTGACCGACATCGACGGCGTGGACCATGTGGCCATCGCTGCACAGTCCTGCATCCCCGGTCGACGCGGCGAGGGCATCGGTCTCGCCCGCTTCGTACGCATCAAGGGCGAACCCGACGTAGCTGAGGCCGCCGTAGCGGTGACCGACGACTGGCAAGGGCGCGGGCTTGGGCGACTGCTGTTGCGACGTCTGGTAACGGCGGCGAGGGAACGCGGGATCCGGCGTTTCCGCTGCTCGGTGCTGACCGAGAACGCGCCGATGCTCGCGCTTCTTGGTGGTGTGCGTGCCGTGGGAGAAGCTGCCGACACGGGAGAGCTCTCGTTCGACGTGCCACTGCCAGAGGCATCGCCCCCGACCCTGCTGGACCCCTCGCTGGCGCTGGACCCGGTGCGCGCGCTGGCCACGGCCGAGCTGGTGCTGCGGCTGACGGCGCAAGGGATCTTGGATTTGTTGGGGATTCGACGCTAGTCGTCGGTGCGGTCGCAGGACCCCCACCCGACGGGACTAGGCCAATCGATACAAACGACTGTACTTCTGCCGCGCGTAGCCGATGAAGGCCTGCGGGTCCAACGACCGGCCGGTTGCGCGCGTGCACAGATCGTCCGTCAGCCAGCGCGAACCCGGACGGTGGATCTTCGCCCGCAGCCAGTCGAGCAGCGGCCCCGGTTGACCGCCAGCCAGCGCGTCTGGGACGCCGGGTACTTCGCGCACCGCCGTTTGGTAGAACTGCGCAGCGTACAGCGCCCCCAACGTGTAGCTGGGGAAATAGCCGAACAGCCCGCCCGACCAGTGCACGTCCTGCAGCACGCCGTTGCGGTCCTGCGGCGGCACGATGTCCAAGTAGGCCCGCATCTTGGCGTTCCATGCCTCGGGCAGGTCGGCCACCGGCAGCGCGCCGCTGAACAGGTCGCGCTCGATCTCGTACCGCAGGATCACGTGCAGCGGGTAGGTCAGCTCGTCGGCGTCGACCCGGATGAGGTTGGTGAAGTCGACCTCGTTGATGCCAAACAGGAAATCGTCCAGCGAGATGCCGGCCAGAAACGGATACGCCTGCTGCAGCTTGGGAAAGTGCCACGTCCAGAACGACCTGCCCTGCCCGACCTGCTTTTCCCACAGCAGCGACTGGCTCTCGTGGATGCCCATCGAACGCGCGCGCGACACCGGCTGGTCGCCCACGGTCGCGTCGCGGCCCTGCTCGTACAGCGCGTGCCCCGTCTCATGGATCATGCCCAACAGCGACCCCGTGAACCCGTTCTCCTTGTATCGCGTGGTGATCCGCACATCGTCCGGCCCCGCACCGCCGCAGAACGGGTGCACCGACGTGTCCAACCGACCTCGACTGAAGTCGTAACCCATCGACCGCACGATGGCTTCTCCCGCCTTGCGCTGGTCTTCCACCGAGACGTGGCTGGTGCGCCAAGCGGTGTCCACGGGTCTGCCTGCCGCCCGCACCTGCGCGATGAAGGGCACCAGAAACGCCTTGAGCTCGTCGAACACCGGGTCCAGCCTCGCCATCGTCATGCCAGGCTCGAACTCGTCGATCAGCACGTCGTAGGCCGGCGCGTGGGGGTCCACGGCTTCGGCGCGCCGACGCGCCAGGTCGACCAGCTTGGTCAGGATCGGCTGGAACGCATGGAAGTCATTGTCCTTGCGCGCCTGGACCCACACCTCGTGACCGGCGACCGTCGCCTCGCCCCACGCGCGCACCAGCTCGGCGGGGATGCGGACGGCACGGCGGTGGTCGCGCAAGGCCTCCCGAACATTGGCGGTCTGCGTCTCGTCCAAGTCCTTGGAACCCTGCTGGGACTCGAGCAGCGCACCCAGCTCGGGCGAGGTCAGCTTCTCATGCGCCAACACCGACAGCACCGCGATCTGGCGGCCACGGGCCTCAGCGGCGCCGGACGGCATCACGATCTCCTGGTCCCACTGCAGAATCCCCAGCGCGCCTTCGATGGCGGCAAGGTCGGACAGGCGCTGGGTCAGCTCGGTGTACGGGGCGGTCATGGTGGGGCTCCTGACGGGGTGAAGCGCGTCTTGTGCCGGATTGAGGCGCGCGGGGCAAGTCCAGACGCGGAAGGGCTTGCAGACGCAGGCGGGTCGGTGTTCCATGCGCGCCGCTCGACGCCCCGCCGAGCGCGGAACCGGTGCTGCCGATGCCCCTGCTGACCTCGAATGACCTGCACAAGGCCTTTGGCTCGACCGTGGTGCTGGACGGCGCAGAGCTGCACCTGGCCCGAGGCGAGCGCATCGGTCTGGTCGGCCGCAATGGCACCGGCAAGTCGTCGCTGTTGCGGGTGCTGGCGGGAATCGATGCGCCGGACAGCGGTACCATCGCATTGCGTTCTGGGTCGCATGTAGCCTTGCTGGCTCAAGATCCCTCGCTGGGGGATGCCAAGACCCTGTTCGATGTCGCCTATGCCGGTGCGATGCGCTGTCGCGAGGAATTGGACCCCCACGAGCGCCAAATCCGCGCAGACGTGGCTCTGAAGGCGTTGGGCGTGCCGGACCCGCTGCTGCCGGTGGCGATCGCGTCAGGGGGAACGCGCCGTCGTGCCGCGCTGGCCGCCGCCCTGCTGCAGAAGCCCGACCTGTTGCTGCTGGATGAGCCAACCAACCATCTGGACGCCGAGACGGCCGCGTGGCTCGAGACGGAATTGAAGAGCCTGCCCGGGGCCTTGGTGCTCGTCACCCACGACCGCTACTTCCTGAATCAGGTCGTGGACCGCATTGTCGAGCTGCGGCGCGGCAAAATGTACGGCTATGAAGGCACCTTCCAGGACTATCTGGAGGCGCGCATGGACGAGGACGCGCTGGCCGACCGCACTGAGGCAAACCGGCGCAACCGGATGCGCACCGAGCTCGACTGGCTGCGGCGCAGTCCGGCGGCGCGGTCCACCAAGCCAAGGGCGCGGATCCAGAGGGCCGAGGCGCTGATGCAGACCGACTACCAGGTCGAGAAGCGGATGCTGCTGCCGACCCTGGGGGCTGACCGGCTGGGCAAAACGATACTCGAGGCGCGTGCGCTCAAGGTCGGTTATCCCCCGGGATCCGGCTTTCCCGACAGGGACTTGCGGCCGAGCGAAGCGGCAAATCCGCAAGGGCGCGTGCTGATCGACCATCTGGATCTGCTGCTGGTGCGCGGCGACCGCCTGGGCATCGTGGGACCCAACGGGGCCGGCAAGACGACGCTGCTCGAGACGCTGGCCGGGCGCGTCAAACCCCTGTCGGGAAAGCTGGTTCACGGCATCAACACCAAGATCCTGACGATCGACCAGCACCGCACCGGGCTGGACCCGGACCGAACGGTGGCAGAGGAGGCGTCTCCCGCCGGTGGCGAGTGGGTGCGCGTGGGCGAGGACAAGGTGCACGTCGCGACGTGGCTGGAGCAATTTCTGTTCAAGTCCGCTGACCTGCGCCAGAAGGTCGGCACGCTGTCGGGCGGTCAACGCTTTCGCCTGCTGCTCGCGCGGCGGCTGCAAGAGCCGATGAACGTCCTGCTGCTGGACGAGCCCACCAACGATCTGGACTTCGAGACGCTAGAGGTGCTGGAGGAGGGACTGCTCGCTTGGCCCGGCTGCCTGCTGGTGGTCAGCCACGACCGCGCGTTTCTGGACCGCATCTGTACGGGGATGCTGCATGTCAAAGGTGATGGAACGGTTGACTATCACCAAGGGAACTATTCACACTTCCTTGAGAATCAGGCGGCGCGCAAGAAGCTGGACCGGGTCGCCGAACTGGCCGCCGCGGCCGACCGTCGTCCGACTGAGCGGAAAGTGGACGCATCGCCGCCCAAGCTGACGTTTCAGGAAGAACGGGCCCTGTCGACCATCGAGGCGGACATTCAAGCTGCCGAGGCGCAGGTCGCGACGGGCGAAGCTGCGATGGCAGACCCAGAGGTGACGTCGGACTTCACGCGGCTGCAGAAGGCGATGGCGGATCTGGAGGCAGCGACGGCCAAGCGGGACCAGCTCTACGCCAGTTGGGAGATGCTGGAGGCCAAGGCCGAGGCGTGGAGGGTCTGGAAGGAACGCAGGTAGGGCGGGGGGTTGCGGCCAGAGCGGGCACAGGAACGGTCGAACTGCATGTTCCGGCACGCCCCCGGACTGAAGTCCGTGGGCTACCTGTCGAGAAGTCTGCGTCGATGACTTCGCAGACTGGAGGCAGAGCGTGATGCGTTGACCAGGGAATCAGCCTGAGCCGAGCCTCCGCTGACCGTCGCCGTCTGCGTTTGCCCTCGCCATCACCGGTACTCGGGGCGGCCGTTGACGGGCCTGGATGGAGGGATCGTGGCGCTGGGTCCAGTCCCGGCAGGGACTTCTTGAACGGTAGCCCACGGATCTTGAGTCCGGGGGCGTCTGTCGGACGGACGTTCCTGCGACCGCCCTGGGGACTCCGGCCGTTCCAAGCACCAGAACCGGCAACCCGGCGGTCCCGCCGGCAACTACCACGTCAAGAACAGCCGGTCCGACACGCGCTCGCTCTCCAGCGTCTGCCCCTGCATCTGGAACCGTCGCAACATCGACCGACCGACGTCGACCACCGCCTCTTGCGCGAAGATCCCAGACGGAATCGGCACATCGCACACCCGGTCGCCAGAACGCTTGGTGCCGTCGATGCTCAGCGCGACGTGGACACCTCGGTCCCGGCAGCGCTCGATCGTGTCGAACAGCCGCTGCAGCGAAAACTTCTGCGCGCCGTACAGCGTGGTCTCCGAGTCGGCATAGGGCGGGTCGCAGTACACGAGGTCCCCCGGCTGGGCTGCGTCCATCAGCTCCTGGAAGTCCGCGTGCACAAAGCGGGTTCCGGCAAGGCGTGGCGACCAGTCGGCCAGTCGCTTGGCGAAGTCCTCAGGACGGATCGGCCGGTGCGCGCCGCAAGGGGTGTTC
Source organism: uncultured Myxococcales bacterium (assembly GCA_903955385.1). Taxonomy (GTDB): domain Bacteria; phylum Myxococcota_A; class UBA9042; order UBA9042; family UBA9042; genus CAJBNH01. Next base: position 21,055 of record CAJBNH010000196.1, on the reverse strand, counting down.
ATCGATCCGTCGCGGGCGAAACGAATCACGCCGCCGTAGCACGACCGCGACAGGAACAGCAGGTCGGCGGGGTTCGGGTCGGCGTTGAAGGAGGCGCGGATCGCCTTGTATGCCGCGACCTTGTCCCCCTCCATCACCTGATGCCAGCGCTGAGCGTACCAGTCATGGACCTCGTCCGGTCGTTGCTGCACGGCCTGCCACAGCTGCACCAGCGGCTTCAGCACGTCCCCTGCCACCGCTTGGCGTGGAGCCAACGTCGCCAGCACGGCACCGCTGCCGATGAACGGCTCGTGGTAGGTGCCGTAAGTCTTCGGAAAAGCTGCGAGGATGCCCGCAGCAAAGCGCTGCTTGTTGCCGATCCACTTCAGCAGCTGTCCGGCAGGCGGCGGGCGTGGCGCTGCACCGCTGAGGTCGAGCAAGCCTTGCGTCATGCGTCTTCTTCGGCGTCGGCAAACCCGCGCTGGCTGCGGTCGACGTGCCGCACCTGCACAGGTCGGTCGCTGTGGTCAGGCTTGCCGGGCAGAGGCGGCGGCAGGTCGGTGCGACCGGTCGGACCCGTGCGTCGCTCCCGGGCGGGGGGCAGGTCGTGTCCCCGGTGCTGGTCGGTCTGGCGGGCGCGGGTGACCGAGTGGGGCGGGGCTGCGGCCTCTTGTACATCGAGCATTTGCGTCACGGGAGCACCGGCGGGCCGCTGCCTGTCCGGGCGCATCACCGGGTCCTGGGAACCGACAAGGTTGGTCCGTCGCTCGTGAAAGCCGGTCGGCGAAGGGCTGACTGCGACCATCTCGTCCTGCCGATGCTGCGGCTCGCTCTGCGCCGCCGACGACTGCATCACCTCGGCCTTGACCCGCACCGCCGGCCGGTCTGGTCCGCGCGACAGACCCGACGACGACGCGGCCGACACGCCCGGACGGATGATCGGCAACTCCATCAACTGCTGACCGTCAGAAGCACCCCCGGGAATCGCGGGTTGCAACCGCTGCTGGGACTGGGGCTGCTGAGGCGACTCGACCAGCCACGAAGGGTGCACAGGGATGGCGACGTCTTTCGAGCGTCCGCGTTCCTGCAGCATCAACTGCTGCAACGAGCCAATCTCGGTCACGGGCACATTGGGGTCGTGGTCAGGCCGCTCCTCGAAGTCGAGGTCCGGTGGGGGCGGCGGCGCGGGCGGGCGTTGGACGGGAACTTGGAACGAACCGGCGTTGGGCGAGTGCTGCGGCCGGATGAAGCCCCCCGAAACCGGGCCGGAATCGGCTTGACGATGCCGCGGCCCCTGCGCGCCGGGGTCGCGGCGTTGCGCGGGCGAGCGGTCCATCGGCGCAGGCGCGCCCAGCGGCACCTTGGGCTGGTCCGGCAGTGCAGCCGCCAACAGCAAACCGTGGGCATCGGTGGACAGGATGTGGACGCGCAGGCTGACGCGGCCCATCGCCAGCATCGCGCCGTCATGCAGGCGCACCCGTTCCTCGATGCGGACGCCGTCGATCTTGGTGGGTATCGCGTTGCCCAGGTCCCAAGCGTACAGGCCAGTCGCGCTGTAACACTCGATGATCAGGTGTGGATCGTTCAGGCTGGGGTCATTGACGACCACGTCGCCCTCGCGGCGTCCCACCACGATGCGGGGCCTGCGAAAGGCCATCCCGTACTGCACCACGCCGTCGACCATCACCGTCAAGCCGACCGCCACTTCCGCAGGCGTGTCGTCCCGTGCGTACACGAACTCGCGGTCGGCGACGCCGATGCGGTCGCCGCTGTACAGTCGGTGCATGCCGTTCACGGGCGAGCCGTTCAGCAGCACCTTGGCGCCGTCGAACACCTTCATGCTGTGCTCGCCGTCCTTGGCGTAGACCAGCAACGTGTGGGGGCGAACGGCTACGTGGTCGACCCAGATGTCATTCGAAGTGTCGCGGCCGATGCGAACCCGGTCGCTGTCCAGCGGATACCGCAGCACCTGACCGTCGTCTTCGACGAACAGATACGCACCGCTGCCTTCGGACTGGGGAGGCTGGGAGTGGATGGGACACCGCCTGACGACCCGAGCGCAGCCGGACCGACGTCGGGACTGTAGCCGCGCCCGAGCAGAACCGTCAAAGGGCGCGCTGCAATGCCATCGCCAGGTGCTCACCTGCCGCATCCAGGTCGGCATGGGGCAAGTCCAGGTCGCGCAGGGCAATCGCCAACACCTCGCCGCAGATCATCGCCTCGTGGCGCGCGATGGCCTGGCGCAGCAGGTCGCTGTCGGGGCGCAGGCTGAGCACGATGCGGTCCTCGACCTCGAGCCCCGCATCCTTGCGTGCGGCCTGAACTTTCGACACCACCTCACGCGCAAGCCCCTCCAACAGCAGCTCTGGCGTGATCTGCGTGTCCAGTGCGACCGTGACGCGGCCCTCGCTGGCGACCACGTTGCCCTCCAGCGGCTGTTGCGAGATCAGCACGTCCTCGGGGCCAATCGCCTCGCCCTCGACCTCGACCGAGCCGCCGGCCTGCAGCGTCGTCAGCGCGGCACCGTCCAGCACCGCGATGCCCGTCGCGACTACTTTCATCTTGCCGCCCAAGCGCTTGCCCAGCGTCTTGAAGTTGGCCTTGACCGACAGGGAGCACAGGTCGGTAGCATCCGCCTTCCACACCACGGCCTTCACGTTCAGCTCGTCGCGCACGATCTCGGCCACGTCTTCCAGCTGCCCCGGCACGCCGCCTGCGATCGCGACCGTCAGCAGCGGCAACGGCTGCCGCACGCGAATCTTCTGCTGCTCTCGCAGGTTGCGCCCTTGCGCCACGATGGTGCGACACAGCGCCATGTGCTCTTCCAGCTCCGGGTCGACCTGGCTTGGGTCGCCTTGGGGGAACGGCTCCAGGTGCACGCTCTCCAGCGCTCCCTCGCGCTGCCCGACTTCGAGCCGCTGGTACAACAGCTCCGCCATGAACGGCAGGATGGGCGCGACCAGCCGCGAGAACTCGGTCAGCACCTGGTACAGCGTCTCGAACGCCGCCTGGTTGTCCGCATCGTTCTCCGCCCGCCAGAAGCGGCGGCGCGAGCGGCGAATGTACCAGTTGGTCAGGTCGTCGACGAAGCCAAGGACGCGCGGGATCACGGCATACAGGCGATACGCCTCCATCTCGCCGTTCACGTCGCGGATCAGCGTCTGCAGCAGGCTGATGATCCACCGGTCCAGCAGCGAACGGTCCCTGACCGGCGTCTCGCCACCCGGCTTGGGCGGCTGCCAACCGTCAGCGGCGGCATAGGTGGCGAAGAAACTGTAGGCGTTCCAAAGCGGTAGCACGACCGACCGCACGACCTCGCGCACGCCGGCTTCCGAAAACCGCATCGGCTCGGCACGCACCGCCGGCGACGTCACCAGGTACGCCCGCAACGCGTCAGCACCGTACTGGTCGAAGATCAGCTGCGGATCCGGGTAGTTCTTCAGCCGCTTCGACATCTTCTGCCCGTCTTCGGCGAGGATCAGACCGTTGACGATGACGTTGCGAAACGCGGGCCGGTCGAACAGCGCCGTCGACAGCACCAGCAGCGTGTAGAACCAACCGCGGGTCTGGTCCAACCCTTCCGCAATGAACTCGGCGGGCAGGTTCTGCTCGACCAGCTCCTTGTTTTCGAAGGGATAGTGGTTCTGTGCGTAAGGCATCGAGCCCGACTCGAACCAGCAGTCCAGCACCTCGGGGATGCGCTGCATCACACCCCCGCAGGCTTCGCACTTGATCTCCAGTTGGTCCACGTGGTGCTTGTGCAGGTCATGGACGTCGACGCCGGACCTTTCGCGCAGCTCGGCAATCGAGCCGATGGCGTGGTAGGCCCCGCAGCCCGTGCACTGCCAGACCGGCAGCGGCGTGCCCCAGAAACGGTTGCGGGAAATCGCCCAGTCGCGGGCGTCGCGCAGCCAGTTGCTGAAGCGCTTCTGCCCCACGTACTCGGGCACCCAGCGCGTCTGCTCGTTCAGCTCGGCCATGCGGTCGCGCAGCGCCGTCACCTTGACGAACCAGGTCGAGATCGCCTTGTAGATCAGCGGAGTTCCCGACCGCCAGCAGTACGGGTAGTCGTGCTCGATGGTCGATTGCGCCAGCAGCAGGCCCCGCTCTTTCAGGTCGCGGATCAGCAGCTTGTCGGCGTCCTTGACGTGCAGCCCGACGATCTGGCCGGCGGCGATCGGCGCCACCTCGCCCGTAAACTTGCCCTCTGCGTCGACCGGGTCGCGCAACGGCAGCCCGTGGGCCAGCGCAACCCGATGATCGTCCTCGCCATACGCAGGCGCGATGTGGACGATGCCCGTGCCGTCCTCGACCGTGACATAGCCGTCGGACACCACGCGAAACGCGCCTTCCTGTGCGGCGTCGGCAAACGCTCCGAACACCGGCGTATAGTGCAACCCAACGACATCACTGCCTTTGACCTGTGCCAGCACCTCGTGCGGCCCCAGCACCTTCTCGGCCAGCGCCTGGGCCAGCAGATAGGCGGCGGGTTCGGACTGCGGGCGCGCCAGTACGTAGTCGACCTCCGGACCCACGCACAGCCCCAGGTTCGCGGGCAGCGTCCACGGGGTCGTCGTCCACGCCAGCGCCGCCGCACCCTCCGGCAGCGCCCTGCCCGCCAGCGACTGACCCGGCAGCAGACGAAAGCGAATCGTGACGGCGGGATCCTGCACCCGGCGGTAGTCCATGCCGGCTTCGAAGTTCGACAGCGGCGTGCCCAAGCGCCACGAGTACGGCATCACCTTGTGGCCGCGGTAGACCAGACCCTTGTCCCACAGCGTCTTGAAGACCCACCAGGTCGACTCCATGAAGTCGGGGTCCATCGTCTTGTAATCGTTGTCGAAATCTACCCACCGGCCCATGCGCTCGACGGTCTGGCGCCACTCGTTGGTGTACCGCAGCACCACGGCGCGGCAGGCCTCGTTGTAGCGGCCGACGCCATACGCCTCGACCTCGCTGGGGCTCGACAGGCCCAGCTGCTTGTCGATTTCCATCTCGACCGGCAGGCCGTGCGTGTCCCAGCCGAACCGCCGCTCGACCCGATAGCCCCGCATGGCCCAATAGCGCGGCACGATGTCCTTCAGCGTCCCCGCCAGCAGATGGCCGTAGTGCGGCGTGCCGGTGGCGAACGGGGGGCCGTCGTAGAACACGAAGTCGCGGTCGCCGCGCAGGGTCTGTTCAAAGACCTTGGCTTGCTTCCAGAACGCGAGGATTTCGGTCTCGAGGGTGGGGAACTGGGGATTCGCTTCGGGTTTGCGGAACATGCGGTTGCGGCCTCGCAGACGGTGGGGCGGGAAGGGGGCAGGAGTGTAGCGCCAAAGACGGCCCCACGGCCAGTCTGCGCGGCAAGCGGCGTAGAGACCCCAGCGGTTGCCTGTGCTGTTCTCGTCCGCGTGCGAATTCGTTATGCTTCACTCCCCTCGATCGGAGGGTCGGACTGCTGCGATCCTCTCGACGCGGCCGGCACTCCAGGAGGCGCTTGATGCGCACCCAGCGAAGATCCCAGCTGATTTCTCTGGCCGTCGTCCTGTTTTCGGCGGCGTGGTTGGGCAGCTGCAGCGACTCCACGACGTCCGGCGACCCTTGGGGCACCGCCGACGCCGTGCCGGACACCGGCGGCAGCCTGTTCGACGGGTTCCACAGCGACTTGCTGCTGGACGTCGAAGAGCCAGATCAGACCGACACGTCTGTCGGCGCTTGCGAGTTCCCGTCGGATCCCCTGCCCGGCGCGGTGGGTTCGTCATGCGTCTCGGCAGAGGACTGCGACAACAACCTGTGCGTCGATGGCCCTGAGGGCGGCATCTGCACGTTCCAGTGCATCTCCTGCTGCCCCAATGGCTACAAGTGCCTGCAGAATCTGGTCGGCTCGGACAACCTGTACCTCTGCCTGCCCCAGCTGCTGGCGCTGTGCTACCCCTGCAAGACCGACGCACAGTGCGAGGGCATCAACGCGGGCGCCCTTTGCATCGACTACGGCGCCGCTGGACGCTTCTGCGGCGGGTCGTGCGCCAACGATGCCGACTGCCCTGGCCAGTACGCCTGCGAGATGACGGACGGTTCGGACGGCGCGGCGATGCAGTGCGTGCGCAAGGAAGGCACTTGCGGGTGCTCTCCCAAGGCGAAGGCAGACGGCGCAGAGACGGTCTGCACGCTGGCCAACAAGTCGGGCGCCTGCGAAGGCGTCCGGACGTGTGGTGCTGAGGGACTGTCGTCCTGTTCTGCCAAGGTGCCCGAGGACGAAACCTGCAACAACCTCGATGACAACTGCGACGGCAAGACTGACGAGGGCATGCCCGATCAGGACAAGGACGGCACTGCGGACTGCCAGGACGACGACATCGACGGCGACACCTGGAAGAACGAGAAGGACTGCGACCCGTACGACGAGAAGGTCCACCCCGAGGCGGAAGAAGTCTGCAACGGCAAGGACGATGACTGCGACGGCGTGACCGACAACAGCTTCCCCGATCTGGACGCCGATGGGTCAGCCGACTGCGTGGACCTGGACAAAGACGGCGACGGCACCCCGGACGCGCAGGATTGCGCACCGCTGGACAAGACCATCCACCCCAAGGCCAAAGAGGTCTGCAACGGTTACGACGACAACTGCAACAACAAGTCGGATGAAGAAGGCGCCGATGGTTGCGTCGAGTCCTGGCCGGACGCCGACAGCGACGGCTTTGGCGCGGGTCTGGCCGCGTCCTGCTGGTGCCCCGGCGAGGGTGTGCAGCAGGCGACCAAGGGCGGCGACTGCAACGACAAGAACCCGCAGGTGAATCCCGACGCCACAGAGGTCTGCAACACCTACGACGACGACTGCGACGGCAAGGTAGACGAGGAAGGCAGCCAGGACTGCACGCTGTATTACACCGACCTCGACGCAGACAAGTACGGCGACACCAACAACAGCGCGTGCTTGTGCGTGCCCAGTCTGGCCTTTCCCTTGTTGATCGCCGGCGACTGCAACGACAAGGACAAGAACCAGAACCCCGACGCCAAGGAAGCCTGCAACGGCAAGGACGACAACTGCAACGCCGCCACCGACGAGCAGGACGCGATTGGCTGCAGCAAGTGGTACACCGACCAGGACAAGGACGGCTTTGGCGGCCCGGCGTCGGCCTGCTTCTGCCCCGGCTTGGCGCAAGAACCCTACGTCAACAAGACGCCCGGCGACTGCGACGACCTGCGCAACGACGTGTACCCGAAAGCCTTGGAAAAGTGCGACACGTTCGACAACGACTGCGACGCGCAGACGGACGAGGGCTACCAGCTGGGCGGCGCGTGCACGGCGGGCGCGGGCAACTGCCTGACCAACGGCAAGATGGTCTGCAACGACCAGGGCAACGGCACGATGTGCGACGCCAAGCCCGGCTCTGGCCAAGTCGAGTCCTGCAACGGCATCGACGACAACTGCAACCAGCAGATCGACGAGGGCTGCGACGACGACTTCGACGGCTACTGCGACAAGAACATGGGCTACGCGGGCAGTCCGAAGTGCGCCAAGGGCGGCGGCGACTGCAACGACATGGACTCGAACGTGCACCCGAACGGCAACGAGACGTGCAACGGTCAGGACGACGACTGCAACGGCCAAGTCGACGGCATGACCAAGGCGTGCTCGACCTCGTGCAGCCAGGGCATCGAGACTTGCTTGAACGGCAGCTACCAGGGATGCACGGCCAAGCAACCGGAATGCAATGCAGGACCTTGCTGCGACGGCTGCAGCTTTATCGGCTCGTCGACGATGTGCGGCAGCAGCGCCTACGAAACGCGCACAATCTGCAGCGGCACTTGCGGCGGCACCATTCGGTTGGAAGAGCGGTGGCAATACTGCACCGGCAGCAGCTCCAGCTGCGGCACCAGCAACCTGAAGTGGCTGGACAAGGGCGCGGTCCAGACGTGTGCGGGCGCGGCGTTGTGTCAGGTGTCGGGGGCCAACGCGTCCTGCAAGACGTGCACGGCGGGATGCTCTGGCGGCGCGTGCAACTCGCAGCCGACGTACACGATCTGCATCGACCCCGGCTTCGGCGGCCCCACTGAGCCGGGCGCGCTGAACACTTCCAAGGGCTTGAAAGAATCCAACCTGACGCTCGACATCGGCAACCGCCTGAAGGACTGGCTCAACGCAGACACGGCCAACGGGTCGGGCGGCGGCACATGGAAGGTCGTGATGACGCGGACCAGCGACGTCTACGTCGCGATCAACACGCGGGTGGCCACGTGCAACAACGCGGGCGCCGACCGGGCATTGACCATCTACATCAACGACTTCACCGACTGGTCGGCCAACGGCGTCGAGACCTACTACAAGCCGTCCAGCACCTTCGCATCGGCCGTGCAGAGCCGGCAGGTCGCCGAGATGGGCTTCAAGGATCGCGGCGTGAAGTACTCCAGCGGTTACGGTATGTTGAACGGGTCGAACGCCCCCGCGGCGGTGTGTCTGCCCGGCTTCATCAACCACTCCGCCGACTCGACCAAGCTCGCCAGCACGTCCGGCCGCAACAACATCGCCCTGGCCATGCTGCACGCCATCCAGTCGAGCATGGGCTACGGCGCGTTCACTCCCTGACCAACCGCCCGGGCAGTACCCGCGGCTGGTTTGTGCCGGAATTGACATCCCGCGCCAACACGCCTAACCCGTTCGCATGACGCGAGAACGCCCTGCCTCCGTCCCGAGCTTGGTCCTGATGGCCTGCCTGTGGGCGTGGGGAGCGCTGTGGCCGGGCGTGGTCCAAGCCGCGGAAGGCCAAGGTTTCGCAGAACTGCGGCTGTCGAGCTTTCCCGGTGCCGACGGTGACTTGTGGCAGGTGGTCGAGCGTGTGCGGCCAACGCTCGAGACGTCCCTGGGCGAGCGTGTGAAGTTGGTGGCGGTGATCGAGGCTGGCCTGGCGCAAGGGCGCGACAACGAGAGGGAATTGCGCCGCATCTTCGAGACGGTCGGCTGCACGTCGCCACGGCCCGACAACGACTTTCTGGGCATCAGCAGTGCGGATGACTACCTGGACGTCGACCGGCTGTACCTCGACTTCTACGGCAAGGGCGTGGACCTGCGCGTGGGGCGGCAGTCGGTGAATTGGGGCTCGGCGCGCTTTCTGAACCCCACCGACCCGTTTCCCGAGCTGCTGCTGACCGAGCCCTGGCGCCCGCGGCGGGGCGTCAACGCCGCGCGGGCCACCTTGCCGTTTGGCGACTTGCATGACGCGACGCTGGTGGTGGCGAGCGACGACGCCTTTACACAGGTCCGCACGGCGGCGCGGGTGCGGCTGAACGCGTGGGCGACCGACTGGGCGCTGGTGGGCGCGTGGCGCAGCGACGACGAAGATGCATTCGTGGGTGTGGACTTCCGCGGCACGCTGGGCGTCGGTTGGTGGGTCGAGGCGGCGTGGCACCTGACCGGCGAGCGGGACGTGGAAGCCAGTGCAGGCGTGGACTACTCGTTTCCCGTGCTCGAGCGGCTGGTGGTGACCGCGCAGTACACCTTCCACGGCGGTAGTCGCGCGGACGCAGTGCCGGGAGGTTCGGCGGGAACGTCTGCGGGTACCCTGCCCGCCTCAGCTTGTTCGTCTTCGGCGCTGCAGGCGTCGCTGGCAGGCACCGGCGAGGCTGCCCCGTTTGCCTCGCCACTGACGGGACGCAACTACCTGCTGCTGGCGGCGGCGCTGCAGGTCCTGCCCGACTGGGGCGGCAGCCTGACGCAGCTGCAGAACGTGGACGACGGTACGGCGGTGCTGATTCCCACGGTGTCGTGGCAGGCCGCCGATTGGCTGGAAGTGGCCATGGCGGCTCAGGTTCCGCTGGCGGTGTGGGGCGACGGCGGCGAGCTGAAGCCCAAGGACCAGCATCTGGTGCCGACGACTGGCGGGTTGGCGACGCTGCTGGACCTGCGGGGGCTGGTGCCCGACGCGGTGGTGACGCTGTGGACGCGGGCCAGCTTCTGACGGGACCCAAGGGGAGGCGATGATGGCGATTTGCGAGCTGCACGGCGTGACCAAGACCTACGGGACGGGTGCCACGCGCGTCGACGCGATCCAGGTCATCGATCTGATCATCGAGGCGGGCGAATTCACTGTGCTGTCGGGTCCTTCTGGCTCGGGCAAGACGACACTGCTGAATCAGGTCGGATGTCTCGACGCGCCGTCGGAGGGCGAGCTGCTACTGGACGGCCGGTCGACCCGCGGGCTGACGTCGCGCCAGCTGTCGCACCTGCGGGGCGAGAAGATCGGCTTCATCTTCCAGTCCTTCAACCTGATCCCGGTGCTGACCGCTACCGAGAATGTCGAGTTGGCGCTGCAGCTTGCAGGGCGCTCGGACGGCGCGCACGAGGCGGCGCTGGCGATGCTGCCGCAGGTCGGCCTGGGCGGTCTGGAGCACCGGCGGCCCAACGAGCTGTCGGGCGGCCAGCAGCAGCGGGTGGCGATTGCGCGGGCGTTGGTCAAGAAGCCGTTGCTGGTCATCGCCGACGAACCCACCGCCAACCTGGACAGTGCGAACGGCGAGCAAGTCCTGAGTCTGATGCAGGAGTTGAACGAGTCGCTGGGCATCACGTTCCTGTTCTCGACCCACGACCCGCGCGTGCTGGCCCACGCCCGGCGCGTCATCTATCTGGAGGACGGACGCGTGGTCCGCGACGAGGTGCGCCAGCCCCCCGCCACGCGCCGTCGGCAGAGCGGCACCCGACCGAGCGGCGAGGTGGCGTGATGCGGGCGCCGACCCTGATCCTGCGTCTGGCGGTGCGCAACCTGTTTCGGCAGAAGCGTCGCACCGTGCTGACGGCCACCGTTGTGGTCGTGGGCATCGGGCTGTTGGTGCTGGGAGAGGCGGTCATCGCGGGCAGCGAGGACAACATCGTCGTGTCGGCCATCGATGCGCTGGTGGGTCACGTGCAGGCGCGCCCGGCGGACTATCCCACCCAGCCGATGCAGCATCCGGTCGACAAGCTGCTGACGATCGACGCCCCGACGACGGCATGGCTGAACCAGCACACCGTCGCCTGGACGGGACGGCAACTGTTCACCCCCACGCTGATCTTTGGCGGCGAAGGGTTGCGCGTGCGCGCGTTTGGCTACGATCCGGTGCGCGACGCCAAGGTGTTTCCCCGTGACCTGTGGAAAGTCCGCGGGCGGCAACCGGATCCCGTCAAGGACGAGATTCTGGTGTCGCGCGGCGTGGCCAAGCTCTTGGACATCCAGCCCGGCGACCGGCTGGTGCTGCAGACCCGCACGCATCTGGGGGCGATGAACGCGCTGGAAGTTCAGGTCGCCGGCATCGTCGCGACCACCCAGACCGTGCTGGACTCGATGTCGGTGCTGTTGCCGTTGCCGCTGTCGGCGCGGCTGCTGGATTCTGCCCAGCCCACCCACCTTTCCCTGCGCTTTGCCTCGCGGGACCTTGCCCCCGCCGCCAAGGTCGAGCTGGCGCGGTTGCTGGGCCGCCAGGCGACCGTGGTGACGTGGCAAGACGAGACCCGCGAGCTGGTCGAGCTGGTGGGCACCAAGAAGGGAGCGATGCAGCTGATGGTCGCGATCCTGATGCTTCTGGCGGGCTTTGGCATCGCGAACACCTTGCTGATGGCCGCCTATGAGCGGGTGCGCGAGGTCGGCACCCTGCGGGCGCTGGGCCTGACAGAGGGGGGCGTGGTGGCCCTGTTCGTCGTCGAGGGCGGTCTGGTCGGGGTGATGGGAAGCTTGGTCGGGGTGGCGTGGGGCGGCGCCCTGTCGCTGTACTGGCAGGTGCACCCGATGGAACTGGCCGCCACCGAGGCGATGGGCGCCAACCTGCCGATGTCGAGCCTGCTGTACACGCGCTTTGACCCCTGGTCGCTGTTCGCGGCCGCCGTGTTCGGTGTGGCGGTGGCCATGGTCGCCTCGATCCTGCCCGCCCGCACCGCCGCGCGCGCGGCCCCCGCCGACGCCGTGAGGGCCGAATGAACAGACCCCACCTGAGAAGCCTGGTCGTGCTGGGCCGACTGGCCGGCCGCAACCTGCGCCGCAACCCGACGCGCACCGGCCTGACGATGGGCATGGTGACGGTCGGCGTGGCGCTGCTGGTCATCGGCCAGTCGTGGATCGACGGGATGATGGGCGAGATGTTGCGAACGGCTACCGACGCCGCCGGACACGTGCGTCTGGTGGACCCCGGCTATGCCCGCCGCGAGGCCTTGGCACCGCTGGACAAGAACCTGCGCGATGTTCAGGAATTGGCCAATCGCCTGCGCAAGGTGTCGGGCGTGGTCGAGGTCGTGCCCCGCATCACCACTGGCGTCACCGTCAGCACGGGCGAGGAGATCGGCGACCTTTTCGCGCAGGTCATCGGCGCGCCAGAGTCCTATCTGCGCGTCCGACTTGGGCTTTCGCAGCGGCTGGTCGCCGGGCGATGGCTGGGAACGGCGGCCGACGACCTGGTGATGGGCGCCAAGGTGGCCGAGCAGGCGGGCGCGCGCGTGGGCGACGAGGTGCTGCTGCTGGGCGTGACGCAGGACGGCGCGATGTCGCCGCTGAAGGGGCGGCTGGTCGGCATCGTCAAGGGCCCGTCGGCATCGGTGGACCAACAGATCTTCCTGCCGTTGGAGCGGGTGCAGTGGCTGACCGACATGCCGGGGGGCGCGACCGAGCTGCTGGTCTATGGCGCCGCGTACCAGGACGGCGTGCGCTTGGCGGAGCAGCTGCGGCGCGACCCGGTCAGCAAGGGGCTGGACGTCAGCGCGTGGTCGGACCGCGAGCCGTGGATCTCGATGACGCGAACCGTCGACGCCGAGCGGATGATCTTGTTGCTGATCGTGGGGTTTCTGACGGCCATCGGCATCTGGAACACGGTGGTGACGTCGGTGCTCGAGCGGACGCACGAGATCGGCGTCCTGCGTGCGCTGGGCCTGTCGGCCGCGGGTGCGGTGGCGCTGTTTGTGATCGAATCGCTGGCCGTGGGGCTGGTGGGCGGTGTGTGCGGGGCCTTGCTGGGTGCCTGGCCGGCGTGGTTGCTGCAAGAGCACGGCATCCATCTGGGCGCGGGCGTGGCCGACAAGGTGTCGATGCCGATGGCCGAGACGGTGTACGGCCTGCTGTCGGTCGAGATCCTGGTCACCGCGTTTCTGTTGGGTCTGGTGATCACGCTGCTGGGCAGCTTCATCCCCGCGCTGCGGGCGGCGCGCATCCTGCCCGTGGTGGCGATGCGGTCCGGGAGGTAGTCGATGTCCTTGTCTCGCCTGGTGTTTCTGCTGACGATTCTGGCCATCGGCCTGCCGACCGCCGCTTGGGCCGACCTGGCGCCACCGCCGCCGGGCAAGGCGCCGCCGCGCGCCACCGGACCCGAGCCGACGACCGCGCCGCCGCCGACCGCGGACGAGCTGCTGGCGGCCGTGGACCGCAACCTGACGTTTCCCAGCCGCACCTCGCGCACCAGGATGACGGTGGTGGGTTCGGGGCGGACGCGCGAGTACGAGATGACCGGTTTCGGGCGAGGCGAAGAGGACGCCGCCGTCGAGTACCTGGCCCCGGCGCGCGAGAAGGGCACGCGGATGCTGAAGCTGGGGGCCGAGTTGTGGATCTACATGCCCAGCGTCGACAGGGTGCAGAAGATCTCGGGCCACATGCTGCGCCAGGGCATGATGGGGTCGGACGTGTCGTATGAAGACATGATGACGTCGCGCGAGCTGCGCAAGCAGTACCGGTCCAAGGTGCTGGGCGACGGCGTGGTGGAGGGGCGGGCGTGCTGGCGGCTCGAAATGGTGGCGACGAACAACGCCGTGACCTATCCCAAGCGCGAGGTGTGCATCGACAAGGACCACTTCATTCCCCTGGAGCAGAAGCTGTACGCGCTGTCGGGGATGCTGCTGAAGGTGTGGACGATGTCGGACGTGCGGTCCTACGACGGCGGCCGCAAGTTCCCGCACCGCATGGTGATCCGCGACCAGCTGCGCAAGGGATCCGAGACGCGCATCGACACGGTCGAGCTCAAGTTCGGCGTCGCCCTGCCCGCCGAGGTCTTCAGTCTGCGCTGGCTCGAGCGCAAGTAGCGACGGCCGCCTGCCCGCGGTGACACGCCCCCGGCATCGGAGGCATACTCGCGCAACCCCACGGCCGGATGGACGGCCGAACCCGCCGACGGAGCCCCCCGATGCCCGACAACCTCTTTCTGATGCAAGACAATCAGCGCCTGGGCCCCCTGAGCCAGGACGACGTCACGGCCCTGGCGCGCAGCGGTCAGGTCACGCCGCAGACCCCGTGCTGGGCCGCCGGGATGCCCGAGTGGGCGCCGCTGGGCCAGGTGATGCCCGCGCTGTTTGCCGCCGCGCCACCGCCGCCGTCGCGACCGATCCCGCCGCCGCCCGCCGCCCGTGCCTCGGCGCCGCAGCCGGTGCAGCCGCAGCAGGCGTTCCAGCCCCAGGTGCAGGTGCCGGTGCAGACGGGAGGGGCCATCTTCGACGTGGTCAAGCTGGGCATGTACCAGATGCCCAAGATCTCGATCCGCAGCGACGAAGTGGTGCTCGAAGCCGGCGCGCTGCACTACATGGTCGGCCAGATCGAGATCGAGAGCGCCCTGCCCTCGGTCGGCGGCTTCCTGAAGTCCGCGCTGACCAACGAGCGCGCCGTCAAGCCCCGCTACCGCGGCACGGGCGACATCTACCTGGAGCCCACCTTTGGCGAGGTCAACGTTCTCGAACTGAACGGCGACGCCTGGGTGCTGGACAAGGGCGCCTTTCTCGCGTGCGAGAAGACGGTCGAAGTCGGCATGTACTCGAACAAGGCGTTCTCGGGTCTGTTTGGCGGCGAGGGCTTCTTCCAGACGCAGGTGTCGGGCTACGGCAAGGTCTTCTACCTTGCGCAGGGGCCGGTGCAGCGGCTCGAGCTCGATGGCAGCCAAGTGCTTACGGTGGATGGCAGTTTCGCGGTGGCGCGCACCGCCAGCCTGGAATTCGAGATCAGCAAGGCCACCAAGGGCCTGCTGGGGACGATGGCGTCGGGCGAGGGCCTCGTGAACCGGTTTCGCGGTCGTGGCGTGGTCCTGATTGCACCGATTCCCAACCAGTTCGTCACGATGCTGGGCCAGTTCGCGAGTGTGCGGGCGGCTGTGGCTTCGAAGAGCTAGCTGGCGCACCTGGCCCGCTCGCCAGGCCCAGGACGGCTGCGACGCGCGCGCCCCTGACCCGATGGGACCCCCGTGAATCGAAAGACTTGCCCCAAGTGCGACTCCAGCCGAATCGTGCACGACGCCCGTGTGGTGGACCGCAACGGCGACTACCCCGACGGCGACCTCTCGGTGCGGATCGACCGGCGACCGAACGCATTCCTCTTCAAGAAACCCGTGGACTTCAAGCTGAAGGCGCGTGTCTGCTGCAACTGCGGCCACACCGAACTCTACGCGACCGACTTGGACACCCTGTGGCAAACCGCCCGCACCGCCCTCGCAGGCCCGGACGGGACCGGCGTCGACCCGTGACCCAGGAGGCCCATGCCGACCGCCCCTGACCCCACCCGGCTGATCGACGACCTGGACCGCGAGCTCGCGGCGACCGGCGACCCCGACCGCGCCGTCCAGGAGAAGCGGTACCTGAAGAGCGACCTGCACTTCCACGGCCACACCCTGCCCGCGCTGCGACGCCGTGCCCAGGCCCTGCGCGCCACCAAGCCCTACGCCGATGCTGCGGGGCTACGGGCTCTGGTCGACGTGGCCTGGACCAGACCCTCGCACGACCTGCACCTGCTGTCAGTGCTGCTGCTCGAGCTGGACCGCAAGCTGCTGGAGCCCGACGACCTGCCGTGGCTGCAGGGTCTGGTGCGGACGAGCTTCACCTGGGCCTATGTCGACTCGCTGGCCGCGTGGCCGCTGGGCGACGTGGTGCGGCGACACCCGCAAACCCGTGCGGCGCTTCGGCAATGGGCGCGGGACGACGACGTGTGGGTGCGGCGTGCGGCGGTGCTGGCCGAGCTGGTCGAGCTGCGGCAGGGGCGAGGCGACTTTGCCCACTTCGAGGCGCTGGTGGCGCCGCTGCTGGCCGAGAAGAGCTTCTGGATCCGCAAGGCCATCGGGTGGGTGCTGCGCGACGTGTCGAAGCTGCGGCCAGAGCTGGTGCGAGGGTTCGTCGAGCGTCATGGCGCGCAGATGGCGCCGCTGACGTTGCGCGAGGCGACGCGGAAGCTGGCCGACGTCGAGGGGGGCTGAACCGACATGCGCTATCTCGCCGCTGCATTGGTGACGGTCCTGCTGGGGCTGGCGTCGCGCCACTGGCCGGTGTTCGGCACGGCGGCCGGTGACGTGCTGTATGCGACCGTGGCCTATTGGGGTTTTCGCTGGCTGGCGCCGCAACGGCCGATGATCCACGCGGCGGTGGCGGCCGTGGCGTTTTGCGTTGCGGTCGAGGTCGGTCAGCTGTGGCATCCGGTGTGGCTCGAGGCGATCCGGGCTACGCAGTTGGGCGGGATGGTCCTGGGGCACGGGTTCTTGTGGGGCGACCTGGGGTGGTATGGCGTGGGCGTGCTGGGGGGCGCGATTGCCGACCGCGCGCTGCAGGATTTGGTTGGGTGGGGGGAGTCGTGAGATGGCAGACCGCGCCGGGACCTGCCCGATGGAGTTCCCGCGATGACCCTAGGGTTTCGCGGGGCGGATGCCTGACGATCGGGACCCGCGGCGGCGGTGGCGCGACAAGACCAGCAGAGCCACGGTGCCGACCATCAGGAAGCCACTGAAAAGAGGCGAAGAACTTGTGGTCGTGCAGCCCGAAGCGGGCGCCGCCGGAACACTGACCTGCGCTTGGGCATCGCCGCCGATGTCCGCCCCGCCTGTGCTGTCTCCAGAGGTCACGTCGCCGTCGCTTACATCGGTGCCCGTGGTGTCTGGGGCGCGCTGAGTGCAGGGGTCCGCTGGCACCGGCATGCAGGCGGCGCCGACATAGGGTACGCACACGATCGCGCCTTGGGGCAGGCAGCCGGAAAGGGAAAGCGCGCAGCTCTGTCCGATCGGCCAGTCCTCGTCGGTCTGACCATCGCAATTGTCGTCCTTTCCGTTGCATGTTTCGGTTGCGCCGGGGTGGATGGCCGCCGCGGTGTCGTCGCAGTCGGCGGGCCCCACAGCGCCGTCCTGGTCGGCGTCGCCGCTCGTGAGCGCCACTTGGCCCGTCGCGCGCAGGAAATCGACCTCCCATTTCCCCTGGTCGCCCAGCGTCGGATCGATCCGCAGCCGCGTGATCGTTCCCTTCCACTCCGGGTTGTCGGCCAGCCGCACCGTCACGACCTGCCACTGACCGTCGCCCGGCACGCCCAGCCACGCCGACTTGGCGCCCGACCAGCCACCGTCGTCTTGCCGCAGCCAGTGCAGCTGCGCGTTCTTCAGGCCGCCCGAGTGGCGCACCCGCAGCTCGAACCCTTGGAAGTCTGCAGCAGTAAAGGAAGTTTCCGGCCCTTGGGCCCACGGGGTGCCCCCCTTCTGGTCCAGCACAAGCGCGTGTTCCTGGGCGTTGACGTGCAGCGCCTCGATGTCGCCGCCGGCCGACCAGCCCTCGACCTCGGCCTCGCCCCCGTTCCACTCCCAGTGGGTCGCGCCATACACATCGTGCTGCTGGAAGCTCTGCAACGTCTTGCCCAACTTGTTGATTTCGACGGGGTCGTCCCAGGCCGTGGCGTCGCCGTACACGCCGCCCACGTGCCAGACCCACGCCCGCACGTCGGGGTGGTCGACGGCGCCCAGGCTGTATTGCTTGGCGCGCAGCTGCAGCCGAACGCGCTTGGTCTCGCCCGCCGACATGCCATGGAGGTTGATCTGCGCGGTGTTGGGTGGGGCGACCTTGGGCGGGTTTTCGGGATTGCCGTCCGAGTCGTTGACCGACCAAGTCTTGCCGTCCTTGTTCGGCCAGTCGGTGTAGATCGTGTAGGTCTCGAGCGTCAGCCAAGGGCTCTCCACCTGGTAGCCGATGCGCACCTGGTCTTGGGTGTTGCCACCCGATCCCTGGCACTTCACGAAGACGTCGACGTCGAAGGTGTCGCCCTCGCGCAGGTCGGGAACGCCCGCCGACGCGCCGTCCTTGACCGTGTCTTGCGCCGAAGTCTGCGTCCACAGGTCGATCTGGGCGTCGGGCGCGGACGGCTTGCCGGCGAAGATACCGATGGCGTGGGGAATCGTGCGCGAAGACGAGACCTTGGCGTTGCCCTCGATGATCAGTTGGCTGGAACCGCCGCCGTCGAGCATCACCATGCCCTTGTTGACCCCGAAGTCGCTCAAGACCTTGGCGGCGTCGGCTTGCTTGGCATAGCTCGAGCAGAACAGCAGCACGTGGTCGCCCGTGCCGTCGCCGTCGCTGTCGCGCACGCCCAGAAACGTCCTGCCAACCAGCTTGCTGGGGCCCTTGTCCGCTGCCTGGTCCAAGCCGGCGATCATCTCTGCGCCGCCGTCGGGCGACTCGAACTGGGCTTCGGAGAAGCTGTCGACCCGTGCAGTGCCAGCCCAGCCGTTGGTCTCGAACAGCTTGAGCTGCCCTTGGTATTCGATCTTGGTGGCATAGCCGTCCGACAGCGCCGCGCCGTTCGTCTTGACCGCGAACGCCAAGGGTGTCGGGTTGTCGTTGGTCGAGAAGAACTGCGCGTTCACGACCGCAAAGGCGTTGCCGTCCTGGGCCTTCGCGGTGTTCCAGTACCAGCCCAGCGACTGCCGCCAAAGCTTGGCGTTCGGGCCACCCAAGGGACCTTGACCGGGTTGCAGGTTGTCGAGCCCGCCGTGCAGCGACCGCAAGTGCGCCTGCGACAAGTCGATGTCGATGACGTAGTCGGGCTGGCCGCCCTGGTAGTCCTTCTTCCAGGCTTTGAGACCCTGCGCCGAGGCGATCTCGTTGAAGCCTGCCGGAACGGCCTGGGCCGCCGGCGCGAAACCCAACAACGTCGCCAACAGCAACGCGAAGATCACCCGGCAAACGATGCGGTCGAGCGACGCGGACCCGAACATCGGCGACTCCTTGAAGCGAGAAAGTGACGGCACCGCGGCTGGCGATGCTGGTCCCGAGCGGCAGGCCGGTCAAGGTGGGGAGGTGGGGGTCGGGTATTACCAGTTCGCAATTTCGCCGGCCCGCGCCTGAAGTGATGCGCCCGCCAATCCCGGCTCGGACCAGTCGGGACCGCTTTCGCTGCGGGAGCTTGGACGGTCTCGGGGCGATTCCGCCCGGTGCCATCGCGCACGAGATTCTGACTGGTCTGCACTTGCCGACGACCGTGGTGACCCTCGCTACTTCGGGCACGGGTTGACGGTGCAGGCCGCAATTGCGACAGTCCGAAAACACAGGGCTTCACGGCCGTCTGCCGAGGGAAATCATGACATCGACGTGGTTGCGCGGGGCTTGGCTGGTTCTGGGGATGGGTCTGTGGACACTCGTGCCCGCCGTATCCGCGGCCGACGAGCGGGTGCCAGCGTCCTTCGTGGACGAAGAGGCAGCGCTCGACGCCGCTCTGGCGCAATGCGATCAGGGGCAGACCGATGCCTGTCTGGCCGCGCTGGACGAACTGGCCGACCATGCGCAGTCACCGCGCGTCCGCACCCAGGCGCGCACCATCGCCGGCCGGATGCGCGCGGTGCCGTCTGTGGCCTCCCCCGCGCAAGAGTCTGCACCCCAGTCGGCTCTGCCCGACGACGTGACGCCCACCGATCGCGACGAGGGGGGGCGCATCCTGACCTTGACCACGGCCACCGGGCTCGGTCTGGGCCTGTACGCGCCGGCCATGCTGGTGCTGACCGAGCCCAGCGACAGCCGCACGGCGGTCGGTCTCTACATGCTGACGGCCGGCGTGGCCTTTGCCGCGCCGTACGCGCTGACGGCCGACGGCGTCTCTTGGGGTGCCGCAAATCTGGGCTACTACGGCGGGACGCGCGGCGCCCTCCACGGCTTCTTGCTGGCCGGCCTGCTCGGGGGCGACAAGGTCACGTCAAAGGGCACGCTCGGCAGCGCGATGGGCGTCAGCGTGGTCGAGGGGACGCTGGGAATCGTCTTGGGCGACGCGCACGGCGTCACACCCGGCGAGGCCAACGCCATGGGCGTCGGCAACGACATCGGCATGTTCGTGACCGCCATGGGCTGGGTGGTGGCCGCCGATTCGGTCCAGATCGACTCGCCGCGCGGGCCGGCCGCCACGGTGCTGATTGGCGCCGCCGCCGGCGCATTCGGCGGTCTGCAATTGGCGCACATCGACAAGCTGTCCTGGGGCGATGCCGAGACAATCCGCACGGCGGCCATCCTCGGCGGCGTCGCGGGCGGCACAATCTACGCCTATGCCGACCCGCAGCCCGACTCTGCCACGGCGCTCGGCTCGCTGCTGGGCCTGGGCGCCATCGCGGGCGCCGTCGTCGGTGAGCGCCTGGTGGTCGACCGCGAGCTCAGCGCCGGTCGGGCGCAGCTGATCGGGTTGGCTACCTACGCCGGAGCCCTGGCCGGCGCCGGCACCGTGTTCCTGTTCGGCGGCGATACCGGCAAGGCCTACCTTAGCGGCGTCACGGTCGGCGGTGCGATTGGCTTCGGCGTGGTCCTGGCCGGCGCCCGCGACGCGCCTGTCGCCCGCAGGGCGGCGAATTGGCTCGAGCAGCACGCGGACGTGCTCTCGTCGGTGCAGGTCGGCCCGGCTCAGGTCGGCCCGCACACGATGGGCGTTTCGCTCGGCGCTGCATTCTGAATGGGGGTCAGGTATGACCAGTTACCAGATTCCATGATCTTCCCTGACGTGGCGGCTCTTCTTTCGGGATCGCTACAGGTGAAGCTTTCGACTTCGCTGTCGAGGCAGCACGGCGAGGGCTCTTGCGATGCGGCGCTGGCACGTCCGGCCACGTCGAAGCTGGAACCTGGAACTACCTGACCCTGAGACCCAAAGGTTTCCCATGCGCCACCCGATCCTCCCCACTCTGACCGCCACCCTGCTGACCGCCCTGCCCGCCCTGGCCACGGCCGCCCCGCCCAACCGCCCCGCCCCACCACCCGCCAGCACCTGGGTCGTCGAAGGCGTGGACTACGGCAACCTGGCCTACGATGTCCTGCGACGTTCGCCCTCCAGCCCCGCCCCCGCCCTCAAGAACGGCCGCTTCAAGGGCTACGTCGCGCGCGGCGAGGCGCCCGTCG
>CAJBNH010000195.1 GCA_903955385.1 uncultured Myxococcales bacterium | reverse complement strand
GGACCGTTGTAGCGATTCGGGCGGCCGGAAGTGCTGGATGGGTCGTAGTCGTTGCTGCGCAGCGAGTAGTACGACCCGGAGGCTGGGCCGATAAACTTCAAGTATTCAGCGATGTCGGCCACTGTTCCTCCGACTGGAAGCCTGCGGCACATGCGTTTGACGGAAACGTAAGCGACCTGAAAGCCGTGGGTCCACCAGTGGGTCCCCCAGCCGATTTCCGCCGTCACGATCGATGTAAGTGCTTGATTTCCGGAGCCAACACCGGGACTTGAACCCGGGACCTGCTGATTACGAAAAAGTGAAACCTGCTTTTCGGGGCTTGTCACACCTTGTCACCCGGCACCTGGACATCAATGAATATCAAGGCTTTGGTCGGATCGCCTTGTCCTGCCTTGTCACCCCTTGTCACCCCAGCACACCCCAAAACCCTAGCCAAACCCTAGCCAGGAAAGTACCCTACCGATGGCGTTCGCCCCCCCTGAACCCTAGCCAGCGGACGCCCAGGAGAGCCCATGCCGACCATGGAAGTCCCTTTCACCGACCGCCTCGTCGCCAGCCTGACCGCCCGCGATGGCCAGCGCACCGTCTACTGGGAGCCCAGCCGCCACGGGGTCGGCGCTCTCGGCCTGCGCGTGTCGGACAGCACCAAGACCTTCGTCTACATGTACTGGAAGGACGGCAAGTCCAAGATGATGACGGTCGGCCGCTACCCGCGGATGTCGTTGGCCGAGGCGCACAAGGCGGTCGGCGACGCGATGGTCCTGCTCGAGCGCGGCGGCAACCCGGCCGAGAAGCAGGTGGCCGAGAACGAACGCAAGCGCGACGCGACCACCGTGGCGGATCTGGCCGACGAGTACATCAAGAACTGGGCCAAGCCCCGCAAGACGACCTGGAAGGAGGACGAGCGCATCCTCAACCACGACGTGCTGCCTGTGCTCGGCAAGCGGCGGCTCGAGGACGTGCGGCGGCGCGAGATCGTGGGCATGCTCGACCCCATCGTGTTGCGCGGCTCGCCGATCGCCGCCAACCGGTGCCTAGCGGTGACGCGCAAGATGTTCAACTTCGCGGTCAAGCGCGGCCTGCTCGAACACAGCCCCTGCACGATGATGGACGCGCCGGCCAAGGCGGGGCGCCGCGAGCGGCTGCTGGACCAGGACGAGATCAAGACGTTCCTCGACAAGCTGCCGGAGCTGCCGCTGTGGGCGCCGACCGCGATGGCGCTACTGGTCGAGCTGCTGACCGCGCAACGGTCGGGCGAGGTCGTGGCCGCCGAGTGGGTCGACGTCAACCTAGCCGAGGCGATGTGGACCATTCCGGCGGCGAAGGCCAAGAACCGCAAGACGCATTGCGTGCCGCTGACCCCGCCGGTCGTCCGGTTGCTCGAGGCGCTGAAGAAGGTGGACATGGGCAAGGGCGCGGTGTTCCCGTCGCGCGACGATGGCAAGGCGATGGTCCAGACGGCGACGGCGCGGGCGCTGCATCGGCATCACCCGGTGCTGGCCAAGGAGGCGTTCAGCCCGCATGACCTGCGCCGGACGGCGGCGACCCACATGGCCAGCATCGGGGTGCCGCGGTTGGTGTTGGCCAAGGTGCTGAACCATACCGATAGTGCTGTCACGGCGATCTACGACCGCTACAGCTACAACGCCGAGAAGCGCGAGGCGCTGGAGAAGTGGGCGGGGTATTTGGAGACGCTGGGGCTCGAACAGGCGGTGGCGAAGTTCGAGGCGACCGTCGAGTGGCAGGTTTCGGGGAAGTGGTGGGGGAAGCGGGTGGAGCGGTTGGCTGAGCTGAACCGACCGACGGCGACGTAGGCGCACCCGGCGTTGCGCGCACGACGGTCTGGGCGGTACGCTCGCGCCGGCCAGGCCCGCCAACTGGCCTCGCGGAAAGGACTTGAGCGTCGGTCGGGGACGAGACGCGAGTGCACACAGACGAGGCGTGTCTGGATCGGAAGGTGTCATGACCAAGGGCAAGCTCATCGCGCTCATCGACCGTCTGCGAGCGCTGCCCGCCGAGACGGAGTGGTTCGAATTCAAGAAGAACCGCGTCGAGCCTCAGGAGTTCGGCGAGTACTTGTCGGCGCTCGCGAACTCGGCGTGCCTCGCAGGCGAGCCCCGCGGCTACGTGATCTTCGGCATCGACGACGAAACGCACGAGGTGGTCGGAACGCCCTTCGACCCCTACACGGCCAAGGCCAAGGGCAACCAGGATCTGCTGCTCTGGTTGAATTCAGGTTTGCTACCCAGGGTTGGTGTCGAGCCGCACGTGGTGCAGCACCCGGATGGCCGCGTCGTCGTCATGGAGGTCGCACCGGCCTCGGACCAGCCCGTTCAGTTCTACGGCACGGCGTACGTTCGCGTCGGCTCGAGCAAGACGGAGTTGAGCCGGCACCCCGACAAGATGCGGGCGCTGTGGACGCACGGGCGCGACTGGACAGCCGAGATCTGCGACGGCGCGTCGCTCGCCGACCTGGATCCGGAGGCCATCGCCAAGGCCCGAGAGCAGTTCGTGGTGAAGCACCCCCGCCAAGTGGCTGACGTGGCGGGGTGGGACGACCTGACTTTCCTGAACAAGGCCAAGGTCCTCAGGCGGGGCGCAGTCACGCGCACGGCAGTGCTGCTGCTCGGCCGCCCGGAATCTGCAACCTTGCTGTCCCCCGCGGTCGCCAAGATCTCGTGGATCCTGAAGGATGCCGACAACCGAGAACTCGACTACGAGCACTTCGGGCCGCCCTTCCTGCTCGCAGGCGATCGGCTGCTGCAGCGCATCCGCAACCTCACCGTGCGCGCGATGCCGAGCGGCACGCTGTTCCCGCAAGAGATGACTCAGTACGACCCCTGGGTCATCCGCGAGGCGCTGCACAACTGCATCGCGCATCAGGACTATGGGCTGCAGGGCCGCATCGTCATCGTGGAATTTCCCGAGCGCGTCGTGCTGACCAACGTCGGCAAGTTCCTGCCGGGCGACGTGGAAACCGTGATTCGGCAGGACGCCCCTCAAGTCCTCTACCGCAACCCGTTTCTTGCCGACGCGATGGTCGAACTGAACCTCATCGACACGCAGGGGGGCGGCATCAAGCGCATGTTCGAGACCCAGCGCAAGCGTTCGTTCCCGCTGCCGGACTACGACCTGAGCACCCCGCAAGAGGTGAAGGTGTCGATCAGCGGGCGAATCCTCGACGAGCGGTACAGCCATCTGCTCATGGAACGAACCGATCTGCCGCTGGACCAGGTGATGCTGCTCGATCGAGTGCAGAAGGGGCTGCCGATCAGCCGCGAGGGCCATCATCGGCTGAAGGCCGTGGGGCTTGTCGAGGGCCGCTTCCCCAGCTTGATGGTCGCGGGTGCCGTGGCAAAGGTCACCGGCGACACCGCGCGGCACATCAGGGAGCGAGGCTTCGACAAGCAGTACTACCTGGACCTCATCCTCGCGCTCGTCAGAGAGCACGGTCCTGTCGGTCGGAAGGAAGTGGATGAGCTCTTGGTGTCGAAGCTGCCCGAACGGCTGAACCAGGAGCAGAAGCTCAGGAAAGTGCAGAACCTGCTTCAGGAGCTTCGCCGAGCCGGGCGAATCGCAAACCGTGGCGGCCGGGCCCGCTCCCAGTGGGTTCGGGCCGAGTTGCCGCGTACTTGAGCGAAGGAAGACGGCGTTTTAGCGAACGATGGGCGACTGGAGTCGAGACAAAAGTATTTATGAACAGTATGTTGCGCTATTGCTAAAGTCGTCGATGCGTCGTGCTGTTAGCAAAGGCGTTAGCAAAGGGCGTAGCGAAGCGCAGGTAGCCCAACCAGACCATGGCTGTCGGCCGCGATGCGGGGGCCGTTGCGCCAGCCGCGCTGGGACGGCGCGGTCCTCGTCGGCGCGCAGGCTGTAGCCGCTGCCCGACCGGGTGTTCTATCGGACGGCGGGGAGGAACTTGTCCTTTGCCCGCCGGTGACGTCGATGGAAAGTCCTATCATGGTGACGGGTTCTATTGGACGGTCGGCGTTGTCTGCGGGTCCGGCTTGTCCTTGATGGCAGTGACGCGGGCTCTGCGCCACTGCGGGTGGCGGGAATGTGCCGCGCCGCGTCCTGAAGCCGGGGGTGATCCGGCTGCTGCAAGAGGCGGGCGAGCGACACCAGTTGACCCAGCGCGAGCGCATCGTGCTCGGGCTCTTGGCCCAGACCGAGGGGCTGTCTGCTACCGAGTTGGCCGATCGCCTCAAGCTCGCGGATCCGACGGCGCTCCGGCCGTGGTTGGGGCGGCTGCTGGAGCTGGGACTGGTCGGGCGGGCAGGCAGGCAGAACCAGCGGCCTGCGCTACTTCGTTCCGCCGCCGATGCTGCGGTCGGCAGGGCTGGACGGGCACACGACGCTTGCCCGTGTCGAGCCCCATCGCTTGAAGGCTCTGGTCGAGGAGGACCTCCAGCGGTACCCCAACTCGGGAAGGGTCGACATCCATCGGCGCATCGGGCCGGAGATCCACGCCAAGGCCGTGATGCGCGCGATCGAGAGCCTGGTCGGCGATGGAGCCGTCGTGCATTCCGGTGTTCGACGGTGGCGGAAGTACAGCCTCCGCTCTCATGGACAAGAGTCATGAGGAAGCGGCAAGATCCGGGTCTTGCTGGGATATCTATGCGTCACTACAGATGATTTCTCATGGACAGGACTTGAGGCGACTCCGTCGGTGTCCATGAGAGTGTCCGCGACGGAAGCTCCGCGGCGCTTCTCCGGATCTGGATGACGGTTTCGAGGACGTAGAAGCTGAACGTGGCCGTATCCCTCGCAGCCGACCGGAGTCTGCTAGGACCCGGGCATGGCCCTGACGGTCAGCCTCTGCCACGAACACCGGAAGGGCCCAGGTGGCGGTCGAGCTCGGCCGTGAGCGCAGTGTAGCGGCGGTAATTCGACCGGATGCCGGCCACCCAAAGCGCCATGTCGGGCGACGGGTTGCACGCTGCGCACGAAGCGACGAGAACGGCCGCGTGGTCGTAGTGCCGGCGTCGTTGGTTCTGGGTGACGCCTGCCAGTCGCTTCTCTGCAGCCGTTCGCAGTGCAGCAAGCATCGCCGCGCGGGACCGGTCGTCGATCGTGCGACCGGTGCCTGCCCGGGCGAGGATGCCGCGCAGGTCGGGCGTGGCCAGCCGTGGCTCGTCGGGAAGGTGGCTTGGGGGCGCCGCATCTATCATCCCCGCGGCGGCAAGCGCCTTCGAAACGGATCGGCCGCCCAGCAGCTCGCAGAACAGGGGAAACAGGAGATGCCCGGGATGCTCGCGGTCGGACCATCCCAGACCGGGGGCGGCGCCCAGCAGATCCGCGGCCGCAGTGAAGTCGCCCAGGATCGCGCAAAGGAGCCCACGCTGCCGCTTCGCCGACTCGGGGCAGGCCAGCAGCGCGTCGGCGGCGCGCTGCTGCAATGCCTCGGCCGGATCCGCCGCGCCCAACCAGCGCTGAAGCCGCGGCAGTTCGGGCGCGCTGCGCCAGGCCCGCTCCAAGCGGCCGGGAAGGTCTGGCCGGTGCGCCTCTTGGGCCGCGAGCGCCGCGCCATCCAGAAAGGCGCCTCGGTGGTGGGCAGCGTCAACCCGTTGTGCCGCTTCGTCAAAGGCTGCGAGCGCCGCCGGCCAGTCCCGGGCCGCGACGAGCGCCTTGCACCAGGCTTCGAGGTCGCTCTGCCGGCCGCTGGCCCGTGCGAGGCGCGCGAGGCCTTCGGAGCCGTCGAGGCGTTCGACGACCTCCCGGAGCCACCGGTCCTCGTCGCAATCCCACTCGCTTCGGCGCTCGGTGGGCGCGCGCGCTTCGAGGAGCGCTCGCCAGTCCGCGAGGAAGGCGTCCAGGTCTAGCAGGGGTTCGACGGCCGCATGCTCGAGATCCTTCAGCAGATTCGAGAAGTTTCCCATCGTGCTCATCTCGGCGATGGCGTCGTGAACGCCGGCGGCCCGCTCCGCAGCGCACGTGGTCATGTAGACCGACACGACGTACTGGGTTGCGCAATCCGCCGGATCGACTCCGAGGACCTCCTCGACGAGCTCGTCCTGACCGAGGTCGAGGTCGCCATCGCCGATCGGCACGAGCAGTGCGCGGAAGATGGCGATCGCGGCGTCGTACCGCCGGGCGAGAAAGGCCTCGCTGCCGCTGCGCAGGCCTTCGTCGACTTCGGCCGGATCGGCGTGGCCTCGGCGCTGTGCGCGTTTGGCAAAGGCAAGGATTGCCTGGACTTCGTCATCGCTCGGGCCGCGGGGTGCCCAATTGGCGGAGGTGCGGGCGGCTTGGTCGACCAGACGGCCCGTGAGCTGATTGCGTGTCTTCTCGTCCAATTCGGCGAGGGATTGGCGGACGAAGGTGCGCAGCGCGTCGGCGTCCATGGCGTCGAGTGCTGCGTCTACGGTCGTGGCGGCGGGAGCGTGGCTGCCGGTGGCCCACCAGGTTTCGTTTCCGTCATCGGTTTGGACGACGTGTGCGTTCTTGAGCAACAGCTGAAGAACTCCCGCGATGTCGTCGTGGCCCCACTTGTTGCCGCCCAGCTCGGCCAGGTCCGCGACGCGGTACTCGGTGTCAGGGTTGGCGGTCAGCGTGTGGAGGATGAAGTCGAGCAGGGTTGTGAGGGGGCGGTTCATGTTGGCTTCTTGCTTACGGGGCGGGCGGCGTCACCTGGGCCTCTTGCTTGCAGAGGCTTCGATCACTCGGCCGCCACGAGTTCCAGCACCTGCACTTGCGCCGCAGGAGCCGGCTGCAACGCCAGTAGCTTCCGGAGGAGATCGGCACCGACCTGGACTCGATCCCGCGTGTCATGCGTCGGGTCGTCCTGCGGCACCTGCGGTATCGTCACGGCGAGACTCGCGTCGACCCCTTCTTTCGCCATCAGGTCACCAAATGCCGCGCTGTACTCGTCGCGCGTCGGCCGCCGCAGCAGGAATCCCGACGGCGTGCACCGCAGTTCGACACCGCTCTTGAGAAGGACGGTCCAGCGTTCCGTAACGTCGTACCCGGTGAACCACGGTTCCCGGACGTCCCGCCCCACGACAGCGCCGCTCAGCGCGATGATGGCCTGAAGGTAGGGATCACGGTATTTGCTATTTGTGTACGTTTTCAATAGCATACGCAGGGAGAAGCCGGACTGAGCGTCCTCCACATAAATCCCCGATTCGCCCTGCCGCATTTGCGGGTACCTCACGACGTAATAGCGCCAGTCGTACTCCGCGCGGCGGTCCTGTTCGGCCAGGAATGTGTCAATGACCTGCTGGAGCGCCAACGCGGGCGGGGTGGCGCCTGCGTCGGCCAGGGTATCGAGAAGGGCGGTCACCGCCGCCTTGGTATCCTCGAAGCGGCCCCGTTCGACACCGCGCAGCAACTCGCGCCAACGTGCGGGCTGGGTTGGAGAGCCCAACTGGTACCGACTGCCCCCGAGTTCCTGACCATAGTCCCCGCACGCGAGCATGGCGGCCGACACCAAGGACAGGTTGGCGGTGAACACCGCCTCGAAAGCCTCGGCGTGCCGTTCGAACCGGCCGGGTACGAGGTCGAAGATGGCGAGGCGACCACGCAGCAATGTGTGATCCTCGAGCCGATGCAGATGTGCCCTGCATTCGGGGTGGGCCGCGAGGAAGTCGATCTTGGCAGCCTCCTCCCGTAGTTGTCGCGTATTGAACGTCTTGATCTTCGCGAGGTCTCCCTCGCGCATCCACCCTTCGACTTCGTGCAGCAGGCTCCGCATGTTGTCGAACCGGACTTCGTTGTCCGACCCCTCGACAAGGTTTCGGACCGTGCGCAGCCGGTCCGTGAAGCTGTCTGTCTTCCGCAGCAGGTGCACGACCATCGCGAAGAGTAGGAGCGTGCGCTGGAGGCTGAAGCGGCGGCGCCTGCCGTCGGACTCACCGTACTCCTCGCAGCACGCCGCGAACAAATTCACGTCGAGCCCTCCGGGACGGTCCGCGAACAGGGCCAGCTTGCCTTCCTGATGGCCGTCCGCAGCCAAGAGGGTGGCAAAGAACTCCGACGGCTCGGCCATACTCCAGCAGTCGAGGGCGTCGAACAGCCAGCGCTGGTTGGCCAGCGCCCCCGCGTTTCCCGGTCCGTAGACCCGCTCCGCCAGGACTTCATCGGTCGTTTCCGACTCGGTCAGCGGCACGCCGGTCAGGAGCGCCCGGACCTCCGTGACGAACCGGAAGTACCTCATGAACTCGTCGTCGATGATGTTGTTGTCTCCGCGCAGCGGCCAGAGCAGGTCGGACCAGTCGTTGTCGATCTTGCTGATGAACTCCTCGTAGTGCGGCAGGTGGACGTCCTTCAGCGTCCGTTCGAAGTCAGCCTTGAAGTGCTCGAACGGCGTGAGCGGTTTCCCGCGCGAGTTCATCTTGATGTAGAGGTCGTCGGTGAGCCCCATCTGCTCGATCGGCAGGAAATGAAACGTGATTACAGGGTTTGATGGATCGACCAGCCGACCCCAGGCGGCGTCGCAGTCGCTGTCCCGGAACAGAGCGTGGATGGCATCGAGAACGACCAGCATGGAGCCGATCGTAGCGTCATGCCGCCAGGCGGCGAAGTACCAGCTCTGGTCCCGGATCCAGGCAGACAGGCCGTCGAGGGGGAAGGGCGGCCGGTGCCGCACAAGCCTTTGGCAGAACAGGCGCGAACTCACACGCGTCTCGTAGGTGAATGCCTGCCAGCCGGGGCGCTCCGTTCGCGGCACGTCCGCTCGCGCTGCCAAGTACCAGTGCAGGAGGAAGAGCGTGGTGAGCCGTTGCTGTCCATCGAGCGGAATCAGCTTTCCATCGAGCAGTTCGCCGTAGATGAAGTCGAGGGTGACCGGCTCGCCTCCCATGACCGCCCGGTGCAGGACGTCGAGGAACTTGGCGCGGATCCGCGCCGTAGAGGCGTCCTGCCTACCCTGGGCGTAGTCCCGCTGGATGATCGGAATCTCGATCCCGGCGATCGGCGCAAGGCCCTTGTCACCGTGCTCGGACGAGCCGGCGAACAGATTCGC
This sequence comes from uncultured Myxococcales bacterium, assembly GCA_903955385.1. Taxonomy (GTDB): domain Bacteria; phylum Myxococcota_A; class UBA9042; order UBA9042; family UBA9042; genus CAJBNH01. The sequence goes on along the minus strand of CAJBNH010000195.1, from coordinate 7,499 downwards.
GAAGGACATAGGCTTCATGGTTGCCTCGCCGGGTCGGGCAAGAGGTAGGGACTGACGACATCAAGCATCGCGTCCAGGTAGGCCTTCCGGTCGCGGGCACTCCAGAAGTGGACTTGCTGTGCGTTTGCGACTGTGTAGTACTTCAGGAATACACGCCGTGTGCAGATGGGTACGAACTCCCCGTTGCGGTCTAGTCCGATGATCTTGCGGCGCTTGACCTCGAACACCGAATTCCCGAGCGTGCTGTTGGCGCAACCCGACAGCAGCGCCAGGTTGGAAAGGGCGTGCATGTCCTCTGCCTCGCCACCCTCGCTCAGCATCCTCGCCACCTCGGGCGCCAGTCGCTCGAAATCGCGCTTCTCGGGTTCCGGAAGCACCGCGTCAATCTCACGGAGAAGGTCCGCCTTGCGCTGCAGCAATGCCGTGTCATCCGCAGGCAGGTCGTCAATCGCGTCGCGATGGTGCGTGAGCCACTCCCGCCATTGCTCTTTCTTGTTCAGACGTTCCGTGTGTTGCGCGTGGATGTGCTCGAGGGTCCAGGACTGGGCCTTGTGGGCGTGGAACGGGTACCGGTCGTTCGAGTACTTCAACGTGCGGACGGTCTCGACGTTCGCCAACTCGAGCAGTCGTCGGCAGGACGCGGGCTCCTCGTAAGTGAGCCCCATGACCTTCTCGCGGGTCAGGTCGAGCGCGCTGCGGATCCGCTCGTCGAGCCGTCGCTGGAACGCGCTCTTCGTTGTCGCGGTCGAGTCGTCGACAAGCGCCTTGAGGGTGACGCCGGAAGCGATTAGGTACCCGACCTTGTGGTAGAGGTCGCGGTCCTCGTACCAGCCCTTCAACAGCTCATGGACTTCCAGCACGCGCTGCCAGACTTCGTCGCGGTCCTCGCGGTCGAGGAGATCCTTGAAGTAGTAGAACGTGGCGAACCGCTCGGACGCATATGCAACCTCGGGCAATAGGTCGAGGAGCAACTCAATGCGTGTCGGATACTCGACAGCCGCCCTATTGCTGAGGAATCCCCAGAGGCCCGGGTCGTGAAGCTCCCTCTCGATCGCATCCCATTGGCTGGCGATCTCGAACTGTCGGTGACGTGCGACCGTTGCTGCCGGGCTGGACGGGCTCGCGGCGGCCTCGGCCGTGCGGCGGAGCAGCAGCGCCTTGACCAGTTCGGCGTTGGTCAGCGGGATGCGTCCGACGTTGAGGCGAGTGAACAGAGTCGACGAGTCGACTTTCGGGTCGGCCTCGTACCAGATGACTTTCACGCGTTCGAACAGGAAGGTGTAGAAGCGCAGCGCGTCATTCTGGCGGCGGGTTCCACGTCCCGCGAACCAGTTGCGGATGCACTCATAGGCCCCGTACATGTGGAAGAAGTCGATGTTCTCGTCCTTCTGTGTCTCGTCGAGCGCCACGAGGTACTCCCGGCTTCGCGGCCGGGTCTCGTATTCCAGGGAGAACGGGGGGGCCGAGGCCGGAAAGTACTCCCTCTTGATGTGCAGGAAGATGAGGTAGAGCGTGGTGAGGCGCTGCTGGCCATCGACGAGTTCGAAGCGGTCCGCCCCGAGTGGCTTCACCACGACCGGTTGCAGGCAGTAGTCGCGGTCGCCGTTTCCCCAGATATCCGCCAGGAGTAGCCGCACCTGCTCCACGTCCCAGCGGTAACCGCGCTGATAGGCCGGCACGACGAAGGTTCCGTGGATGTCCCCGACCAGCTTCAGTTCGAGCCGCGCGTCCATGAGTTCGCTCCAAGGAAGGTTGCCGAGCGGCCGGTTGTACGCGCACCGGCTCCTGGTGCCAAGACCGGGTCCCCGACCCGTGCCGGCATCCGCGCCGCGGCCTCGCGCCCGCACTCGGCTTGGTCGCTCGCACCCGGCCGCGCCCCGGCCCCTGTGAGGTAAACGTCTTGCAACGTTCGCATCCTGCAGTAAGCTTTCTTGCAGACGGGATAACCGTTTCCCAGAGGGCCGATGCAATTCGAACCACCCGCCGACACCGACCCCGTCGGCTATGCATGGCTGATCGACCACTTCGGCGTCAAGGTGCCGCGTCCCCGGCAGTTGTCGTACGCCCTGCGCAAGGGGTCGCCGCGCGAACTTCACGATGGCGACCTCGTGACCAAGGTGTTCGCTCGGGCAGCGACGCCGGCCTCGACGCCCTCTGCGCACCTCGAGTTCTGCCTCAAGCACGAACCGTTGGCGCTCGACGTCCTGGCCATCCTTCTGGAGCGCCTGGACGCCGACCAGCTCGCCGAGCACATCCGCGCCAAGCCGTTGGGCAAGTATGCTCGCAGACTTTGGTTCTTCTACGAGTACCTGACCGGTCGGCGACTCGCGCTGCCGGACCTCGAGACCGGCAACTACGTCCCCTTGCTCGACCCGGACGCGCATTTCACGGGGTCGCCGCGCAATTCCGGCCGGCATCGCATCGTCAACAACCTGCTCGGCGACCAACGCTTCTCTCCTGTCGTCTTGCGCACCGAGCGCCTGCGCCGCTGGCAGTCCGCCGACCTCGCGGCGCGCGCGCGGTCGATCGTCGCGGACTACGACCCGCAGGTGCTGGCGCGCGCCGTCAACTACCTCTACACGCGCGAGACGATGTCGTCCTACGAGATCGAGCGGGAGGTGCCGAACCCGTCTCGTGCCGAGCGGTTCATCACGCTGCTGCGGACGGCCGCGGACCGGGGCGACCTGGACAAGCCCGCGGTCGTGACCCTGCAAAACGCCATCGTGGATCCGCGGTTCCGCGACGCCGACTACCGGGCCGACCAGAACTACGTCGGCCAGACCCTGTCCTGGACGGCCGAACGCGTGCATTACGTGTCGCCCAAGCCCGACGACGTGCCGTCGCTGATGGCTGGGCTTCTCGAGCTCATGCGCCGCAACCAGACCACGCTGCACCCGGTCGTGCTGGCGGCGGTGGCTTCGTTCGGATTCGTCTACATCCATCCGTTCCAGGACGGCAACGGCCGCCTGCATCGGTGGCTCATCCACTACGTCCTGGCGCGCGGCGGGTTCACCCCCGATGGCCTCATCTTCCCGGTGTCCGCCGTCATGCTCTCGCGTCGGACCGAGTACGACCGCTGCCTGGAACGCTTGTCCCGGCCCCTGCTCGAGGTGATCGACTGGCGGCTCCGCCCAGACGGGTCGTTGCAGGTCGATGGCGAGACCGCGGCCTTCTATAGGTACTTCGACGCTACGACGGCGGCCGAGTGCCTGTTCGACTGGATCGAAGCGACGATCGACAGCGAGCTGAAGGCTGAACTGGACTTCCTGGTGCGCTACCAGCGGGCCCGCGTCGCCATGCAGGCCGTGGTCGACCTGCCCGACCGCAAGGCAGCCCTGTTCATCAAGCTGTGCGTGCAGAACCAGCTCCATCTGTCGCCTGCCAAGCGCAAGGCGCACTTCGACATGCTGACCGACGCCGAGGTAGCGGCGTTGGAGCGGGTGGTGGCAGACGCCTACCGTCGGGGCGGGGAGGCTGGGTCGGAGGGTGGGTAAACGTCCTGTCAATGGGAATGTCTCTTGTAACCATTACGCACGGCAACGAAACGTTTCCCGATGAACAGCGCAACGAGGGGCTGTCGGGCGCATGTCCTGGGGAGCGCGATGGAACTCAAGAAGAACCGAAGTGCGGCCGGGGCGGACCTGGCCGATGCCATGCGCCGCCTCGCCGTTCTGCGCGACGAGGTCGTGGCGCAGGAAGCGGTCGTCGCAGGACTTCGCCGACAGGTGGCGGAACTCGACGTCGCGCCCGACGTCGTTGCACACGGCCCCGTCACGCCCAGCGAGAAGGTGGCCCTGTTCCGGCGGCTGTTCCGCGGCCGCGAGGACGTGTTCCCGCGCCTCTGGATCAACCAGAAGGCCGGCAAGAAGGGCTACGCACCCGTCTGCGCAAACGACTTCGTCAAGGGGATCTGCGAAAAGCCGGCCGTGAAGTGCGGCGCCTGCCCGAACCGGGCGTTCGAACCCGTGACCGACCGGGTCGTGACGGACCACCTGCTCGGCCGCCACGTGATGGGCACCTACGCGATGCTGGCCGACGAGACGTGCTGGTTCCTTGCGGCAGACTTCGACGACGCGACCTGGCAGGAAGATGTGCTGGCGTTCGCGCGTGTCGGTCGGGAGTTGGGCATCGACGTCGCGGTCGAACGCTCCCGGTCCGGGGAGGGCGCGCACGCGTGGCTGTTCTTTGCCGAACCGGTGCCCGCCGTCACCGCTCGCAAGCTGGGAACCCTGCTGATCACGCGAGCGTCGATGCAGCGGCCGCGGCTGTCGCTCCAGTCCTACGACCGGCTCTTCCCGAGCCAGGACACGATGCCCAAGGGCGGCTTCGGCAACCTCATCGCGTTGCCTCTGCAGCAAGAGCCCAAGCAGGCGGGCAACAGCGTGTTCGTGGACGATGACCTTCAGCCGCACCTGCGTCAGTGGGCCTACCTGGCGAGTGTGCGGCGGATCCCGCGTCCGGTGCTCGAAGGCATCGTGGGCAAGGCCGAGCGGTCCGATGGCGTGCTGGGGCTCCCGCTCTGGGCGGCCGAGGCTGAGGCCGAGGATGCCAAGCCGTGGCAGCGCCCACCGTCGGGGTCGATCGCAGCGCCGATTCCGGGGCCGTTGCCGGCCGAACTGACCGTCGTCTTGTCGCAGCGCCTGTTCCTCGCGACCGATGGCCTGCCGCCGGCTCTACTCGACCGGATCCGTCGGCTCGCGGCGTTCGCCAACCCGGAGTTCCACCGCAACCAGGCCATGCGCAGGCCGGTGTACCAGACGCCCCGCGTCATCGACTGCGCGACTTACGACGGCGGCTACCTGTCGCTGCCGCGGGGCTGCCTGCATGACCTGACGCAACTGACCGGATCGCTTGGGATCGTATTGACCGTGACGGACGAGCGGTGCGCGGGGGAGCCGCTGGACCTGACCTTCCGCGGCGAGCTCACTGCCGATCAATCCCGTGCCGTCGATGCACTGGCGACCCATGAGTTCGGCGTTCTGGAGGCGCCGCCCGGCAGCGGCAAGACCGTCATGGCGGCGGCCCTGATCGCAATGCGCGGGTGCAGCACGCTGGTCCTCGTGCACCGACAGCAGCTCGTCGCGCAGTGGCGGGCGCGGCTGGCGGCGTTCCTGGGCTTGGCGGAGGCCGACATCGGCTACGTCGCGGGAGGGAAGCGCAAGGCCAACGGCCGCCTGGACGTCGCCATGTTGCAGAGCCTCGTGCACGGCGACGTCGTCGACGACCTGGTCGCGGGCTACGGCCACGTGGTCGTGGACGAGAGCCATCACGTCGCGGCGGTGACGTTCGAACGCGTGCTCAACGCGGTGCGCGCGCGCTTCGTGACCGGCCTGACCGCGACCCCCCAGCGTCGCGAGGGCTGGCAACCCATCGCCCACATGCAGCTCGGCCCCGTGCGCCACATCCTGGCACTGCCCGAGGTTCCGGCAGGTGAGGCAACGGCCCGGCGGGTCATCGTGCGTCGCACCGCGCTCGTTCCAGAGGCGCTGCCTCGGGACGCTTCGATTTCCGAGGTCCAGTCGGCACTTGCCCGCGACGAGGCGCGCAACCTGATGATCGCGGGCGACGTGCTCAAGTGTCTGGCTGAGGGTCGGCGCGTGCTGGTGTTGAGCGAGAGGGTGGAGCACCTCGGCTGGTTCCAGGGGCATCTGGCCGAGCACGCCGTTGCGTTGGTCGTCATGCACGGTGGCTTGACGCCCAAGGAGCGGCGACTGGCTCTGGTCGAGTGGCAGGGAAAGGCGAGTCCAGCCGTGCTGTTGGCGACCGGGCGGTTGGTGGGCGAGGGGTTCGACGACCCGCTGCTCGACACGCTGTGCCTGGCTGCGCCGGTGTCGTGGAAGGGGACCCTCGTTCAGTACGCCGGGCGGTTGACGCGTGAGTCGCCGGGCAAGAGGGAGTTGCTCGTGTACGACTACCTGGACGACGAGGTCGGCGTGCTGCGGCGGATGTTCACGAAGCGGCAGGCGGGGTACCGGGCGCTGGGGTTTGGCGTGGATGGGGTGGATGCGGCGTGGCGCGGCGAAAGGTTCGAAGGGCGTGCTCGCGGCGGGCTGCTGTTCTGACTTGCGGTCGACGACGCTCGCCCGACCCCACCTACCGTATGAACTTCTTCGCCTTCAGCTCTTGGTACAACGCGCGCTTGGGGCCGATCTCCGCGACGAACGCGGCCAGCTTGGCGTCGAATGCACTGCCAGTGCCTGCGTGCTGGGCGGCATCGCGCAGATCCTCGAGCAGGGCAATCACCTGGCGCCGTGCGGACTGGCTGTGGTTCTCGCGAAGCCGCGCAAGGTCGGTCCACATGGCGCCGGAACGCGTGGCAACAGCCTCGAGGTGCGCGATCCGTGCGCGGGCCGTGCGCTCTGCCTCTGCCTTTTGCCGCGACTCGCAAAGCGCCTCGGCCCGGTCGCGCAGGGCCCCCACCGTGCGACGTTCGGCCGCCTTGCCGCCCTGGGCCGATGCCCGTAGCCACAAGCCGTGGCGCTGCTGTAGGGCGACCTGGGCCTCGGGACCGCCGTAGCCGAGCCAGGACGCGATCGCAGCGTCTTTCTCGTTCGTTGGCAGGGACTCGACCCAGGCGCGGGCGCGTTCGGCTTCGCGGCGCTTGTTCACGGCCGGACTGGCTTCGGCGGCGGCAGCGAGCAGGTCCGCGTCGACCCCCAGAAAGCGCGCCAGGGCCGAACTCGGGTCGTCGGCAGCGCAAAGGCCTGGCGGGACGGGCGGTTCCAGGTCGTCGTCGTCCAATTGGTCCACTCCGGCAAGCCACCCTACGTACAGCGGTCGCAGGTCGCCACGCAGCAGCGCCGCCCGAATGCCAATGAGGTCATCGAATTCAGAGGCCACGTCGGCGTCGTCGATCCAGCCGCCCCCGTCGTCGTCTTCGAGGGTCCAGGTGAGGATCCGGTGTTCGCTGGCGGACTTGCCGGTCAGCACCTCCTCGCAGGCGAAGTCGTCCAGGGTGGCCGCATCGAGCAGCCCGGCCGGGACCTTCAATGCGAACGACGCACCGTTGGACGAGCGGTACAAGTGCACGTCGTACCAGCGGCGAAGCATGTCGTGCGGCGAAGCCTTCAAGTCGCCCCAGTCGTAGGACACGGCGAACCGCGTCGGCGTGACGGTGGCGCGGGACGAGATCCTTCGCACCTCGGCCAGCTCGGCGGCGGTGAGTGGGCGGTCGATGGCCTGGAACTCATAAGTCTGGTGGAAGCTCATGGTGTTGCGCGGGGTGGGGGCCGGCGGGAATGCCGACGGCGCGGGATCGTAGCAAGGTTGGGCGGGCGCGACGATCGGACGGGGCGATTCCACCCGCGGCGATGCGGCGACGCGAAGCTGTTGCGTTGCGCGCCCCCAGTCGCCCACCGATGCAAACGAAATGGCACAGGAGCGCGTTCCGTTCCGCCCGCGCCCCTGGGGATCGCTGGAACGGAACGGTCGGTTGCGGGTAGGCCGTCGAGAGGGCGCGACGCGGGTTGGGCGTGTTCGGGCCGGCCCAAGAGGGGCGC
>CAJBNH010000194.1 GCA_903955385.1 uncultured Myxococcales bacterium | reverse complement strand
GCCGACGGGCACGCCCTCGACCTCAGCCGTGGTGTTGCCGCGGTAGGTGCCGTCGATCCAGATGTCGGCGCGCGGTCCCGTGACCGCAACCTTCAGGTCGCCCGTCAGGGTGTTGGCCAGCACTTCCTTGACGCTGACGTAGAGCTCGCGGGCGTTGCTACCGTAAGCGGCGTACTCTTCAGGCGTCTGGTTTGGGAACAGGATCAACGACTTCAAGACGGCGTCGCGCGCCCGCACCACTTCGTTGTTCGCCAGCCACACCAGACCTTGACCCTTGTACAACCGCGCGAACAGTCGCTCGTCACCGGCAGTCGGGTTGTCGGTCAGCACCTTGACGGCGGCCTCGAGGCGCTCTTGAGCGCGCTTGGGCGTCCGCAACAGCACGGCGCGCAGGCCCTCCTCGACGAACTGGCCGGCCTGCACGGTGGCATCGGGGTTAGGCGACGGCGACAGCTCGAACAACCGGACGGAATCCAAGCGGTTGGCCGCGTCGCTGAGCAGAAGCTCCAGAGACTCGGCGTCGTCGGCGTTCTTGCGCTGGATCGGGACCACCAGCACGGCGACGGTAGAGTTCACCGTGTTTTGGGCATACGCCTGACGGACGAGCGGGCCGCCCTGGAACATGCCGACCCACTGCACGTGGACGAAGGCAACGGCGCAGAGCAGCGCGACGAGGGTGCGCGTGAGCTGGGAAGTACGGAGTGCGGTCATGGCGGATCCTGCTTCGGGTCTGGGTCGAGGAGCGTCCTGAGGAAGGCTCTTGCGTCGACAGCGATCAGGGCACGAGCAGCTTGGGGCAGTAGATGTCGGACAATGCGGCTCCCGCGCCATTGAGGCTCGAGAACGCGTCCACGCCGCCAAACATCAGCACGCAGTCGTTCGGCAGGACGAGCCCGCTGTGACCGGCGCGCGGCACAAAGTCGCTGACCGCGGGGATCGCGGAGTCGGCCAGGAACTTGCTGGCCTTGATGTCGAACGCCTGCATCGCGAGCGTCTCGGGCGCCGCAGCGAAGTTGCCGAAACCACCCGTGAACAGCACGTGGTTGGCGCCGACCGCGCTGGCTTGGTGCAGGTACAGACCGCCCTTGAGGCCGCTCACCTTCTTGACGGCAATGCGCGCCTTGGTGGTGGGGGTCGATGGCAATACGGTCAGCAGATACGCGTCGTTCACGCCGGGGGCCAGCCACTTCTGAGCGCCGGTGTCCCAGCGGATGCCGCCGACCGAGAGCAGGCGGTCAACCTTGCGGGTGCCCTCGGCCAGGTCGGTCCAATCGTTCTTGGCGTTGGTGCCGGTGCCCAGGAAGGTCAAGGTCGGGAACATCAGGACGGTCTTCGAGTCGAAGTCGCCGCTGAAGGTGAACGAGGCGTCGAAGGCACCGGTACCGAGCGCGAGCGACTCGTGGAAGGCCTCAGCCACAGGTCCAACGGCCTTGTCGGTCGAGCGCTGGACATTGCCGCCCCAGATCAGGTAGCGGGCGGTTCCCTCGTCGGTCGGGCCCATTTCCGCGACAGCCGATCCACCGCGCACAGCCACGGCCGGCAGCGCGCCGCCGATGTCGACGAAGTCCTTCTCGGCTTTGCTGAACAGGTCGCTTTGCGAATAGGCGGCGAAGTCCGCCACCGGCCACGGAGCACCGCCGACCGACGCCACGTAGTCATCCGACAGGCGCAGCAGGTTGGGGAACACGCGCTTCTTGGCGTTCTGCGGGTTGGCCCCGGCCAGGAACGTGCCCGTGGCGACGTCGTAGATCTCGTAGGGAGGGTTGACGCCGTCCGTCGCCGTCCAAGTCGGCGGCAGGTTGGGGGCCACCTTCATCTTGGTCGCACCACCGACCAGCAGCACTTGGTTCAGTTGCGGCAGGTAGATGGCCGAGTGCGCCGCACGGCGGGCGATCATCTTGGTCTTGACCGTGTCGAACTTGCCGGTGCCGGGGTCGAACACATAGGCCGTGTCGCTGGGCGCCTCGAGCGTGTACGTGCCGTCGGCCGCCTTGGCGGCGTTGGCAAAGCCGCCTGCGATCAGGACCTTGCCGTCGGCCATGCGCGTCGTGGTGGGAAATACGACGTTCGGGATCGGTGCGACCGAGGCCTGTCCCAGACAGGTGAAGCCTTCCAGCGCCATCAGGGTCAGATCCAACGGGATCGTCTTGGTCTTCTGGATGTTCAGACCTGACTTGCGGGCGAACCACACCGGTGAGGTCGAACCGCTCTTGTAGCCGAGCAGCGTGATCTCGCGCGGGCTGCCAGCTGGCACGTCCTTGAAGGTGATCTGGCTTTGACCCGAAGAGAACGCTTGGGTCTTCGTGTCGCCCAGATTCACGAGCTCGCCCGCGTCGTTGGGGCCGCGCACGACGAGCTTGAGCGTCTTGATCTCAGCGAGCGGATTCTTCGCAGCGCCACCGCACGAGGTCGTCACGGCCCCCAGGGTCACGTCGAACTGCGGGATGGACTCGGCGGGCTCGGTATCGACCGCGCAGCCGGAAAGCCATGCAGCGGCGATGAGAAGCAGCGGGACGGGGTGCGCAAAGACGGGGCGGCGCATCGAAATCCTCCAGTCGGAGCGGGCTCTTGGGGGGCAGGTCGTTCGGGACCGACGCGGCTTCAGCGCAGCGGCGGTGGACGCGGGCGTCAGAAGGGCGTCAGAAACAGAATCTTGTTGCGGCCTTCAAACTCGCCCACCGTGATCGGCGGCGGCGTCTGGCGCGGGTCAGACGACGAGATGTAGTACTTGCGACCGTCACTGGTCGCAATGCTGCGGCATATCACGAAGTCGGGCTTGCCGGCCTCGACCACGAATTTGTAGACCGTCTGGCGCATGCGGGTCCAGTAGAGTTCCCGCAGCTCCCGCGGGTTGCGCGAGGTCGGGAACAACTTGACGAATTCCTGGAAGTTCGCCTCAGTGTCCGGGGCCAACGACAACTCATAGAGCCGCCAGATCACGGCCTCGGGTCGCTCGGCATCGGGCTTGCTGACGCGGCGATTCTCGTCACAGAGGCCGCCCTTCTGCGTCAGCTCGTTGCCGGTAACGGTGCGATCGGAGCCGGCCTTGGCCGCCTCGTCCGTCGGGCGGGCGCCGATGTTGGTGCCCTGATTGCAGCCGATCGCAGCCCAAGCGAGCGCGCCCAAAAGGGCGACGACTGTCAGGAGTCTGTTGCCGCGTCCTGCGCTCACCGCGTTCATCGACCACCTCGTTCCGAAAGGAGGGACAGCGCCCGCAAGGCCGACGACTCTACCATGAAGCCCGGCGTGCGCCTACTGCCGGCCAGTCGTGTCTCTGCAGGGCGTCGGACTTCCCGGGAACGCAGTCCGGTAGTATAGTTCCCCACCTTGCCGCCGTGTCGGAGTCCGCCGTCCGACCCGGTGGTGCGTTGTGCATCACGTCTCGTGGTCCGGTCATGGCCGGCGCGACGATTCCGCTTGGGAAGCCTGATGGATCTGCAGCACAACCTGGTCGGGCAGACCCTCGCGGGGCGATATCGGCTCGCCAAGCTCATCGGCCAGGGCGGCATGGGGTCCGTCTATCAGGCCGTCGACCACCAGATGAGCAACCGCGTCATCGCGGTCAAGGTGCTGGCCCCTCACTTGGTCTCGGACGACAAGCAGGTCGCCCGCTTCGAGCAGGAGGCGCGCGCCGCCAGCCAGCTCAGGCATCCGAACACCATCAGCGTGCTCGACTTCGGCCGCAGCCCCGACGGCCACATCTTCATGGTCATCGAGTTCCTGACCGGCGAGACGCTGACCAATGTCTTGCGCCGCGGCAGAATCGAGACCACTCGCGCGCTGTTCATGATGCGTCAGGTGTGCAAGTCGCTGGCTGAAGCCCACTCCAAGGGGATCATCCACCGCGACCTCAAGCCGGACAACATCTTCGTCTGCGAGATCTACGGCGAGAAGGACTTCATCAAGGTCATCGACTTCGGCATCGCCAAGTTCCTTGAGGCGGGCGGTCAGGAGCTGACGCAGGCTGGCAAGATGTTCGGCACGCCGCGCTACCTCTCGCCGGAGCAGGCCCAGGGACTGCCGCTGACCGCCGCAAGCGATCTGTATGCCTTGGGTGTCATCCTGTTCGAGATGCTCAGTGGCCGTCCGCCGTTTGTCGCCGAGGATCCGATCGCCGTTGCGATCAAGCACGTTCAGGAAGCGCCGCCCAGCTTCTCCGACGTCGCTCCCGACGTGTATGTTCCAGACGACGTCGACGGCATCGTGTTCCGCCTGCTCTCCAAGAAGCCACAGCAGCGGTATCAGAGCGCAGAGGAAGTCGTCGCCGCGCTCGACCTGTGCATCATGGCGTTGTCGGGCGGCATGATGCCCAGCGGACACTTCACGCCCGTCAAAGCCCTGACGCCCGCACGTCCCGCCAGTGCGATTCAGAAGAAGGGCAGCACGATTCCTCCGCCCTCGATGTCTCGGCCCGGAGAGGGCGCCGTCGAGGAAACCCGCGCCATGGACGGTCTGGGCCCGCTCGCCGCCACCGTCGAACCGGACCGGACCCTTGCGCTCGACTCGATGCCGCAGGCCGCCGGCAGCTCTGACCGCACCATGGCTTTGGATACCACGGCAGGTGCCACGAATCGCAAGGTCGCTGCGCCCCAGTTGACCGGTTTCGACAATTCCGTCGAGGTGGATGAACCCAAGCCGCGCCGAACCTGGCTGTACGTGTTGGGCGTTGCGGTGCTCGCTGCGGTCGTTGCTGTGGTCGTCGCTTTTTCCGGCCGGGACGGCCCTGCGCCCGTCGGTGCAGACGTCGACATCGCCGCTCAGGCCAAGGCAATCGCGGACTTGCCGTCGCCACGTCCCTCGCACCCGGTCCCCAAGCCGGAGCCCGACCCGGAACCTGAACCGGTTGGCAAGCCCGAGGCAGCCCCCGCCGCGGCCCGCGAGTACAGCATCACGGTCGAGTCCATCCCGCCAGGCGCGTCGGCGACGCTGGAGGGAGTGCCAGCTGGGCGGACGCCAGTGACCCTCAAGCTCGGCGCGGATGCCCCCAACCGCGAATTGACGTTGGAGCTTGAGGGCTTCGAACCGTACAAGCTGGAGACTTCGAAGCTGCTGCAGGCAGCCACCGCGGGCGTCGTCACCGTGCCCGCCGAGCTCAAGGCCAAGGCCAAGGTGGTCGCCAGACCGGTGAACCGCCCGATCAAGAAGCCCAAGGCTTCCGACTGGGAGTAGGCCGTGACACCCGCGATGCCCCAGAGTGCTGCTTACCATCGTCCCATGTCGCAACTGCGTGTGCTGCTTGGATTTGTGCTGGCGACCGTGATGGGCCTTGCGGCCGCACCGGTGCTGGCCCAGCCCGTCGATGCCAATCAGGCCAAGGCCAACGGCCTGTACAAGGACGCCAAGGAGCGTTTCGAGTCCAACGACTTTCAGAACGCGTACGAGCTCTCACTCGAAGCGGAGCGCCTGTTCGCTCACCCCTCGATCACGTTCTTGAAGGGCCGCGCGCTGCGCAAGCTGGGTCGGCTGCGCGAGGCTGAGGAAGCCCTGAAGGCCGCCGACTCGCCGCAGCTGCCCAAAGCGTTGCAGAAACCTTTGGCCGATGAACGGCTGGCCTTGGCCGAAGAGCTGCGTCTGAAAGGCGAGCTGCGCGTCAAGGTCCAACCGAGCAACGCCATCGTGTCGGTCGATGGTGAGACGGCAAAGGGCGACTTCGAGCGGTGGGTGTTGGTCGGCAAGCACCGGATCGAGATCGCTGCCCCGGATTACCGGCCCGTGGTACGCGTGGTCGAGGTGCCAGCGGGCGAGACGACCGAGCTGAAGATCACGCTCTCTCCCCTGGGGGGCACGTTGACCGTCGTCGCGCCGGGCGGACTGAAGGGCGTCGACGTGCTGGTCGATGGTGTGGCCGTGGACATCTCGGAGGGCGCACGCGCCGGGGACCGCGCTCCCCCGCTGTCCGTCACGGTTGGCAGTCACGAGATCGTGTGTGTGCGAGGCGACAAGCGCGTCACGCGCAACGTTCAGGTCGAGATCGACGCGGCAGTCGAAGTCGAGTGCGCAGGACTCGTCGCACACGTGGCCCGCAGCTCGAGCAAGGCCTTGGGATGGGGGGGCGTCGCCGTGGGCGGAGTCGTGGCGGGCTACGGACTGTACGGGCTGGCCTCGTACCTGTTCGTCGACATGGCGGATAAGCGCGGCGTGCAAGACTCCAACAAACCCACGTTGGGGACCGTGTTCACGGTGGCCGGACTTGCGACCGGCGTCGTCAGCTACCTGCTGTTCGTGCACGAGCCGGCGCCTCCACCGGCCGCCGCCACCGCGGCCCAATGACCCAACCCCAGCTGCCAGGCGAACCGGGACGCGCTGACGCCGTCCACGAGGCCAAGTGCCGCCGTTGCGGCATCAGCTGCCACGTCGCCGTCCCGGTGCTGGATCAGCTGGTCGTCGTGCCCGGGCTTCACTGCAAACACCTGGAACAGACCGGGCCTGAGTCGTTTGCCTGCACCGTCTACGACCGCCGCTTTGAGCAGGCACCGTGGTGCCACCACGCAGACCTCGCGCAGGAGCTCGGGTACCTTGCGGCCGATTGCCCCTACAACGCCACGCCCGGCCGGGGCAAGGTGCGCTTGGCGGAAGCGGAATTCGCACGCCAGTGGCCTCGCGTCCTCGATTCGCTGCGGCGTTGGGGAGTGCCGCGCTATGTCTCTGCGCCTGCCCTGATCGCTGAGGTCCAGCGCCGCGAGGGTGAGGCCTACACGATGGACCCCTGGCCCCGGGACGCGGAGCGCTGGCTCTTGCGGCCGGTGTCGCAGCCTGCGGTGGCTCATTCGCGGAGGCATCGGTGAAGCCAATGCCCTCGACCGTTGCAGCCCGCGGCCTCGTCGCCGTTTGTGTGGCCGTGGCTGCGGCAAGCCTTGGCGGCTGTGCGGCGTTGCAGGACTTTCTCGTCCCTCCGACGACGTCGCCTCACGCTCAGGACCCTCGTGCGAGAGGGGCCGACCAGTCCGAGTTCGCGGACCTGGTCGTCTACGTCGGCGGCATCGACGGCGCAGGTGTGGCGGATCGGGCGATCGCCTTGCGGCGAGGACGCGTGCTCGCCGTTGGCCCCGCATCGGTCGTTCAGCCTGTCACTGGGCCGGCGACGCGCGTGGTGCGACAAGTGGCCGGCTACGCAACGCAAGGTCTGGTCGATGGTCACGTGCATCTGGAGCAGGCGGCGCTGATGACCGACGCGGCCGACCTTCGCGCGGAGACGACCGTGACTGGCATGGCCAAGGCTCTGACCTCAGCCGGAAATCAGGGAACCGGTGCGAACGACTGGCTTTGGGGCTGGCCGATGCACGAGAAGCTCTACGAGACGCTGACCTTGACCGTTCTGGACCGCGAGACCGGCGACCGCCCCGTGTACCTGTCCAGCCGCGACGGCCAGCACGCGTGGGTGAATTCCGCGCTGATTCGCCTGCTGCCCCCTGATGTTGCCACCGTCGCCCTGGCCGCTGACGGCAAGCTGCAGCGAGAGGACGCGCTGCGTGTCTGGCGTGCGCTACCGCCACCTCGGCTGGAGCGCCTCAAGCCGTTGCTGTTGGGCGTACTGACCCGTCTGCAGCGTCAGGGCCTGACCGAAGTCCACAGTCTGGGTGCGTCCATTTCGCTGTACTACGCGCTTGTGGCGCTCGAGCGCGAAGGCCGCCTTCCCGTGCGGTGCGTGGTCTACTTCGATGGCCTGCGCCCTGAGGGTCAGGCGATGTTGCGCGCGCCGCGGCCTCCTCCCCTTCCCGGTGCCCCGCCCGCTCCCCCGGAGGTGTCGCTGCCCCCGGAGACGCGGTTGGTGCGGGTGGCGGGTGTCGAGTTCGGACTCGATGGTACGCTGGAGACGGCGACCGCTGCGCTCGACGCCCCCTACACAGATCTGGGCACGCAGGTGACGCCGACGTGGGACGACACCCAGGTCGCGACGTGGATTCGCGCTGCCGACCGAGCCCGCACGCAGATCGCCTTTCACGCCATGGGCGACGCAGCGGTTGACCAAGTGTTGCGGGTGCTCGACCGCATCAAGCGTCGGGAGGGGGCTCTGCCGGTTCGCATCGAGCACGCCCGGGTTGTGACGGATGACCAGCTGGTCGATCTGGACCGCGGCGGCGTGATCTGTTCGATTCAGCCGTTGCCGACCAGCGCCGACGGGTCCCCGACGCCGCTGCAGCGTCTGGGCATCGACCGCATGGCGTGGGTCAACCGGGCGGCCTCGCTGGAGGCTGCCTGTCCGGTCATCGTCGGGTCGGACCTGATGGGATTCCAGGACGCAAGGCCTCTTGCCGCCTTCAGATTGCTTTCTGGACAGAATCCCCAATCAGAGATTCGGGCCGAAGAGGTCTTGCTTCCCGAGTTCGCCCGAAAGGCGGTGCTGCCGGGCGGCACGGCGGCCATTGAGTCGGGCCTGCGCGCCGGGGGCGCCGCGGACTTGGTCGTGTGGTCGCGCAATCCCTTTGCAAAGCAAGTGGATGGCGAGCCAGAGGCAGAGCCTTTGGTCGTGGTGCTCGACGGAACGCCTTACGTGCTGTCGAC
The DNA here is from genome assembly GCA_903955385.1 of uncultured Myxococcales bacterium. Lineage (GTDB taxonomy): Bacteria > Myxococcota_A > UBA9042 > UBA9042 > UBA9042 > CAJBNH01. Next base: position 106,062 of record CAJBNH010000194.1, on the reverse strand, counting down.
GACGGACCGCGCTGCCGCGACGCGCTAGCGTCGAAATCAGCCGACGCGGGTGATCTCGCGCACCTGCAACTCGAATTCCTCAACCATCGCGTTGCTGCTCTGGGCGTCCAGCTGCCAGCCCTGCCACCGCGACGGCCACGTATCGATCAGGTTGTAGCGACCCAGCTCCGTCTGCCCCGAGTCGTCCAGCAGCACGATGCTGACGTTCTCGAACTTCATCGCGCCGTCCATGGTCGCCTTCATCCAGTCCCACAGCACCGACGTGTTCACGTAGCCCTTCTTCAGGACCACAGGCGTGACCTTGGGTCGTCCGGGGATCTGTCTGGCGAAGGTGTCGGTGCCCCCTTGGTACTCGATCAACTCGACCGTCGCGCTCAGGCCGTCGACCGCCGTGAAGGCGCCCGCCTTGACCCCCGCGAACTCGAGGTCAACCGAGAAGCGGAAGGCCCCCTGATGGTCGAATTCACGGCTTGTGGTCGGCTGTCCCATGGTTCACCTTCCCTCATGATCAACGCGGCTCAACCGAAGATCGGACGTGCGGCACGTTGGTCAACCAGTCACTTCTTGCGCACGGCGCCGGGGCCTGTCAACGCTGGTCGCCAAGCACGGGGTCTGCACGCCCCTGTTGAGTCGGCGGTACGGCTACCAACCGGCTTCGATGGTGGCCTTGGAGCGCCAGACGTTCCAGTGGAGATCCGTGTACCGCTCCGAGGCCAGATCCTTGTTCACGTGCTCGAGCACGTAGCCCACCTTCAGGCCATGGTATTGCACCTGCACGCGGGTGCCGATGGTCAGGCGGTCGGTCACGTCGTCGCTGTAGCCGTTGCCCGAGGTGACCCGGTTGTCCTCGACCCAATGGTCGAGCTGGCCGTACACGCCCACGCGCACGCCATCGACGACGGGGACAGCCACCTGCGCCCGCGCGATGGCGATGTCGCCGGCGTAGTCGTCCTGCGTGGTCTTGGTGCTGCGGAAATCCTCGTCGCGGATGTAGCGGAGCTTGGCTTCGACCTCGAGCTCGCGGCCCACGTCGAACAGCTGGCGTCCGGTCACGCCGACAATGTGGCTGCGGCGGTATTGGTCGCGATGAAAGACGGCGCGCGGATCGCGGCCCCGGTCCGGGACGTTGACGTAGTTGTACAGCGCCGTGTCGGTAAAGCCGTCGCCGTGCAGAAAGTCGGGGTATTTGTTGTCGACGTCGCGGTTCTGGCGGTTCGTGTTGTAACCGATGAAGGTGTACTCCGCTTTGATGCGCGTGTTGTCGCGGTCGTAGCCCAGAACGCCGGTACCGCCGTGCCAGCCGATGCAGCTCTCGACCCAATCGTCGTCGAAGTCTACGAATTCATTTGCGAGATTCAGGGTCGGCAGCTGCCCTCCGTTGCCCACGAACCCCTCGGTCAGCAGCACGTCCGCTTCCCGGCGGGCGCCGAAGATCGCGTTCCAGTCGGCGCCGATGTTGAAGTACTCGGCCTGCAGCGAAAAGCCGTTCTCAAACGGGTCATTGGCCGACAGGCGCAGCGTGCCCGCGACGTCCTGGGTGTCGTCGTACACGATCGGCGACATGCCCTGGTTGTCCCGCACGGCGTTGCTCGTCAGCGCGCGGTCCATCCGCTGTCCCGACAGACCGACCAGACCGGTGAGCCGCACGGTGTCGGACAGGTCCGCCTCGACGTCCAGCGTTGCGTTGACGCTGGCGTAGCGGGTCAGCAGGTCCACCGCCTGATCCGGGGCGCAACCGGGGATGGGATTGCCCAGCAAATCCTGACAGTTCGCGTTCAATGAGCCCTGCGCGTCGGGGTCAGCCCGGTCGATCTCCAAATCCTGCGTGAAATCGGCCACCAGCCGCAGCTGCAGCGTGTCGCTCGCCCGCCAGCGCAGAGTACCCGCATAGGCCCAGTCGCGTGACCAGAAGGCGTTGTCCAACGCCGGGTCGCCCACGCCGGTCGACCACCACGGTCCGACGTACAGCTTGGGCAGGGCGATGGCGCCGATCTGGTACTGGACTTGGTCTTCTTCGCCAAAGCGGCCGCCCACGAAGTAACCGCGTCCGTTGTCCCGGTCGATGTAGCGCACCTTGCCGATGGTCCACGGGTTGAACATCGAGAAATCTGACGCGCCCACGCGCACGAACGTCACGCCCGGAATGTCCAGCGCGGCCTGCAAGTAGGTGCCGCGAAGCTTCAGGTACGATGCCCGGTTCATACCCACCGACTCGCCCGAGGTGTTGATGGAGTCCGAGCCGTAGAAGGCATTGCCGCTCTCCCACCAGTCGTGCCATCGCTCGCCGAAACGCGAGGCGATTCGGGCACCTGCCTCGACGAACTCGCTGACCTTGCCGCGAATGGCGAGCTCGAGTTCAGTGGCCACGCCGTTGTTGCCCGAGATGTCGTCGACGAAGCCCGGGTACGGGTTGCCGAGCATCAGCACGCCCTGCGAGTCGTCGTTCTGGTACAGGTGCTTGGTGTAGATGCGCGCGTCGATCTCGAACCGGCCGAGGTCCGCCCCCGCGGTGGCCGCAATCGTCAGCCCGGTGCCCAGCACGGCCAGCACGGCCAAGCTACGGCCTCGAAGGGTCAAGGGGAGCCGCCGCGGACGCCGCTCGAGCATGACGGGCCTCGTGAGTGCAGGGGCGCGCCGCTTCGGCTGGCAGTCGCGCGAGGAGGGGAAGAGGGGCCGAACGCCAGCGGCGCTACGGAGCGGCCGGGGCGGCGTAGATCATGGGCAGGTGCGCGACCTTGCCGGGCTTTTCGCCCGCGCAGGACCACGCAAGCGTCTTGTGCTGGTCGGCCGCCTCGGACTTCTCGCCCTTGGCTTGGCCGGCCAGAATGTCCAGGACCTGCGGGTCGCAGTCGTAGTCGCTGCCGCCGCCGAAGCGGTGGTCGCCCTTGGTTTCGTTGACCTTGCGCGTCAGCAGGTCGCCCTTGTCGGGAAAGCCCTCGTTGGACTGCACAATCACCTGATAGCCCCAGGTCTTGGACGGCGTGCCCAGCTCGCTCTTCTTGACGGAGGCGACCAGCGTCTTGCCATTGGCGCGCGTCGTCGAGGGCAGCACCACACCACCGCGCATGTTGCCAGCCTTGCCGCGCACTTCGGCGGACAGCCGGGTCCGACCTTGCGGAGAGAGCAGCACGACCTTGTCCCACGCCTCATCGTCGGCAAACTTCGCCGTTCCCAGGCCCGGCAGGACGCCCGTGTAGCCCGAACCCTTCTGGTGGTCGATGTCGATGTAGATCTGCACGAACTGCAGAGAAAAACCGTTGCCGTCCCATGACTTCGAGTCCCATGGGTCTTCGATCGTCGCGCCCAAGGTCACGCGGAACTCGACCGTCGTGTCCTTGTCGATGATCTCGACCTTGCGCAGGTCGAACGAACCGCGCTTGTAGACCTCGTTGTTCGGGTACGCGTAGGTACCGGGGCCGTTGTCGTCTCCGGCGGGGTCCTGCAAGACCACGGGAGGCTCAGCGGCGATCGCGGCGACAGCGAAGGCCAGACCGGCCAGCGTGGCAAAAGAGAGGACACGGACAAGGCGGTTGGTGCGCATGGCGGAGGCTCCTGGAATGCGAGAGAGGGCCGCAGGCTGCACGGGCATATCCCGCGCGCGCACGGGCATGTCAAGCCGTGGCGCCCTACACCCCGGGACGCATCAGGGGTCCGGAGGCTTCACTCAACGGGTAGGTGGAAGGGCAGCGACAGGTGACTGGCGCCGAGCCTTCACAATCCGGCGTCGCGCAGGGCTTCGGCGGCAACGCGCTGCTCGGCCGTCAGGTCGCCCGAGACATCGACTTCCAGCTTGAGATACAGGTCGCCGTGTTCCGCAGCCTTGCCCAGCACTGGAGCTCCCTGTTTGCGGATGCGGATCTTGGTGTCGGTCGTGGTTCCCGCGGCAACCTTGACGTTCTTGCGCCCGCCAAGGGTCTCCACCTCGACAGAGCCGCCCAACAGAAGCAGGCTCGGTTTGACGCGGGCGACGGTATGCAGGTCGTGTCCCTGACGATCGAAGCGAGGGTCGGCTTCGACCGTCACGACCAGATGCAGGTCGCCCTTGCCGCCGGGACCCCGATGGCCTTCTCCCTTGACGCGAAGGTGCTTGCCGGTCTCGATGCCGGCGGGAATGCGAACGGTCAAGTCGTGCTTTTCGCCGTCGATCGACAGCTCCAAGCGTCGCTCTGAGCCATGCATGGCCTCGTGAAAGGTCACGCTGAGGGGCAATTCGGCGTCGCCGCCCTTTGCCTTGGGAGGTGCGCCGCGAGCGCTCGCCTTGCCTCGTCCGCCTGAGAACAGGTCTTCGAAGATCGAGGCGTAACCCCCAGCGCTTGCCCCTTCGCTGCCGGGGTTGCGACCCGTCTTGAAGTTGCCCCAACCCGAGCCACGCATCCCGAATTGGCTCAGGATGTCATCGAGGTTGAAGTCCTTGAAGATATCGTCGCTGGAGTACTGCTGCTGGAAACGCTCAGATCCGAACTGGTCGAATCGCTTGCGTTTCTCTGGATCCGACAGCACGGCGTAGGCCTCTGAGACCTGCTTGAACTTCTCTTCGGCGCCCTTGTCGCCAGCGTTGCGGTCCGGGTGGAACTGCAGCGCCATCTTGCGATAGGCCTTCTTGATGTCGTCCGCGCTCGCGTCGCGGGCCACACCGAGCGTCGTGTAGTAGTCGGTCTTCATGCGTTGCCGGCCCCTCGCCGTGGTGAGGGAGGGCTAGTCGACGTCGAACTCAGCGTCCACCACATCGCCCTTGCCCTTCTTCGCTCCCGGCGCGGCGTCCGGACCCGGCTGCGCGGCCTCGCCACCTTCGGGCGACTTGTTGGCGTCGGCAGCGGCGTACATGGCCTCGGACAGCTTGTAAGCGGCCTGCTTCAGCTCTTCCTGGGTCGACTTGATCTTGTCGAGGTCGTCGCCCTTCACAGCCTCGCGAGCCGCGGTCAAGGCCTGGTCGAGCTTCGCCCGGTCATCACCCTGCAGCTTGTCGCCGTGCTCCTTCAGCGTCTTCTCCATCTGGTAGATGGTGGCCTCGGCCTGATTGCGAGTCTCGACGCGCTCACGGGCGGCCTTGTCCTCAGCCGCGTGGGCTTCGGCTTCCCTGACCAGATTCTCGACCTCGTCCTTGGACAGACCGCTGCCGCCTTGGACCGTGATGCGGTTCTCCTTGGCGGTGGCCTTGTCCTTGGCCGTCACGTGCACAGTGCCGTTGGCGTCGATGTCGAAGGTGACCTCGATCTGCGGAATCCCCCGCGGCGACGGCGGGATACCCTCGAGGTTGAACTGACCCAGCAGCTTGTTGTCGCGGGCCATTTCGCGCTCGCCCTGATAGACCTTGATGGTCACGGCGGTCTGCATGTCCTCTGCCGTCGAGAAGACCTCGGTCTTGCGGGTCGGGATGGTGGTGTTGCGCTTGATGAGGGCCGTCATGATGCCGCCCAGCGTCTCGACGCCCAGCGACAGCGGCGTGACATCCAGAAGCAGCATGTCCTTGACGTCGCCAGCCAGCACGCCCGCCTGAACCGCGGCACCCAACGCCACGACCTCGTCGGGGTTGACGGAGCGGTTGGGCTCCTTGCCGAAGAAATCCTTGACGATCTGCTGCACCTTGGGGATGCGCGTCGAGCCGCCGACCAGGATCACCTCGTCGATGTCGCCCGGGCGCTTGCCAGCGTCGGCCAGCGCCTTCTTGCATGGCGCCAGGACGCGCTCGAACAGCTTGGTGCACAGGTCCTCGAACTTCGCCCGCGTGATACGCAACTGCAGGTGCTTGGGGCCCGTGGCGTCCATCGTGATGAACGGCAGGTTGACCTCGGTCTCCATCGCCTGCGACAGCTCGATCTTGGCCTTCTCGGCCGCTTCCTTCAGGCGCTGCTTGGCCATCACGTCTTGGGCCAAGTCGATGCCTTGGTCCTTCTTGAACTCCGCAACCAAGTGGTCGATCAGGATGTTGTCGAAGTCGTCGCCGCCCAAGTGCGTGTCGCCGTTGGTCGACTTGACCTCGACGACGTGGTCAGAGACTTCCAGCACCGAGATGTCGAAGGTGCCGCCGCCCAGATCGAACACGGCCACGAGCTCGTCGGACTTCTTGTCCAAGCCATAGGCCAGAGCAGCTGCGGTGGGTTCGTTGACGATGCGCAGCACTTCCAGACCCGCAATGCGTCCGGCGTCCTTGGTGGCGTTGCGCTGGCTGTCGTTGAAGTAGGCGGGCACCGTGATGACAGCTTGCGTCACCGGTTGGCCCAAGTAGTTCTCGGCGGCGAGCTTGAGCTTGCCGAGGATCTTCGCGGAGATCTCTGGCGGCGACATGCGGCGTCCCTGGATGCTGACGTGGGCGTCGCCGTTGTCGGCAGCGGCAATCGCGTAGGGCAGGCGCTTGGTGTCCTCGCCGACCTCGTTGAACTTGCGGCCCATCAGGCGCTTGACCGAGTACACGGTCTGCTTGGAGTTCACGACAGCCTGACGCAGCGCGATCTGACCGACCAGAATCTCATTCTTGTCGTTCCACGCGACGACCGACGGCGTGGTGCGTCCGCCTTCCTGATTCGCGATGACGACCGGTTGGCCACCTTCCATGATCGCGACGACCGAATTGGTGGTCCCGAGGTCGATGCCGATGATCTTTCCCATTGCTCGCTCCGGTAGTTGGCTTCGAGGGCCATTGAAGTGCGTTCGGTACGTCTGGGGGCGGGGATAGCGGTCAGCGCGGACGTGTGTTTGGTTCAACCTTCCTGAATCATTGATGTATCTTCCGCTCCCGGGCTTCCACAAGGTAGGAGCGCGTCTTGGGTTGTCAAGGACCCACACGCGAGCACCTCGTCGCTCGTCGCCAGCGTCTGCCCTGCAGGGCCGAGTTGTCCGGTCGCGAGCAGACCCGTGGGATTGTGCGCGGACGGGGCCTCTGCTAACGTCCCGGGCGGCTCTTTCCGCCCCTCTGGCGCCTGTTCCGGAGGGGGGAGTTCAGGGCGTCCCAACGACCTGACCCTCACGGTTCAACGCACTGCAGCCCGGCACACTGCCCGGCAGTCCTCGCGAAGAACCAGTGCTAGCGGTTCGGGTTTCCACGCACGGCGCAGGGGAGGATCTCTCCGTGGCAAGAATCAACTACATCGGTGACTCGGGCGAGGCTTTGGAAGTCCTGGTCGGTCCTGAGAATCCCGACATCATGGTCGGACGCCACCGCACTTGTGCGATCCGCACAGCGAACCAGAGCGTCTCTCGCCAGCACGCCCGCATCTTCTTTGACGGCGAGAGCTACTGGCTGCAGGACAACGGCTCGTCGAACGGCACCTTCTATCAGAACGAACGCCTGGAGCCCCAAGCGCCGGTCCAGATCGACAACGGCGAGTTCCTGATGTGCGGGAACTTCGAGATGCGTTTCGACTTCGACGAAGAGGACCTGGACCGCGTCGACGGCGGTGGCTATTCCGATGGCTATGCTGAGGAAGCGGCCGAGTCGGTCGACCCCGAGGCAACGGCCTTCGCAGACTCGGCCGAAGAGTGGTATCCGGAGCCGGTAGCGCCCCCTCCTCCTCCTCCTCCGCCGCCCCCGCCTCCCGCCGCGCCGCCGCCGCCGATGCCGCCCGCTGCCGGCCGTGCCTCGGCACCCGTGGCGCCGCCGCCGCCGTTGCCGCGCCGCGATACGCAAGAGGGTGGAGGGGACGCCCACCTGATCGAGGAGCTTCGCACCTCGCTTGCCCAGAAGAACCGCGAGGTTGAGGAACGCGATGCCCGCATTCAGGGGTTGCGGATCGAGCTCGAGTCGCTCAGTCGGCGCATGGAGGAGAGCGGCAACGAGCAGCGCTGGGCCGAACTGCAGGCAGAGCTGAACGACCTGCGCCCTCTGACGGACCAGGTTCAGGCACTGGACGGAGAAGCGGCCGAGCTGCGCGACGAGAACGATCGATTGCGGGCCGAGCTGCAGGAGACTGCGGTCGAGCTGGCCAACGCCCGGCAGCAAGGTCCCGGCTCGCGTGCAGAAGACGAGTCCCACATCGCCACGCTGGACTCCGAGCTTGCGATGGTGCGTGAGAGCCTGACTGCGGCGCAGGAGAAGTTCGAAGAGGCCCGCGCCGGGCGTCGAAACGCCGAAGAACTGGCATCGCTGCAGAAGATGCGCGCGGAGTCGTTTGAGGCGCAGATCGGACCGCTCAAGGCAGACGTCGACCGCTGGAAGGCTCAAGCCGCGGAGTCGACGGGCGATCAGATTTCTGCCGAAGAGTTCGATGCGCAGGTCGCGGCCCGTGACGAGGCCGAAGAGAAGGCGCGCGCGCTGCAGGCAGAGCTGACGTTGATCCGCAACCAGTTGACCAAGGCGCAGGCTGACTTGTTCGTGGCATCGCAGGCCGCCGCAGCTCAGGCAGCAACCGTGGCCGATCTGAATGCCAAGGTCGCTGCGGCTCCCAAGACCGGCGCCATCGAGGCGCGGGTGATGGAGCTGGAGCAGCAGCTCGCCGCACGTGACGCCGATCTCTCAGCACTGCGCGCCCACCCAGCGGCGGGCGTCGATGATGCGGCGCTGGCCGGGGTGAAGGCGGAGCTCGAAGGCGTTCAGGCCAAGGCTGCAGTCGCCATGGGCGAGTCGGAGCGCTTGCAGTCCGAGTTGACTGCCGCGTCGGCCGCACGCGAAGCGCTTGAGGCGACGGTGGCCGGTTTGCAGGCGCAGGTGGCCGGAGCGAGCCAGAACGACGGTGCGACGCAGGCGGCGGAGGCCGAGGTCGAGAAGCTGCGCGAGCAGATGGCCCGACTGACGACGGCCAACCGCGAACTGGAGGGGTCGGCCAGCGCAAATCTGAAGCGGATTCAGAAGTTGATGCGGGACATCGACGAGGCCCGTGCCGGTGCTGCCGCAGGTGGCGCCGTAGAGCCGCTCAAGGCGCAGGTCCAGCAGCTGGAGAGCGAAGTCGCTGCCGCGAAGGCCGCCCAGGCACGCGCAGAGGCGATGGCTCGGACGGCGGCCGAGCACGCGCCCGCGTCGGCCGGCGGAGAGCACGGTGCGCTCGCGGGACTTCTCGACGAGCTCAATGGCGTTGTGTCCAACTTCCGCAGCGACTTCATGGCCGTGTCCGATGCCTTCGAGCAGGTCCGCAGTGAGGATCTGGACGAGCGCAAGGAGGGCTTCGAGCAGCTCGAGGAGAGCCTCGGGGCCTGTACCGCCCGCAGCGGTGAGATCAAGAATCTGGTCCGTGATTTGCGGGCGCGGGTTGGGGTCTCGGACGAGTAGTGCCGGGGGAGCGATGAGCGAATCGCAGGCTCCTTTGGTCGTCCGCCCCCACGCGGGCGAGCAGATCACCATCCTGATCGAGGTCAATGGCGTGCCCGTCACCCACGTGGTTTCGGCCGGTCACGTCTCTGAGACCACCCTGATGATTCCGCGCGGCGTCGGCGACCAGCGCTGGGCGATTGAGCTGCAAGGGCGCGCGACCGTCCTCTTCGTGCGCGACGGTCGTTGGTACACGTGGCCGATGCGGGTCGAGGAGGCGTTGCCCTCCAGCTACTTCCTGGTGTCGGAAGCAGACCCCGGAGAGGGCGAGCGGCGGCAGTTCGTGCGCTCGCAGGTTGCCCTGCGTGTCAGCATCGGTCGTCCGGGGGATACGCGGTCACCGTGGCGCGAGGTCGTTGCGGACCTGTCGTCTGCTGGCATACGGCTGGCGATGGCACCGGGTTTGGCGGCGGGCGATCTGGTGACGGTGAGCATTCGCGCCGAAGGCCACGCCCACGCGGTGTCGGCACTGGCGCGCGTTGTGCGGATCTTGCCTGAGTCGGCCGAGGAAGAGCTGGTGGCGCTCGAATTCGAGCAGCTCGGGTCTTCAGACGAGGACCGATTGGCCCAGATCGTCTACCGCAGCAGGGAGTCGGCGCTGTACGAGCGCATCGGCCGGCGGGAGTTTTCCTGACCCGCCGACCGATTCAACTCACAACCTAATTGTTGGTTCCGGGTGCCGCAGCGGGCTTGTTCAAGACGACTTTTTCGTCTCCGCGCTTACGGGTCAGCTTGCCGGGGACGGTCGTGACGGTCTCGAGCTCGGCGCGGCGGATGAACGTGCCGTCGATCTGGCGCACGAACAAGTCACGATGGCGCGGCACGGCCGTTTCCAGCGTGCGACGGGCATCGGCGCCCTCCGGCACGGTCCACGCGCCCGTGGTGGCGGCGCGGACCAACTCGTCCATCGTCTTGGGACCGGGATTCTCGCGCATGTACTTGTCGAGCTGGTCGCGAACCTGATTGCCTGTCGGGGCTCCGGTGCGGACGCGCTCCTTGCGAATGGCCGCCACGGGGGCACGGCCCGGCGCGACGGCAACGGCACCCTCCGCACGGGGCGCACCGGTCGCAGGGACGGGCAGCGGGTTCTTGCGGGGACGGCCGGGGCCACGCTTGACTGGAGCCTCGCCAGACACCGCTACGGGCAGCGGGTGCTTGCGAGGACGGCCTGGGCCGCGCTTGACGGGGATCTCGCCAGCAACCAGAACGGGCAGGGGATGCTTGCGGGGACGGCCTGGGCCGCGCTTGACCGGGATCTCGCCAGCAACCAGAACGGGCAGGGGATGCTTGCGGGGACGGCCGGGTCCGCGCTTGATCGGAATCTCGCCAGCCACAGCGACGGGCAGCGGGTGCTTGCGCGGACGACCCGGGCCGCGCTTGACCGGAACCTCGCCAGCGACGACGACCGGCAGCGGGTGCTTGCGCGGACGACCGGGGCCACGCGTGGCGGGCAGAACGGCGTGGGCGCCGCCAACGCGTGCGGAGTCGGTCGCGCCAACGCGCACGTCGCGGCTGATGCTGGGGTGGGACACTGCCGGGAACGCAGGCGAAGCCGGCGATGCCGTCCAAGCCGGTCCTGCAACCAGGCTGGCCACAGCCTCGAGCACCCGCACGATGGAAGAGAAATCGGCAGCACTCATCAGGACCGATGCGCCGCCGACGTGCAGCGCGACCTGGCCGTCCTCGTGCGCCGTAATGGTGACGCCGTGCATCTTGACTTCAAAGGTCATGGGAGCACCTATGGGTAGAAGGGTTTGCGCGATGGATTCGGGCGGATGCGACCATCAGGAATCCTGAGATGCATGCTCGTCGGTGTGTAAACCGCCAAAACGTCTTGGGTATATTGTCTCAAGGCGGTTGTCTGACGGCTCATGGGTGAATCATAAGGCAGTTTTTGCAAGCGGCCAAGCGGGATAATCCTGCAACTCCGCGTCAATCCAAGCGCCTTGGGACGCAAGTGGCGTTTCGATTCGGACCGGCGGGACGATCAATGGTCCCGGATTGTGGCGATTGGGCGACGAATGGCTCCCGAGCTGGATGCCCGCAAAATGAGTAGGGATTGGAGCCTACTTCTTGAAATCTGAAGGCTTCTTCGCAAGAGACGTGGCCGGTACCGAACCGATGGCAACGACGCGCGCCACTCTGCCCGCTTTGACCAGCCCGGCGAAGAAATCTTCACCATTTTTTTGCGAAGAGACGCGCAGCTCAAATTTCTTTCCTGCTCCATCCAAGGCTTGGACCTGCGAGTAGTCCTTCTCCAGACCAGTGTCCGCCGCGTTGCGGTCGCTGTGGTCCGACGTGTATTCGAGGTTGGTGAGGCTTGCCAGCAGGTCGTCGACGGCCTGCTTCTGTGCGGGAGCCGCGGCGTTGTCTCCCTCTCCGATCTGCCAAGTGCCGTCAGCGGCCTTGCGAAGGAGCACCTTCCCCGCGTCCTTCGACTCGAGGCGAATCTCAGTAACCTCGTCGCGCGCGAACGGGAACAGCTTGCGATCGGCAAAGTCCTGAGCCTTCTTCTTCAGTTTGTCGGCATTCCACGAGGTCAGCTTGAACAGCTCGCCGGGCAGGCCATCGACGGTCACTTGACCGAAAGTGGAGCCGTCTTGCGTAGTTCCGAGGGCAACCGTGCGGGAGCTTCCGTCGAATTGCAGCGTAATCTTCCAAGTGGGAGACCCTAGCCCGACATCGGCGGGCTGGCGGTCCTTCACGAATTCGACCTTGGTGGTTTCGAGTTCGCTCAAGTAGCTCTCCACGGCTTGGGTGGAAGTCGCCAGTGCCGGTGCGGTCAGGGTCCAGGCCGAGCCGTCGCGTCGCGCGCTGAGCTGCACCTCGCCGGCTTGAACGGAAAAGGCCTTGGCCTCCTTGGCCTTCACGTCGCCGAGCAATCTGCGGTCTCGCAACTGGTCCACCGTCATGACGGCTTGGTCGCGGATGTACGAGGGAACCAGCACCCACTCGTCGCGGCCTTGGACCCGCAGCCACACGTCCTTGGTCGGGCGCGACTCGTCGGAACCGCCAACATCGATCACGATCGGCGGTTTGCCATTGGCTGTGATCGCGATGCGTGTGGCTACCTTTGGGTCGTCGAAGCCGGTCACCGTCTTCTTGGCGGCCGCCTCTGCCGCATCGACGAAGTCGGTTGCGCTCAGCCGGCTCAGGGCGCCCAGCCACTCACCCACCTCACCGACGCGCACTCCTGCGGGCTCGACCATGGTCCAGCCCTCGTTGTCCTCCCGCTTCTGCTTCTTGTCGTCCAGGGCTTTGCGCTGCTCGGGCGTCAGGGCCGGCCGCTCAAGCACCACTTTGACGCCCTTGTCTGCCGGGGGCGTCACTTCGAGCCTCGTCACGGCGGCGGTGTCGAGATCCAGCAGTGCGCGGTCGCGCAGGTCGGTCCAGGTCACGTCAAACGTGGTGCGCAGGTCTCGGGACGGGATCTGGTAGACGAATTCCGGGCGTGCCGGGTCCTGCACCCATGTACTCGGGTCGCCGGGCTGTCCGGACTCGCCGGCCTCGGGCTTGGCCACGGCGCCGATCCGAAGCTTGATGGTGCGGTCTGGCAGCGTCAGTTCGACGTCCAGTGCGTGCTCGGCGTCCAAGCCGTACTCCGCCAGGTCCTTCTTGGTCACCGGCAGCGTGAAGCTGGAGCGCAGCGTGCGCATCGGTGCCTCAGCCATTCCCTTGACCCGGAAGCTCTGCGCCTTGGTCTGCGTCTGCTTGCCCTTGGCCGTGCGGACGGCGGTCCACACCTCTTCGGGCGCTGGCGCATCGGCGGCGACCTTGTCGGCTGCGGGGGCGGCCTTGGCCGGCTGCTTCTCGATCGAGATGACTTCGCCAGCCCGGCGCAGCGTGATCTTGGTGACGGGCGAGGGCTTGCCCTTCGACAGGGCCCGGGCTTCGTCTTCGCTGACGTTGCCGAGGTAGCCCGCGATGTCGAGAGGCGGTGGGGCCGATGTCTCGGTCCGCATCGTCTTCACGAGGTACACGACGAGCAGCGCGGCGAACACCGCCAGCGTGATCCAGGTCGAGCGCTTCATGGCTGGGGCCTCCGAATAGGGGGTGCGTCAGGCGGCGGAAACCGGCGTATTGCGGCGGCGGCGGAACCGCCAGCGCGCGAGCCCGGCAAGGATCAGCAACAGCGGGGTGCCCAACAGGGTGCCGAGCCGGTAGTTGCGGGCGGAGGAGGCCTCGACCTGCTGCAGCGGACGGCGGCTGTCGCCCTTGGCGCGGATGGCCACCAGACCCTCGTGCGACGTCGCCCAGTCCATCACGTTTTGCAGGAACTGCAGGTTGTCGCCCAACAGATGCGAGACCTGACCGATGCGGATCTGCCAGTTCTGGAACTCCGCCTGCCACTTCTGATACGACTTGATGGCTTCCACGTTGAATTCCGTGAACTTCGAGAGGTCGAAGTCGCCCAGCACGCGCTGACGGCTCAGCCCCTCGATGCCGAGATTCGATGCGACGACCAGCAGCTTGCCCTTGCCTTCAGGCTTGAACTTGCGCTTGTCGACCTCGTACTGGGTGTCGGCCGTCGCTTGCGGCGGCTCGGGACGATTCGGGTCCGGCTGGACCTTGCGCTCGGGCATCTTCGGGATGGCCTTGCCTTGGAATGCCGACTTGAATGGTCCCTGAACCGACAGAGCGAGCGTGTGCGGACCGTTGGGCGCCGAGGCGAGCACCAGCTCTTTCAGGGCGGGAGGCATGACGGGCAGCGGAGCCGACTTGGTCAGGGAGGTCTCCGAGGAACGGATCAGATCGAAAACCTCAAACTTCGGGTCCTTGCGCAGGGCAGCGGTCGCCGTGACCGAGGTCGTGTAGGGAAGCGCCATGTGCTGGATCGAGCGCGACAGTGCGTGCGTTTCGTCGAAGTCCGCCGCCACCGGGATCAGCGCGTAGGGGAAGTCCTGCTGCGCCTCGAACTGCAGACCGCCGCGGTTGACCAACTGGGTGACCCGCACGGTCTCGACATGGGTCGAGTCCAACACCAGGTCGCGCTTGAGTTCGACGCCGTACGGCTTCAGAAGGTCGACGAGACCGGACTGCGTGGGCGTCAGTGCGGTGTAGTCCATCTTCAGGTCGCTGTTCAGGTCGTCCGAAGCCGCCAGATTCATCAGGGCGACCTCCCACTCTTGCGCGAACACGACGACCGGCCGACCGCCGACCAGCATCTGGTCGATCTGGTAGCGCGTGTACTCCGAGAAGGGCTTGCGCGGTGCGTAGATCAGCAGCGCGCTGACGTCATCGGGGATGGGTTGGTCGGCGTCCACGCGACGGATCGAGAACCCCTTCTTGGTAAACAGGTTTTCGCCGATGCGGGAGTTGGTCTCGTCGATGGACTGCGAGATCTGCTTGGCCGCGTCGATCACCTGCTTCATCATCGGGTTGCTCTGGCCCATCATGCCGGCGACTTCGTCGCGGATCAGCGGCGTGGCCTCGCCGAACGGGCAGAATTCGTCGTGACCACAAAGGAAGCCGATCTGGCGCCGTCCCGGGCTGTCGGTCAGGGTGGCGTGGTCGCGGTCGACTTCGCGGTACAACTCGTCCAGCACGTTGACGATCTGCGGAATCGCGACTGCGGGCGGCACCTGCGCGTTCTGCTCAGCAGCCGGGTCGGACAACCGCGCCAGCTCGCCCTGCACCTGACGGAACTGCTCAGCATCCTGCAGCAGGTTGTCGCCGAACTGGCTCTTGCCCTGCAGCTTGGCGCGGGCCGTCGCCATGGCGGACTCGATGCCGGCGCAGGTCTTCTGCAGGTCCGGAAGAGCCGCGCGCACGGCGTCCAAGCGCTTCTTGGCCGGGTCGCTCGAGCCCTGCAGCGATAGTCCAGCGCCTCCCGTTGCGGCATCGTCGACCTTGGCGGCCTTCTGGACGGCGTCGTTGCACGCCTTGACGGCTTCGTGCACCGACTTGCCGGCGTCGAGCGGGTCCTTCATCAACTGGCTCTGCTCGTACTTCTCCTTGAGGCGCAGGAGGATCTTGGTGACCTCGAATTCGTAGAATCCGGGCTCCAGCGCCTTGGGCAGGACCTCATGCACGGTCTTGTAGTGGAAGGTGGCGCCGAGCACATAGCGGGCGAACTTCAGCTGGTTGCCCTGAACCGAAGCCTCCGAAGACGAGAACGGCTCCAAGCGTGCGGCCTCAGCCTGGTCTTCGATGGACCCCACGGCAGGGGAGTTCTCGTCGGCGTACACCAAGCGCAGGTGCCCGCCGCTGGCGGTGGCGTACTCCTCCAGCTTGTCGCGCAGTGCGCGGTCGATTCCCTTGAGCGGCCTGGGGCCGTTCGGGGTCGGAATCGACTCCGGAAGCTTCTTGGAGATGTAGGCGGTGACGACGACGCCCTCCAGCGACTCGGCGGCTTGCTGGCTGGCGGCAGACAAGGTGTGCACCTTCTGCTCGGTCAGATCCAGTCGCGCCGACGTCTGGGTGGCCAGTGCGTTCAAGACGACGGCCAGACCGACGACGGCGGCGACCATCACGAGGGCATCGGTGCGGCTCTTTAGCGTGGTGTGGGCAGCCATGGTTTCCCCCGACTATTTCCAGTGGCGCGACTGCAGCGAGTAGGTCGACGCCACCACTGCGACCGAGATGATCGACAAGAAGTAAAGGACGTTGCGCAGGTCGATGACACCGCGAGCGAACGAAGCGAACTGCGTTTGGAAGCTGAGCAGCTGCAGCGCCGCAGGCGGGTCCGTGAACGCCACCTTCACCAGCGCGTCGGTGGCCGTCCAGAAGAACACGCACAGCAGCAGCCCCAGGATGAAGGCGACGATCTGGTTGTGGGTCCAGGTCGACGTCATCAGCCCGAGCGCGAGGAACGTCGTGCCGATCAGCACCAGACCCACATAGCCGCCGACCATCGCGCCCACGTCCGGCCGACCCAGCGCCATCACGAGCGCAGGAAACACCAACGTGAGCGCAAGCGCCACGGCCAGAAAGCCCATGCCTCCCAGCAGCTTGCCAAGCACGATCTGCAGGTCGGTGACGGGCAGGGTGACCAGCAGCTCAAGGGTGCCTGACTTCTTCTCCTCGGCGATGAGGCGCATGGTCACGGCGGGCACGATGACGGCCAGCACCCACGGCGCGTACTCGAACAACGGCCGCAGAGTGGCCTCGCGCGCCACGAACCAGTCATCCGCGCCGCCCACTCCGAAGAAGAAGAGCAGGCCGGTGACAACGAGAAACACCGTCGCTGCAATGTAGGCGATCGGGGAGTCAAAGGTGGCGGACATCTCGCGTCGGGCGATGGTCCAGATTGGTTTCCACATGGGGCCCTCGGGTGGCTTGAACAGGACTTGCGGAAAAAAGAAACGGGGGCGGTGGACTGCGCCGAAGGGGCTAGGCCTCGAGCGTCAGGGACTGGAAGATCGACTCGAGGTCTGCGGACTTGCGCCGCAGCTCGACCAGCGTGTGACCTTGCTGCTGCGCCCAAGTGGCGATCTGCGTGCGCACGTCCGCGTCGGCCTCGACCTCGTAAGTCGTGTGGGCGACGGGATGGGCCGCAGTGTGGCTGACCGTCACCGTCTTGACCTGCGGTAGACCGCCCAGACCCTTGGTGACGGCTTCGGCGGTGGCCGTCGACGCCAGCGACACGACCAGGTGATGGGTGTGCGCGACACGGCCCTCGAGCTCGTCGAGCGTGCCGTCGGCGACGACCTTGCCGCGGTGGATGATCACGATGCGGTCGCAGATCTGGCGAACTTCCGCAAGGTTGTGGCTGGACAGGATGACCGTGTGGTTCTTGCCCAGGTCGCGAATCAGGTTGCGGATCTCGACGATCTGGTTCGGGTCCAGACCCGAGGTTGGCTCGTCGAGGATCAGGATCTTCGGGTTGTGCAGCATCGCCTGGGCCAGACCTACGCGCTGGCGATAGCCCTTCGACAGCGTGCCGATGACCATGCCCAGCACGTCGCTGATGCCCACCGTCGCGGCGACCTCTGCGAGGCGCTTGGCGCACGTGGCCTTGTCGAAGCCCCGCATCTCTCCCACGTAGACCAGGTAGTCGCGCACGACCATGTCGGTGTACAGCGGCGTCGACTCGGGCAGATAGCCCAACATCGCGCGCACTTTGACCGGGTCTTGCGCCAGATCGATGCCGTCCACCTTGATCTGGCCTGACGTCGCGGACAGATAGGTGGTCAGGATCTTCATGCTGGTCGACTTGCCGGCGCCGTTGGGGCCCAGCAACCCGAGAATTTCGCCGGCGTTCACGTCGAACGACACTCCGGCGAGTGCCGTCTTCGTGTCGTAGCGCTTCACCAGATCTCGCACCTGGATGACAGATTGTGCTGTCATGGTTTGCTCCGGAAGTGGATGCTGCTGCCCGAGACCGGGCAGGTGGACCGAAATGAGCCTCGACGTCAGGTGCCAACTCGGCGGGAGTGCTTTCCCCTCCCGCGTCGGTGACGCCCACGCCGCTGCCCAACATCACCACTGCACGCGTTATTCCGTGCAGGGGTCGCAGCTGGACCGGGCGGGGGTGTCCCGCGTCGCGTGCGCACGTTAGGATGGCGACGCGTGGTGTCAAGCCCGCCTTGATGCCAGCCAACCCCACGCGCCGCAAGGTCGCCCCCGCTGCGGAGACCCATGCCGTCCCCAATGAAGCTTCCCTCACGTCACGCAGGCCTCACCGCTGCGCTTTCCGGTCTGGCGGTGCTGCTCGCCGGGGCATCGCTGTCGCTGGCCGCGCCCAGACAGTCCGTGACGGACGACCTGATGGTCGCCCTTCAGCCGTTGCGGCCTCCCGTGGATGCTGCGGCCACCAGCTGGGCGCCGCCCCTGCGCGACATCGCCCGTGACCACGCCAAAGGCAAGTTTGCGGCGGCGTGCAAGGGAAGCGACGCGCTGCGGCAGCGCCTGATGACCGAGAGCGCGCGGTTGTTCTTCGGGGCAAGTCGCAAGTCCGCAGACGTACATGGGATTGAACGGTTCCTCGACAAGTGGCTGCGTGGTCCCTCGCCGGTGCTGGAGATTCCGTCGGAGACCTTCGCCCCAGCGGCCCGGTGGCGCGCCCTTGCCGTGGATGCCTGCGTGCGGGCGACCTTGCCAGACGTGGGATTGGCCTTTGTGGCGCACGGCAGTGGTCAGGGCGAAGCGGGCGGCGTGCGACTGGCGACGGCGCTGTTGCGCGTGCAGAAGTCCGGCAGTTGGGCGGCGGCGCTTCCGGCGCTGGGGCCCGACGACAAGGGGACGCGCGTGCTGTTGGTGCGGGCGTTGGCGGCGGGGCCCAAAGAGGGGCAGCGCTACGTCGAGCAGGCCGAGCGTGCGGCATCGCTGCCGGATGAACAGGCGCTGGTTGCTCAGGTGAAGAGGGTGCTTGCCGGGAGGGCGCCGTGAGGGAACCACCTCGTCCGCGCTTTCAACCCGATCTGGTCCGCGGCGGTGACCGGCAGGCCCTGAACGCAGCGTTTACCTTGCAGGCCAAGGAGTTCGACCTCGCGTTCCGCTGCCCCGAGTGCGCCTATCGCACCGCGGCCGGCCAGTGTACGGTCGGCTGGCCCAATGAGGCGTTGATGGCCGAGCCTCTGGAAGTGATCGGCGCCGACCTCATTCCCGCATTCTGCAAGGCGTTCGAACCCGACGCGCCCTGAGTCGCTCGAGCGGGAAAGACAACGCTGGCTTGAGGTCCTGGGGGCGTCAGGTCGCGGCGAGATCGCGCCAAAGCGACTGCAATTCATGGTGATAGCCCGGTCCGGCGACCTTGGTCACCTGCTCGACCGTCTGCAGCCAGGCCTGCACTGCGGCGCGACCGGCCGGTGTACGGACCGCCTCACGCGGGGTGACGCCGCCGAGCCAAGGGTGTGGCGTGTCGTGGAACGTGGCGAGGCACTCCCCCACCCAGTCCTGCGCCACCCGCTGCAGCTCGTCGTCCTCCCAGCCTTGGCGCAGCGCGGGGTCGACCAGTGCGTCAAGGTCGCGGAACACCGTGAAACTGTAAAGCAATCCCGGAAGGTGTCGCTCAACGGCAGACCGCAGCAGTCGCGTGCGCGGCGCCGAGCCGGTGGCGGCATAGAGTCGACCCGCGGCAACCCGCAAGACAGCACCCACAGGGCCGAACGACTCCTGACGAATGACGTAGCTGCGCGATCCGTGGCGTTGGGCCAGTGCCCCCGAGGCGACTGCTGAGCCGAGAGCCGCCTCCAGTACCGGCGAATCCGCCACCGTGAAGACCAGCGTCGCCCGCAGCAACACGCCGGCCTCACGCCAGGGAGCGGTCGGCTCGGCAATTCGCTCCAGCGCGCGCCGACTTGCGGCCAGCAGCTGTGCCAGATGGTGCTCTTGATCGACGACAGCGATCCGGCGGGCCGCGCGGACCATCGCCCGGCGACCCACAGCGGGCAGGCTCGCGTGCACGGCGTCCAGCAGCGCGCAATCGGGGAAGGCCAGGATGCGCGCCACGAACAGCTCGCCCCGTGCGGCCACCGCGCCGAGCACGGGCTCGATCACGCGCAACACCTCGCCATCGGCCACCCGCGTCATCAGCGTCGCGTCGCCGTCGCTGCCGGTGACCTGATACACGTCGGCGCGGGCGCACAGCAGGGCGTCGAGGACCTCGCGTTCCGGGCCCCGGCGGTGGCTTGCAATCAGTCTGCGGCCCAGCGGACCGTCCGGCAGCGGCGCATCCCACAGCAACCACGGGAAGAAGTGGCTGTGGGCGTCGTGGTCGTGCAGGTAGTCCTCCAGCGCTTGTCGCCGCGTGAAGGACCGACCCAGAAACCGCCGGGCCGCCGTCAGCACCCCGGCCTCTCCCAACGACCGCTGCGCAAGCTCCACCGCAGCGAGCAGCAGCCGCAAGTGGGCGCGTCGCAACAGGTGCGGCCGGAAGGCGGTCAGGCGGGTCATCGGTGGTGGCTCTGGAGGGCTTGTGTGCCGCGGAAGACGCGACAGCAGGGACCCGGCTTATACGCGCCGCTGATTTTGGCTGTCAATCGCAGGACGGCCGCGGAAGTTACCGATAAACATTCGCAATGACGGGCAGTTACAACGGTCCCTGAGTACTGGCGCGGGGTTGCCTGCGGTCTCAGTTGGGGACGGAATTCGCGGAATTCGTCTCATGACCGTCGGCAGCCTCGTCGTCGAGCACGGCAACATCGCTCGACTCGTCGGGCCCGGCACCCGTTCCGGCCACCTCCGGGGTCTCGTGAAGGCCAACGGGGGGCTCGGGGGCTTCCAGAGGAAAAGCCATGAAGTCTCGGACCTTCCATGGACGGACCGGACGATCCGCCCAGTCCTCCGCCAGCGCATCATCGTCCTCGTCCCCATCCTCGACCTGCAGGCGATCCGGATCGAAGCCCGGCCGACGCCACGGCCGCGCCATCGCCGCTTCGCCGGCTGCCGCGATCGCTTCGAGGTCCAGCGGGTCGTCTTCCGGGTCGGGCTGCAGCAGCCGCGCGCGGGAGCGGAAGGCCGCGAGCATCCCCATCGCCGCCAGCACGGACACCAGCACCCACAGGGCGGTATCGGTCGCCAGTACCGCCCATTTCGAAGCGGTTTGGCCAACTTGCGCGGCGTAGATGGCGAACAGTGACTCCGGCGGCAGGCCGAACGTGGTCCGAAACGCCTCGGCAAAGTCGACGCCCTCGCGCATTCGCTGGTGCAGACGCGCCAGAGACGCCGGGTCCTGGCTGCGGTGCACGGCAAAGCGAACGAAGCCCGCGGCGGTCGCATACGCCCTCTGCACGCCGATCTGGTTGCCCGTGAAGCCGTCGTCCAGCGCCTGCAGCCGGTCGAGCTCGCCGAACGCCGAAGCGCCCGACATGTCGCGCAGACGCTCCCACGTGATCTCGCCCGCCAGCCACATCGACACGCCTTCGTGGTACCAGCGTGGCAGCCAGCGACCTTGGGACAGCGCGTGCAAGGTGACGTGGGCGATCTCGTGGCGAACCACCTCACTGGTCAGCAGGGCGCCGGGGCCGTTGACCTGAACGATCACGCGGTCACGCTCCAGCAAGGCCATGCCCGAGATCCAGGCCTCCGACCAGCCCTTTACGCCGTGCTGGGCCATCACCTTATCAAAGGCTCGTGGGCTGCCGACGTAATCGATGTACAGGTCGCCCGACAGCTGAGTGTGCAAGCGATCCTGAACATCGGTCAGGGCTTGGCGCGACAGCTCCTCCAAGGGTGTGCGCCGCTCGGCTTCCACATCGTGCAACTGCACGTGCATCCGCAGGCCCTCGCCGACGCCGATGGTTGTGGCCGAGGCGGATCCCGCGAACGCAAGCAGCAGTGCAGCGCCGGTCACGACGACGGCGAGGCGACAACGAAGGCGAGCCCACGCCCAAACCGCCGCGCGGGTCACTGCTGCACCCGGTAGAACTTGAAGCGTCGGGTCGAGATCTCGAACATGAAGCCGAACTCGAACTGGATCTCACCCCTCTCGTTCCTCAGGCCGTCGGGAGGGTTGGGGAACGGGCCGGCAGCGGCAAACGCGCGTCGCGCCTCGTCATCCAGAAACTCGAGGCCCGACTGTTGTCGCACGGCCAGCTGCTTGAGTGCACCTTCGGGGTCGAGCGTCACCCGCAAGATCGTCAACCGATCGCGCACGCCAAAGCGGTTGCCCTGCGGGTCGCGCGACCGCCACACCGAGCCCGGTTCCCACTCCGACGACACGCGGTCCTTGACGCGCTGAAAGAAGTCCCAGTAGCGGAACTTGCGCGTGTTGAGCAGGTTGGTCTCGCCCTCGTCCTCGACGTCGGGCAGGTAGTCGTTGCCGCCGGGGCTGCCCGCCAGCGCCTGGATGTTGTGCATCACGTTGCCGGGGGAGGTCGCAGGCAGCAGAAGACCGTCGTGCGCGCCCTTGACGACCACAGAGCCCTCGCGTTCGCCTGCATCGCCCTTCGCTGCTTTGGGAGCAGGGCCCGGTCCCAGCGTGGTCGGTGCGCGGTCGGCGCGGTCCCCGGCCTCTCCGGCGGCTTGGCGCGCGGGAGTCGGCCGGTCGGGGATCACGGTGGGGTCCTTGCTCTTGGACTGCGGGCTCTGCAGCGGCGAGGGGTTCTCGATGTGCAGCCTGCCCAGATCGCGTCCGGGCGACTTGCGGCCCTGGCTCTTGACCTCGCGGTCGACCCGCATGTCGTAGCGGCCCAGATAGCGGGCGTTCTTGGGCGCCTGCTCCACCAGTGGCCGGGCCGTCTCGACCACCTGACCGTTCAAGTCATCGGTCGGAGCGAGCTTCTCCTCTTCGGCGTGGGGCTTCGCCTGAGCGATCTGGCGTTGACGCAGCAGCTTGACCTTGGCGGGGGCGCGGGCGACCTGCTGCGGATGCATCGACTTGCGCGGCGTCAGGGCCAAGCTGGACTCGCCACGCGGCTGCATCATCCACGCAAGCGTCTGGAACAGGCCGGCCGCAAGGACAACGCCCAAGCCAAGCGCCAGCAAGTTGCGAAGGGTGGTGCGGTTGTGGCCCGGGGCGGTCATGCAGGCAAGCTAGGGTCCGCCAGCCGCCGGGTCAAGGAGCGCGTGCGCGTCTGCGCCTTTCGCCAACAGATCAGAACAGGTCGCTGATCGAGTCGCCGTCGTGGATTCGGCGGATGGCCTTGGCGAGCATCGGTGCGACGGACAGCACCTCGATTTTGTCGCAACGCTTGTCGCGCAACGGAATCGTGTCGGTCACCAGCACGCTGCTCAGGGGCGACTTGTTGATGCGGTCGATGGCTGGGCCGCTGAGCACGCCGTGGGTCGCAACCACGCGGACGGACTGGGCACCGCGGGCAAGCAGGAAGTTGGTGGCCTCGATGATCGTACCGCCGGTGGCGATCTCGTCGTCCACGATGATCGCGTGCTTGCCCTCGACCTCACCGATCAGGTTGGTCGCCACGGCCTGATCGTCGTCGCCATAGCGACGCTTGTCCACGATCGCCACGGGCAAGTGCAGGCGATTCGCGAATCGTCCCAACTCCTTGGCCTCACCGACATCGCCCGCGACCAGCACGGTGTTGGTCAAGTCCTCTTGCAGCAGCCGCTCGCAGAGGATCGGCGCGCCCACGAGTTGATCGACCGGGATGCGGAAGAAGCCCTGAATCTGCGGCGAGTGCAGGTCGACGGTCAGCACGCGGTCGGCACCCGCGGTCTGCAGCAGGTCGGCCATCAAGCGCGCGGTGATGCTGATGCGCGGGCGATCCTTCTTGTCGGAGCGGGCGTAGAAATAGTACGGCAGCACTGCGGTCACGCGCCCGGCGGAGGCGTGCTTGAGCGCGTCGATCGCGATCAGCGTCTCGAGAATGTTCTCGTTGACCGGAGGCGCGGACGTCTGGATGTAGAAGACGTCGCACTCCCGCACGTTCTCCTGGATCTTCACCATCAGGTTCTCGTTGGAGAATTTGACGGTCTCGCTGGGGCTCAGCGGGATATCGAGGACGTTGCAGATGGCCTTGGCGAGCTCAGGGTGGCTCGAACCCGCGAACAGCTTGATCCTGGCGTTCATGACAGCCTCGCAGGCGTGGGCCTGGCAGAGAGACCGGGAGGAGGAAGGGGGCGGAACCGACGAACATCCCCCCGCGGCTACTCGATGAAGTCCTTGCGCAGCTTGGCGACCTCGTCGGTGACCTGCTTGGTGGGGTCGGCCAGCATCGCCTGATCGCGGTAGGTGTTCAGCTTCAGGCGCAGCGAGTTCAGCTTGATGAAGCCGTCGGCGTCGGCCTGATTGTAGACCTTGTCGGCCTCAAACGTCGAATACTCGGGGTTATACAGGGAGTTGCGAGCCTTGCGCCCGGTCACGATGACGTTGCCCTTGTACAGCCGCAGCCGGGCCACGCCGCTGACGCCCTTCTGGATCTGCCGCATGAAGCCGAGCAGCTGCTGCATCTCAGGGCTGAACCAATAACCGTTGTAGATCAGGCGGGTGTACTGCGGCACCAGACCGTCGCGCATCGCCATGACCTCGCGGTCGAGCACCAGCGACTCGACGGCGCGGTGGGCGTGGTACAGCAGCGTGCCGCCGGGCGTTTCGTACACGCCGCGGGACTTGATGCCGACGTAGCGGTTCTCAACGATGTCGACCCGGCCGACGCCGTGCTTGCCACCGAGTTCGTTCGCCTTTTCAAGCAGTTGCACGGGGCCAAGGACCTTGCCGTCAATCGCCACCGGGATGCCGTCCTCAAACGTGACCTCGATGTCCTGGGGCTCGTCCGGCGCAAGGCGCGGATCGACCGACAGGCGGAACATGTCGGGGTGCGGCGCGTACCACGGGTCCTCGAGCACGCCGCCTTCGAAGCTGATGTGGAACAGGTTGCGGTCGGTCGAGTAGGGCTTCTCGGCCGTTGCGGTGATCGGGATGTCGTGTTCGTGGCAGTAGCGAATCAAGTCGGTACGGGACTTGTACTTCCACGTGCGCCACGGGGCGATGATCTCGATGTCGGGCTTCAGCGCGTAGGCACCCAGCTCAAACCGCACCTGATCGTTGCCCTTACCCGTCGAGCCGTGGCTGATCGCGACAGCCCCTTGAGCGACCGCGCACTCGACCAGCGCCTTGGCGATCGGGGGGCGCGCCAGTGAGGTGCCCAGCAGGTAGTAGCCCTCGTAGACGGCGTTGGCCATCAGCGCCGGGAACACGTAGTCGCGCACGAAGGTTTCGCGGAGATCGACCACGTCGATGCCGATGGCGCCCGACTTCATGGCCTTTTCGTGCAGGCCGCTGAGCTCTTCGCCCTGACCCACGTCGGCGGTCAGACAGTAGACGTCGTAGCCCTGGTCGTAGCGGAGCCAGTGCAGCATCACCGACGTGTCCAAACCGCCCGAATAGGCGAGGACGACCTTCTTGCGTTCACTCATCTCGACAATGCTCCAGTGGAAATTCAGAGGGTTCCGCAGGGCGACAGGGAGCCGCCCGGCGCCGTGCCGTCAGGGCAGGTGTCGCCGTGGGGGCGAAAGTGTCCGGCGGGACCGGCCCGGCGTCAAGGCGAAAGGGGTGGGGCGAAACGCTAGGGTTTGGTCTTCTTCGCCTTTTTCCCCTTGGACGTCGAGGTCTTGGACTTCGCAGCCTTGGCTGGCGCGGCCTTGACCGGCGCAGCCGGTTCGACCAGGGACACTGGCGGCGGAGGAGGCGGTGGCGGAGCGGTCGCCAGCACCTGATCGGCCAGCGCAGGCAGTGCCCTGAGGTTCGGGTCCATCGCCATCCGCAGCTGGTGGTCCAGCTCTGCGCGGCGCAACAATTGGAAACGCTTGAGGTCCTCGACCGATGTCTCAGTCCCCGGCCCGGGGCGGGGCAGCCCGGCGAGCTCTCTCGCCTCCGTGAAGCGGCCCTGGGTGGTGTAGGCGTCGGCCAATCCCTTGCGCGCAGGAGCGAAATCCTTGCTGGCGGTCAGCGCTTCCAGAAACGCGGTCGCGGCCTTTGCCGTTTGTCCTTCGCGCAGCGCAACTTCGGCCGACAGCGTCGTCAGCACGACCCCGCGATTGCCAGCGGCCTTTGTGGCGATCAGCAACTGACGGGCAAGGACCAGATCGTCGTCCAGAATGGCCGCAGCTACGTGCTGAAACGGTGTGCGCTGCATGGCGGTGAGCGACACATCGAGGCCTCCGGTCCCACCGATGCGCGCAGCTTTGGCGACGGCTGGCCAAGCGGACAGGGTTGGCAGGTGGTTGGCGTCCAAGGCGAGCGCCTGTTGAAGCGCCCCTAGCGAGCCGAACAGGTCATGGGTACCCAGCCGCGCCATCGCGAGTCGGTAGGCGCGGTCGGCCGACGGCGTCTGATGCAGGGCAAGCGCGAACCACACCTCAGCTTCGGCATAGCGATGCTCGCCGAACAGGGCCTTGCCTTCAGCGTCCGCGGCAGCCACGTCAGGGCTGGAACCGGCCTTCGCCGCTAGCAATTGGGGCTTGCGCGTCGTGGCCCATGCGGCCAACGGCGTGCCCGGAAAGCGCCGCTCGATGTCCTGGCAGGTCTGAATGGCCCGCTCGAACTCTGCCGCGCCTTCGTCACAGAGCACCAACCCTCGCCATGCGACGGCGTCCTGGTCGTCGGCGTCGACGAGCGTCAAGTAGGCGTCGCGGGCTTCCGCGCAGCGATCGGCAGAGCGCAAGGTCTCTGCCAGAGCCCGGCGGGTCTCGGTCTGTTGGGGGCGCAGCGCCAGCGCAGTTTGGAACCGGGCGACCGCATTGGGGATCTGCCCGTGAATCGCGTAGAGCACCCCAAGCTCGTGCAGGGCTTGGGCGTCTTGCGGGTGGCCCTGCAGGTGGGTGCGGAGGAGCGCCTCTGCCTCGTCAAATCGGCCGGCCTTGCGGGCCGCGATGGCGGCGGCGACGGGATCCTCAGTCGCAACAGGCGGTTGGGCGGGCGCGGCAGCAGCCGCTGGCTTGGGAACCGGAAGGGCAGCAGCGGCAGGAGCCTTGGCAGGAGCAACCGCCGGAGTCGGCACGGTCTTGGCCGGTGCCCCGACGGGCGGCGGTGCGACGACCGGTGCAGGTGCGGGCTTGGCTGGTGGCGGTGCGACGACCGGTGCAGGTGCGGGCTTGGCTGGTGGCGGTGCGACGACCGGTGCAGGTGCGGGCTTGGCTGGTGGCGGTGCGACGACCGGTGCGGGTGCCGGCTTGGTCGGTGGCTGTGCCGGTGAAGCCGGGACCGGTGCCGGGGTTGCAGGCGAGGCCGCGGGCGGCTTCTTCGCCGGTGCTGGCGCTGGAAGGACGGCGGGTGGTTTGGCGGGGGCGGCAGCGGTTGGGGCCGGAGGTTCGTCCGCTCCGACGATCGGGGGAGGCGGTGGCGGTGCAGGCTGCGCGAGCACTGCAGTTCCCAAGGCGATGGCAGCGGTCAGGCTGCAAGCGAGCGGCAACAGGGCGGATCGGCTGGGCATGGCACCCTCGACGCTCAGAAGAAGTAATACGAGAAGCCGAGGCCCCCCGAGAATTCCCCACGTGTCAGCGACACGCTGCGGGAATTCCGTTCGCCGGTCAGAGGGTTGCCATCCGGCTCGTTCAGGCCGACGACCGGGCCCACCGCACCAGCAACGGAAAACGACGGTGCGAAGAAGTACTCGACCCGCAGCGGAGCCTCGAACGCGATGCCGAAGCGGCCGTTGGCGCAGGTCTTCTGGTCGTCATCGGTCGTCGGACACGTTAGCCGGGCCCACCCGACCAGCCCGCGAAGCCCCACGGCGAGGTTGACGGAGGGCGCACGGAACAGGTTGTAGAGCACGCCGACCGAGGCGAAGGCCGCCGCCTGCGTGCGCTCTCCGTCCGGAAAGTGAAGGCCACCGCCCGTGATCAACTCGAGCCCCAAATTGCCCACGTAGTACCGCAGACTGAGGCCCGCAGCGCGGAGCTCAGGCAGCGCGAACCCCTGTCGGGCGCCGACGCCGGTCAGCGTCTCCTCGAAGCCCACGCCGAACTTGCCGTCAACGTCGTGCGCGAGGACCGTGGCAGGCAGGGCCAGCAGCAGCGCTGCCGCGAAGCCCGCAAGCCGCCTGAAGAACCGCAATCGGTGATGCTGGATGTGCATTTCGGAGACCCCGCCCGTTCCCGTCGCCCGACTCGCGGCTCCGGTCACCCAGATTCCTACACGGAAGGGACCGGTGTGGCAACGTCAGGCGACTGTCGACTGCGCGCGCCGCACCACCGTTCGCAGACCCGGCGTACCTGCCAAAGCGCCCGAAAGCGCTGCCTCGTCCGTGTAACCCACGATCCAGACAGCGGAAGCGCCCTTCTTCAGGATGGCGGTGACCTCTTCCAGCTTGGCGATCATGCCTCCCTTGACCGCACCGCGTTCGATCAGGCCGGGAATGTCCGCGTCCGTCAGCTCTGCCAGATGCGTCGAGGGGTCGTTCAGGTCGCCGAAGACGCCCGGAACCCCCGTCACCAGCACCACGTCGTCGAAGTGCACGCCGTCGGTCAGCGCCGTCACCAGCGAGTCGGCGTTCAGGTTCAGCAACTGGCCGTCGGCATCCGCAACCACGGAAGATAACACAGGAACGAAGCCGCCCTGCCAGAGCGTCTCGATCAGCTTCGGGTCGATGGTTGCCACGTCGGCGACAAGTCCGAAGTCGACCAATTCGGCTTCTCCGGCCACCTTGCGCGGCGGCCGCTTGCGCCCCACCACGCAGGACCCCGCTGCCGCCGGACAGCTGACCGCCGGCACTTCCGCGGCAAGGCACGCGGCCAGGAGCTTGGGGCCCACGTCGCCGGCCATGGCCATCGCCGCGGCCTCGAGCATCGGCTCGTCCGTGACGCGCCGGCCTCCCTTGAAGACCGACTGCAGACCCAACCGCTCCGCCAGCGCCGTGATCTGCGGGCCAGCCCCGTGCACCACGCACACCTGCACGCCTTGGGCCCGCACTGCCGCAAGGTCACGCGCCAGCCGCTGCCGATCCGCCAACACCTTCAGGGTCTCGCCGCCCACCTTGACCAGCACTTTGCGTGTCATGCAAGCCTCCGTTATCACGGCCATTGCGAGGGGGCCAGTAGCCCGGTGTACTCGTCCACGCCCAGCATCAAGTTCAGCGACTGGATGGCCTGACCCGCGCCGCCCTTGATCAGGTTGTCCATGGCGGTGTGGGCGACCACGGTGCGCTTGCCGTCGATCGCCTGCGCCGCGATGGACACGGCGACCTCGGTGTACATGCTGCCGGCCACCGCGTTGACCTCAGGCAGTCGATCGGTCACGACGCGAATCAACCGCTCGCCCGCATAGGTCTTTTTCAGCATGGCCTTCACGTCGGCCGCCTGCAGCGACTCGTCGACCTGGAACCAGCTCATGGCGAGGATGCCGCGCACCAACGGCGCTGACACCGGCACCATTTCCAAGTGGACATCGGGAGCGCCGGACAGGTGCAGGTTCTGCTCGATTTCCGGAACGTGCTGATGCGACAAGGCTTTGTACGCCTTGAGGTTCTGCGCCCGCAGGGGGTGATGGGTCCCGATCGCCGGGTTGGCGCCAGAGCCAGACGACCCGGTCAGCGCCGACACCTGGACGCGGCCACGCAGCACACCGGCCTTGGCAAACGGCAGCAGTCCCAGCGTGATCGCCGTGGCGAAGCATCCCGGGCTCGCGACCCGGCGGGCACCCGAAAGAGCCTCGCGGTTCATCTCCGGCAGGCCATAGACGAAGGAGCCCAGTCGCTCCGGGAAGGGGTGCTTGGCCTCGTAGAACTGCTCGTACTGTCCGGCATCCAGCAGACGGTAGTCGCCGCTGAGATCGATGACGGCAAGGCCCAAGTCCACGAATTCCGCTACGATGGCCGCGCTGACCTTGTGGGGCAGACCGACGCAAACCAGGTCGGCGTGCGGGGCGATGTCGGCAGGCGTCAGGTCCTCGATCACCAGATCGGTCATGCCGGCCAGCGACAGGTGCACTTGGTCCAGCTTCTTGCCCAGATTGTCCTTGGCCACCAGCCTGGTGACCTGAACGTAGGGGTGGACCAGCAGGTGGCGCAGCAGCTCGGCGCCGCCGTAGCCTGACGCACCGACGACCGCGACGCGCAGAGGGCGGGGAAGGGAGGTCTGGGGCATGGGATTCTCCTTGTGGCCCGCGGGGGGAGGGGCGGGCGTGGCGCGGCCGCGGAGGAACTGCGGTCGGGCGAGCGAAGCCTAATGCCTCGCAGCTCAGGTCGGAAGCCCTCGGCTACAACTGCGCGAGGGCGGCCTTGGCATCTTCGTGGTCCGGGACCAGTTCCAGTGCGCGCTGCAGGCAGGTGCGGGCTTGGTCGAGCTGCTGCTTGGCGGCGCGGCATCGGCCCATGCCGACCAGAGCGTCGGCGCGCAGCCTGTCGTGTTCGGCGCCGCCCGCCTTGCGACTGACGGTGTCGAACAGCCGCATGGCTCGGTCACTGTCGCCCAGCGCGAGCAGCACCCGACCGCTGGTCAGCGACGCCAAGTCGTCCTGGGGCCGCAGCTCGAGCACCCGCTTGAGCCGGTCGCGTGCCGCGGTCAAGTCGCCCAGCTTCTCGTGCAGCAGTCCTGCGCGCAGCCCATGCAAAGCGGCGAGGTCGGCGTCCTTCGCCTCCTCGAAGTGCTGCAGCAACCACGTCTCCAGCGCAAGCGCGTCGGTCAGCTCGCCGGCGGCCTCGTAAAGCGTTGCAAGGGGGGCGTCGACGCGATGGGTGTGTCCGCCCACCAACTGCGCCTTGCGAAGGGCGTTCATTGCTTCGTCGGTCTGACCCAAGTCCAGCAGCACCTCTCCCAATTCAGCGAACAGGCCGACCATCACCTGACTCGTTTGCGTGTCCAGCGTGTGCCGGCCTTGGGCCTCGCTCATCGCCGCCAACCACTGCCGCAGGGCCTCTGCTCGACCTGCAGTGTCGCCGCGCTCGGTCAGCAGGTCACACAGCCGTCGGCGCGCCGGCCAACGCCAGGGATCCAGCGCAACCAGCTGTCGACACTGGCGAATGGCATCGTCCAACCGGTCCAGTGCGCCCGTGTACAGGTCGACCAGTTGCTGGTGCAGCGAGATGCGCGTCGGCACGTCGTCGGTCTCCCCAACCAACCGCTCGAGTCCGGCCGCCGCCTCCGTCGGGTCGCCGCTATGGGCCTGCAACATCGCCTTCAGGTGCAGGGTGACCGGGTCTTCGGGGGCCCACACCTCCAGCTCCGCGACGCGCTGGGTCGCCGTTTCCTGGTCCATCAGCTCCGTCAGCGCGACCCGGGCCACCTGACCCGTCAGGCTGACGCGTCGCTCGATCGGCAGGTCGTCGGCCAGCCTCACCTCGGCCGCTCGCATGAACGCCGGCCACTGGTGGTGCAGCTCGGCCGTGCGCAGCAGCTCGTCCAGCAGTGCCACGTCCTCCGGCATCTCCTCCCGCAGCTGCTCCAAGGCGTCGCAGGCAGTCGGACCGTCGTGGATCTCGATGCTTGCGGTTGCCAGTTGGCGCAGGGCAATCGCGCGCGCGGGGCCTGAGGGCAGGGTCGCAGCGCGCCGAGAGAACAAACGCTGCAACTTGCCCGCGTCCTCGCCCGCCGCATCCACCAGCCAGGAAAACGCCTCTGCATGGTCGGGAGCGACCGCAAGCACCTGCTCGTAAGTCGAGGCCGCGACTTCGTTTCGGTCCGCCTTGACGTAGAGCCGCGCCGCTTCGCACAGCAGGTCGACACCGGCCCGCACGTCCTGACGCACACCCGACAGCAAGACGAGCGCGTCGGCCAGCTCTGCCTCGACGCCTTTCTCGCGTTGAAGCTCGACCAGAGACTCCAGCGGCGAAGCATCTTCTGGGGCAATGACGGACAGTTCGCGGTAGGCCTGGATCGCAAGATCCTGCTCACCAATCGCCCGGGCCAGATCGGCCAGCCGATGCAGGGCCAGCCCCCGGACGGACAGGTCGGACACGAACTCGAGGCGTTGTTGAAGGACAATCAGCAGGTCATCCCAACGCCCTGCCTCGTCCAGCAGCGCTTCCAGCCGCTCGAAGGGCTCGACCGCCTCCGGACGCAGCAGCGACCACACCCGCAGCTTCTCTTCGGCAGCGACGGCAGCGCCGCGCGCAAGATCGTTGTCCGCCCCGCGTTCCAGCAGGGTGACCCGGTCGTCATCGGCCAGATCGCCTTCCAGAACAAGGTCATACGCAACCGCCAGCGTGTCCCGGTCGCCCGCTTCGCCGGCCATCGTCTCGACTTGCGGCAGCAGCTCGGGGCGCGGATCTGCGCGCAGGCCCTCCATCAGGGAACGCAGCGCACTCGCCGGGTCGTGCTGGCTCTGCTGCAGCTTGGCGAGCTCTTGGGTGATCGCGGTTCGCGCCGCGGGTGCTGAGGTGCGCTCCAACCGGACCTGCAGCAAGGCCACCAACGCGGCGCTGTTGTGCGCTGCGCGGTACAGGGGCTCCAGTACCGCTTGCGCCTCGTCGGCACAGACCGGGTTGCGAGCCAGTTGGTCCGCCGCCGCCATGGCCTCAGCGTGCATCGGGTACTGGCGCAGGACGTCGACGACGTGCCGCAGGGCCTCGCGAGGACGTCCCAGCGCGGTCCGCTTCAGCTCGGCCAACTCCAGACGCAGCGAGGCGCGGTTCGCGTCGCTGCCCAACACCAGCGCGCGCTCGAGGTCAGCGGCCAGCCGTTGCGGGTCTCCAGCCTCTCGCCGCAACGCCAGCACGGCTTCGCGGGCGCTCTCGCTGTCGGGGTCCTGGTCCCAAGCCAGCTGCCACAAGTCCGCAGCACGACTGGATTGTCCGACTTCCAAGGCCACG
Organism: uncultured Myxococcales bacterium; assembly: GCA_903955385.1. Taxonomy (GTDB): domain Bacteria; phylum Myxococcota_A; class UBA9042; order UBA9042; family UBA9042; genus CAJBNH01. The sequence continues at coordinate 73,737 of CAJBNH010000194.1, read as the reverse complement.
CTGGCCGCAAGGCCGACCACGGCCTCGATCGATTCGTTGCGGACTTCCTCACCCGCGACCAGATCGGTCACACCGTCCAGCCAGTCTTCGATCGCATCGTGTTGACGGGCGATCGCGCTCGACTCGATCAGGATCTCCTCGGGATCCGCAGCGTTGGGAATCAGCTGCAGCAGCAAGCCCATCGCCCTCGGGGCATCCCCAAGCTCGTCGGCCAATGTCGCCGCCAGTGCCCTGGTCGCAGCCTCGCGGCCCTCGGCCGGAGCCGCGGCCACCGCGGCCACTTGCAGATCGGCGAGTTGGGCGATGTGACCGGACGCCCGCAGCGGCTCGGCCAAACGCACTGCCGCCACCGCGGCAAGCGTCGGGTCGCGCAACGCCGCATTCAGGCTGGTCCACACCGCGGTGTCGTCCGGCGCAACCGCCAGCAAGCGCGCGTACAGATCCATCGCTCCCGGCGTGTCGCCGGCCGCGCGCGCAAGGTCGGTCGCCTGCACCAGCTGCGAGATCGACGCCGCGTCACCCCTGACCTGCGCCGCCCGTTCATACGCCGCACGAGCCTTGGCCGACTGCCCCAGCTGCTCGAGCAACTCGGCCACCCGCACCAGCGCCGGGGTGTCGGTTTCGTCGAGAGCTAGCACGAATTCCCAAGCATTCAGAGCATCTTCCGCGCGGTCGAGCGCCTCGAGCGCAAGCGCCTTGCGGGTGATCACCGTCACCATTTCAGCGGCATCGCCGGACGGGGTGATGGTGTCGGTCAGGCGGACGACAACCTCAGGCTCTTTCAGGTGTTCCGCCAGATCCAGACGCCACTGCAGCGCGCCCTCGTGGCCGGGCTGCAGGTGCAGAACTGCGTCCAAGGCGTCTGCCGCGCGCCGGGGCTGTTCGAGGCCCATCGCGACGTCGGCCACCTGCATCCAGGCGTCCACGGCCATCTCGGGCTCGTCCACCGCGTTGCGGGCCGCCCGGGTTTCGAGCAAGTCCGCGAGTCTGCTGAGGTCGCCAGAGGTCTGGGCACGCGCCTCAAGCCATAGAGCCGCGTCCAAACGAGGGGGCGTGGCTGCCGCTGCTGCGATCGCCAGCGGTTCCAGCTCGTCGCCCGCGGGCCACCAGGTGCGCGCAAGGTCGAAAGCCGTCCCGGCGACGTGGGCTGCCTGCTCCGGGTCGGACGTGTTCTCCAGCAGGCCCGTCAGGCCCGCCACCACCGAGCGGGCGGTGTCGTCGTCGGTCGCAAGTCCGTTCAGATGCGCGAGAATCTCGTTGTCCAAACGCAGGGTCGCGGCCTGCATGCCCCACTCGACCGCGAGGAACGCCTCTGCCATCTCGGTTTGGGCGTGGCGACTCAGCTCGACCAACGTGGCCCGTCGGTCTTCATCCGAGGCCGCAAGCTCCAGACTCGCGAGCTTGGCAGCGGCCCACGCCTGGGCGTCCTCATGGGGGTTCACCAGCGCCAGCCGCCAACGGACCACGTCTCGCGCATCGTCGGGCGACAACGCTCCAGTGCGGTCCTGCAGCGCCAGCACCGCATCGGGCACGAGCTCCAACAGCCCGCCGGCCAAAGCGAATTCGCGCAACAACCCAACCGTCACCGCAGGCTCAGCGGTGTCGACCGCCAACGCCGAAGGCAGCCAGCGGGTCAGCGCCTTGCGGTCGCCGGTAGCCCGAGCCAGATCCAGCACCTGCGTGAGACGCTGAGTAAAGTGAGCTGTGTCGAGGACTTGGACGACCTCGAGCCGACGCTCGGCCAGGACCAAATCTTTCGGTTGCAGGTCGACCAGCTGATCGAGCACCGCCAGTCCTCGCACGCCGTCCGCCGCCGGACCCAGCCAAAGCTCGGCCGACCGCAGCAGATCGCCCTGCAGCGTCGCCGGGTCCGTTTGGGCGTGGGTTTCGAGGTCCAGGGCAAGCTCTGCGTAGCGTTTCTCGGTCTGCAGCAACTGGCGCAGTGCGGCACGGGTCTCAGGGCCGTCTTGCGCTTCCAACGCCATGCGCCAGCAGGTCGCCGCGGTCTCCGCGTCCTGTGTTTCCAGCGCCAGCGCTGCCGCGCGGTCGAGCAGCTCGTGGCACAGCGAGGGATCGTCTCCCGCCTGCGCCGTCTCGATGAGTTGCGCGATGACGGCCGGATATTGATCCACGCCAGCAGCGGCCGCCAGTGCGGTCCAGTTGCCGGGCAGGTGTGGCTCCGCCGCAGCGATCTCGCTCAGCAGGACCACAGGGTCCAGCTCGAAGCCTCGGGCGCGGGCCGCCTCCGAAACTGCGGCCAGACGGTGCAGCCACTCCAGACGATCCGGGCCAGACTGCAGCGTTGCCGCGACGCGCTGGGCAAGCACCGCCGCACGCTCGGGGCGGTCGACTTGCAGCGCCTCGACCACGCGGGCGACCAGTGACGGGTCCAGCGGGTCACTCGAGTCGCACAGGGTGTCGAGGACCGCGACGGCCTCTGCATCATGCGCTTCCAGATCCAGTGCCTGCTCCGCAAGCCGCCGGGCGGTCTTGGGGCGGTCGTCGTCGATGCAGCGCTTGGCCACGAGGGTCAGGTGCCGCGCGCGAGCCTCGCCGGTGGGCATCCGGTTGGCGTCTTCGGCGAGCAGCGCGTGGACCTCGTCCAGTCGGTTCGCGGCCGTGCCGTAGGCATCGGCCAGAGGCGTCAGGTCGGCGCGCTGCTCAGGCTCCGTCACATCCGCCAACTGCTCGCGGATCAGGTCGAATGCCTCGCCACTCGCCCCCAAATGCGCATGGTTCAGGCGCGCCAGCTCCAGCCGTGCATGACTGCGTTCGGCCGGGTCGCTGCAGTGGGTGACACCGTGGCGCCAGTGCGCCGCCTGCCGGTCGAACCCTTGTCCGCCATCCAGCTCGGTCAACACCGCGCCCCGCATCGCGAATGCCTCGGCGTGGTCAGGAGCTCCGGTCAGCACTTCGTCGAGCAGGTCGACCATGCGGGTCATGTCGTCGCGGCCGTACGCTCTCTCGACCAGACGCAGCAGTCCTGCGTTGCGCGTCGCGTCGTCCGCTGCTGCGCGAGCGGCGGCAAGCAGCAGGTCGTCGACCTCTGCGGGGCGGCCGACCAGATCTCCCATGCGCTCCAGCTCAGCGGCGGAGTCCTCCGTCCAGCCGGTCACGGAAAGCAACATCGTCCACTGGGCGAGGGCAGTTTCCGGGTCCTCCAGTGCAGTCTCGAACAGACGTGCCAGCGCGCGGTACTCGGCGGCGGCGTCCAGATCGGCCGCAAACCGGTCCAACCGCTGCAAACGGAAGGCGGCCTCGGCTCCGGCGTCGTGGCCCTCGACCGCCAGCGCGATCCGCTCGTCGACAGCGGCACGAGCCACCGTCGAGTCATCGGCACCGGCAAGTGCAGCTACCTGATCCGCAAGCGTTTCGCTGCGAAGGCCCGCTGCGACCACCAGCTCGACCGCCAGCCACAGATCTTGCGTAGGCACGTCCTGACGCGACAGCGACTCAAGCCAGTGCTCAGCGGCTCGAAGGCGAGGGATCTCAAGCCCTTCTTGGGCATACACCACGGACCAGCCTCGCTGCGCGTGGTTCGCGATGGCCGCCGAGTCCGCGGTCGCTTCGACAAGCTCTCCCAGCGTCTCGTGCAGGTCGGTGTCCAGCGGCGAGTCCGCAACTTCAGCGGTCAGCAGGTCGCGGGCACGCGCCGACTCGCCGCACTGACCCAGGACGGCGGCGGCGCGCAGACTCAGCGCCAAGCGTCCCTCGGCGTCGTCGGTCATGCCTCGCAGCACCACCAGCGCCTCAGCCAGCTCTCTGGACTCGTTCCTGCGGTCGTGCAGGTCGCACAGAGCCGCAGCCGCTTCGCGGCGAACGTCCTGATCTTCAAGCTCTAGCAGAGCGCGGTAGTCGGACAAGGCTTGGGCGTCCTCGCCCAGGGCGTCAGCCAGCCGCGCGTGTTCCAGACGCAGGGCAGCGCGCTCGGGCTCGCTGGCCGCTGCCGTCACGCGCGCTGCGAGCACGTCCAGACGGCCGCGATCGTCGCCGGAGGCCTGGGACAGTCGGTCCAGACCCTCCAGAGCGCTCGCATCCTTGGGGTCGTCCTGCAAAAGCGCCTGATACAGCGCCTTGGCGGTGTCGCGGCTGCCCGGGTCGTCGGTCAACCAAGTCAGGGCCGTCTGCCGCAGCAGGCGCCGCACCTCTGCATCGGCTGCGTCTGCGGCCTGCGCCAACGCCTGTGCCACATCCAGCGCTGTGGGGTGCGAGGGTGTCCCTCCCGCGCCAATACGCTGAATTTCCGCCAAAATGCGCGCATCACTCGGATCGGCGCACAGCACTTCGCGGAGCAGCGCGAAGGCTCCGGCAGGGTCGGCCCCGCCCCGCTCGCGCAGAAAAGCTTGCCGTTCGAGCAGCTGCTTGCGGCGGTCGCCGGTAGAGAAGCGCGCGCGCGTCGCCACCAGGGCGTCGAGCTGCGGCCAGTCGCCGCGGGCCTCGAGCACGTGCTCCAAGCGAGCGGCCAGGACATGGAGGGCCTCCGGGAGGCCTTCGGCAGCAAGCGCCTGCAGCGTCTCCGCAGCGCGCTCGGCGGCGTGGTTGTCGGCGGGATCGACTTCCAGGGCCGACAGCCACAAGGGCAGGGCCTTCTCGCGATCTTCGCCTGGCTGGTCGAGGAGCTCGGCAGCCTCGAGCCGCAGCGCGTGCAGCTCATCGGTCGCCTCGGTGTCGTCCAAGCTCGCCAGCGCGGCCATCCGCTGCTGCAGGGCGGCCACCAGCTTGTTCCGGTCGCCCGCTTGCCGCAGCGCCTGAAGCCAGACCGTCCAAAGCCCTGCTTCTTCGGGGAATTCTACAATCGCCCGGCCATACGCTTCTGCTGCGTCTGCGAACTGCGCGCGATCCTCTGCGTGCACTGCGGCCAGTCTCAGGTAGGTCGCCATCCGGTCGTCTGCGGTCCCGCCAGCGCGCAGTCGCTCTTCCAGAACAAATGCCACGCCATCGGCATCCGCCGCCTCGCGGTACAGGGCTTCGAGCGCGTCCAAAGGACCGGGGTCCGCGGGCGAAAGATCGTGCAGCAGGTTGTACAGGTTGGTCGCGACCGCGCTGTCACCGGACCGCAGGGCCCGCTCTGCCCGCAGGGTCGCCAACTGCCGGCGAACGTCGGGATCTTCCGCTTGGGTCACGCCGGGTTCGTCGCTCTCGCCGATCAGGGCGAGCAGCAGCTGGTCCAAGTCCGCATCATGTTTCGACTGGGAGGCCAGGGACACCAGCCGGTCCACCAAGTCGTCTCGGCCGGGCGTCGCGATCACAGCGAGGCGCAGGGCCAGAAAGGCGCGGTAGGGGTCTTGACGCTCGACGAGATCGGCGATCTCGACATGGCGTTCCACAGCGATCTCAGGCAGATCCGCTTCCGTTTCGGCAAGAACCTCCAGGCACCGCAGCGTCTCGTCGCGGCGACCGTGGTGACGCATGACGGGCAGCAGCATCAGCGCCGCGTCTCTGGCGCGCGATTCGACGTCCAGTTGGGCCAGTGCGATGGCGAGAAGTGGTTCTTCGTCCTCCAGCACTTGCGCCTGACCTGCCAGCGACTCAAGCACGCGCTGCACTGGAGCCAGCAGGTCGGCTGCGTCCTCTGCAGCGGCCAATTCGATCCGTTCCAGCGCGGCACGGGCCAAATTCTCTCGTCCTGCCCCGGGAATTTGCAGGAAGCCGTCCAACGCGGCGGCCAGCTGGCCAGGAACGGCCAGACGGCGCAGGCAAGAGAGCCACCCTGCCCAAGCCTCAGCCGACTGCGGCCTGGCATCGACAACCTGACGGTACAGACCAGCGGCGCGGGCCGCGTCTCCGACGGACAGATCGCACAGATCCGCTGCACGCATCCGGGTATCCAGCGCGGCGTCGCCTGCTTCCAACCCGGCCAGACGTTCCAGTGTCTCGACGACGTTGGCCCAGTCCCCCAGCTCGGTGCCAACCTTCTCGCGCAGCAGCAGCAGGGAGCGGTCCTGCGGCGATAGCGCCAAGGCCGCTTCCACCGCAGTGCGTGCCTGTTCGGCATCATGTGACGTAGCGAACGCCCGCGCCGCTGCACGCCCCCAGATCCGCGCCGTCGTCTCACGCAGCGTCAGTGCAGCCTCGCCGACCTCGCCCTCGAGCTCCAGGTCCAGAATCTCAGCCCACGCAGCAAGACGCGGCCCAAGCATGGCTTCTTCGCCCGCTCGCTCTGCCCAAGCCTCGAATCGTTCGGCGGTCTCCAGAGTGCCAGACCAGTCTTTCGCAGAGATCAGCTCTTCGACGAGGTCTGCGGCGTGGCTGGCAGCGTCACTCCACAGACCGGAAGTCGCGCACAGCTCCATGCGAAGACGCTTGAATTCCAGACGCTTGGCGCCCGTCGCGGTCTCCGCCAGACGCTCTACTGCCATGCGTTCCGCACCGACCATGCCGGCGCGTCGTGCGAGCTCGAGCAGCCGTCCGGCGACCGCCACCGACAGCTCTGCATCGGCAGTTGATTCAGCCGCTTGCAGTGCGTCCACCTGAACCGTGGCGGCGCCATCGATGTCGCCCAGCTCGGTGTCCATCGCGGTCGCCGCAGCTTCGAGCCACCGGACCTGCTCGAGACCGGTCTTGTCCGTCGCAGACTTGAGCACCGCCTGAACGTATGCCTCCGCACCGGCCCTACCCGTCGGATACACCTGCCGCAACCCGGCCAGATCCCCGCTCTGCACGAGCGCGCGTGCACCGACGTCGGCTGCGATAGTGGAATCCGGCGCCAAAGCGCGCAGCCGTTCGGCCACAGCGGCTGCCCGCGTCAGATCGTTGAGCGCACCGGCACAGGTCTGCGTCAGCAGCTCGAGGACGGCAACACGGCTCGACAGGGGCAGGTCCTGACGGGTCAGCAACTCCTCCAGCAACGCGGCAAGACCAGCGATCTCGTCGTCGGTGCGACTCAGGCGCGCCAAACCGGCAAGGGCCTGAGCATAGGACGGACGGATCGCGAGCAAGCGAGCGTACTTGCGACGTGCCGCTTCCAGCTCGCCGGCCCGCTCTGCCAGACCCGCGGTTTCTTCCAGCAGCTCGGCCAGACGGACGGCGTCTTCTTCCGGGTCCAGCCGATTCAGCTCGGTCTCGAGCCCTTCCAACAGCTGACCCTCGTCGCCTGCCTCGCGCAGTGCGGTCAACCACCGCTCGGTCAGGTCGACGCGGTCGGGTTTGGCCTGCAGCGCGCGCTCCCACAAGTCCGCCGCACCGGCGGGGTCCATCAGGACCTCGAGCATCAGGTGCGCCGCTTCGTCGAACAGGGCGCAACGAGCGTCGGCATCGACCGTGACTTCCGCAGCGCGCTCAAGCAGTTCGGCAAGATCGGCCGAGGCGCCGCTCCTCTGCAGGTGGGCGCGTACCGCGGCGAGTGCCTGGGGGTGCTTGGGCGAGACGGTGACGAGCTGTCGGTAGACCTGAAGCTTGTCCTCGTCGCTGGGCAGCACGCCTGAGACGTCGTGCAGCGCGGCAATCTGTTCGAGGACGGCCACAACCTGGTCGGCGATCGATGCCGAGCGGGTCGCGTGGGGCAGCAGACGACGCGCTTCGCCATCCAGAAGCTCACGCAGGGCGTGCCACTGACTCTGTTGGCGATAGAGACGCTCCAGCGCAGCGGTGGCGACCGCGTGGTCGGGTTGCACGGCGAGAACGCGCTGGTAGGCCTCGACGGCGCGCTCGGGCGTCGCGAGCGGACCCTCAGCGAGTGCGGCGATCTCGAGTGCGATCCGGACTGCTTCCTTCCCCTCGGCAGCGGCGAGTCGCTGGGACAGGGCCACCAGCAGGCGCTTGGCGTCGCCAGTTGAGCGGTACAGGTGCTCAAAGAAGTCAAGTGCTTCTGGGTCATGCGGGGCGAGTGTCCGCACCCGGCGGAAGTGGCGTTCGGCCTTCTCGTGGTCGTTCTGCGCGGCCGCCAGCCGTGCCAGCGCAAGCGTTGCCACCGACTCGCTGACGCGGTCGCGTTCCTTCAAGGCCCGCAGCCGAATGACCTCGAGCGCCTGCTCGGCACCCGCGCCGCCGATGGCCGCGCGCATGGTCTCCAGCCGAGCCTTCAGCATCAAGTCGTCGGGATTGGCGTCGGTCAGGTGGGTCAGGGCGTCGAGCGCGGCTTGGGGCTCTTCGCGGTCGATACCAGAGATCTCCGCCAGTTCAGCGGCAAGCTGCTGTCGATTCGGGCCCGCGTCGGCCCTCAGTGCCGTCCAAAGCGCCCGTGTCAGTTCCTTGACGTCTCCCATCGTCCTTGCGACTTCGACCCACAGCAGGGCCACGTCGGTGAGCGCGAGGTCGGCGACCTGCCCCGACGCGATCAAGTCGGCGGTGTCGGCCAGCACGGCGGCGGCATCGGCCAGCGGTTCATCCCCTGCGAGCAGCAGATGGGCGTAGGCAAGCAGCACAGCGGGCCGCTCTGCGTCGGTGCAGGTCGCGATCTCCATGCGCTGCGCGGTCAGGGCCTCATCGCGGGCAACGATCTGCTGGTTGGCGACCTCACGCAGCTCGTCGGCCTCCTGAAGTGCGGGGTCGAGCGCGAGCAGTCGCTCAAGAGCCGTGAGGGCGGCGTGGCCGTGGCCTTGACCCAAGTGGGTTCGCACGGCGTCGAGCAGCACGGCGGGACGATCGGCGGGCTCTGCGATCTCCGCCAGACTGTCGACGAGCAGGCCCAGACGGTTGAGGCGGTCGAAGGCAGAGTCGCGCTCGGCCAGCTCGACCAGGCGCTTGCCGGTCGAGCCTTCAGGAAACAGGCGGTACGATTCACGCAGCAGGGTGACGGCGCGTGCCGGGTCCTGATCGATCACGAGGCGAGCCGCGCGCTCCAGCATTGCCGCCCGCAGCAACGGGTGCGGTTCGGCGGCGCCCAGCTGCAATAGCCGGTCGGCGACCTCGCCACGCACCTCGTGGGTCATGTCGTCGCGCAACTGGGCCAGCAGCTTGTCGAGATCGGCAACGCTCGGCAGAACAGGGGATCCGGCGCTCTGCATCATCGGGGCGGCTCCGTCGCGGGCGTGAAGCGGCCGCGTGGATTCGCTCGCCGGGCCATGGGCAAGCCCCCGCATACCGCGAAAACGCAAGCAGCGAGTCTAGCCTGCGGGAGTGTTGGCGACAAGGCTCCGTCGTCGCGGCGCAAGGCCTCGCGGTCCTCGTCTTTGCCTTTCGGGGTGCAGGGATCTGCGACCTACCGGGAGGCAGAGCGTCAACGTTGGTATCTGTCTTCCAGCCGAACCACGTCGTCGAGCTCAGGCGAGCTGACCTCAACCAGCCGCACGTCCTCCAGCTCGGCACAGAATCGGTGCACCGTGCCGGGGGGGATGTGGTAGGTGGCGCCGGGAGCCAGCCGAAGTACCTGCGCCGGCACCGGTCCGATCTCGAGGAGGAGCGTCCCCTGCAGCACGCAGATGGTCTCTTCCTTGCGCTCGTGGTATTGCCGTGAAAGCTGCTCGCCAGCCTTGATGATCAGGAACTTGCCGGCATAGCGCGGGCACTCGGCCCAGATTTCTTCGTGGCCCCAAGGCTTGTCGACGACTCTCATGATGCTCGTGGTCCAACTGGCGCCAGTCGCGGGGCGCAGGGGGCGAAGTCTGCCGACACGACGGCCGACGCGCTAGTCCTCTCGGTGAGGTGCCCGGATGCGAACAGCCACCTTGGTGTGCCACTCCTGCTCAGGGCGGCCATCGTGCGGACCGACGACGAAGGTCTCGGACACGCCCTCCGCCAGCGAAAGGTTCTGGTCGTCCACCCAGTTCGAGATGGCGTCGTACGCCGCACCGATGTCGCGATGCGGTCCGTAGAAATGCGCGACGACGACATCGACCGGTCCCATTGTCAGCGTGCGCAGCCCGGCATGGCCTTCGAACCCATCGGGCACCGGCACGCAGACGCGCGCCATGATCGCGTGCGGGTCCTGCTGCGCGCTCGGATAGACGGCGATCGGGGGCCCCAGCGGCTCCGCACCAGCCTGGCGCAGGGCATCCAGAAGGCCGGGCACTGCGCTGGTGACGCCGTCGATCGGGCCGATATAGACCACGAACGCCATATGCGCGCCTGGCAACGTCCTGCGTTCGATCTGCACGGTGCACCTGTCAGTGGAACAGACGAACAAGCGTACCGCCGCGGCGGGCGGCAGGCAACGGAGAAGCGCGCGTCACGGGGCCGGAGGGCTCCACGGCAAGCGAATTTCCGCATGGTGCAGGCGGTAGACCGACAACCGATTGCGGAAGGCGCGGACCAACCCGGGCGTGTGCACGTCGACGAAGTCGTACACGCGCGGCTTGGCCTTGCCGGGGGACGGCCGCAGCACCCGGCCGATCGCTTGGGTCGTGCGCGTGGTGTTCCCCGACGGTGTGGCGAGGTACAGCGTGTCGAGCACCGGCAGGTCGAACCCCTCACCCAGCAACGAGGTCGTGGCGACCAGCACGGCGCCTTGCCGGGATCGCAGGGCCTGCAGCACCAGCTCGCGCTCAGGCGCCGCCACCGTACCGACCAGCAGCAGGGTGTCCACGCCTGCGTGGGTCAGCCTCGCGGCCAAGTCCTCGCAGTGCTGGACCCGCTCGCTCAACACCAGCGACCGTTCGCCCCGCGTCGCCGACACCGTGGCGGCGATGGCCGCGTTGCGGGTTTCGTTACCGCAGAGCCGATGGATCATCGCGCCCCGGTCCACCATGCGCCCACCGCGAAACTCCGTCTCCACCGGGATGATCTGCGGCGCCCACAGCGAACCCTCGTCGACCATCTGCCCCGGTTGCACGCGGCAGAGCTCAGGTCCCAGCGTCGCGTACATCAGCGGATGCAGCTCGTCCGCACGCTCGGGCGTTGCGGTCAGTCCCACCCGGTAGCGGGCGGTAAAGCGCTGCACGACGTCGGTGAACGTCGCGGCGGGGCAGTGGTGCGCTTCGTCCAGGATCACAAGGCCAAACGCATCGCGGAGTTCCTTGGGGTCGCGCCGCATCAGGCTCTGCAGCGTGGCGACGATGACGGGGCCTGGCTCGTCCTTGCCGCCACCGATACGACCCGGTCGAACCCCCAGGCCCTTCTCAAGCACCGCGCAGGTTTGGTCCAGCAGCGTGCGCGTGTGGACAAGGACCAAGGCCCGCACGCCCAGCCGCGCGATGATCCCCAGTGCGATCACGGTCTTGCCCGTGCCGGTCGGCGCCACGATCACGCCTTCACGCTGCAGGGCCACCCGGTCGACGGCCTCTTGCTGGTAGGGCCTCAGCTCGAAGCTCAGCGCGAACGGACCCAGCGGCGGCGACACCCGTTGATCGTCGAGCACGATGGCCAGGTCGGGGGCGTGTTCCGCCAGGAAGCGCTTGAGCTCCAGATTCGCGCCCCGCGGCAACACGATGCGCTCGTCGTCCGCTTGGGCCAGTTCGATGCGGCGAGGGATGTGCTTGCAGGCTCGGCGGTGTTCGCGGGCTTGCCAATACGCGGGGTTGTCGAAGCAGAAGCGCTCCAGAGCCCAAGCTCGCAGTGCGGCGAACGTTTCGGGCGGGCACCCGTGCGCGTGCACCACGATGCGGTCTGCGATGGCGAGTTGAAGCGGCACGGTGGTGCTACTTGGCAGGCGGGTTGCGTGCAGGGCCGAACGCCGTCAGCAAGTGGGTGGCCAGCGCCGCGATGCCGGTGACGGCGACTTGAGGCGTGATTCTAGGGTGTTTCGGCAGCAGGTCGAGCGCGGCACGCGGGTCCAGCGGCAGCTCGCGTCCTTGCAGGTTGGCGTCGAGCAGGCCAGCGACCGTTAGCGCGACCAGAAACAGCACCGTCCACAGCGCGAGGCCGGCGTCGAGCCAGCGTCCTCGCAGCAGCGACCCGGCGCCGGGAAGAATCAGTCCCAGGGTCAACAGCTTGCGGTTCATCAGGTCCTCGCGCGGTCGGTGGCGTTGTCATCCGGGGCAACCGTCGTCTCGACGGCCTTGGGCGTGGGCATCGCCGCGGGCAGCGTGCGCCCGTTGCGAACGTCGTCGACCGGAACCACCCGCTCGAGACCCCGACGGCGCAGCAGCAGCACGACGCGGCGCTCGATGATCGGTGCGCCCTCGACGTCGATGCGCTGCAGGCTGACGCGCATGGGGATGCGGTACAGCCGGGTCGCGCCGACGGACCGCACGCCGCCCATCGTTACCATCGGCACCCGCTTCAAGTGGTCGTCCAGCTTGGCGAAATGGGGCGAGAGGTCATAGCGGAACACGTGCTTCAGGCCGTTGAGGCCTTGGTCGTGCAACAGTCCCAAGCCGCGGTGTCGCAGCAGCTCGCGGACCTTCAGGTGGTGCACAGAGGTCGTTTGGCCCACGCCGGGGTTCAGCGGGTCGGGTTGCAGCTGCTTGGTCACCGAGATCGTCTCTCTCGCCAGCGCAAAGCCGCGACGTCGCTTGTCCATGCGCGCGGGCAGGCGCAGGTGCGCGACGCGGTCGGCAAAGATGTGCTTGAGGCGCAGGGCCAGCCAGTCGCGCCCCACCTCCTTGATGCGATCCTTGGCGGCGTACACCAGCGCGGCGACCAAGGCGGCCATGGCCAGCGAAACCGTGGTCTGTTGGGCGGACATCGCCGTGTTCAGCACGTAGACCTGCCACACGAAGTAGAAGGTCGACGCGATCATCGCGACGGCCGCCGCGATCCAGTTGCGCAGCCGTTGGTCCAGCATGTACGCGCTGGCGTCCAGGAACAGGGCTTGCTGGAAGTGTTTCTTCAGCAGGGCCGCGCGGTTGACGAACGGCTCGATGTCGCGCGCGGTGCGAATCGCCTCGATCTTGATGCCAGCCGTGCGTCGGTAGCCTTGCTCAGCCAGCAGCGCCTCTTGCAGCGCGGCGCGCACGCCAGAGACGGCGCCTCCCAGCGCCGGGCGGACCCGACCGCGCGGAGAACGCGCTTTCGCCATGGCGTCGCCGACCCGCGTGATCACCAGCATGACCTGCGTCGAGATGTACTCGCCCGCAAGTGCCCGCTCCCGCTCCAGCGAGGCGTCGTTCGAGTCGTGCAGCTCGTCGATGGCCTGCCGGGCTGCATTGGCCCGCCCGATGGCGGCGCGCAGGGAGTCGAGGACGTGCTCGGCCTCTTCCGGATGCAGCGTGTTGTCCCGTCGCCGTGCCTGAGACAGCGTCTCGAGCAGGGGGCGCGTGCCGAGCTTCAGCAGGTGAACCGCCCCGAGCCCGCGTCGGCGCACCAGATCGATCGGCGGGCACGTCAGCTTCTGGCCCGGCGTCAGCGTCGGGCTGGTCAGCCGCGTGCGTACTTGGAAGTGGTCCCAAGGGACGTGACGCACCCAGACGGAGTCGGGCACGTCGGCTTCAAACAGAATTTCGTAGGTATGTTGCTCACCTGCCGGCGCCATGGGGACGGTGGCGACCCACTCGACACGCGAGCGATCGTGAACATCGACCCGAAGATGGAGCTCGTTGGGAGCTGGGTAGTCGTACATGCGAGAGGTGAAGTGCGGCAGCACTGGAGACTCACGATACATTCCGAACGGGCGGTTGGCCAGTCACGAACATGTTGCTTGGCTGTCACGGGTTCGATCTTGCCCTGCGCGGGACGGCCGGGCTAAGTCGCGGCCCGAAGCCTCTCGAAGGCCTCGCCCGCCCCAAAGAGCCGCCCGCCAGATCCACCCCACGGTTCACCTCAGGACCCCTCGCGCCAGGAGCCCCCGATGACCGCTGCCGACCCGCCGGTGCACTCGAAGGCGTTCAAGACCCGCCGCGTCCTGAACTGGTTCCCGATGGGGGTCACGTACGCCCTGTTGTACATGGCGCGCTACAACCTGACGGTGGCGAAGAATTCCTTGGGCGAGCTGATGACGAAGGAGGACTTCGGCATCATCTTTGGCGCCGGCACCGTGTGTTACGCGATCGCCTTTCTGGTCAACGGCCCCCTGATCGACCGCATCGGCGGGCGTCGCGGCATCCTGCTGGCGGCCGGCGGCGCAGCGGTCGCCAATCTGGTGATGGGCGCCTACGTGTGGTGGGTCATCGACGCCGGTGCGGACAGCGGCCACAAGGTCCTGATCTTCAGCCTGTTGTACGCCATCAACATGTACTTCCAGAGCTTTGGTGCCGTCTCGGTCGTCAAGGTCAACGCGCATTGGTTCCACGTCAACGAGCGCGGCGGCTTCTCCGGCATCTTCGGCACCATGATCTCGTCGGGTCTGTTCCTGGCCTTCACCGTCAACGGGTGGCTGCTGACCCTGGCCGACTCTTGGTGGCCCGACAAGCCTGCGCAGTGGATCGTCTTCTTGGGGCCGGCGCTGTTTCTGGGAGCGTTCACGCTCCTCGAGTTCTTTCTGCTCAAGGACACCCCGGGAGACGCGGGGCACCGCGACTTCGACACCGGCGACGCCTCGTCCGGCGACACCAGCTCGGCGCCAGAGGCCACGCTTGCGCTGCTCAAGCGCATTCTGACGCACCCGGTGATCCTGGTGGTGGCCGCCATCGAGTTCTGCACCGGCATCCTTCGCAACGGCGTGATGCATTGGTTTCCCATCTACGCCAAAGAGGTGTGGGTCCTTCCCAAGCAGCACTTGCTGATGGAGGGCGAGTGGGAAAACCCGACGCTGCTGGTCGGTTCTTTCGCCGCCGCCGCCTTGCTTGCGTTTGCCGCCAGTCGTCTCAAAGGCTCGGCCAAGGGCTGGGTCTACGTTGTCGCCGGGTTGCTGTTCCTCTCGCCGTTCGTTCAGGGCGGCTGGGGTGGCTTGCTGTTCATCGCAGGCGTCGTCGGCGGCAATGTGGCGGGGTGGGTGTCTGACCTCTTCTTCCAGAGTAGGCGCGGTCCTGCCGTGGCCGGTTTGTACGGCGCGCTCATCCTGCTTGCCATCGCCATGGTGTTCACCCTTGCCCCCGCGCACCCCGACGTGGCGGTCCCGGCCAAGGGCAGTGGGCTGCTGGCCGGCGACCGGGTGCTCGTGATCGCCGGCCGCAAGGTCGAGGGTTGGGCCGACGTCAGCCGGGCCGTCGCGTGCTGGCAGCCCGTGTGCAAGAACTCGTCGTGGGATGCCGGCGCCTGCATGTGCACGGGTCAGCTGGCGGACCCCAACGCGAAGATCGCGCAGCCCGCAGGCTTCCTGCCCGCCAAGGTGCTGCGGCAGGGCCAGACGATCGAGGTGATGGTCAAGGACCCCAAGCCATCCCAGCGCGCCGGGGATCACCGGCTGCTCGCCGACCGACCCGAGCTGCCGATGAGTCCTTGGTGGCTGGGCCTGATCGTCGTGCTGGTCAGCGTTTCGGTGATCGGCAGCCACGGTCTGCTGTCGGGCACGGCGACGATGGATTTCGGCGGCAAGAAGGGCGCCGCGACGGCGGTTGGCGTCATCGACGGCTTCGTCTATTTGGGTACCGCGCTCCAGTCGGTGTCGCTGGGCTTCCTGACCTCGCAGGACTGGTTCTGGTGGCCGATCTTCCTGATCCCGTTTGCGGCGCTAGGCTTTGCGCTGTCGCTGCGGATCTGGAACTCCAAGCCCAACGCGAACGCCGGGCACTAGCGCCACCGACTCACACCCCGTTCTATAATAACTCGTAATCTTGCGTGAATCTCTCTCAAGTCCTTGGCACTTGAGAGCGGTTGAGAGAGCCTCGCCTCGATTGGATGCGTCACTTTCCCGGGACGCGTGGGACCCGCAGCGACCGCAGGAACCCCTCGATTTCCGTCCGCCGCTGCCGCAGCGCTGCCGCCGGTCCTGCCGCGCTTGCGGTATACATCCCGTCTTCGGCGCCGGTGACGACGAGCCAAAGCGCACCCGGGGGCCGTCGGCGCAGCTCGATCGCCTCGATCATCCGTCCGTCCAGGTCGTCCAGCTTGACCCACTCGTCGCGCTCGACGCCGGCCTCTCCGTCGCGGTTCATCTGCTCGATGCGCGCATCGACGACAGCCTCGTAGCCCTGTTCGGGCTCCGGTCCGCGCTCGACATGCAGGACCACGCGCTCCGTCGGCGACAGGTCGAGCAGCCAAGTGGCTGAATCAAAGAACGTATAGCCCGCCGGCACCAGGACGGTCGCTCCCAGTCCGGTCACCAGCACTTGGCTGCCGTCGGCAATTCGCGCGGGTCCCGATGGCGTCTGTGCGCCACCACAGCCCGTCAGGAGCCACAGTGCCAATCCCAAACAAGTCGCCGATCCTCGCATCCTTTCCCTCGTCGTCGCGGCTGACAGGTCCGCTGCACACGGCGATTCTACGGACGGTTCACCGCACAAGTCGATCCTTTGGAGCGAACTGGGCCTTCGTGTATCATCCTCGCCCCTCAGGCAAAGGAGTCCGGATGCAGCAGTTGATCGGTCAGAAGGTGTGGGTCATCCAGTTCGACGACGAGGACACCTCGGTCATCGGCATCGTCGACGCCGTCGAGTCGGGCTTCATCGCCCTGCGCAACGAGCGTGAGACCAGCCCGTCGCTTTACGTGAACCTGACCAACGTCAAGGAAATCGAGGTGTATCGGCATGAGGGCGAGGGCGAGCTGCGGCTGCTGCGCTTCCCGGAGTCCGGCGCCGACCGCACCGACCGCTGACCCCCGGAGGCCGACGCATGCTGTGGACAGGCGCTGAAGTTGCGGAGCTGGATGGGTTCTCCTTCCTCCAGGGGCGCCGCGTCGCCGTCGTTGGCAACCCGAGCTCGCTTGTGCGCGCGGCCCGCTTGGGTCCCGGCCGTCACCACCTTGTCGACGCGTTGCGGTCCCACGGCGTGCAGATCGTGCGGTTGTTTGGACCGGAGCACGGCTTGTGGTCCACGGCGCAAGACCTGATCCCGGTCGAGGGCGGTCGTGACCCTGTCTTCGACTTGGAAGTCGCGACATTGTATGGCCGATCCGTCGATTCGCTGACCCCGCGGCCAGAGGTTCTGCGCGGTCTCGACGTGGTCGTGTTCGATGTGCAGGACGTGGGCGCACGCTACTACACCTATGCCGCGACGCTGTGCATGACGCTGACCGCGTGCGCGAATGCGGGCGTGCAGGTCGTGGTGCTGGACCGGCCGAATCCGCTGGGCGGCGAGACGGTCGAGGGCAACGAGGTCGCGCTCAATTACCGCAGCTTTGTCGGCTACATCGACCTGCCGCAGCGGCACGGGCTGACTCTGGGCGAGATCGGTCGCCTCTACGCGCATGAGCAGGGCCTCGACGTCGACCTGAACGTCGTCGCGTGTCGCGGCTGGGACCCGGCGCTGCACCTGGACGAGTGCGACGACGGTGGGCGGGGCTCGCCGTGGTACGCGCCGTCGCCGAACATGCCGACCGTGGCCACCGCCGTCGTCTATCCCGGCACCTGTCTGGTCGAAGGCACCAAGCTCAGCGAAGGCCGCGGCACGACGCGTCCCTTCGAGCTCGTTGGCGCCCCCTGGCTGGACGCCCGCAAGTTGGCAGATCGGCTGATGGATCTTGGCATTCCCGGTCTGCTGGCGCGGCCGATGCGTTACGAGCCGACGTTCCAGAAGTTTGCCGGGCAGGCCTGTGGCGGCGTTGCGTTGGACGTGACGAATCGGCAGGTGTTTCCGTCGGTGCGTGCGGGCGTCGCCGTGATCCAGGCGATGCGCGAGCAGGACATCGCCCGCTTCGAGTGGCGCACGGAAGTCTATGAGTTCGTGTCGGATCGTCTGGCGATCGACCTGTTGATGGGCGGCACGCACGCCCGCACCGTGCTGGAAGCGGGCGGCGACTACCGGGACGCTTGCAGCGACTTTGCCCAAGCGGAGCGCGTCTTTGCCCGACGCGCCTTGCCGCACCTGATCTACCCCCGTGCTCGCGGTGTGTTCGCTGGTTTGGACGCAGGTTTGGCCGACCGGGGGACGCCGTGACCGCGCCGGCTGCCGAGATCGCGGTCTTCGGCGGCACCTTCGACCCGCCTCACGTGGCCCATGTGCTTGCCGTGGCCTCGGTGCTCAGTGCGGCATCCGTCCGTCAGGTCTGGGTTTTTCCGGTGGCGCATCACGTGTTGGGCAAGACGCCGGGTGTGTCGTTTGCCGACCGGATGGACTTGTGTCGCAGGGCGTTCGCGATCTTTGGGGACCGGGTCGTGGTGCGCGACGACGAGGCGCGCCCTGCGGCGTCGGGAGCGAGCGTCGACCTCGTGGTCTGGCTGCAAGAACGCCATCCGGACGCGAACTTTCGCCTCGTCATCGGCAGCGACCTGCTGCATGAACGCCACCGCTGGAAGCAATTCGACCGGCTGGCAGACCTCGCGCCTCCCTTGGTTCTGCGAAGACCGGGCTATGCCGTGGAGGCAGCCTTTCTGGACCACGCGCTCGCCGTAGAACTCCCCGACGTCAGCTCGACCGAGCTTCGCCAGCGCCTGCGCAGCGGAGAACCGTTGCCGCTGGGCCTGCTTCCCCTCGAAGTTGCCGCTGCCATCGCGGATCGGGGGCTGTATGGCCGCTAGCCTGCCCGCGGATGCGTTCGACATCGTCATCGTCGGTGGCGGTCGCGCGGGCTGTCATCTGGCGCACTCGCTGTCGGTCGCGGTCTTGACCCTTCGCGACGACGCGGAAGCTCCCCGGATTGCTCTGGTGTGTCGGTCGCCGCAGCGCTATGGGCGGGTGACGGCGTGGGTGGCTGCGGACGTTCTGCGTGCCCCGATTCACGTGGTGGCGGGTGTGGGAGAGATCGAGGCACCGCTCGTCGTGCTGGCCGTACCCGACCGGCATCTGGCCGATTGTGCACGTGAATTTGCCGATCAACAGAGGTCGGTCAACCCCTCCGTGTGGCTGCACCTTTCCGGCGTTGCGTCCCCGGAAACGATCCGCGTGCCTGGTCTGCCAGCGGCCGTGGGCTCGCTGCACCCGCTGTGTGCGCTGCCGGATCCTCTTGACGCGCCCCAAGCCGTCGACACCCGACCTCTGCACGGTGCCTTGTGTGCCATTGCCGGAGATCCCGAGGCACTGCGCCAGGCTACGCGACTGGTGGCCGCGGTGGGAGGTCGGCCGATTCAGGTGCCAGAGCCCTCGCGTCCTGCCTACCACGCCGCGGCGGCGCTGGTGGCCAACGACCTGGTCGCGCTGCTGCACTTGGGGGAAATTCTTTGTGCTCGTGCCGGGTTGGCGGACGACGTCGCCCGATCCGGGCTGCTGCACTTGATGCGGACCTCGCTGGACGCCGTCGCCGCCGTTCCAAACGACGCGCCGCTGGCCCTTGGCCTGACGGGAGCCGTATCGCGGGGAGATGCGTCGACCCTCGCCCGTCATCTGGAGGCGCTGGCGGCTGAGCCCGACGCTCACGAGATCCACCGGCTGTTGTCGCAAGTGCTTGTGCTGTTGGTGCAACGCGGTGGTAGCGTTGAACCCGCGGCGCTGGTCGCGATGCAGGACGTCCTGTCTGACCGCCACCCTACGCGCCGCTAGTTCGTTTCGTCGCCGTCCAGAGACGGATCGCGGCCGACGCTGTCGATCCGACGGTACAGCGTTGCCCGGCTGATCTGCAGGCGCCGCGCGGTCATCTGCAGGTTGTTGGCCAGACGTCGCATCGCCAGTCGAATGCCCGCGGCCTCGAGTTCCGCAACGGTGGGCAGCACGTCGCTGTCGGGAAACGCGAGGTCCAACGCGTACGCCAGCCTGCGGCCGGCCGTTCCGCTGCGCAGCTTCTCCAGCACGGCGATGGGCGGGGTCGAGGGCAGTCGCGGCTCATCCGCGGCGGCCTTGACCACTGCGGCCTGAACGTCGGCGGCGTGCGCTTGCAGCTCCTTCACGAACGCTTCGGGCAGGTCGCGCAGCGAGATCATCTCGGAGGTGCAGACCACCGTCGACCGCGCAATGACGTTCTGCAGCTGGCGCACGTTGCCGGGCCAAGGGTGAAGCTCGAACAGGCGCAACACTTCGGGAGCAACACCCCGGATATCCTTGCCTTCCTCGCGAGCTGCCGACTTGACGAAGTGGTCGACCAGCAGCGGAACATCATTCTGGCGCTCGGTCAGCGGCGGCAGGTGCACGCTGAACACGGCGATGCGGTAAAACAGATCCTCCCGGAAAAGACCTTGCCGCACCATCGCTTGCAGGTCGCGGTTGGTGGCCGTGATGATGCGCGCATCGGCGTGGATCAGCTGGTTGCCGCCCAAGCGCTCGAACCGGCCGTCCTGCAGCACCCGCAGCAGCTTGGCCTGCAGAGGCAGCGACATCTCGCCGACCTCGTCCAGGAACAAGGTGCCTTGGTGCGCGGCCTCGAACTTGCCGATCTTGCGGGCATTCGCACCCGTGAAGGCACCCCGCTCGTAACCAAACAGCTCGCTCTCCAGCAGCGTATCGGGGATGCCTGCGCAGTTGATCGCGACAAACGGGTGCATGTGGCGCGGCCCGGCGTCGTGGATCGTGTGCGCGACGACCTCCTTGCCCGTGCCGCTTTGACCCGTCACCAGCACGTTGACCCGTGATTGCGAGAGCTTGTCGATCGCCGCACGCACCTCATCCATCTGCGGCGACTGCGAGATCAGCTTGGTAAAGCGACCGCGGCGCATCAGCGAATTCGAGAGCTCGGCGACCTGCGCTTCCTGCGCGATCGACTCAAAGGCGTTGCGCACCGTGACGCCCACCCGCTGCACCAGGTCCGGACTCTTGGTGATGAAGTCGAACGCGCCCGCGCGCGTGGCGGCGATGACGACGTCCAGGTTGTCCTGCGCCGTCATGATGATGATGCGGTTGTGGGGCTCGGCAGCTTTCAGGCGGTGGAACAGGTCGAGATCCGTGCTGTCGGGCAGCGTCAAATCCAGAAGGATCACGCCCTGTTGACCGCCACTCACGGCGGCTTCGGCTCTGCGTGCCGTCCGCACGGACGACACCACATGCCCCTGCGAGCGCAGCAGCTCCTCAATCACCTCGACGACGCCGGGATCATCCTCGACGATCAGCACGGTACCCTTGGCGGGTGTCGCTGGCATGCGGTTCTCCACGAAACGAGGCACCAGCGGCGCCGGGCGTCCGTTGCTGTCTCGTATGTTTCAGCTTGAAACGGATCGTACCTCTCCAAGCGTCTTCGGCGCAAGGGGGCGTGTCTCGATCCGAAGCATCCGCGACACTTCCGGCGTGGGCCGTGACGCCGCTCGCTTCGCGCCCTACACTGGCCCCGCCACCACTGCCGAGGCCCCGTTTTGACCGTCGCACCTGACACCACAGAAACGTTTGCGAATGCGGACTTGCTGTCGCTGCCTCGGCCCGCGCTGCAGCGTCTGTTCGTTCAGGCGGGCGAGAAGCCGTTCCGCGCCGAGCAGCTGTTCCGCTGGCTGCACGTACGGCTGGTGCGCGACCTCGACGAGATGACCGACCTGCCAGCGAGTCTGCGCACCAGGTTGCGCGTGGCGCGGTCGCTGCGGGTGCTGGAGCCTGTGCGTGCCTATGTCTCGACCGACGGCTCGACCAAGCACGTTCTGCGCACGCAGGCGGGGCTGGCCATCGAGGCGGTCGTGATGCCGATGGCAGGCGGTCACGTCACGGAGTGCCTGTCGTCGCAGGTCGGCTGCAAGATGGGGTGCGACTTCTGTGCAACGGGTCGTCTGCCCGACCGGGCGGACCTGACGGCGGCAGAAATCGTCGAACAGGTGGCCATTGCGTGTCGGCAGTCCTTTGCGGCGGGGCAGGGGCGCGGCGGAGTGGCGGGCGGCGAGACGGGACCGCTGTCGGGTCGGCCGCACAACCTGGTCTACATGGGCATGGGCGAGCCGCTGGACAACCTGCAGGCGGTGGTCGACTCGCTGGACATCCTTTGCGATCCGAAAGGTTACGACTTCTCGCCGCGACGCATCACCGTCTCGACCTCAGGCCTGGCCAAGCGCATCCCGGCGCTGGTCGCGGCACACCCGCACGTCAACCTGGCCTGGTCGCTGACGGCCACGACCGACGAGGTGCGCGACCGCCTGATGCCCGTGAACAAGGGTGTGCCGATTCAGCGCATGGTCGACACGTTGCGAGACCTGCCGCCCAGCCAGAGCCGGAAGATCACGTTGGAGTACGCTCTGTTGCGTGGGGTAAACGACTCGGCCGACGATGCCGCACGGCTGGCGCGCATCTCCCGCGAGCTGGACGCACACGCCAACGTCATCCCGTTCAACGCATGGCCGGGCACGGACTACCAGCGCCCGGAGCGGGCCGTGATTCGCCGATTCGTGGACGACCTGGAGCGGGCAGGCGGTTCCGTGACGCTGCGCGAGTCCAAGGGCCAGGACATCGGCGCAGCGTGCGGTCAGCTGGCTGGCAAGACTCAGCAACCCTAGGAAACAGCGAGCCAAAACGCGCTGCGGCCGGCCCCCTGCTTGGGAAGGGGTACCGGCCGCCGGATGCGCTCAGGTTCTGCGGGACCGCCTGCCGGGACGCCGGGAGGGTTACGTCCGGACCAGGGGAAGGGGCCCGGCCCCTACCGGAACCCTACGAGCGCGCGCGCACTTCCTGACGCCGACGCAGCCACACGGCCGCAAGCGCCATCAACACCAGACCCAAAGGACCGATCGGCGAGGACGCCGCACCCGCGGTGCAGCCGCTGCTGGCCGAGTCATCGACGGTGGTCTTGCTGCTCTCCTGACCGGGCCCCGAGCCGATGGCGTCGGAGGACGCGTCGCTGAGCACGGGTCCGACCGCCGTGTCGCTGTCGGTCTTCGGGTCGCCGTTGCCGCTGGTCGCGGTGCCGAAGTAGCCGAAGCCCAGGCTCCACAGCCAATCGCTGCTCATCGCCGCTTCGAAAGCGCTCGACTCATCAGCGCAATTCGCCTTCATGGTGTCGCAAGCGGGGAACTCGGCCACGCACTTCTCGAACGCGCTGAACTCGGACTGGGCGACCTTCTCGAGCTTGATCACGCTGCAGAACAGCACGCACTGGGTCAGGTCGGCCTCGGTCGGGACGGTGGTCACGTCCGGCGGAAGCTGATCGGCCGCGTCGGGGTTGTAGTACACGCCTGAGCCGCCGTCGCTGGAGGTGCCTGCGTCAGCGGGGTACGGAGGGGCGAAGCCGGCGGAGGCGTCGGGGGCGGGCTGCGGCTCAGTCGAGCCGCCGTCGACGTCAACGCTGGTGGTCGAAGAACCGCCACACGCGAGCATCGCCGAGCAGAACGCCATGCAGCCGTCCTGCAGCGCGACCTTGGTGGGCTCGACGACGCAGACGCCGGTGGTCGTGGGGCAGCTGGCGGGCGGGGGCACGTCGTACTCGATGTCCGAGTAGCCGCGGGCGTCGTCGGGGTAGGGCATCGGGTCGGCGCCGCTGCCGGCGTCCTGGGCGGGCATCTGCTTGCCAGCCTCGCCGCCGTCGCTCATGGTCGCGTCCACCGAAACGGCCGTGCCGGCGTCGACAGAACCGCTTCCGGAGCTGCCGCCGGTGCTCTGGCCCAGCCACGGACAGGTGAAGTCGCACTTCTGCCACGAGGTGCACGACGCGTCGGTCTGGCACAAGCGCGCCTCGGGGATGCACAGGCCGGCCATGCAGACTTCCCCGGTCGGACACGGGGTCTTGTCGTCACAGTAGCCGCCAGCAAACGCGGTGGCCGTCCACAACGTGGTGATCAGCGCGGTGGCCAGAAAGCCAAGGGTGCGGGGTGCGTTCTTCATCGTGTCTCCTCTATCGGTGTCGGCCGTTCGCGCGATGTCGTTCCGGCACGGTCGGCAAGGGGGCGAGTCGTCGTCGCTCGCGCTTGCTCTCAAGTAAAGCAGGAACCGTGCCAAGCCGAACCGTGACCGGGATCCAGCCCAGAACCGTCCGGCAAGTCAAGGTTTTTCGTCTCAGGTGCCAGGCACCGGAGAGGTCCGCTGGTGAGGCGAAAACTGTTGGCGATTGCGACATGTGGAGAATTTCCACACACCCGGCGGCTACAGCGCCGTCACGATCTCGGCAATCAAGCCAATTCCGTAGCCCGTGCCACGGTTGTCCATGAACGCGGGACCGGCCAGGTCGATGTGCAACCACTTCAGGCCCAGATCCTCGATGTGCAGATAGACCCACAGGCCCGAAGCGCTGGTCGAGGCGTTGTTGCGGTCAGCGACCGAGTTGCGCAGGTCGGCGACCGTGCTCTTGAACTCGACCACGTGCAGCTCGGGGCTGAACATCACGGCCATGCAGTGGTCACCGCTCTTCAGGCCGGCCGTCACCGCGCGTGCCTCCAAGTCGGCGTCGTTGCTCATGATCGCGGCGTGCCACTTGCCGGTGGCGACGAGTTGGGCGCCGGTCAGGGTGGCGGCATCGATCAGCACCGTCGGCTTGTACTTGCGGGCGATGTACGAGGCGGCGTCCGCCAGCGCGATGCGTCCCTCGGCGTCGGTGTTGTTGACCTCGACGGTCTTGCCGCTGTGCATCTCCAGGATGTCGTCGGGGCGGTAAGCGTCGGGACCGATGGCGTTCTCGGCCATCGACAGCGCCGCCACGATCCGCTTGCCGGTATTGGCGCGCACCAGCAGCTGGAACGCCCCCAGCACCGCTGCCGCGCCACCCATGTCGCACTTCATCGTCAGCATTCGGTCGCCGACGATCTTCAGGCTCAGGCCGCCAGTGTCGTAGACCAGACCCTTGCCGATCAGCGCGATCGGCGCCTGACCCTCTGCCGACGGAGGCGCGTAGTCCAGCACCACCAGACGCGGCGCCACCATGGCCGTGCGGCCGACGGCGTGCAGACCGCGCAGACCCTCCCGCAGCAGGTCGTCGCCCACGATGCTGGTCACCGTGACATTGGCCAGACCTTCCAGAGCCTTGCGAGCCTCGGCCTCGAACACCGCCGTGTCCAGTTCGGCCGTCGGCATATCGACCAGACGCTGGGCCAGCGCGGTGGCGTCGGCGGCGTAACCCAGACGGTCCAGCCCCTGCGTCAGCGGTCCCTGGCGCAGGGTGACGTGAACCAGCACTTCGCCCGCCGTGCCCTTGCCGGTCGTCTTGCGGGTGTAAACGGGATAGCTGCGGGCGACGCCCAGCACTGCGCCGGTCGCGTGCGCCGCGTCGGCCAGACCCAGGATAACGGACACGCGGCCGCCGTCGGGACGAGCAATCCCCTTGATCGCCTGTGAGATCTCGTAGGAGCGCGTGTCGCTCAAGTGCCGTGACACCTGATCGTACAGCGCAACGACCGACACGGTGCGAAGCGAGCCCTCGGTCACCAGCGTCGACACCACCGCACCGGCACCGGGACGGGCGTCGGCCGCAGCACGGGACACGGCGTCGCGAATCAGTTGCGGCAGCCCTTGGGTCGGCCAGCCGTCGGTCAGGTCGGCCTTGCGGGCGACGACGACCAGTGAGTGTGAGGTGGTGACCAACTCGGCGGTATCGGCGGTGATCCGGATCGTGGGCATCGGGCCTCCAGGCGCGGCCGCTCGGTGGTGAGCGGGCCAAAAAGCGGAAAGGCCATTCGCACCTGAGCACGAATGGCCTTCCGTGGAGTGGAGCTGACGGGGCTCGAACCCGTGACCTCCGCATTGCGAACGCGGCGCTCTCCCAGTTGAGCTACAGCCCCAAATTGTCCAGTTCTCAGGTCGGCCTTGGCTTTCGAAAAGGTCGGCCTCCTGACGGTCCGGATGACGCGAGGTCTTCCGGTGTCGGCCAGGGTGCCCAGGGTCGGATTTGAACCAACGACACGTGGATTTTCAGTCCACTGCTCTACCAACTGAGCTACCTGGGCATCGAAACCCGCAGGGCGGACCCGCGAGCGGACGCGGAGTGTGTGCGAACTCCCCCGGGGTGTCAAGCCTGCTGTAGCGCGGTTTCGCTCGTTCTTGCGGTCGCAAAAAGCCACCGTAGACTCATGCGGCTGGCGCGGAGGAGCGCCGACAACCAAGCAATTCGGTCAGGAACCGAGGGGGAACGCATGGGCAAGCTTTGGATGGTGCTGGTCGCGGCGGTGATGCTGATGGGCGCTGGAGTGTCGACGGCCGAGGCGAAGAAGGCCTGCACGCCTGCCGCCGACTGCTGCAAGGTCTGCGACAAGGGAACGCCCTGCGGCGACACCTGTCTGCCCGCCGGCAAGAAGTGCACGCTGAAGGCCAAGAATTGCGAGAACGGCAAGGCTTGCGGCGACACCTGCATCGCCAAGACCGCCAAGTGCACCAAGCGCCTGCACTGCGCCTGCAAGAAGACCGAGATCTGCAAGTAGTCGAGGCGGTTGCGGGCTGCGACCGGTCGGCGGGAACTACCCGGCTGGCACGGTCGCCGGCGTCTCAGGCACGACAGCCGGTGCGGGCGCGACAGCCGGTGCGGGCGCGACAGCCGGTGCAGCGGGCGCAGGCTCGATGGCGGGAGCAGACTCATCCGCCGGGGGCGCGGTGATGACGGCCGGAACCGTCTTCGCAGGCTCGCCGAAACGCCACCGCACGTCGACATAGCCACCGAACAGGTTGATCGAGTAGTCGCCGGCCTTGCCGCAGAAGGCGCAGGTCCAGTTCTCGGTCTTGCCGTCGACGCTTTGGGTCTTCTGGGCGTCGATGTCCGCCTGCGAAACGGTCGCCGAGCCCTGACGCCAGGCACCCGCGATCGACACGTCCAGATCCGGCGTGATTGCGTAGCCTGCGCCCAGCGTTTCGATCGTGGTTGCGCCCGGAGGCGTGCCGAACGCGGTCGGGAACGAGTTGTTCGTCGCCTGCGTGTCGTAGGCAAAGCCTGCGCGCAGCTCGGACTTGCCCAACGTGTACGCCGCGCCCAAGCGGTAGGTCTGGCTGTCGTTCCACACCGAGTAGTTCCAAAGCGTGACGGCGGCCTCCGGGATGCCTGGGCCGAACATCGCGGTGCCGGCGACGGCGGTCTTCACGTTCTCGGAGTTGCGCACGTACTCGAAATCAAAAGCCAAGCGCAGGTCGTCGGTGGCGCGGTAGGCCACGCCGGCACCGAACTTGGACGGCAGGATGAACTGGAAGGTGACGTCGTGGGCGCCCAGACCGGTGACGACCGCGTCGGCGCCGTCCATCGCGTAGTCCGGGTACTTGTCGTGCGAGCTGCCGGCGTTCGCCTTGACCGTCGAGTCGACGCGGTTGCGGTAGACAATGCCGAAGTCGAAGGGACCCGCGGTGTACTGCGCGCCCAGACGGAAGCCCAGGTCGCCCCAGCCCTTCATCTCGAGGTCGATGTACGGGATTTCCTTGCCGTTCTCGGTGTTGATGACGTGGCGGTCGAAGGACGTCGTGGTCATTCGCAGCTCGCCGCCCAGTCGGAAGGCGCCGAAATTCACGGCGACCGCAGGTGCAAGCTCGACGAACGAGAGCTTGGCGTCATCGACGGTCGAGATCTTGCCGGAATTCTTGGTGTAGTCGTAGCCACCCGCCGCGCCGCCCACGGGGTAGACGCCAGCGCCGAGCACAAGCCAGTCGGTGACGCGGTAGGCGGCCGCCGCGAGGAAGAACGGCGACATCGCGTAGTTACTCTTCACGGAAACCGCGGTGTCGGCCGGGGTGCCCTGAATCTGGCCGAGCAGCGGCGAGAAGTCGGCCATCACGGCGCCGCCCTTGACCTGCGCCAGACCAGCGGGGTTGTGGAACATGGCGCTGGGGTCGTCGACGTCGCCGATCGCGGTACCACCCATGCCCATGTGGCGGGCACTGTAGAGCATTGGCGTGTCGTAGCCGGCGGCCAAGGCCGCACCAGCAGTGAGCAGGCCGGACGTGACGACCAGCGTAGCGACGGCGGTCCAGGTTCGGGAGAGCGGACTCATGAGGGCCTCCTTGACGCCAGGCGTCGATGACTTGTGGATGCAAGGGCAAAAACGCCGAAGGGCCGGCCGCGGCGAGCGACCGGCCCTCCAGCCGAGTTGCGGTCTACCGACTACTTCGTAGCCGTGCAGGAACCGTCGTACGGATCGCACTTGCCAGCGGCGCACAGGTTCTTGGGCGCGTCGCAGTTGGTCGCCATGCAGTCCTTGCAGTCCTGGCTACCGGCGTCGACCGCGCACTTGGCGAGGCACGGGCCAGCGCCGCACGCTGCGTTCATGCCGAAGCAGGAAGCGCAATCGAGCGACATCGCGGTGTTCGCATCGGCGATGCACTGCGAGATGCACAGGACCTTGTCGTTCGCGGTCGGCTTGGCCAAGCAGCCCTTGGTCAGGGTGCAGTCCTTCACGACCAGACGGAATGCGTTGTTCTTGGTCTCGTCGCTGAGCAGGCCGCCCATGAACGCCTGATCGGTCGAGGACGTACAGCCGGCGGCTGCCGTCACGGTCGTGTCTGCAGCAACGTCGGTTGCCGTGACGTCAGCAGCGATGTCTTCAACCGTGGTGTCGGGCGTGGTGTCGACCGTCGTATCGGCGGCGACGTCAGCGGTCGTGTCGGGCGTGGTCGTGGTGGTATCGTCGCTGCCGCATGCGGTGAGCACCGCAGTCATGGCCATCATCGCGATCATCCAGTTCAACTTCTTCATCTGCTTGTTCATCCTTGCGGCTCAGGACCTTGTCCCGGCCATGGTGTCTTGCGGCGGCGAGCCCCCGTGCGCGTCGCCAACACCCTCTCGTGCAACACCTGAGCGACCCGTATCGGCGGGCCAACCTTAGGTAAACACGGTGGGGGGGGACGAGCATGATAGACCTGACCTCGGGTCAAGTCAATGTCGAGCAAAGCGATCTGGAAAGGAATTCAGAAGGAGCCCTTGAACGGATGCTCCATGTCCTCGCGAGCTTCCGCTTCGGTGGGCAGGTCTGAGTCCTGCGCCAGCAGCCCGGCGATGCTGACCGAGGGCACCCCGAGTGTCGGACGGCTGGCCGCTTGGACAAGCACCGCGTTGTAGACTTCGACGATGCGCGCAAACGTCGCCTTCCACGAGTAGCGTGCGAGGGCCTCGGCGTGGCCGCGGGCGCCCAACAGCTTGGCGCGTCCGGGCTTCAGCAGTTCCAGCCAGGCATCGGCCACCGTTTGTGCCGTCGTCTCCTCCAGGGCGAGACCGCAGCGGCAGGTCGCGAGCAGCTCGCCGATGCTCATGTGTGCGGAACCCAGCAGCGCCGCCCCGCTCGCCATCGCCTCGACCGCGGACAGACCGAAGGTCTCGTACGGGCACAGCACCGCCACCACATCGACGGAGGCCATCAGCCGGGCCATGTCGCGCGGCTTCTCCAGAAAGCCGAGATAGTGGACTTCCTTGTATTGCTCAGCCAGCGCGCGCACTTCGACCTTGCCCGGACCATAGCCGGCCACCACGAGGATGGGCTTGAGGTCGGTAGTCGTGCGCAGCCGCTCGTAGGCCTCCAGCAGCGGCTTGTAGTTCTTCTCTTCGCTCAGGCGGTTGGGATAACACAGGACGATGTCGTCGGGTCCTGCGCCCCAGCTGGCCCGCAGCACCTCGTCGCGGTGCCGGGGGTGGAACATGTGTGTGTCGACGCCGAGCGGCGCGTGGACGACGCCACGGACGCCGTTGCCCTCCAACTGCTGCACCATCGTGTGGGTTGCCGCCATCGTCGCAGCGAACCGGCCATAGGTGCGCCGCGCCCACGCCCAGCCCAGCCGCTCGCCCAGCCGCCCCAACGACCTGCTCACCTTGGCCAGCACGCGGCCGACGTCGGTGACCGGGAAGTTCGCGTGCCAGAAGCCGACCACCTGACACGACAGACCGCGCAGGGCGAAGCGGACCCAATCCGGGGTGTTGTACGGGCTGCCGACCTCGACGATGTCGGGGCGGATCTGGCGCAGAATCCTGCGCAGTCGCAACGGGTTGACGATCAGACGGTAGCCCGAGCGCAGCAGCGGAATGGCCGGCACGTGATGAATCCGGGCGTGGCCGTGCACCTCGATGCCCGCGTGGTCGCTGGGCAGCAGCAGGTGGTACTCGATGTCCTCGCGACGCGACATGAACCGCAGCTTCTCGAGGTGATAGCGGCGCACGCCGCCCCCCGTGAGGCTGAAGAAGTCGTTGACATCGCAGACCCGGATCTTCGCCATCGCCTGTTCGGGACCGCCTCCCCGCGTGGAGTAGGGTTGCTCCACCAGCCTGTTGTCTGTCGCCGACTCGCTGCGGGCCGGTTGCTTCGATCTTCCGCAGTCTTCTAGCAGGCCTGCGCCGATCTGCAAGATTCGCTTGGCCCTTCGGGTGCCGCGCGCGTGCTCCAGATCCGGCAGCCGCACCGCCTCCCGGCTTCCCAAGGTGCATGGCCCGTGCCAACCTCGCTCGCCGCCGCTCAAGACGGATGGTCTTGCCCTTTCGGAGGTTCCCCTTGCCTGCCCCCCGCGCCCGCCGCCAGCTCCACGACGTCGTTCACGACAGCGCTGCCCTTCACGGAAACCCCTTGGGCGACCCGCACATCCGGCAGTTCCCCGTCTACGTTCCGCCGCAGTACGACACCGAGCCGCAGCGACGCTTTCCGGTGGCTTGGCTGCTGTCCGGGTACGGCGGCTGGGGCGAGCTGAAGGCGACGACCGTTCGCGCTTGGGAAGAGACGCTGCCGGACCAGCTGGATGCGTGGATGACCTCTGGCGAGATCGAGCCGATGATCGTCGCCTTTCCCGATGGCTTCACCCGCTTCGGGGGCGCGCAGTACCGCGACTCACCCGCGACCGGTCGCTACGGCACCTACTTGGCCGACGAGCTGGTGGCGGAGGTCGACGCGCGTTTTCGCACGATTCCGGACCGCTCGCACCGCGCGGTGTTCGGCAAAAGCTCTGGCGGCTACGGTGCGCTGGTGATGGGCATGACGCGGCCCGAGGTGTTCGGGCTGGTGTGTGCGACGGCGGCCGACAGCTACTTTCCGGTCTCGTGCCCCGGCGACTTCGGCAAGGCATTTCAAGTGTTTCGCAAGTGGGGCGGCCCCGCGCCGTTCGCCCGCGCGTTCCCGACCCATCGCAAGCGCGGGGGCAACGACTTCAGCGCGATGATGATTCTGGCGTACGCGCAGTGCTACTCGCCGAACTTGGAAGTTCCTGAGATCTTGGCGGACCTGCCGTTCGATCTGGAGACGGGCGAGCTGGTCGACACCGTCTGGCGCAAGTGGCTGGCGTGCGACCCGGTCGAGATGGTGCAGCACCACGTCGATGCGCTGAAGAGCTTGGAGTTGCTGTACCTGGACGCAGGCACCAGCGACGAGTGGTACCTGGACCTTGGCCATCGCGTGTTGGCGAGTCGGCTGCGGGCACACGGAATTCCCCACGAGATCGAGGAGTTCGAGGGCGGACACATGAACATCGACTTTCGCACCGTCGAGTCGCTGCGGAAGCTGACGCGGGTGTGGCGGGCGAAGTAGCGCACGGGGTCAGTTCGGCAGGTCAGGCGGGATGAACGAGCCGGGCGGATTCGCCGGCGTCCAGGCCTCCATCCGGCCTCGCAGCGCGGCATCGGTGTGTGGCCGACGCCCGGGACCGACGTGCCACAGCCCAAGGACAGCCAACATCGCGATGGCAAGCACGGCGGCCACGGCGGCGTTGCGGACCGCGGGAGAGCCCGAGCGCGGGCGCACCAGCCAGACGACCCAGAGCGCGCCCGCCAGCAGGGCAAGGAAGTACGGCAGGCCGCTCCACGGCCCGGCAACCCCCAGCGCCATCAGTGGATTGCGCGCGACAAAGCCGTTTTGCAGCAGGGGCTGCACCATCTCAGGCAGCGGGTTGTAGTTTTCGAACGGAAAGCCCTGAGAGACCGATGACGCGAGGCCCGTGACGGCGACGGCAACCGCGGCGGCCACCCCGAACAGCAGACAGGTCAAGGACTTGGCTCGCCCACTCAGGGAGTCGAGACCGTGGGCCACCGCGATGGCGGCAAACGGCACCAGGCCCGTGATGTAGCGCGGACCGATCACCCAGCCGCCGCGCCAGAGGCTGTGACTGCATTGGAAGTACAGGAAATACAGGCAGATCAACGACGCCACCAGCGCTTCGCCGCGACGGTCGAGCCATAGGGAAGGGCGAGCGGCCGTGCTCTCGCTTGGGGCGGCCGCCGGGGCATAGGAGCGGCGGCTCGCCAGGAACCCCAGAAACGCAAGCAACACCCAAGGGGCCCAGAAATAGAGGCCGGTGAACGGAGAGATCAAAGAACCCGCGGACTTCTCCAGCGTTGGAAACGAGATGCCGAACAAGCCGGGGGCGATGTCGCGCACGAAGCCGGGGTTTTCGAGAAAGCCGTAGGGCAGGCTCCACGGCTTGCCGAAAGCGCTTGCGTTGAAGTGCGCCAACAGGGCAACCGGCACGGCCGCGCCCAGAGCAAGCCACCCAAGATCACGCCAGTCGCGCCTCCGCAGCAGTAGCCAGCCGAGCAGCAGCGCGGCCGCCGGACCAGACGGAAACTCGATGACGGTGGCCCAAGCCCCGGCAAACGCGGCCAGAACCACGAGCCATGGTCGCCCCTTGGACCCCGCCGCAACGACCGCGCCGAACGTCACCAGCAGCGCGACTCCGGTGGGCTGGTGCCCCGCGAACATCTGGCCATACGTCAGCGACAGCGACCCCAGCGCGGCGGCAAGCACGGCGGCGAGGCCAAGTCGGGGGTCGTCCACCCGCCGGACCAAGTGGCGCGCCAGCCACAGCCACGCCAGCAGCGTCGGCAGCACCACCACGATCAACCGCAGCCACCACACGACGACCGCCCGCGACGGCTGGCCCCAGCCAAGGGCGCTGTAGCCGGCGCGCAAGACCAGCAGGGGAACCACGCCCAGAAAGGAAAGCCCAGGCGCCTTGCCGGCATAGAGGTTGCCCGTGCACTTGGGAGCGGTCTGTGTCGAGTCCTGGCAGCGCAGGGCCTTGTCGTTGACGTAGCCCCACTCTTCCAGAATCGGCCCGGAGTCCACCTGTCGACCGCCGACGATCTCTCGATGACCGATGGCGTAAGTACCGTGCTCTGCCATGGCGCGGGTCATGTAGATCCGCACGTTCTCGTTCGGGTTGTTGGTGGACTCGGACCAGTTGAACAACCACAGGTAGGCGAAAGCGCACACCAGACCGAACAGGAGCAGCCAGCGGCGGGGAAGGGCGTCGGACGTGGCACGGGGGGATGAGGCGTTCATGGCGGGCGAGAATGCCCTGCATCCGGGGGCGTTGCAAACCCTCGGCATCATCGGGAAAAACAAAGGAATGACGCATGGTTGGACACTAAGGTGCTTGGGACTTGAGAGGCGCTTGCGAGTCGCTGGTGGTCCGTTTCGATCCGCCGGAATCGGAGCCGACGCCGCGCCTTCTCTCCGTGGTCCCGGTTGCAGTCTCGGTCCCCGCGCACTACGATCTTGGCCCCCGCGTCGGTTCGCGGCGTTCGAGCCTGCCATGCTGGATCGCATCGTCATCGTGGGCGCATCGTCGGGCATCGGCGCAGCGCTGGCTGAGGCCTTGGCGCAGCCGAACCGCGTGCTGGGACTGGTCGCCCGACGGGCCGATGCCTTGGCGTCGGTCGCAGCGGCGGTTGAGAAGCGTGGTGGCCGCGCCGTGGTGGAACCCTGCGACGCAGCAGACGTTTCCGCTGCCGGTCCTTGCTTCGCCCGTCTGTCCGACCGCATGGGGGGCATCGACACACTCGTCTACTGCGCGGGCATCATGCCTCCCGTAGGGCCCGACGAGTTCCCCGCCGAGCAAGACCGGGCCGTGTTCGCGACCAACCTGCTCGGCGCCGTGGCTTGGCTGGACGCGGGAGCGACCGCGTTTTTGGCGCAGGGACACGGCACGCTCTGCGGCATCGGTTCCGTTGCCGGCGATCGCGGTCGACGCCCCGGACCTGCGTACGGCGCGTCCAAGGCGGGCCTCCACACATTCTTGGAATCCTTGCGCAATCGCCTGACCGTGCGCGGCATCCGGGTGGTCACCATCAAGCCCGGACCGGTCGCAACCCCGATGATCGAGGGCGGCCCCAAGCAGCCCTTCGTCATCCCGGTCGAGCAGGCGGCCAAGCGCATCGTCAGGGCTCTGGAGCGCGGCGAGCAAACGGTGTACGTGCCTGCGCGGTGGCGCCTGATCATGGCGGTGGTTCGATGCATACCCTCGATTCTGTTCCGGCGACTCAACTTCTGACCGGCGGCAGCCTCGCGCTCATTCCTCAGCGTGTCGAAGGCTGGGGCATGGCGGTTGGCGGCGAGGCGCGCGTGTTTCGCCCCACCGATGCCGAGGGCGTGCGAGCGGCGTTGACGTGCGCCCGCGCGGAGGGCACCCGAATCGCGCTGCGCGGCTCAGGATGCTCGTACGGCGACGGGGCGTGCGGCACGGGCAAGATCGTCATTGATTTTAGAGACATGAACAGGATCCTCGCGTTCGACGCCCAGACGGGCGTGATTCGAGTCGAGGCCGGGGCGACCCTGCGCGACGTGTGGCAACGCAGCCTGCCCGAAGGCTGGTGGCCGCCGGTCGTGTCGGGGACGATGGAGCCCACGCTTGGCGGCGCACTGGGCATGAACCTGCACGGCAAGAACGCGCACCGGGCCGGGCCGATCGGCAAGTACGTGACATCGCTGAAGGTCATGTTCGCCAACGGTGAGGTGCGAGACCTGACGCCCGACGGCGACCCGGACCTGTTCCACGCGATCGTGGGCGGCTTCGGCGAGCTGGCGATCATCCTGGAGGCCGAGCTGCACCTGAAGCGCGTGTACTCGGGGCAGATCGAGGTCCTGGGCCTGGCCTCGACCCATCTGGACGAGCTGTTCGCGCAGTTTCGCGAGCATGAGGCGGACTCGGACTATCTGGTCGGCTGGATTGACGGGTTCGCGGGCGGCAAGTCCTTGGGCCGCGGCTTGATTCACGTGGCATGGCAGATCAAGGAGGGCGTCGATCCTGACCCCAAGACCTCGACCTCACTTGCTGGACAACAGCTGCCGTCGCGCCTGTTCGGCGTCTTCCCCAAGAGGTGGATGTGGGCGGCGATGTGGCCGTTCTCGTTCAACCTTGGGATGCGGATGGTCAATTGGGCCAAGTACGTGTCGGGCAGGGTCTTGGAGCACGGCAAGAAGTACCGCCAGAGCCACGCCGCCTTCCACTTCCTGCTCGACTACGTGCCGAACTGGAAGTGGGCGTACAAGCCGGGCGGCCTGATCCAGCACCAGAGCTTCGTGCCGCACGCCAACGCGCCGGCCGCCTTCCGCGAGATCATCGCCCACACCCAGAAGTGCGGAATGCCCACGTGGCTGGCCGTGATGAAGCGCCACCGGGCAGACCCGTTCCTGATGACCCACGGGCTGGACGGCTACTCGATGGCGATGGACTTCCACGTGACCAAGTCCAACCGTGCGCGTTTGTGGGCGATGTGCCACGAGCTCGACGCGATTGTCGTCAAGCACGGCGGTCGCTTCTACTTCGCCAAGGACGCCACGCTGGAACCCAAGTCGGTGCTGGCGGCATTTCCCCGCGAGAACCTGTTGAAGTTCGCAGCCTTCCGCAAGGAACTGGACCCCGACGGCGTGCTGGCCACTGACCTGTACGACCGCGTGATCGCCCCAGCCCTTCGCCTCCTCGACGCCGACCCGGGACCGACATGACCGATTCGACCGCCCCAACCTCCCTGCGCAACCTGCGCGTCGCTCTTGTCCACGACTGGCTCGTCACCCTGCGCGGTGGTGAGCGGGTGCTGGACGCGCTGTGCGAGCTGTTTCCCGACGCGACCTTGCACACACTGGTGCGGGTGCCCGGGGTGGCCACGCCGCGCATCGAGGCCATGAAGCACGTCACGTCATTTGCCGACCGCGTGCCATTCGCCCACAAGCGCCACCGCTGGCTGTTGCCGCTGTACCCAACCGCCGTGGGGCAGCTGGACCTGTCCGGGTACGATCTGGTCGTGTCGTCCAGCCACTGCTGCGCCAAGGGTGTGATCGTGGCTCCGGGCGCCGTGCACGTCTGCTACTGCCACACGCCGGTTCGTTATGCGTGGGACCGCACGGCGGATTACGTCCGCGGCAGCCACCCGGCTTTGCGCCTGGCCACGCCGCTGCTGATGGTCGCTGCACGCTGGCTGCGCCACTGGGACAAGGAAACCGTGCCCCGCGTGCACGCGTTCGTGGCCAACAGCCAGAATACTGCGAACAAGATCAAACAGTTCTATGAGCGCGAAGCCACCGTCGTGGCACCGCCGGTCGAGTTTGACCGCTTCACGAGCCTGCAGCGTCAAGTGCCGGAGTACGACCTCGTGCTCGGCAGCCTGGTGCCCTACAAGCGCGTCGACTTGGCGGTCGAAGCGTACCGACTGCTGCCCCATCGCAAGCTGATGGTGGTCGGCGAGGGTCCGGAGCGAGCGCGTATCGAGCGCACCGCCCCTGCCAACGTCACGTTTGCCGGTCGCACCAGTGAGGAAGACCTGCCGAGCTGGTACGCCAAGGCGCGCTGCCTCGTCTTCCCGGGTGAGGAGGACTTCGGCATCGTCCCTCTGGAAGCGCAGGCGGCAGGCGTGCCGGTGATCGCGTTTCGGCGCGGCGGGGCGCTCGAGAGCGTGCGCGACGGCGAAACCGGTCTGTTCTTCGACGACCCGACGCCTGAGGCGCTGGCACAGGCGATTGAGGCGCTGGACTCCACCGGTATCTCGCCTCAGGCTTGTCGCGAGCAGGCCCTGCGGTTCGACCGGGCGGCGTTCTTGCGCCGGATGGTGGCCGCCATCGAGGATGCATTGTCCGCGGCCGGTCACGTGACCACAGGCAAGTCCGTATCCTGAAACGACCTTCGTCCGACCCGCCGGACCCTGGACCGACCGTGGCCACCCACCGCATCGTGCGCAACATCGGCTGGAAGACGGCGGGCGTGGTCGTCGAGAAGGGCCTGCGTCTGGTGCTCGTGGCGCTGGTGGCTCGTGCGCTGGGGACCGCGACCTATGGCCAGTACACGTATGCGGTGGCGCTGGCGCTGCTGACCGTGCAGATGACGGACCTGGGGCTGGGGCTGTTCCTTGCGCGGGAGATCGCGCGGGCCGAAGAACCGCCGCCCAAGCTCGTCGGGCATGTGTTGACGCTGAAGGGTGTGTTGTCGTTGGCGTATCTGGCCGTGGTCGCCGTGATCGCATGGGTGCACGCGGACGAGCCGGCGCTGGCGTGGACGTTGGGGCTGGCCGGTGTCGCGGGGCTGTGTACGTCGCTGGTCGAGGCGGCGTGGCAGGTGTTCCGCGGTGTGCAGCGGCTGGAGCTCGAGGCCCGCAGCAGCGCCGTCTATGCGGCCGTCCAGCTGGGAGTGACCGGCGCGACGCTGGCAGGATCTCAAGTCGCGGGGCTGACTTCCACGCAGATCATGGTCACGGTTTCCGCTGCGATGGCGGTCGCCGGGCTGGTGGCCGTCGCGCACGCGTGGTCGCTGGTCTTGAAAGTCGTGCGGCCGTTGCCGGGCTGGTCGCGGGAGACGCTGCGGCGGTTCGCCGTTGAGGTCCTGCCGCTGGGTCTGGCCATCGTCGCCAGTCTGGTCTACTTCAAGATCGACGTCCTGATGCTGCGAGAGATGCGCGGTGACGTGGAAACAGGTTTGTACAACGCGGGTTACAAGGTGTTCGAGAATCTGGCGGCGATTCCGGCGGTGCTGATGGCCGCGACCTTTCCCGCGCTCAGTCGGGCGGTGCATCTGGCGGGTCCCGAAGCGGGGCGGCTGCACCTCAAGACCCTATCCGCCCTGGTGGCGGCAGGTGTTGCGGCCGGTCTGTTGCTGGCCGTCTTTCCCAGTTTGATCACGCGGTTGTTGTACGGTGACCAGTTCGGCCCGTCCGCCGATGTCCTGCAGGCGCTGGCCCCGTCGGTGCTGCTGACGTTCGTGAACTATCTGGAGACGCACATGCTGGTGGCACTGGGTCTCGTGTGGCCCCAGTTCGCCATCACGGCGGCCCTGATCGGCGTGAACATCGCAGCCAACCTCGTGCTGATTCCGAAGTGGGGCGGCGTGGGTGCGGCGGTGGCGACGGCGCTGACCGAGCTTGCGCTATTCGCCATGGCGGCTCCGCTCGTTTGGTACGGTCTGCGGCGCGCACGCGCGCACGCCACAGCCAACACCGCTGCGGTCGCTGCGGAGGGCCCATGAGCGCCCGCACCTTGTCCTCCAGCGCCGCTTGGGTGCGCGCGGCAGGCCTTGCCGTCGCTGGCGTGGTGGCGTTTGGCCCGCTGGAGTCGCGCTATGGCACCGTCAAGCTGGCGGGCCTGAACACCACGCTCCCTGAGATTCTGTCCGCGTTTGCTCTGGGGGTCGCCATTCTGGCGTGGTGGCGGCTCCGGTCTGAGGGATCGCAACCTCCCGTCGATACAGGGGATCGCCTGCGCCGCTGGGCGCCCGTGGCGTTGCTGGCGTGGATGGCCGTGCATGTGGCCAGCGCTGCTTGGGCCCCGGCGGGAGCGGGCGACGTCCTCAAGTCAGGCCTGCGCGTGGCGGGCAGCGTCAGTCTGGGGCTCGCGACTTGGGCGTTGGCGCGGCACGAGGCCTTTCGTCTCCGCGTGTTCGTGGGTGTGCTGGTCGGCCTGGCCGTCCTGACCGTGGTGGGCTCCGCCGAGCGGTTGCTGGGGCGCGACATGGAGTGGCTGCTGCTGCTCTTTCGCGACGAGCCGACCTGGATGCTGGGTGAACAGCGCCTGACGATGGTCTTCTACCACGCGAACATTGCCGCCGCGTACCTCGAATTGACAGCACCTTTCCTGCTCGTCGCCGTGGTGGCCCAATGGCAGCGGCGCTGGGTGCGGGTCGGCGGCACTGTATGGCTCGCCGTCGTTGCGGTCCTGCTGAGCCTGACCTACTCGCGCGCCGGACTGCTGGCCGCCGTCGCTGGTTCTGCGGGTCTGGCGTGGCTGGGCTGGCGTGCGGCTTCGGGGCGAAAGCTCTTCTGGGTCGCCGGCCTCTACGCGTTGCTCGTCGTCTTCGCCTACGCCGTCAACCCTGACATGCGCGCTCGCATCGGCCTGAGTCCGCGCTCCTACCAAGCTTCCTACCGCTTTCTGGCACCGTGTGCTGGTCATCCTGGCGACGCCTTCACCGCCCGAGTCCGTGTGCGCAACCACGGAGAGTGGTCACTGTCGAATCGTCAGGCACCGGGCGTGGTGCTGCACCAATGGCTCACCCAAGACGGCGACCCGGTGCGCAAGGATGGCTGGGCCCAAGAGCCGTTGCCCGACCTCGAGCCGGAAGGCAAGGTCGAGTTGGCCCTGTCGACCAAGCTGCCGCCGGAGCCCGGGACGTACCTGCTTGCGGCTGACATCGAACGGAAGAATGTTCTGCGGATCAGTGAGTTGGGTAACGCCATGGCATTCCTGACCTGCGAGGTGCTGCCTGCCGACGTGTCTCCGGCGCCCTACCTGAAGCGGCCGCCTCGCGTCGGCATACCGCGCAACCTCAACGCGGTTCGGTCGGGCCGCCCGATGGAACTCGACCGCATCGACTATTGGACCGCTGCCGGCAAGGTGTTCCTCGACCGCCCGCTGTGGGGCTTCGGCTCTGATCGGTTCCGTTTGGAGCACGAGCGGTATGTTCCTGCCGCAGCGTACGACGAGCGGGCTCGCGCGCACTCCGTGATTCTCGAGACGGCCGCAGATCTTGGCTTGTTGGGGCTGGCCGCGCTCGCCGCCGTCATTGCGGCGCTGGTCGTCGCCGTGCGCCGTGTCGCGCGCTTCCCGTGGCCCGAGGAGAGTTCGCGCAGACTTGCGACGGTTGTGCCCTTCGCCGCCGCAGCGGGTCTCTGCGGACTTGCCGTCCACAGTCTCGTCGACTACTTTCTTGCCTACACGCAGGTCGCCGTGGTCGTTTGGCCGCTCATCGGCTTGGTTCTGGCGACCCGCCGCACTAGCGAGGATGGTACCCGCGATGCCCCCCGAGAGGACGCTTCCCCCTCAACTGCACCTGACCGTGAACGGTGAGCTGCGGTCGGTGGCCGTTGGCCATACGGTTGCGGACCTGTTGCGCGATCTGGACATCCGCAGTGTGGCGGTGGCGGTCGAGCGCAACCGCGAGGTTGTTCGCAGGGCACAGCACGCTGAAACGCGGTTGGCCGACGGTGACGTGATCGAGGTTGTCCAGTTCGTCGGTGGAGGCTGAAGTCCGCGACGGCGCTTGACTCAAGTGCTTGGCACTTGAGAGAGATTGGTCAGTGATTGCAAAGCGTTAGAATACGCACCCGATTCGGAGTTCCCCCATGACCGCCTCCCCCGCCCCCGACACCTGGACCCTCGCCGGCCGCACCTTTCACTCGCGCCTGCTCGTCGGCACCGGCAAGTACGCATCCGTCGAAGAGACCCGCCGGGCCATCGACCTCAGCGGCGCCCAGATCGTCACAGTCGCGGTTCGGCGGGTCGATCTGACGGGAAAGTCCGGTCCCACCGTACTCGACGCGCTCGACCCGAAGCGCCACACGCTGTTGCCGAACACGGCCGCCTGTTTCACCGCCGAAGACGCAATCCGCACGGCGCGACTGGCCCGCGAGGCCGGCATGGGCGACCTGGTCAAGCTTGAGGTCATCGGCGACCCGAAGACGCTGTTCCCGGACAACGAGGCGCTGCTCCAAGCGGCGAAGGTGCTTGTGGCTGAGGGCTTCATCGTCATGCCCTACTGCTCGGACGACCCGATCATTTGCCGCAAGTTGCAGGACGTCGGGTGCGCGGCCGTCATGCCCTTGGGTGCACCGATCGGCAGCGGACTGGGCATCCGTAACCCCTTCAACCTCAAGATCATCCTTGAACAGGCCGCGGTGCCGGTGCTGGTCGACGCTGGCGTGGGGACGGCGTCGGACGCGGCGCTTGCGCTTGAGCTTGGCTGTACGGCGGTTCTGATGAACACGGCGATTGCCGGAGCGAAGGACCCCCTTGCCATGGCGCTTGCGATGAAGCTCGGGGTCGAGGCCGGTCGCCTCGCCTATCTCGCCGGACGCATCGAGCGTCGCCTGTACGCCAACGCGTCGAGTCCGATGACCGGAATGATCTCCTGAAGCTTCATGGGGTTCACTTGTCTGCCCTCGCGCCGCCGCGTCTGACCGCGATCGCGCTTGCCCCCGATTGGCAGGACGCGCAGGCCGGCCGCCGCACAGCTTTCCTCCGCAATCTCGACCGCCTCTGCCGTGCCGTGGCGCCATTTGGTCCCGGAGCCGCCGTGTTGCTGCGTGCCCACGGGCTGGAACCGGCAGCGTGGGCGCGGCTGTTGGACGCTCTGGAACTGGACCTCGCTTCCCTGCCGCTGGCGGTGGGGGTCACGGCGGCGACGGTGCGGGACGAGGCGCAAGCCGTTGCGTGGTCACGAGATCTGCTTGACCGGGGAATCTCGTTCGTTCAGGTGCCGGAGCACGCCGCGGCGACCGTCCACTGGCGGACGGTGCTGGACCACGGCGACGCGGGTCGGCTCGCATTCGGACGCTCTTGCCACGACAAGTCCGGACTGGCCGTGGCGTTGCGGGCCGGCGCCGACTGGGCGTGGGTGTCCCCCGTGTTTGCAACGCCGTCCAAGTTTGGCGAGCTGCCACTGGGACTCGAGGGGCTGTCTGAGCTTGCGCAAGAACATCCTGGGCAGGTCGTGGCGCTGGGTGGCATCGGAGTCGAGTGCGTGCCGAGCGTCTTTCGCGCCGGTGCGGCGGGCGTGGCTTGCCTGCGCGCAGCTTGGGAGCCGGGCTGTCCCGCGCTAGCTGCGGCGTGTCTGGCGACCTCTGGGCGCTATTGACGGA
Source organism: uncultured Myxococcales bacterium (assembly GCA_903955385.1). Lineage (GTDB taxonomy): Bacteria > Myxococcota_A > UBA9042 > UBA9042 > UBA9042 > CAJBNH01. The sequence goes on along the minus strand of CAJBNH010000194.1, from coordinate 32,417 downwards.
TCTTCGGGCGTTGCCGACCATAGCCGACTGCCCTGCTCATGGTCGTCTGCGTGCGACCGAGGCGGCGACGACCCCACGGAGCCTGCATGTTCAGCATCACGATTCGCGAAAGGAGCGGGCAGGTCTACACGTTCCATTTCGACAAGTCCGAAGTGCTGATTGGTAGGGTCAAGGGCAACGACGTCATCCTGCCCAAGCAGAACATCTCAAAGCGCCACACGATGATCCGCGTGCTCGGCAGCCGCTTCACGGTCGAGGACATGGGGTCGACCAACGGCACCTACGTCAACGGTCATCGCATCGGCTCGGCCGTCGAAATCGGTCCAGAGGACAAGGTCTATCTTGGCGACTTCGTGATGAATTTCCAAGACTTGGGTCAAGTGGCGGCGTCGGACGCGGTGCTTGTGGACGTCCCCGACATGCCCGAAGCCGATGTCGACATCCCGCCGCCCCGAGGTGGCCCGGAACCGGTCTCGCCTCCGCCGCCTGTCGAGCCGCAGCCGGAACCCGAACCCGAGCCAATCTACGAGGATCAACTGGATCTCAGCGACTTGGACGCCGCACCGCAGCCGCCGCCAGTACCGCTGGAGGACCCGCCGAACTTGCCGGAGACTGTGGACCCGGACCTGGTCGACGACGACGAGGACTCTGAAGGCCAACGTTTGACTGGCCCCATCGATGGTCTGGCCCATGCCCGCGAGACCGAGGCGAGGGTCAAGGGCCATCCGGCGCCGCCGTTGCAGCGCTGGCCGGGGGCACACGGCCCGACACCGGACGCGCTGGCCCCCCCCGCGCGGCCTGCCGGTCGCGCAGGGCAGGTTCCGGCGATGGCAGACGCTCCGGAGTCCTACTTCGACGCCTTGGCCACGCTGTATCACAACGCCCAGCGCGACTTGCGCCCTGAGCTGCCCGCCGATGCCGCACAGATGTCCGACACCGATTGGGCGGAGATGGAAGACCGCGTAGGCGTCTTCATCGACCAGGCTGTGGCCGTCGGTGAGGTGCTGGCGTTGCCGAACCTCTCGGACCTCAAGCGGGATCTGATCTACGAGCTGACAGGCTTGGGGCCGCTGGAGCCGATGCTCGACGACCCGACGGTGGAGACGATCGAGGTCAACGGTCCAGCGCAGCTGTTCGTGTTCCGGCAAGGGCGCCGCGAGGCCGTTGGCCAGCGCTTCAGCGGTCAGCCGGCGCTTGCGGCGGCGGTCGACCGCTTGGTGCGGGCGACCGGACATGTCCGGGCCCACGCAGCGACCCATGCCGAGGGTACGCTGATCGACGGGACGTCGGTGCGCGTGATCTGGCCGCCGCTGTGTCCACAGGGACCCGTGGTCGTGCTACGCAAGCCCCGCGCGGAAATGCCCGACCTCGACAGTCTGGTCGAACGCGGCCTGCTGACCTCTCCCGCGGCGGCTTTGCTGGTCAAGTTGGTGCGCTCGGGTCGGTCGATTGCCGTGTGCGGTCGCCCTCACGTGGGACGACGCACCTTGCTGCACGCCTTGGCCCAGCATCTCGACCCAACGGAGCGCATCGTGGTCGTCGAGGACGGCTTGCGGCTGCGGTTGCCTCAAGCGCACGTGGTCCGACTGGACGGTACGGCACGCCATGACAGTGCAACGGGCTTGCTGCAGCTGGCAAGGCGGTTGGGAGCAGACCGACTCGTGCTCGGCGAGACAGCAACGGTTGGCGCCGTCGATCTGGTGATGGCGGCCGCGGACGGTCTGCCGCCTTGGATGGCGACGTTCCATGCCACCTCGGCCGAGGATTTCCTGACCCGTGCAGCCCACGGTGTCTCACTGCGGCACCCCGGCATCCCGGATTCGCTTGCTGCCTCAAGAGTGGCTGGTACGGTGGACGCGGTGGCGGTATTCTCGCCTGAGTCCGCCGGACCCGATCGGGTCAGCCAGGTACATGAGGTGGCGCTCGACGCTTCGGGCGTTCTGGTTGCAGTTCCCCTGTTGTCCTGACCTCGTCCGACTTCCCGTTCCGCTGCGAGAGGCCGATGTTCACGCTGATCATCGAGGACAAGCACGGCGCGATTGTCGACGAATACTCGTTCGAGGACGGGGAGTTCATCGTCGGTCGAAGCCAGCAGGCCGACATCGTGCTGCCCGCCGACAACGTGTCGCGCCGCCACGCTCGCCTCTTTACGGTCGACGGACGCTGCTACATCGAGGACCTGAAGGCCGCCAACGGCGTCTGGCTCAACGGCAAGCGCATCTACAACATCACCGAGCTGCCACGGTCCGCCCAGGTCCGCATCGGCGACTTCTTCCTGCACATCGAGGGAGCTGCGTACGCCCGCCCCCTTGGCGCATCGGTCTACGCGCGCCTGATCCCGATGCCCGGCAGCATCGGCGAGCTGACTGATCTGGCGCACGCCACCGTTCTGATCGGCCGCGGCAAGGACTGCGCCGTCGTGCTCAGCGACGTGTCGGTCTCCCGCATCCACGCCAAGATCACGCAGGACCAAGCCGGACGCGTCGCCGTCGAAGACCTGCGCAGCTCGAACGGCACCTACGTCAACGACCGCCGCGTCGACCAGCAGGAACTGCAGCACGGCGACCGCATTCGCTTCGGCACAGTCGCATTCGCCTATCAAGTCGACGGGATGCCAGAGATCGAGGTCGAAGAGCCAGCCTACGTTCCGTCGCCCAGGTCGGCTCCGCGCCTGCAGGCCCAGTACAGCCAGTACAGCGCCTACGCACCGGCGGAGGCGCCGCTGTCGGCCGTCGACGCAGCCTACGCACCTGCGCCCCGGTCCGTGTTGCCCCAAGTGGCTGCGGTTGCAGTGATTCTCGTTGCGGTCGTCGGTCTGGTCATCCTCGTGGGCTTGGCGTACGACCGCTGGGTGGGACCGGCGCTAGAGGCCCGACGCAGCGTTGCGATCGCTCCCGCTCCCGCGCCCCGCCCGGTACCGCAACCAGAGGTCGCGGACGCGGCCTCGCCCTTTGACGACCTGGTCGAGCGCGGGACCGATGCGATTGCCAGACGGCAGTGGGACGAGGCTGAAGGGCTGTTCAAGAAGGCGCGGCGGATCGACCCCATCAGCACCAAGCCGACAGAAGCCTTGAACATGATTGCGATGGAGAAGCGGGCCGGCGCGCGGTTCGCTCAGGCCGAGGAAGCGTTTGCCCGCAAGGACCTTGCCACCGCGATTCAGCAGCACCGGATGATTCCGCAGTCTTCGGTGTATCGCGCCGACGCCAATGCCGCGCTCGATGCGATTGCGCAGGTTCTTGAGCTCGAGGGCGACGCCTTGGCCGCAGCCAAGAGCGGTGCCGCTTGTCAGGAGAAGTACCGCCAGGCCCTGTCGACCGGCTTTGCCAAGCCCGCGGTCGAGCAGAAGTACCTCAAGGCCCTCAAGGTTCGCTGAGGCCCGACTCCGCAGCACCAGACAGACGATCCGCCCGCCGCCGTCGCGCCAAGTGGACCGCCAGCGCCTGCACAGTCGCGGGGGTTAGTCCCGGAATGCGCGCCACCTGCCCCAAAGTCGCCGGTCGCACGCGCTGCAGCTTCTGCACCGCCTCCGACGTCAGCCCGCCGACCGCGGCGAAGTCCAGATCCTCAGGAATCGAGAGGTGTTCCGCCCGCAGCGAGCGCTGTCGCCGCGAGTTGTCCCGGGCAACGTAGCCCTGATAGCGCAGCGCAACCTGCAGCTCGTCGGCGTCATCGTCGTCCAACGCATGGGCACCACCGGCAAGCAGGTCGTCCGGCAGCCAGGCAAGCACGGCCTGCCACGGCAGGTCCGGCCGTTTCACCAGCGACTCCAACGACATCGGCATCGTCAGGTCGTGGTCCCACTTCGCAAGCACCGCGCGCGTCTCCGTCGTCGGCCGCAGCGCGACGTCTGCGAACACCTGCCGGGCCAGGGCCAGTCGCTCCCGTCGAGCCTCGAACCGCCCCCACTGCGCATCGTCCACCAAGCCCAGCCGTCGCCCCAACGGCGTCAACCGCAGGTCTGCGTTCGACGCGCGCAGCGTCAGTCGATGCTCGGCGCGGGCGGTGAACATTCGGTAGGGCTCATCGGCGCCCTGCGTGACCAGATCGTCCACCAGCACGCCCAGATAGCTGTCGGTGCGGTCGAACACCACCGGCGGCTGGCTCCGCACCCGTGCCACCGCATTCAGTCCGGCCACCAGCCCTTGGGCCGCTGCCTCTTCATAACCGCTGGAGCCGTTGACCTGTCCTGCGAAGAAGAGACCAGGCAGCGCGGGCAGTTCAAGTGTCCGATCCAGCTGTCGTGCGTCGATGGCGTCGTACTCGACGGCGTAGCCAAAGCGCACGATCTCGGCCCGCTCCAGACCAGGAATCGACCGCACCATGTCGACCTGCACGTCGGCCGGCAGGGAGGTCGACAGGCCATTGACGTAGACCTCGTCGGTCTGCCAGCCCTCGCGCTCCAGAAACAACAAGTGCCTGTCGTGGTGGGCGAAACGGACGACCTTGTCCTCGATGCTGGGGCAGTACCGCGGCCCAATGCCTTCGATCACGCCGCCGTAGAGCGGGGACCGGTGCAGGTTGTCGCGGATGATCCGATGGGTCTCGGCCGTCGTCGCGGCGGCCAGACAGTCCATCTGTGCGAGCGCCGGCGGGGGCCCTCCGCGCGACAGCGGCCGAGGGGATTTCAGGCCGGGGTCCAAGCGCAGCAGCGACTCGTCCAGCGTGCGGCCGTCCAACCGCGGACAAGTCCCCGTTTTGTGACGCATCGTACGCACGCCCAACGCGCGCAGTTGGCCGCCCAGACCCACCGAAGCGCCGTCGCCCGCGCGTCCGCCGACCTCTTTGGCGTCGCCGGTGTGGCAGACCGCCTCCAGGAAGGTTCCGGCGGTCAGCACGACGGTGCTCGTCAAGAACCGAAGGCCGTTGGAAGTCGCGACCCCGCGCAACAGCCCGTCTTCGAGCCAAAGCGAAGTTACATTTCCCTGTTTGATCAACAGGTTGTTCTGACCTTCCAGCACCCGTCGCGCCGCCGTCGCGTACGCCAGCTTGTCGCACTGCACGCGCATCGCCTGCACCGCAGGTCCCCGCGAGCTGTTCAGCAGCTTGTAGTGTGTGCCTGCCCGGTCGGCGTTGCGCGCCATCTCTCCGCCCAGCGCATCGATCTCGGCCACCAGCTGCGACTTGCCCACGCCGCCGATGGCCGGGTTACAGCTCATCCAGCCGATGCGGTCGACATTGTGGGTCAGCAACAGGGTTTGGCAGCCCGACCGCGCACTCGCCAAGGCCGCTTCGCAGCCCGCATGGCCGCCACCGACCACGATCACGTCGAAGTGGCCAGGGTGCAGGAACGGCAGCTTGTCGGAAGGGCGGGCGTCCACGTCAGGGCTTGGCCGCCGCGGGCTTGGCAGGCTTCACCGCAGGTTTGGCCGTCGGCACAGCCGGCTTGGCAGGCGGTATGGCGGGCTTGGCGGGGCGCTTGCTCGTCGGCTTCTCGTCGGCCTTTTCCGCGGGCTTGTCCTCTGCCTTGCCATCGGTCGGGGCGGGAGTAGCTGCAGGTGCGACCGCAGTGCCCGCTTCTTGGCCCGTCGGAGCCACGACGGGCTTCACCTCGGCCTTGTCCGTCGGCTTGTCGGTGACTTTGTCCGCGGGCCGGTCGGCAGGCTTGTCGATGACCTTGTCTACAGGCTTGTCCGTCGGCTTGTCGGCAGGCTTGTCCATGACTTTTTCTGCGGGCTTGTCTGCGGGCTTGTCTGCAGGTTTGTCAGGGGCCTTTGCGGCTCCACCCGGTGGCTCAGCAGCGGGTGCGGTGTCGCTTGGGGCCGCGTCGGCGGGCTTCTCGCTGCGGTCCTTCAGGCTCACGCCTTCCTTGCACCTGGTCGCTGCGGTCGCCAGACGGTCCTTGGCGACCTTGGCCGCGGGAACCTTGGGCATCTCCGTGCGCAGGTACTTCAGCACTTCTGCAGCGCGGGCGCAGCGGCCCTGCAATTCCAGCACGTTGGCAATATCCAACAGGGCCTGCCCGACCACCGGTACCGGCTTTCCGTTCAGCCCGTCGTGCACTGCCTGAAGGATCCGCATGGCATCGACGTAGCGCTGCTCCTCCAGCGCAATGCGTCCGAGCACCAAGCCGCAGGCTCCGGACTCCTCGGTCCCCGGAAACCGCTTCTGGCACTCATTGGCAACGGCCGCAGCGACCCGGGAATCGCCCGCGGCCAGCGTCTTCTCTGCCAGGGCGACGAAGCCGGCAGCGTCCGGCGGCAGCTCAGCCGGCAGCGCGAGGATAGAAATCCCGGCACGGTCGCGCAGGTCCGCAATCAACTGTTGGATTCGATTGCGGAGTTCTGTTGTCGCCGCCGAGTTCCCGCTCACCGACTTCTCGACCGCCTCAAGCCGGTGCAGCAGCACCTCGATCTCGCCCCGTGCCCGCTGCACGGACCGCTCGATGTCGCTCAGACGGGACGAGGACTTCGCGAGGCTCTCGCGCAGCTGGTCGCTCGACTCTTCGACGATGACACGCAGGTTCTCAAGTCGCTTGGCTTCGCGGTCGGTGTCGATGGCCGCCAGAGTCCGCTGCTTCTCCAAGGCCGTGATGCGGTCCTCGACGTGCGCGACCTGTGCCCGGGTGGCGATGCAGCCCGATGCCGCAAGCAGCAGAAGCGGCACTGCCGTGCTGGCGAACGCACGCATCCTCCCCCGGACCGCTGGAAGGCGCCGGTCGACGGGGGAGGGTGCGGCAGCGATCACTTGTCGGACGCCTTGAACTCGGAGCGGCGGTTGCGGTACCAGCACGCCTCACTCTCCTCGCTGCAGACCGGCTTGGTCTTGCCATACGACAGGGTCTTGGCCTTCAGCTTGGGCGAGATCTGCAGCAGGTACTCCTTGGCGGCCTTCGCGCGGCGATTGCCCAGCTCCATGTTGTACGCGTCGGTGCCGCGCTCGTCGGTGTGTCCCTCAATGATGACGGACTTCACGTCGTTGTCCTTGAAGCACTTGCTGGTCGCGGACACGGCGTCCTGAGCCGAGCTGGTCAGCGCGTACTCGTCAAAGTCGAAGTACACCGGCACCGGGCGGCAAAGGCCAGACGAATCAACGCACTTGCCGCTGTCGCAGATCAGACCTGCGCCGCAGTCGGTGTCGGCCTTGCAGCCGCCGCCAGCCTGAACGCCGGCCGGTGCGGTGCAGGAGCCCGCAACGCACTTCTTGCCGCCCGTGCAGTCGGTATCCGCCGCGCACTCAGCGATGCAGCGGTTGCCCACGCACTGACGGCCGGAGCCGCAGTCGAGCTTGGACGTGCAGCAGTCCGCCTTGCGACCGCACGCGCCCTGGGCGCACGTGACGCAAGCGTCGGTGCCGGCACCGGGGCAGTGGGCGTCGATGCGGCACTGGGCGCACTTGCCGTCGAGGCAGAATTCACCGCGCGCCTTGCAGTGCGAGTCGGTGCTGCAGTTGGGGTAGGTCGGACCGCAGGCGGTCAGCAGCCAAGCGGCGGCAACAAACGCCCCAAGGGCGAGCACGCTGCGCAGGGCGCGAGTGGGGGCTGCGAACGGAGATTGAAGCATGAAGACCTCGCTGACCGGCTGCTGGGGCGCTGGCCTGCACCCGTGTGCGGAGACGGTGACTGGGGTGACGGAGCGACCATGGGGGCGCGGCCCCAAACGAGGCCCGCAAGGCGCGTATTGTAGGTCCGAGTTGTCAGTAATCAAGGGGCGGCCAACCGAATGCAGAACAGCCGTTCGTGTTGGTTCGCCGACTCGTCACCGAATGCACCGCAGGCCAGTCCACCCCGCCTGAGCGTGCAGGCGCAGAAGGAGGGGGAACGGCCGCTAGGTGAGCACCAGAAGCACTACTGCGAGCACTTGCCTGCCTTGCAGCGGACGCCGGCCGGGCAGTCGGTGTCGGACATGCAGCAGCCGTCGGTCTTCACGCAGGTGCCGGCTTCGCAGCGACCGCAGGGGCCGAGGCTGGAGCACTGGCCGACGTCGCGACACTGCACGCAGGCACCGTTCGCGCAGACTTGACCGTGGCTGGCGCAATTCGCGTCGGCCGAGCACGCGGGATAGGCAGGACCGGTCGGGGCATCATCCTTCTTGGCGGCCGACGAGCAGCCGATCACCAGGATGAGGGAAAGGGCGAAGACGAAAGCGGCGAGCGTGCGGAGGACGTTCATCGAATACTCCAGGGCAGACGTTGTGGCGGACGCGGTGGCGGAATCGGGTCGTCCTCCACTTGGGGACGTGATGCCACCTGATACTGCGACGTGGGTCAGCTAGTACCAGTGGCCGCAACATCTTGTCAATCGAGAAGCACCGTCCCCGACTCCCCGAACGCTTCACGGATGGCGCACGGCGGGGGCCGGGGCCGATGCAGATCGACGCCGTTGGTGTTCACGGTCGTGGTCGTCATCGGGCCGATGGCGCAGCTCGCAGGTCGGCCGGTGTCGGCGTTGCTGAGCGCTAGCTGACGGCGACACCTGTTCGGCTTGACGACGAACCGTCAGCACAGCACCATCCCGCAAAACCCGCGCGAGGAACCGCGCTTGGAGACTGCCGCATGTTCGACCGCATCCTGCTCTTGACCGACCTGACCGAAGCCACGCGCCTCGCGTTCCGGCCGATCGCGGCTGTGGCCGGAGCCTTCGGTTCCAGAGTAACGATCTTCCACGCCTTCCGCGGCTCCAGCGAATTGTTCTACCTGGAGGGGGAGGCCGCCCGCCTGCGCAGTCTGATCGATGAGGCCGACCGCGAGCGTGCGATGCCTCAACTCGAATCGTTCCGCGCTGAGCTTGCCGGCATGGGCGTCGACTGCGAAATCATGACGCGGGTCGGGTCGACGTTTGATCTGGCGGTGGACCTGATTCTTGAGTCGAAGCCCGATCTTTGCGTGATCCCGACCGAAGGGCACCACGAGTTCACCGGGCGAGTTCTCGGTTCGACGACTGCGCGCATCATTCGCGACACCGATGTGCCCGTGCTGACGGTCAACGAGAAGTTCGCAGAGAGGGCGGAAAGCTGGAGCGGATTCCGCAGGATCCTGCACCCGATCGACTTCAACGGCCCCTTCGAGGAGGGGTTGGTGGCGGCCGAGGAGTTCGCCATCGAGTTCGGCGGCCGGGTCGAGGTCGTCCATGTCGTCGAGCCACTGCAGACACAGGTACTCACGACGCCTGAGGGTGACATCCTGCTGCCGAAGGACATCCAGTATCAGATCAAGTCGCGCCTGCAGGCTCGTCTTTCGGACGCCGCGCACACGCTGCAACGGGCGCCTGCGTGCTGGCAGTTGATCGAGGACAACAAGCCGGGTTCTGGCGTCATGAGCTACGCCGACCGCAACGGCGTCGACCTGATCGTGCTGCCCACGATCGGCCGAGACTCGGTGCGCAACACCTTGCTGGGCAGCGTCGCTGAGCACGTCATCAAGAACGCGCGCTGCCCGGTGCTGACGATCCGGCATGGCTGGTCGGCACGCGAGGGCAAGTCGGCAGCGTGAAGCCCCCCCGAACCAGTCGCGCGGACACTTCGCGCGGGCAATCGCTGAGCCTGTTCGCTTCCTCAGCGGCGGCCCCTGCTCGTCCCCCGCTGGCCGAACGCATGCGACCGCGCACCTTGGACGAGCTGGTCGGGCAGTCCAAGTGGCTGGGACAAGATGGTTTTTTGCGGCGCGCGCTGGAGGCGGACCGGTTGCCCTCGCTGTTGCTGTGGGGGCCGCCGGGCACCGGAAAGACGACCGTAGCGCGACTGGTTGCCCTTCACAGTCAGGCAGAGTTCGAGGCGCTGTCTGCGGTGCTGGACGGCGTGGCGGCGGTGCGAGAAGTCGTGCAGCGGGCGGAGGCGGCGCGGCGGTCCGGGCGGCCCACCGTGCTGTTCATCGACGAGATCCATCGATTCAACAAAGGCCAGCAGGACGCTCTGCTGCCCCACGTCGAGTCGGGGTTGGTCACGCTGGTCGGCGCGACGACGGAGAACCCAGGATTCTCGCTGACGTCAGCGCTGCTGAGCCGTTGCGCCGTGGTCGTGCTGGACCCGTTGGCCTCGGCCGACCTGTTGGTGTTGTTGCGGCGAGCGATCGACGACCCGCGCGGCTACGGTGGGTCTGGCCTGACGGTAAGCGCAGAGGCGTTGGAGCGGCTGGCCGTCCAAGCGGATGGGGATGCGCGGCGGGCCTTGACTGCGCTCGAGACTGCGGCCGATTTGATGCTGCATGAGGCTGCGGCAGACCCCGAGCTGGTCGCGCATGTCGACGAAGCGGCGCTGGACCGCGCGCCGATGCGGCAAGGACCTCGTTACGACCGCGATGGTGACCTGCATCATCAGGTGATCTCGGCCTTCATCAAGTCGATGCGGGCCTCGGATCCGGATGCGGCGCTGTACTACCTTGCGAGGATGCTCGAAGCGGGCGAGGACCCGCGCTTCATCTGCCGCCGGCTGGTCGTGTTTGCGGCTGAGGACGTGTCGAATGCCGACCCGCAGGCGCTGATCCTTGCCGTCGCCGCGGCCCAGTCGCACGAGCTGACGGGGTTGCCGGAGTCGCGGATCGCGATGGCGCAGGCAACGACCTATCTGGCGTGCGCGCCCAAGTCGAAGGCCAGCTATCGGGCTCTGGCCGCAGCCACCGAGGCAGTCCAACGCACCGGATCGCTTGAGGTTCCGCTGCACCTGCGCAATCCCACCACCGGCCTGACGCGTAATATGGGCTGGGGCAAGGATTACGACGATCCGCACGCGCATGGCGGATGGGCCCCCGGGCACCACCTTCCGACCGCGTTGCAGGGGCAGTGCTATTACGAGCCGACCCGAAACGGACACGAGGCGCGGATCGCCGACAGGCTGGCGCTTTGGCGACAACTGACCGTCGAAGCTGAAGCGGAAAACCGCAAACCTCGCAAGCCGTGAGCCTTACCGGATGCCGTTTGTAGACGCAGGCGGAATGTCTTGGCGCGTTCGACAGTTTCCGTTCCGCACGGCGCGCGGCCGGGTGGCCTTGACCCCGCCGCGAGTGCACCTTACCCTGACGCGCCGCCTTTCCAAGCGGCAGAGGAGCCATGCCATGTCCTTGTTCCGTTTCGCCCCCGCGGTTCGCGGATTTTCGATCAGCGTGTTCTGCGCGGTCCTGGGTCTGACCGCGCTTGCGGCCGGATGCCAGAAGAGCGGTGATGCCGCAGGTCAAGGCGCCGGTCTGGAGACTCCGTTCGTCGGAGCAGAGACCCCGAAGGTCGACATCCTCGCTTTCGTGGACTTCGAGTGTCCCTTCTGCCGTGCGCAGGCCAAGCCGTTGCTGGATGTGGTCGCGAAGCACAACAAGGACGTTCGCATCCGCTTCTTCAACTTCCCGCTCGACGTGCATCAGCAGAGCGTGGTGGGTGCGAAGGCAGCAGTCGCCGCTCACAAGCAGAAGGCCTATCGCAAGTATTTCGACAAGTTCATGGGCGGCGCAGCGATCACCCGTGAGGCTGCGGTGGCTTGGGCCGTCGAGGCTGGGATCGATGCCAAGAAGTTCACGGCCGACATGGACAGCCCCGACACCGCGAAGATCGTGGGACGCGACGTCTCACTGGCCAAGGCGATGGGCATGACCGGCACGCCGTCGTTCATGATCAACGGCAACCTGATGCAGGGCGTTCAGTCCCCCAAGGTCTGGGAGAACCGCATTGCCGAAGAGATCGCCCGCGCGGAGGCCCTGCTGGCCACCGGCACCAAGATGGACGACCTGCAGAAGGCGCTCGTCTCGTCCGGCAACCCCAAGGGTGCCGCCGACTACATCAAGTACGTCCTGAAGGGCCAGCCCGCGCCGGCGGCCGAAGTTCCCGCGAAGGTCGTCCGCACCTCAGGCGTCGCCAGCGCCAACGTGACCGCCGTCGGCGGCACCGGCGGCATGCAAGTCGGTGATCCTGTGCAGGTCGGCGGCGAGCAGGGCGACCCGAGCACCGTGTGGCAAGTGGCGATTCGCCCGGACGACCCCTCCGTCGGCCCCGCGACGGCGCCCGTGACCGTCGTCGTGTTCGAAGACATGCAGTGCCCCTTCTGCGCCCGTCTCAAGCCCACGCTCAGCAAGCTGTCGGACGACTACAAGGGCAAGATTCGCGTCGTGTTCAAGCACAATCCGCTGCCCTTCCACAAGGATGCCGAGAACGCCGCCAAGGCGTTGGAAGCCGCCCGCCAGCAGGGCAAGTTCTGGGAGATGCGCGAACTGCTGCTGACCCGCCAAGACAAGCTCGACCTCGACTCGCTGAAGGCCTATGCCACCGAGCTGAAGCTGAACCGCAGCCCGTTCGACACGGCGCTTGCCGCCAGCGGCGCCAAGGAGCGCATTGACGCCGACGCCGAGCAGGCTGCCGCCTTGGGCGCCCGCGGAACCCCCAACCTCTTCATCAACGGCCGCAAGCTTGTGGGCGCCAAGGAAGAGAAGGTCCTGCGCGAGCTGATCGACGTCGAAATGAAGAAGGCGGAGGACCTGATCAAGGCCGGCACCGCGGCAGACAAGGTCTACGAGGCGATCGTCGGCAAGGGCAAGCTGCTGGACTCGCTGGGTCTCGAGCCCAAGGAGATCGACGTCACCGGCGCTGCCACCCGTGGCCCCGCCGCCGCAGCCATCCACATTGTGACCTTCCAGGACTTCCAGTGCCCCTTCAGCGCTCGGCTGGATCCGCACATCGCCGATATCGAGAAGGAGTTCCCGGGTCGCGTGAAGGTGACTTGGATGGACTTCCCGCTGAGCGACATCCACCCGATGGCGCAGGCCGTGGCCGAAGCCGGTCAGGAAGCCCAGAAGCAGGGCAAGTTCTGGCAGTTCCACAAGGAGATCATGGCCGACAACAGTCGGCTGGATCAGGACGCCGTGCTTGAGCGTGCGAAGAAGGCCGGCATGGACGTCAAGGCCCTCAAGGAGGCCTTGGATCGCCACACGCACGCCGACGCCGTCGCCAAGCAGCGCAAGATCGGCGAGACGATCGGCGTCAAGGGCACGCCGTCGGTGTTCATCAACGGCCACGCGTTCGTGCCGCAGACCGGTTTCTCGGCCAACACGTTCCGCTCGGCCGTTCGCCGCTTGCTCGGCACCCGCTAGTCGCTCCTCTGCTTCCTTCCCACAATCTTGCCCTTTGACCGCCCGCCCCCTACGCTGACCACGCCCTTCGTGCAGCTTGGGAAGGTGGCGTCGGATGCGGAAACGCCTGCTCATCCTCTGGTGGACATGCTCGCTGATCTCGGCCCTGTGGCCGGGGTTGGCGTTGGGGCAGGCGTCTGTCACGGTCCGGCTGTTTCTGGACCTGCAGGCTCCTGACAGTCGGGAGGCCTTTCGCCTCTACCGCGATGCCTTGCAGGACGTGCCGCGCGGGCTGTTGGTGTTGCACTACGTTCCCGCTGTGGCTCTCGACGCTGGCGGACAACCGGCCAGGGCGGCGACGGCGCTGCGGTCGCGGGGACTCGAGATCGCCTTTGTCGAAGCGCTGTTGCGAGAGCCGGTGCTGGACAGTCCGGCGGTGGCCCGCGCCGTCGCGTCGGTGGGCATCGACCCGCGCGAGCTGGCGGAACAGGCCAAGAGTTCGACAGTGACACGGGAAGTTGACCGGGACCGTCAGGCCGCGTTGGCTCTGGGAGTTCGCGCGGCGCCGATGGCGTTCCTGAGCGGTCGCCCGCTGTCAGGTCTGCCGCCGCCTGAGGCGTTGCAGCGCGCCCTGCAAGTTGCTCTGGAGGAATCGAACGAGGACTACCGCAAGGCAGACGCCTCTGGAGGCACAGAGCTGCGGGGCCTGCAGCGGCACGCACCGGACTTGCTGGCGCCCTTTGCCGCTTGGCGGTCAGGAGCTGCTGCGGCAACGGTTGCCGATTCGTCCACAAGAACAGGACTGTCCGTGCCGCGAACCAGCGGCGGCGACCCCAGTGCCGCGGTGGCCTCGACCGACTTGAGCGAGCCCGAGGCGTTGGGCGACTTGTCGCCGTTGCCGGCATTCGGAACCGGGGTTCCTGTCTACCTGTTCGTGGACTTCACCGGTCCAGGTTCGCGCGAGGCCTTTCGGCTCTTGCGGCCGCTGGTCGACTCGCCCGACCTGCCGATTCGCCTGCACATGGCTTCATGTATCTCGCACGCGGAGCCGGGCGTGACGGCGTCGGGCGCCACCTTTGCCGTCGCAGCTCGTCTCGGCAAGGGCCTGGAGATGGCAGAGCGACTGTTTGCGTCGTCACATCCGAACGACTGGAGCGTGATCCGCCGTCTCGTCCGCAAGCTGCGGCTGCCCAAGCGAGCGTTTCAGAACGGGATCGACGCCCCCTCCACGGGTGCCGTGGCTCGACTGGCCGCGGATCTGTCCGTCAGGCTCGACATGGCTGACGACCCTGTGATCTACGTCGGCGACCGCCTCTACACGGGCCCCTTGGACTTGGAGCGCCTGACCCAAGCAGTGCGACAGGTTCGAGATGCCACGCCCCCGACCGACGGCGGACCGACCGCTGCCCCCGGAGCCCCACCGTGAGCGTGACTTTCCAAGAGACCTTGCGCGGCAGCTGGTTTCCTGTCGACCGTCCGGACGAGGCGCGCCTTTGCGAGGTGGTGTTGTCCATTCGGCTCAGCAGGTCGGGGGCAAAACTCCAAGCTGCCCGGGGTGAGCTCTCGGGCACGGCGACCTTCGATGGCCTTGCCACCGCCGCTACTGTCCAAGGCGAGTTGCGGCTGGAGGCGCGCGCTCCCCGGCACCTGACCTACGCTTTTGAGTTTGCGACCGCCGACGGGCGTCTGCTGCGGTTCTCAGGTGCCAAGCACGTGCGCCTGATGCGGCCGATTGCGAGCGCGACGACGCTTTGGGGCGAGCTGGTCGAACAGGACCGCACCATCGCCACAGTCCGATTGAGCTTCGACGTGCGCCGCGACTTTGTCGTGTTCTTGCAGAGCCTTCGCCGTCCCCCACACGCATGAATCGCCCGCACCGCCCGTTTTCGCCACGCTTGCCTTCTGGTGGAACCCTTGCCGTTGCGCGCTTCGTGCGTCAGGCTCTGGTGACTCGGCCGTGTCGTTTGGCTGGAGGTCTTGCGATGCCCCCCCCCGTTCCCTCCCTTCGTGGCCAGCAGGCGCCCGCTTCCCCAATTCGCCGCCTTGCGCCCCATGCCGACTTCGCACGCCAACGCGGCGTGCACGTTCACCATCTGAACATCGGCCAGCCCGACATCCCGACGCCGCGTGCGGTGCTGGACGCCTACCGCACGTTTCAGGAGCCAGTGTTGGCCTATGGCGTGTCGGAAGGCTCCCTTGGATACCGCAAGGCCCTTGCGGACTACTACAACGGTCTGGGCGCTGCGGCCGGTGGAGCCCCGATTGCGCCCTCGCAGATTCTGGTGACCGTTGGCGGTTCTGAGGCCCTGCAGTTTGGCATCGCAGCGACTTGCGACCCCGATGACGAAGTGCTGGTGCCCGAGCCGTTCTATCCGAACTACAAGGGGTTTGCGCACCTTCTGGGCGTCAATGTCCGGCCGATCCCCACCCACGCTTCAGAAGGGTTTCAATTGTCGCTCGATCGGGTGCGGGAGGCCATCGGACCTCGGACGCGGGCGGTTCTGTTGTCGACCCCGGGCAATCCGACGGGCGCGATGCTGTCGGCGCAAGAGCTGGCGGACTTGGGAAAGCTGTGTGTGGAGAGAGGGTTGTACTTCATGTGTGACGAGGTCTATCGCGACTTCGTCTATGACGGTGGAGCCAAGGTCGCTCCCTCAGTGCTCGCTCAGCCGGGGCTCGACGACGTGGCGTTCATGGTCGACTCGGTGTCCAAGCGCTACTCGGCGTGCGGAGCCCGTGTGGGCTGCATGGTTACCCGCAATCCGCAGATCTATGCGGCGTGCCTGAAGTTTGCTCAGGCCCGGCTGTCTCCGCCCGTCGTGGATCAGCTGGCAGCCTGGGCCGCGCTTGCGACGCCTGAGACCGAGCTTCGAAGCGCCATCGACGAATACCGTCGTCGTCGTGACGTGCTGGTGCAGGGGCTGCAGCGCATTCCCGGCGTGACCGTACGGTCGCCAGCGGGCGCCTTCTACCTGATGGCGGGTCTGCCGGTCGCGAATGCCGAGGAGTTCTGCATCTTCATGTTGCGGGAGTTCGATCTGGGCGGCGAGACGGTCATGCTTGCGCCGGGGGACGGCTTTTACGAGACCCCCGGGGCCGGGAGCAATCAGATACGCGCGGCGTATGTTCTGGAGACGGCCAAGCTTGAGCGTTCGGTCGCCATCATTCAGGCCGGACTGAACGCGTTTGCCCAACGCAAGGCGCAGTCCTGACCCCTCCAGGGGCCATCACATTCGACGCTAGCGGCGGTTCTTGGCTGCAGGCGGCCCACACGTGGGCAACGTCAGTTCGGGGGCTGCTGGGCCTCTTGCTGGCGCTGGCGTCGTCGTGACCACCAGGCCTTGCCCACGAAAAACAGCAGCAACGCAAGGAGGATGGCGAGGATGCCGTTCTCGGCCTTGCGCGCGTGTTCGATGACCGTCTGGATCTCCTCGCCCCAGTACCAAGCGGAGAGCACCAGCGCGGGCACCGACACGAAAGCGGCGAGTCCGTCGTAGAACAGGAAGGTTCTGAGCCGAATGCCGAGTGTGCCGCTGGTGAAGAACACCACCGAGCGCAGACCGGGCATGAACCGGGCGCTGAACAACACCTTGGGACCGTGGCTTGCCAGGAACTCCCGCGCGCGCTGGTCGCGGCCGTGGCCCAGGATCGACCGGAACGGCCAGCGGTGGATAAGTCGTATGCCCAGGCGTTGTCCCAAGGTAAACATGAGTGCGTCGCCGGCCAGCACGCCCAACAGACCGACGGCAACCGCGCCAGCGACGTGCACCACAGGTCCGGGCTGTGCGTGGGCAGGCACAAGCAGCCACGTCATGTAGCCCATCACGACAAGCGTGATGTCCTCCGGGATCGGCAGGCCCATGCCGCACAACAGCAGTACGCCAAGGCAGATCCCCCACACCGCAACGATGTCGAGTGTGGCGAAGAACTGGGTGGCTTGCGTGAAGAAGGCGTCCAAGGAGTCTCCGTACTGGTGGGCGGATCAGCTGCGCTGTCGCTTGCGGATGGTGCGGGCGGCCTTGCGGGCCCAACTGCGAACAAAACCGGGCTGGGACAGGTTGAGCCAGGAGCCCGCCTTCTCGAGGAACTTCGCGTCCTCAGCGGTTCCGACGGCCCCCAGCAGGTCCATCGCTGCGTCCAGCAGGTGCGGTGCCGGGTAGTCGCTCATTTTTCGCAGGCGATCGAGATAGCGAGCGGGGTCGCGTTGTTGCAGGGCGTCGCACGCACCGGACCTGACATAGCTGTCCGGGTCCACCAGAGCCTCGAGCAGACCATCATCCGCCTGTGGGTTCTGGAACGGCGCCAGCGCACGGGCGGCTCGCATCCTCACCGTCCAGCGTGGAGCGTCCAAGGCGTTCAAGAGCACGTCGAGCACGCGAGGGTCGTCAGGCCACCCCTCCAGGGCGCCAATCGCCGAAGCCCGCACTCGCTCCACCGGGTCGGAGGCCAGCTCGAGTAAGACGGCCAAGGCCCGGTCCCCCAGCCAGGCGCCCAACGCGTCGGCCGCAAGCTCGCGCATGACCTCGTCTTCGCCGTGCGCGAAGTCAAACAACTTGGCCTCGCAGTCTGCGAGACTCGCGCGCCGCTCTGCGAAGTCGGCTGGGCGACGGTTGTCGACCGAACTGGTGCCGCAGTATAGCGACAAGCGACGCAGCCCACGGGCACGAGTGTCAACATCGGCAGCGTCAAGTTCGCGGCGGATCACGGCGACGGACATGCGAGTCTTCCTGCTGGGGCCGTGGTGGCCAAGGCGGCCGAGATAGCGCATCGGTGCTTGGCTTGTCCACCTGCCGACGTGACAACCCGCCAACGGGCACAAGTATTGCCATCATAGGTGGGAACCTTGACGCGATGACAGAGGTCGCGCACCTTTCGGTCGCCTCGACGCTAAGCGCGAATTCACGGGGCTCGAAATTCTCCTTTAGATACGAAGTGCTATTTCTAAGGTGCCATGCACCTGAGGTGTCCATGCTAGCCCCCCGCCATCCTGACGAGAGTCAGGTCCAGATGACCGAACTCGTGTTGCCCCAGCACACCAACGCCCTTGGAACCTGCTTCGGTGGGACGATCCTTGGCTGGATCGACATTGCCGCCGGCATCTGCTCTGGACGTCACGCGCGGGCGGTCTGCGTGACGGTCGCGTTTGATGAAGTGCACTTCATCACCCCGATTCGCTTGGGTGAAGTGGTCAACATTCGCGCGCGCGTCACGTTTGCCGGCCGCACGTCGCTGGAGGTCGAGGTACAGGTGACACGCGAGCGTCGCGACGGGTCGAGCGAACACTCAAACACCGCGTATGTGACATTCGTCGCGGTGAACGAGAACGGGGAGCCCAAAGAAGTTCCGCCGCTGCTGCTGAGCAACGAACTGGACGAGCATCGGTTCGGTGAAGGAAAGCGCAGGAGGGAAGCGAGGTTGGAGCGGCTCCACCGCCTTCCGCACGCGTAGTCCGCGTCAGGGCCCGGTCCGATCGGCGTCGGCGAAGTGCCCTTTGATGATCAGTTTGTCTTTCGGGGCTGTCGTCGGCACTTGGAAGTGGCGCACCACAGGTTTACAGCCCGGGCAGACCAGTTCGCTGAACCGGCACTCGAAGACGTAGGCACCCGGCTCCAGTTGCACGCGCCGAATGCCCGGGGCGACCTCTCCCTGAAACGTCAGGATGCCTGAGGCGGGAACACAGCCCAGCTGCACCGGAATCGTCGTTGTCGGAGCTTTTCCATCGCCACCGACCTGGCCTGAATCGGGGCGAACGACCTGACGCTCGGACGGACGGCGCGGTTCCCGTCGGACCGGGGTGTCTGGGGAAACCGCCGGGGCCGATTCCGCGCCGTTGGTCAGACCCTCTGCAGCGGGTGCGGCAGGTACGGTCGCCACCGTGGGCGAAGCGGGCAGGGCGGCCGGAATGACACTCGGAGAGCCGCTGGGCAAAGTTGCTTTCTGCAGCGCAACGGCACGAGTCGCTTGTGCTCGTGGGCTTGGCAGGGTCGTGGGCGACACCACCCGCTCCGGGGCGGTCAGCAACTGCACCGTCAGCCAGGCCACACCCACCGCCAGCACCGTCACCGCCCCCGCGCGCAGCATCTGACGGTATTGGCGTCGTCGCTTGCTGCGGCTGGAGAGCAGGTTGAGGGCGACCTTGGGCTGCTCGGCCTCGGGGTCGACGGCCAACGCGCGGTTGAAGGCATCGATCGCAAGCGCGAGCTGGCCGAGCTCGGCATGGCGATCCCCTTCGGTCGTCAGCATCTGCACGATCGAGGGTCGCAGGTCGAACTGAAACACCTCGGGCGCTTTGAGGAAACGCGCAAGCAGCCCCAAGACGTCCGACATTCGGAAGTGCTTGAGATAGGCTGCCAACGCCTCCTGCAAGGCGAGCATGTTCGGATACCGGTCCGCAGGGTGGCGCGCGAGGCAGCGCGAGATGATGGCCTCGAACTGTTTGTCTACGGCTGGGTTGTGGCGGCTGGGAGGGTCGAACCGAGCCTCGAGGATCAAGCGGAACAGCGCGTGAGGATTCGGGGCCGAGAACGGCAGCTTTCGCGTTACGAGGTAGTACAGCACCGTCCCCAGAGCAAAGACGTCGCACCGCTGGTCCAGCATCCCTCCCTCGATCTGTTCGGGAGCCATGTGCGCGGGCGAGCCCACGATGGCTCCGGTCGTCGTCATGTGCTCGAGGTCCAGAGCGGTCGCGATGCCGAAGTCCATCAGCTTGAGCTCGCCGGTTCGCGAGATCATGAGGTTGTCAGGCTTGATGTCGCGATGAACGATGCCGAAGGCGTGGGCGTGGGCCAATGCTCCTGCCAGCGCGTGTCCCACCAGGGCGGTGGCCTGTGGCAGAAACGGGCCGTGGTCCTCCACGAATCGCGATAGTGTCTCGCCGTGCACAAACTCGGTGACCAGAAAGGCCTGCTCGTCGCTGCCGACCGAGAAATCGTAGACATCGACGATGTTGCCGTGATGCAACCGGGCGATGGCGTGGGCTTCTCGGTTGAATCGCGCGCGCGCGTCGTTGCGGTCCGCCAAGTGCGGGTGCATGACCTTGATGGCGACGTCTCGCTTGAGGACGCGGTCGATGCCCCGGTACACGGTCGCCATGCCGCCGTCGCCGACGCGCTCGATGACCTCGTAACGGTTGCCGTACACGTCTGCCAAGCCGCGCTCCCTTCCAGCCCGTGACGCAACCACGGTCCGTGGAGCGCTGACGCTAGCAAAGGTCGCTCGCGCGGCCAACCCATCGCAGCAAGACGTTGCCGCGTCCGGGGCGGAACACACCCAGCGGGGACTTTAGGCTGATGTCTGACTTTCGTCGGCCGCCATGTGACATTTCTTGTATTTCTTACCGCTTCCGCACCAGCACGGGTCGTTTCGGCCGACCTTTGGCCGGTCGCGGCGGTACGTCTCGACGCGTGCGGACGCAGCACCATTCCACTCGGCAGTGTCGGCAGCCCCCTCACCCTGGGCTCCAGCCTCGCTTTCGCCGTCAGCGGACCCGACAGTGGCGACAGGCTGCGGACGAAGGCGGACTTGGGATGCGAGGTTGCGGCCGGCCTGACGAGCCTCAGCAAGCGCGGCGCTTTCCGCGTGCACTTCCCGCAGGTTGCGCTGGGCCTTGGCGCGCCGAGCCTCGGCCTCCTGCTTGATGCGCTCGAGCTCGCGGCTGCTCTTGATCTCCACGTGGAACATCGAGTCGACCAGCTGCGTCTCGATGCGCTCGATCAGGCCCTTGAACAGCTCGTAGCCTTGCTTCTTGTAGATGAGCTTGGGGTCCTTCTGAGCGTAGGCCTCCAAGTACACGCCTTCCTTCAGCCCCTCCATGACTTGCAGGTGTTCGCGCCAGAGCGTGTCGATGCCGCGCAAGTAGGCCTCGCGCTCGTAGTACGCCCAATGCGACTCAGCCTGGGTCGGGTCCGGCTCGGCCGGGACGCCGTCGACCACAGGAACCGGCATGGTATGCACGATCTGCTCGACCAGTCGGGCGCGGCGGTCCTGGAACTCGGTCTGCAACGCCTTTGTCACCGCCAGCTCGATCTTGTCGAAGTCGCGTCCCACGTCAGCGAGGTCGAGATCCACTTGCGTCAACTGGAAGATCCCCTCCTCCAGCCCCTCGAGATCCCAGTCCCCGGCCTTGACGCCATCGGGGCAGAAGCGGTCGACGGCCGCGTAGACCACCGAAGCGATCGCGTCGGTCACGAGCGAAGCGGTCTGTTCCGTGGACAGCACGTGGCGACGCAGCGCGTACATTGACTTGCGCTGCAAATTCATCACGTCGTCGTATTCGAGCACGTTCTTGCGAGCGTCGAAGTGCTGGCCCTCGACCCGCTTTTGCGACCCTTCGATGGCCTTGGTCACCGAACTGGCGACGATGGGCTCATCCTCGGGGATCTTGAGCCATTCCATGATCTTGCGAACCCGGTCACCCCCGAAGATGCGCATCAGCTCGTCGTCGAGCGACAAGTAGAACTGGCTCTCACCCGGGTCGCCCTGACGTCCCGCGCGGCCTCGCAGCTGGTTGTCGATTCGACGGCTCTCGTGACGTTCAGTGCCGATGATGAGCAGGCCGCCCGCGGCGAGCACCTCTGCCTTCTCGGCCGCGCACTCGACCCGGAATCGCTCCAGAACCTCCACGTAGCGCGGATCGGCTTCGTCGACGTCCTGATGCTCGGTCGCCGCGAAAACCTCGCGCCGCGCAAGGAGCTCGGGATTGCCACCCAGCACGATGTCCGTGCCGCGCCCCGCCATGTTGGTGGAGATGGTGACGGCACCCTTGCGTCCGGCCTGGGCGACGATGTCGGCTTCTCGGGCGTGTTGTTTGGCGTTCAACACGTTGTGCGGAATGCCCTCAAGCCCTAGCAAGTGGCTGACAAACTGGCTCTTCTCGACCGAGATGGTGCCGACCAGGACGGGCTGACCGCGCTCATGCGCTTCGCGGATGTGCGCGATCACCGACGTGAACTTCGCGCGCTCGGTCTTGTAGATGATGTCTTCGTGGTCTTTGCGGACGATCGGCTTGTTGGTCGGGATGACCAGCACATCCAGGTTGTAGATCTTTGCGAATTCCTCAGCTTCCGTTTCCGCCGTGCCGGTCATGCCGCACAGTTTCTCGTACATGCGGAAGTAGTTTTGGAAGGTGATCGTAGCGAGGGTCTGACTCTCCTGCTGGATCGGCAGGCCTTCCTTGGCCTCGATGGCCTGATGGATGCCGTCCGACCACCGCCGGCCCGGCATCTTGCGACCCGTGTGCTCGTCGATGATGACGATCTTGTCGTCTTCGCAGAGGTAGTTGACCTCGTTGCGGTAGAGGTTGTGAGCCTTCAGAGCCGCGTGGATGTAGTGCACCCACGTCATGTTGGAGGCGTCGTAGATGTTCTCGATGTGCAGGCGGTGCTCGACCTTGTCCACTCCGCTCTCGGTCAGGGTCACCGAGTGCGACTTTTCATCGACCGAGTAGTCCACCTCCCGCTTCAGGAACGGCATGATCGCGTTCGCGCGCAGGTACGGTTCAGACGTGTCCTCGCCTCGACCCGAGATGATGAGAGGCGTGCGCGCCTCGTCGATTAGGATCGAGTCGACCTCGTCCACAATCGCGTAAGCCAGCAGCTTGTCCGCCTTGGCGTCGTGGGCGGTCGGCAGATAGCGGTGCACGTACTCGTCCAGCGAGTACTTCATGTTGTCGCGCAGGTAGTCGAAGCCCAGTTCGTTGTTCTGCCCGTAGGTGATGTCGGCCTGATAGGCGGCGCGGCGGGCGTGCTCGTCGATGTTCGTGGTGATCACGCCCGTCGACATGCCCAGAAACCGGTAGATCTGGCCCATCCACTCGCAGTCGCGGGTGGCCAAGTAGTCGTTCACGGTCACGACGTGTACGCCGCGGCCTGCAAGCGCGTTGAGATACGCCGGAAGGGTCGCGACCAACGTCTTGCCCTCTCCGGTGCGCATCTCGGAGATCGTGCCCTTGTGCAGGGTGTAGCCGCCGATCATCTGGACGTCGTAGTGCCGCTGGCCAAGCGTTCGCCACGAAGCCTCGCGGACGACGGCGAAGGCCTCGGGCAGCAGGTCGTCCAGAGTGGCACCGTTCGCCAGTCTCTGGCGGAACTCGACGGTCTTGCCGCGGAGTTGCTCGTTCGTCAGGGCCTTGATCGCGGGCTCGAGGCTGTTGATCTGGGCGACGATGGGGCGGATCTTCTTGAGCTCGCGATCGTTCTTGGTGCCGAACGTGCGGGCGAGCAGCTTCTGGAACATGGCCATCCTGGCGCAGCGGTCGGTGCGCGGCCCCGTAAGGTAGGTGGGGATTGGGGCGGGGGCAAGGGGCGGCGACGAGTCGGGGGCGGGCCGGGTCGATTGGCGTTGCGTGAGGACGTTCGGTGAACTCGAACGAGCTTGCTCAAGTCCCAAGCACTTGAGAGAGATTCTCCAGCGATTTTGGCGATGTGAAAGGGACCATCAATGGGACCGTCGCCTGACCTTGACCGAGTACGCGTGACCCGGACCACGAGACGTGAGAAGGTGCCGCCCCCGCACGTGTCCGTGGCACTCACGAAGACATGTCTTGAGCGGACCCGCGTGTCGTCGTTTGGTTCATCCCGCGAGAAGAGAAATGATACAGATTCAGGGCATTGCCAAGTCATTCGGACCGCAGGTGCTGTTCGATGGCCTGCACTGGGAACTGCGTCCCGGCCGCCGCTACGGTCTTGTCGGGCCCAATGGGGCGGGCAAGACCACGCTGTTGCGGATCATCCATGGAGAGTTGCAACCAGATGCCGGTGGACTCGTACGTGCCAAGCGCCTCAGGACTGGGTATCTGCCACAAGAGGTCGAACGCTTGGGGGAGGGCACTGTCCTTGAGTCCGTCCTCGACGGCGTGCCTGGGTGGTCGACGGCTCGGGATGCACTGCGGGGAGTCCACGAACGCATGGCCAGCGACGCGGTGTTTGCCGCTTCTGAGCGCGCTCTGGCCGACCTGGACCGGGCCGGGACGGCCTTTGAACTGCTGGGCGGAGACGCTCTGGAGACGCGTGCACGGACGGCTCTGACCGGGCTGGGGTTTGACGCACACAGTCAGAATCGGCCTGCGCGCATCCTGAGCGGCGGATGGCTGATGCGAGCTGCGCTTGCGCGACTGCTTGTCTTGCGACCAGAAGTCCTGCTACTGGATGAGCCAACCAACCACCTCGATTTTGAGTCTCTTTCGTGGTTTGAGTCCTTCCTCGAAGCCTACGAAGGCGCAGTGGTCGCGGTGAGTCACGACCGGTTCTTTCTCAACAGATTTCCGACACATATCGTTGAACTGACCAAACGTGGACTGAACGAGTACCCGGGCGGTTACGACGACTTCCTCGAAGGACGAGGTGCCCGACAAGAGCAGCTCGAGGCGCAGAAAGCGCGCGTAGACCGCCAACGGGCGCACTTGGAGCGGTTCGTCGAGCGTTTTCGTGCCAAGGCCAGCAAAGCCAAGCAAGCACAATCACGCATGAAGATGCTTGCCCGGCTCGAGTCCGTTGAGATCGACAGTGCCTCAGGAGGGATTGGACTGCGCTTCCCGGAACCCTCGCGGACGGGCAAGGAGGTTCTGGTCGCCTCTCACGTGCGCAAGTGCTGGGGAGACAACGTCGTCTATACCGACTTGGGGCTCACGATCTATCGAGGTGACCGCGTAGCGCTCGTCGGTCCGAATGGCGCCGGCAAGTCGACTCTTCTGAAGGTCCTTGCGGGGGTCACCGACGTCCAAGGTGGCGAAGTTCGGGTCGGTTCAGGCGTGGTCAGGGACTATTACGCACAGCACCAATTGGACGCGCTGGAGTCGACAAGTTCCGTCTACGAAGAAGCGCGCAGGGCGACTCTGGACCAGACCGTGCCCCTGATCCGAGGCGTGCTGGGGGGGCTGGGCTTTTCCGGGCAGTCGGTAGAGAAGCGCGTGGCCGTGCTGTCTGGTGGTGAGCGAGCCCGGCTTGCGCTCGCCAGAATGGTGCTGCGCGCGCCCAATGTCTTGCTCTTGGACGAACCTACCAACCACCTGGACCTGGCCAGTCGGGAAGTGCTTGAGAACGCCTTGTCTCAGTTCCCTGGCACCGTGGTAATTGTGAGTCATGACAGGTACTTCATTAATGCGGTGGCCAATAAGGTTCTCGAAGTTGAGCCTGGCGGTCGGACGACCCTTCACCTCGGCGACTACGACATGTACTTGTACAGGAAGGGGGGCGGCGACCCGGACCTGATTGAGAGGTTGCTGCGCGGCGACACAGACTTCGAGCGCGAGGCGGGGCGTGCGCAGTCCGGCGATGCGTTGCAGGAGGGGGAGCCAGATGCAGCCAGGCAGCGCGACCAAGACAAGGCCCGCAAGCGCGAGGAGGCCGAGCGGCGAAACGACTACGGACGTCGACTCAAGCCACTTCGCGACCAGGTCGAGCGGATGGAAGCACAGCTCGGGCGCGATGAGGCCCGACTGGCTGAGATTGCCCGGCTCCAAGCCGAACCGGAGCACTATGAAGATGGTGAGACGGTGCGCAAGCTTCTCTTGGAACAGGCGGCTCTGCGCTCAACCGTCGACGCGGCCTTGGATGGTCTGGAGGAAGTCCTTCAGCGGATCGAGGCACTGCCAATCGCCTGAAATTCTAGCAGATAGCTTGGACAACGATTCCCGCGGTTGACGCAGGTGGCCGTGGCGGAAAACACCATGGCGGAAAGACCGCCACCCGTCCTGCGGCCAGGTCCGCGGCCGCGACTCGGTAGGCGTCTACAAACTGCCGGTATTCCGCCACGAGTCGCTCGCGCTCAGCGCCCGTGGATGCGTGACACCGAGGGGCCGCACGCTTGGGCGAGCGAGCTCCCGTTCGCGGGCTGCGCCACGACTGCACTGTTTCGGTGGGGTGGGGCGGCGGCGTTCGTTCGAGGCGAGGAAGTCCTCTCACGTCGAGCCAGTCGGACAGTGCAGAGGCGATACGTGCTCGCCGAACGGTCTCCGGCAAGTCCGCAAGGCACGGCAGCGGCGTGTGGACGACGGAAAGGCGTCTTTGGAAGCGCTCAGGTCTTGCTGCGACCTGCCGCGGGGTCGATGCGTGTTCTGCGGTTCGCAGGTGGCGAACTCCTTCCATCGGGGCACCATCAAGTAGCGCCCCCGCCGAGTGAGCCCCTGGCCAACGCCGTGGGTCTGCCACCACTCTCTCCTTGGCACCGTGCCCGAGCACGTAGCAGAGTCGGCCAATTTGGGCCGCTGGCTCCGCGCTGATTCGAATGCAGTGATAGGGGCCGTCCCACATCCGGCCTCGACGGTTGTGCAACCGACTGACCTCTCGCGTGATGGTAGAGAGGACCGTCGACATGAACCGGGCGACCTGCGTCGGGCAGCTCGCAGTCACAAGAAGGTGGAGGTGGTTCGACATTACGGCTAGAGCATGGATCTCCAATCCAAACTTTCCTTGTGCGTGCGCGATGGCTCCGACCACGATAGACCTGATCGCAGGAGTCGGTCGCAGCCAGTGCCGACCGTCGATCGTGCGAGCCGAGATCTCGTGAAGAGTGCCGGGGGGAAGGTGGCGAAGTGGTCTCATGCCCCATGATCGCTCCGGGCGCAGTTTTGCCGCGGACGGGAAGCCAGAATAGTGGCGCCGATCCTCCAGTGCCAGTGCAACATCATGTAATGTATGCGAAACTTTTCTCAAGTCCTTAGCACCTGCGGGACAGCCTTGACCCAATCGCGGCGGGGCCGCACCCTTCGCCGTCCGGGCCCGCGCCCGATTCGGCGAGACCATGCCCCTTCATCAGTTCAGTCGGATACGAGGTCATCGGAGCCAAGTGTCGGCCCTGCACAAGCTTGCGGCTTGCGGCCGGCCAGGCCACGCCTACCTTTTCGAAGGTCCAGAAGGGGTTGGCAAGGACACTGTGGCCCAAGCCTTTCTGGCACGTCTCATGTGCTTGGGAACTGAGGCGGGCGACCAAGATTCGTGTGGCCGTTGTCGATCCTGCGCAGCCGTGCAGCGAGGTGACCACCCCGACCTTGCCCGGTTGTCGAAAGACGGCGCGACGATTCGTATCGATCAGGTGCGGGACGCACTGGGACGGCTGCGGTTCGACCCCGTTGTGGGGCGCGTCAAGGGCCTCATCGTTGAGTCTGCTGAGCTGCTGCGTGAAGAGGCGGCAAACGCGCTGCTCAAAACGCTGGAGGAGCCACCCTCCAACACCGTATTCGTCCTGGTCACGTCCAAGCCGCAGTTGTTGCTTGAGACCATCCGCTCGCGTTGCCAAGTGTTGAGGTTCGCAGAGCTTTCACCCACGGACATCGCAGACCTATTGGTTGCGGACGGCAAGACCCCGCACGACGCCCGAACGGCGGCGGCCTTGGCGCAAGGGTCGATGGTGCTGGCGAGGTCGCTGTGTGACCCCGCAAAGATACAAGTTATTGATTTCGTGGCAATATTTGCGCTTGCGTTGGGTGAGGGCCCCTCGTCGGACTCTGCGGCGTTCATCGAGCAACTCGGCGCGCGGCTGGCTGAGACGGCCGCCGGCGGCGGCTCTGAGGGAGACGAGAGTCCTGAGCCCGCAGCGCGTTCGTCCGCTCGCGCTGACTTGACCCGAGACGGA
The DNA here is from genome assembly GCA_903955385.1 of uncultured Myxococcales bacterium. Classification (GTDB taxonomy): domain Bacteria; phylum Myxococcota_A; class UBA9042; order UBA9042; family UBA9042; genus CAJBNH01. The sequence goes on along the minus strand of CAJBNH010000194.1, from coordinate 4,868 downwards.
CTCCAGTGGACTTTGGACGTGATTCGCGCGGTGCTGCGAGATGCCGTGCTGGTGGCCGGAGGCATCGAGGTGCAGACCCTGCCGCACGTTCGCCATGCAGCGGCAATTTCGGCTTTGGTTCAGCGTGCCGACGTTGGTCAAATCATGGCGGTGATCGACGCCTGCCAACGCCTTGAGGAACGCATGGTGCTGAATCCAAATGCCAGACTTGCCCTGCAGGCGCTGCTGTTGGACGCAGGACAACGGTTGCGCGGGCGTCCAGGCGAGTCTTGACCTCTGGTCTCGTTCGCCGCCGCCCTTCCGAATGACCTTGCGGCCGCGTACACTCGACGGTCTGAGGCGGTCACCGTTCATCGCTTCGTCCTGACACCTGATTCCCGCCGAATGGGGTTACCGTGAAGTTTTCACCGTTTCTCATCGGGCAGAAGCGCTTCTGCATCCTTGCTTTCGGCGCGCAACTCGTCCTTGCAGCAGCTGGGTGCTCGTCGGACAGTCTCCCGGGCGACACGGACACGGTCCCCGACGGTCCACCGGCAGACGTCGTGACCGGAGACCTGGGACCGGACGGAGCGATGGACTTGCCGGTCGTGGAAACCCTCGATGTTCTCCAGACATGCGGGTGGGACCAGTGCGACATCAACGGAAGCTGCGTTCAGAACATGGCGCCGATGCCCGGCAACTTATGCATGGCTTGCATCGTGCTCGCGTCGCGCACTGAATGGACTGCCGTTGGTACAGGGCCTTGTGATGACGGGGACCCATGCACGCAAGGAGATCGCTGCGTCGGGGGCACGTGCGTGGCCGTCGACAAGCCGTGCGATGACGCAAACCCGTGCACGGCAGATGGCTGCGGCGAGGCCGGAGATTGTATTCACTTGCCGGCAGAAGCGACGTGTGACGACGCCAACATCTGCACCGTCGGAGACCTTTGCGTCGACGGCGAGTGTGCGGCCGGATTGTCGGCGCTTGATTGCGACGACGGCAACGTGTGCACAAGCGACGTCTGCAACCCAGCAGTGGGGTGCTCGACCCAGACCAACTCATCTCCATGCGATGACGCAAACCCATGCACCGAGACCGATATTTGCGTTGGTGGAAAGTGCACCGGCGGGGGGCCGGTCGACTGCGACGACAACAATGTATGCACCGTAGATTTCTGTGACCAGAAGCAGGGTTGCGTGCTCAAGTCCTTAGCACCTATGTGTGCGGACTCGAATCCATGCACGGACGAGACCTGTGACCCCAAGCTTGGCTGCGTCTACCCCTTCAATTCCGTTCCCTGTGACGACGGCAGCGCCTGTTCGCTCGGGGACATGTGCATCAACGGAGCGTGCCTCGGCGCACCCGCAGTTACCGATGACGGCAACCCGTGCACCGACGATGCGTGCGACCCCAAGACCGGTGTTGCCCACGTGCCCAATCAGCTGCCTTGTGACGACAAGAACGCGTGTACGCTCGGGGATGCCTGTTCCGCGGCCAAGTGCGTCCCTGGCGGCAGCCTGCTGAAGTGCGACGACGCGAACACTTGCACCGACGACGCGTGCCTGCCGGCGACCGGCTGTTCGAACATGCCCAACGACGACTTGTGCGATGACGGCACCGCGTGCACCGAAGCTGACATCTGCAGCCAGAGCAAGTGCGTTGGTGCGGCGGTGAACTGCGACGACGGCAACGCGTGTACCACCGACTCCTGCGACCCCAAGTCCGGCTGCAAGCACGCCGTCGTGTCGTCCCACGACTGTCGCCCCAAGATCGACGTCACGTTCCCTCCTCGCGCGGCAACACTGCAAGGCAACAGCCCAATCTTGCAGGTTACGGGAAAGGTCACCAGCGGTGCCGGCGCCATCACATCCTTCATGTTCGGTGGCAAGCCGGTGGCACTTCAGGCGGACGGGGCGTTCTCCATTCCGCTGATGGCCAAGCCGGGGGGCAACACACTCGTGTTCGAGGCAACGGACGTGCTGGGCTCGAGCAAGAAGCGCGTTCAGGCGTTCTTGTGGTCGAGCAAGTACTTCAAGCCGACCAAAGAGGACCCCGCGACCGGCATCGTCGACCCGGGCCTTGGCTACTTCTTGAGTCAGGGAGTCATCGACGACGGTAACCACTCGCTGCCCCCCAACGACTTGGCGACCATCTTCGAGCTCTACCTGCAGTCGATGAACTTGAATGCGCTCTTGCCTCAGCCAGCGTTCGAGAACGACCAGTACAAGGTCTTCATCAACAACCTGACGCACGAGCCAGCGAAGGTGACGCTGAAGGCCCAAAGCGGTGGTCTGCGAATGGTCGCGACCTTGGCCAAGCCGAAGGCAAACCTCAACGCTCAGAGCAAGGTCTGGTACGCACCTAGCGCTACGGGCACCTTGAACATGACAGCCATCGTCATCGCCACCGACGTCGTACTGTCGGTCACTCCTTCGCATCAGGTCGCGGCGAAGATGCAGAACACGACGGTCGACATCCAGGGCATTTCCATCAGCATCGACGGTATCCTCGGGTGGTTGCTCTCGCCCATCATCAACGCCATGACCGGTCTTTTCGTCGGCAATATCGAGCAGGCCTTTCAGCAACAGGTCGCGGCCGCTCTCGAACCAGCCTTGGGCACGGCGTTCAGCGCTCTCGCCTTTTCGTTCGCATTCGAAATCCCCAAGCTCGACGGTTCCGGCGGCAAGGTGAAGGTCGACTTGGCGACCGACGCGGCGAAGATCGACTTTGCCGCCGACGGTGGAGCCTTCTTCCTTCGCTCACGCGCGTTCTCGACCAAGGCGAATTCATTCGACAACCTCGGTGTGCCCAGTCGCATCGGCTGCGGCACCGGCATCCAGACTCTGGTCATTCCACGCGCGGCCCCGCTGGAGTTGGCGGTGGCGGACGACGCGTTCAACGAGTTGCTCTACGCCTCCTGGATCGGCGGCCTGTTCGAGTTCCCGGTCCCGGCGTCGCTGCTCGGCAACGTCGATCTGGGGCAATACGGCATCAGCAACTTGAACATGAAGGTCAGCGCGATGCTGGCCCCCACGATGGACGACTGCAATCCGGCCGGAGCCTTGAAGGCCCACATCGGCGACTTCAGGGTCGATGCGACGATGGACCTGTTCGGTCAGAAGATGGATGTCGTGTTGTTCGCGACGTTCACCGCTGGCGTGAACATCGTCGCCCAGCAGGGCTCCATCGGGGTCCAGTTGACCAAGGTCGAGTCTGTCGACATCGAAGTCAACGTGCTGCAGGACTCGCTGGTCGCTTCCGAGGGGGTCATCGCCAAGCTCGTGGCGGATCAGTTGATTGGAGGCATCGTCGCCGCTCTGGGGCAGGGCGCGCTTGGCTCCTTCCCCCTGCCGGTCATCGACCTCAGCGGCACGATGCCGGGCCTGCCTCCCGGCACAGGAATTGCCATCGACCCGAAGAACGTGAAGCGCGTCCAAGGCAACTCGATCGTGGAGGGAACGCTGAAATGAGCACGCTCCCCCCCACCCCTCTGAAGCTCTGGTTGGCCTGCGCGGCGGTCGCGGTGTTGGCGGCATGCGGCGACGACCTCACCGACGACACGCCTGCCACCGACGCGCCGACTGACAACGCCGACGCTTCCTTCGACGCAACCGCGACGGACGCCGACGTGCCCCAGGACGTTGCAGCCGATGTTGTCGCGGATGCAGCCCCCAAGCCCTGCAGTGCGGACAAGGTCGCGAGTTGTGACGACGGCCTCGCCTGCACGACCGACTCCTGCGTGCTAGGCACTTGCGAATGGGTGTTGAAGCCCGGATTTGCTTTCATCAACGGTACTTGCCACACGTCAGGTGCCAAGGACCCTGACAACACTTGTGCCGTCGCCGTCCCGGACATCGACCCCTATCATTGGACGCCTCTTGTTGACGGAAGTCCGTGCGATGACGGTAGCGCGTGCACGATCAGCGACGTCTGCAAGGCCCACCAGTGTCTCGGCGAGCCAGTGACTTGCGACGACGGGCTGCCTTGCACGGCCGACGCGTGCCTGCCTGAAACCGGCTGTGGCTACGTTGCACTTCCTGGGCAGCCGACCTGCGACGACGAGGACGCTTGCAGCCAGGGCGACCACTGCATCGCCGGGGACTGCATCGGCCAGCCCGTCACTTGCGACGACGCCAACCCCTGTACAAACGACACCTGCAACCCCGGGCAGGGCTGCGTGGTGACCGCGTCAACCGTCGAGTGCAGTGACGGCAACGCTTGCACGACCGGTGACGTGTGCGCGAAAGGTGCGTGCGTGGCGGGGGAGCCCACCTCGTGCGACGACGGCAACACTTGCTCCATCGACGTGTGCGAGCCCTTGCTCGGCTGCTATCACCTCGCCACCCAGAACCCGTGCTGCGTGGGACAGGTCTCGATCTGCGACGACGGCGACTCCTGCACCAGTGACCTGTGCGACCCGGCCTCGGGCGGATGCAACTACTCGTTCAACACGGCCGTGTGCAGCGATGGCAACGCTTGCACACAGGGCGACACGTGCGCGGAGGGTGCCTGCAAGGGCAAAGCAGCCTCCTGCTCCGACGCCAACCCGTGCACGACCGACGCGTGTGATCCGTCCAAGGGTTGTGTGCACTCCGCGGTCGCCGGCGGCCCCTGCGACGACGGAAGTCCATGCACTCAAGACGATGCGTGTGTCGCCGGGGTCTGCAAGGGCAAGGGGCAGTGCTCGTGTACACCATCGTTTTCGAAGGAGGCGACCAAGCTCTGGTCCGTCCTCATCGGCAACGGCGGCAAGCCCGGCGAGGGTCTGGACCTGGACAACAACACCGCGACGTGTGCCCCCGCCAACAACTGCTCGGGGGGCATCGACAACGCCTTGGGAGCACTCGCGGGAGTGGCCAATCCGCAGCTCGACACCGCGGTCGCCG
>CAJBNH010000193.1 GCA_903955385.1 uncultured Myxococcales bacterium | reverse complement strand
GACGTGCTCGAGGCGCTGGCCGGTCAGGGCTTTCTGGCCATGAAGATCGGCAACGACCCCGAGCTGCCGCGCAAGCCGCTGCGCTCGGCGATGTTTGCGCTGCGCGCATCGGCTGCCGAGACGCTGGACTGCTCGGGCTGCATCACCGCCGCCCAGCTCGACGCCGGCATCCTGCAGCCCTATGCCAAGACCGCCTCGCTGGCCACGGTCGCCACCACCGGCAAGTTCTCGGACTTGCAGGGCGGGCCCGACCTGTCGGCATACGCCAAGACGGCCTCGCTGGCTGACGTCGCCTCGACCGGCGCCTACGCCGACCTGATCGGCGCGCCGGACACCTCGGTGTTCGCCAAGGCCGCCGACTTGGCCGCCGTCGCCACCTCGGGCAACTACGCTGACCTCACGGGCGCGCCGACCCTGGCCAAGCTGGACGCCACCTGTGGCACCGGCTTGGTGATCAAGGGCCTCAAGGCCGACGGCAGCTACGAGTGCGTGCAGGCGATGGACCCCACCGGTCTGCCCGCCGACGCCATCGACGAGGTCTCCAACGGCTTGATCTGGAACCAGTTCACCGACGTCTTTAGCTCGGCGGCCGCCCTGCCCATCCCCGACAACAACCCGATTGGCGGCTTCTCCGAGATCGTGGTCGGCGACGTGGGTCTGGCCCAGAAGCTGACGGTGTCGGTCGAGCTGGCCAACTCGGACATCTCAGCGGTGCAGGTCTCGCTGTATGACTCGGCCAATCAGGAATACGTGCTGTACAACAAGGGTGGCAAGAAGGGCGACGGCATCAAGACCTCGTACCCCGACCCCACCAAGACCGTTTCGGGCGACCTGACTTACTGGGTCGGCAAGAACCCCAAGGGCACCTGGCGCTTGAAGATCATCGACACCGCGTTCCTCAACAACACCACCGACGGCCAGGTGGTCAAGTGGTCGGTCAACCTGCAGACCCTGTCGAGCAAGAAGATCCAGATCAAGGGCGACCTGATCGTGGACGGCGCGACCTACATCAAGGGTGACCTCAAGGTCGACGGCAAGGTGACCACGGTAGACTCGACGACCGTCAAGCCGGTCGTCTACCGCTGGATCAACTTCAGCACCTATGCGAACAACCATGGCGACTGGTTCATGAGCAACCGGACCGACGTCTACGGTGGGGTGAATCCGTCAACCTGGACGGACGGCAACGCCTGTGCGTCAAACATCAGCTCCAGTCGCGAGGTGCAGCGGTCGTTCTTCACTCGGAAGGGCTACGGCGGCTACAACGCAAACGTCTGGACCGAAGAGTGGAAGTCGTACTCGAGCACCAACTCGCACAAGGCGGCGGTGCTGTTCCGCATCAAGAACACCACGGCCAACGCGATCACCTGGAACGTCTACACCTTCATGACGGCTTGGGTTGACGAGGATCGGGCGAGCGTGTCCGTCAACGGCGCGAACACGTGGTGTCCCGGTAGCAACTACTATGCCAACGATGCCAACAACTTCTCGCTGTCGATTCCCGGCAACCGGACCAGTACGGTCATCTTCGTCGCGGGTTCGACGCCGCAGTGGAACGACCTGCGCGCCTGCATCCTGGCCTTCTGGAACAACTCGCTCGCGTTGCCGGCCGGCCTTGAGTACGTCGACGATCTGGACACGGCCAAGGACGGCTGGGAGCAGTAGCGGGAACGGCTATTGCAGGCTGAGGAGCTGGGCCGCCACGCTGATCGCGATCTCTCCCGGCAGCTTGCCCCCCAGCATCCGCCCGTCCGGCATGTGAAGGCCGATGGGCGCCGTCAGCCGGGCCAGCAGCTCGGGGTCGGTGCCGCGTCGCCGCAGCCGCTGCTGTAGGGTCGCCACCTTGGTCTTCGAGCCGATCATGCCCAGATAGGCCAGCGCCGCCGCCGGATCCTTTGTTCGCACAGGCACATGCAGCAGCGCATCGACGATCTCGCGGTCCAGGGCGTGGTCGTGGGTCATCACAATCGCGTGGGTCGCTTGCGGCGGCGGGGCCGGCGGGATCCGTCCCAAAGTCGAGGCCTTGGCTGCGGCCAGACTCTGCTGCGCCTCGGGGCCCAGCCAGCCCCAAGCCGCGAGCAGTCGCAGAGGTTCGGTGCAGGCGATCTCGGTCGTCAGCGGAAAGCGCATCGGGTCGGCCCAGTCCGGGCGCGCGTCCAGCACGATCACCCGCCACGGCAGCGGCTGCAGCACCCGAGCCAGTGCCGCGCCCACGTGGCCCGCGCCGCACAGCAGCACGACGGGGACCGGCGTCGGCCGCTCGCGCAGAGCGCCCTGTCCGAACCGGGTCTCGTAGGTGCCGCCCGTCGCCTCCAAGGCAAGGATCTGCTGGGAGATCTGCCGGGCCTTGCGCGTGTCGACCGCCTGAAAGTGCAGCCACACGACGCCGCCACAGCACTGCGCCAGCTGCGGACCCAGCGGATAGCGGTTCAAGCGGGCGTGATGGCCCTCCGAGTCCGCCTCGACCTGAACTTCGACCGCAGCTTCGGCTGGCGCATCGGCGTCGTCGGCCTCCAGCGCACCTTCGGCCAGGCGCAGGCTGTCGCGCACGGCCTGCTCTTCGAGATGCCCTCCGCCGATGGTGCCTGCCAGCAGCTTGCCGCCGCGGGCCAGCAGTCGGGCCCCCACTTGCCGGGGCGCAGAGCCATCGACCGCGAAGACCGTCACCAGCACGGCGGGTTTGCTGCGGTCCGGCAGCCAGTCCGGCAACCGCTGCAGCAGACGCTGGCCTTCGGGGTCCATGGCGACCGGGTCCTGAAGGGGCACGTGAGTCACGCGAAACGCTCCAAGTAGCGGCCGTGGCGGTCGCCGGACGCCCAGCTTGCCAGATTCGACGACACCGCGCACGACCCCCAACGCGCCGGTCGTGCGGAGTGCCCTTGCCCCGCCCCGATCCCACCGCTACCCTCTGGCCGCGCCGAGCCCCGGCCGGCTCTGCCGACGTCGCCTAACCCCAGAGAAGCCATGACGATCCATCCCAAGGACCTGCGGACGCTGTTGATTCGCGTGCTGCTTGTGACACTGGCGATCCGCGCCGTTCCGCTGTTCTCGGCCGACCTGGCGCCGGGGGAAGTGGCCGCTGCGTGGGGACTGGCCGCCAACGGGCCTTCCGCCGAACCCGTGGCCCAGTTCCACAGTAGCTGGACGATGATCTCTGGCGGCGCCGCGTCCCTGACCCGCGTGCCCACACTGCTGCTCGAGCTGGCGCTGCCCCTGCTGGCCGTCGGCCTCGCCCGCGTGGCTGGGTGGGGAGCGATTCCGGGGCTGTTGGCGGGGCTGATCCTCGCGATGGCGCCGCTGGGCATCGACGGCGGCTTCCGGGTCGACGGCGGTTCGCTGGCGGGCGTGGGCGCGCTTTTGTCGCTTTGGCTGCTGCGTCGGGGGCTGCGCGATGCCTCGGTGCCGTGGGTCGTCGCTTCCGGTGTCGCCGTCGCGCTGGCGGGCTTTCTGGCCTCGCCGGTGCTGCTGATGGTGCCGGGCGGCCTGTACCTCGCGTGGCGGGTCGTGACCACCGACCGGCTGCGGGCGACGGCAGCCGGCACCTGGGCGGCGGCCGCGGCGGTGGCCTTGGGCGCTCGGTGGCTGGTCGTGGGCACTTGGGCGAATCAAGCCAACGCTGCGGCAGCGTGGCTGCTGGACCCGGCGCTGTCGGGTGTGCCCTCGGGCTTTGCGCACGCTCCGCTGGTGTCGGGTGCGCACGCGCTGGTGGCGACCCTGCCCGGCGGACCCATCGGCGCGATGGCGCGGCAGCTGGGCCTGACGGCGGCCCCGTGGTGGACGGCGATTCTGGGCGCGCTGCTGGGCGTGGTGGCGGTGTGGGGCTTGGGAACCGGCCGAGTCCGTCCCGACCCGGTGGATGCCGAGGAACCTGTCGTTTCAACTGAGGAAGGAGCAGGCGAACCGGATGGCTGGCGGACGCTAGGCGTGTCGGCTTCGACCCTGCCGCGCGAGCTGGGCGACCGCGACAGCTTGCCCATGGCGCTGGGGCTGTTGGGGGCGGTCGCGTGGGTCGCCGTGGCCGCCAGTCAGGGCGTGGCCGACGGCGTGGCCGAGGCGATGGGCGTCGCGCGCGCGGTTTCGGCGATGCTGCTGGGGCTGGGGCTGACGGCGGTGGTCATGCCGGGCAACCTGCCGGACGAGACCCATGCCCGACCGGCGCGGCGGCGCTTTCTGGGCGCCATGGCCTTGTTCGCTTTGGGGATCTTTGCGCTGGGTGCGATGCAGCTGCTGGCCCACACCCAAGCGCCGGACCGGATGGCCGGCCGCAAGGTCGCGGTCCACGTGCGCGAGACGATTGGCCAGACGGGGATCGTCGTGGCGCTGGGCCTGCGAGGGCTGCCGATAGCGTTCCTGCTTGATCCCCTGCGCAACCACACGCAGGTCTTGGTGTCTTCGCTGAACCGCGATGCAGTGCAGACGGTGCTGGCCAAGGCCGTCGCAGCCAAGCCCGACCAGATCGTGCTGGCGGGCGACCGCGACGCGCTGGGGGGTGACGGACGCGCGCCCGTACTGACGCCGATGGGACCGCTGTACACCATGATCGAAGCGAGCCTGGCGACCTTCGGGTATCTGGCGACCGACGACGGCCACCGCTACCTGGGCGACTCGGCCGCGCGCGCCTTCGCGCTCGTGCAAGCGGCCGATCCCACAACCCTTCGTCCCCAGCTCGCGCCCGGCCAGACTCCATGACGCAGCTGCTCGACTTGCTTGGCGGCGTGCTTGACCGCTTCGAGGCGCGGCCCGGTCAGCAGGTGATGGCAGAGGCCGTTGCGCAAGCCCTGGCCAATCAGAGCGACCTGCTGGTCGAGGCGGGCACCGGCACCGGCAAGACGCTGGCCTATCTGCTGCCAATCCTGGCCTCAGGGCGGCGCGCGATCCTGTCGACCGCCACCCGCCACCTGCAGAGCCAGCTGGTCGAGCACGACATCCCGCTCGCCCTGCGCGCCACCGGACTGCAACGGGCGGTGGCGGTGCTGAAGGGGCGCTCCAACTACCTGTGCCGCCAGCGGATCGAGCGGGCGATGCAGGCCGTGCCGCAGGGCGCTCCCGCCCCTCAGGAGCTGCTCGCCATCGAGCAGGTCGCCCGCACCAGCCCGCACGGCGACCGCGCCGAAGTCTACGGCGTCGACGAGACCCACGCGATCTGGCCTGAGGTCACCAGCACCGCCGACAACTGTCTGGGCAGCGCCTGTCCGCAGGTCGAGGCGTGCTTCCTGCTGCAGGCCCGCCGACGGGCGGTCGCCGCCGACATTGCCGTCGTCAATCACGCGCTATTGCTGGCGGATTACGCCGTGCGCGAGCGTTGGGAGGCCGCGTCGCTGCTGCCGAGTGCGGGCGTGCTGGTATTGGACGAGGCCCACGCGCTGCCCGACATCGCGACCTCGTTCTTTGGCGCCTCGCTGGCCGAGCGTCGGTTCTGGCTGCTGGTGCGCGACATGCGCAAGAACGCGCCGCTGCTGCTCGACGGATCGCTGCGACAAGCCGTGCTGGACGCGCTGGACGACATCGATCGAAGGGTCGCCGCCCTGTACGACGTCACCAGAACCCTGAATCACCAAGCGGTGTTGAGTCAGGACGTGCGCGACCGGCTGGAACCCACGGCGGCCCTGCTGGAGGGTGCGCTTGGCTGGTTGCAGGACCTGCTGGCGCACGAAGAGCCCGCCGCCGACCCCGCGTGGCAGAAGGCGACCGAGGCCGTCTACGCCTCTCGCGGCGATCTGGACCGGCTGCTCTTCGCGCGGGACACCCCCGGCGAGCCGATGGTGCGCTGGGTCGAACACCGCGGCCGCGAGTCGGTGCTTGTCGCGCAACCCATTGAAGTCGGGCCAATCCTTGCGCGCACCCTGCTGGCTGAGCCGGCGGTGCGCATCTTCACCTCGGCGACCCTGACCCTGTCCGGTCGCTTCGACCACATCCGCGATCGCCTTGGCCTTTTGCCCGAGACGACCTCGCTGACAGTGCCGGGCGGGTTCGACTACGCGCGGCAGGCGCTGTTGTACGTTCCCGTGGGCGTGCCGGACCCCTTCCAGCCCAAGCGTGAAGAGGCGGTGGCCGCCCACGTCGAGCAGCTGGCCATCGCGGCGGCAGGCGGGACGTTTGCGCTGTTCTCGAGCTTTCGGGCGATGCGCGACGCCGCCGAGCGTCTGCGCCCCCGGCTGCCGATGACGTGTCTGATGCAGGGAGAACAGGGCAAAGAGCAGCTGCTCGAGCGGTTCGTGCACGAGCAACCGGCCGTCCTGTTCGCCACGATGGGCTTCTGGCAGGGCATCGACTTGCCGCAGGGCGTGTTGCGGGTGGTGATGCTGGACAAGATCCCCTTTCCGCCTCCCGATGACCCACTGTTCGCCGCCCGCTCTGCCCGCTGCGAGGCCGACGGACAGTCGTCGTTCCAGGCGTTGTCGTTGCCGATGGCCGCGATCTCGCTGCGCCAGGGGTTCGGCCGGTTGGTGCGCAGCCGTCGTCACTGGGGCATCGTGGCGATTCTGGACGGTCGCCTGACCTCCAAGGCCTACGGTCGCCAGCTACTGGACTCGCTGCCACCCGCGCGCCGCGCCGGGACATTTGCTGAAGTGCTTGAATTTCTGGCTGATCGTCTGGCAGGCGAGATCAGGTGACCCCCAAGAACCTGGCCGCCGCCCGGCGTGCGAGACTGTCGTACATGGGGTGGCGGTCGGCCCAGGCCAAGGCCTGAACGTCGGGCGTCGTCGAAGCTAGGGCGCGGACGTCGCGCAACGCAGACCAACCGTTGGGTGTTGGTCGAAGAACAGGCCGAACCGCGCCCAGAGATAGGGGACGCCGGTGGCGTAACTGCCTCCGCGCACGGCCCGCGCACCGTCGCCGACCAAATTGACCGGGTCCTTGGCGGGGGACTTCGCGTAATAGTTGGCATCGTAAAGATCCTTGACGAACTCCAACACGTTGCCAGCCATGTCGTGCGCACCGTAAGGGCTTGCGCCGTCGGGCTTGCTGCCGACTGGCCAGGTTCCCCCCGTGCCGCAGCCGTCGCCGCCCGCAAAAAGGTCGAAGATCACGGCGTACTTGCAGGTCAGCGGCTTGCCCAGCGCGGTACCCCAAGGCAGCGATGGCGCGGCGTCCTTGCAGACCTGCCCAGGAAACTTCTCGCAGCCGCCGCGCGCAGCCTTCTCCCACTGGGCCTCGGTCGGCAGCACCTTCCCCTTCCATGTGCAGTATGACTCTGCCTGCTGGAAGGTCACGCAGTTGACCGGGTGCGTGCCCGCGTCGGGACGCTGCCAGTTGCAGCGCTTGGCGGTAGGGTCGTCGGCGCTGAACACCACCGGCGCCGAGCATTTGCCCGCGGTCACGCACGCGGCGTACGCGTCAATGGTCACCTCGTGTTGGTCGATCCAGTAGAGCGACAGCTGGACTTCGTGCAGCGGCTGGACGTCAGCGCTGGGATTGCCAGAGAAGTCGAGTGTGTTCAGGCCCATCCAGAAAGGGCCCGGCAGAACCGCGACCATCCCCGAGACTTCTGTCACGCAGTTCGCATCGCAGCCGTCGCCGCCCTGCTGGTTGCCGTCATCGCAAGTTTCGCCCGCGTCGACCTTCGTGTTGCCGCAAGGGGCCACCACCTGACACTTGCCCGTTGAGCACGTCACTCCGTCGCCGCAGGGCGTTCCGTCGGCAAGTGCCGCGTTGGCGCAAACACCTGTTTGGGGATCGCAGCTGTCGCTGGTGCACGCGTTGGCGTCAGAGCAGTCCTTTGCGGCCCCGGCCTTGCACTCGTCGCCAGAACACAGGTCCTCCTGCGTGCAGGCATTTCCGTCCGCGCAAGCACCCGCTGTGGCCGCGTGAGCGCACCCCTGAGCGGGGTCGCAGGCATCGGTCGTGCAAGTGTTGCCGTCGTCGCAAGCGACCGCGGTGCCCGGCTGGCAACTGCCGACCTGGCAGGAGTCGCCTGAGGTGCAGGCCGAGCCGTCGTCGCAAGACCCGTCGGTTTGTGCCTCGTGTTCGCACGTACCTGGCTTGGGCGACCAGTCGAGCGTACAGCCGTTGCCATCGTCGCACGGGTCCATCAGGTCGTGGGCGCAGCGCACGCCAGTCGTGCCAAAGGCTTGCGCGGCCAGCAGTTTGGCGCGCCGTGCAGCACGGGCGTTCTGGGCGGTCGACTGCCAATGGCCGCCTCGCACGCAGGCTTGCACGTCGAGGGGAACGAACGGGGCGAACTTAGAGGCCTGAGCGTAGGCATCTTTCTCGTAACCGTCGGCTGTCCACTCTTCGACGTTGCCGGTAAGGTCGCGGACGCCCCAGCCGCTGACGTCGTTGGCCATCGACCCGACAGGTATCGTCGCTGTCAGACCGCAGGTACCGTCAGAGTCCTGTCCGACGGCAGCGTCGGCGCACGAGAGAACCGCCTTTCCGGTTGCGTATTTAGGCATTGCCGCGGCGCACGAGGACAGATCCTTGGGATCGCAACCGGAGCGAGCGGCCTTCTCCCACTCGGCCTCCGTGGGCAGACGCTTGCCCTGCCAAGCGCAGTAGGCCGCGGCCTCTGTGTGTGACATGCCAGTGACCGGGTGCTGCTCCAGACCGACCTTGCCGTAGGTGACATCGTCGATCATCGCCGGTTCTGCGCACTTGCCTGCCGCGACGCACTTCGCCCAGTCGGCATTGGTGGCTTCGAGTACGTCCACGGCGAACAGGGGCAGCCACACCTCGCGCGCTGGCTGTTCGTCCGGGTTGCACGCTCCGTCGGTCTCGGTGATGCAGCCCATCCAGAAGGGACCCGCGGCTACCGCGACCATGCCCACGGGCACCTCGACCTGACAGTCCGCCGAGCAGGCATCCCCCGGCTGATCCGGGCCCGGGTCGCACGCTTCGCCCAGGTCCAGGCTCCCGTTGCCACAGGGCACCGGCGTTTCCACGCACAAGCCAGCCTGACAGGCGAATTGGTCGTCGTCGCTGCAGGCCGTCCCGTTTTCGATGGGAAGTGGCAGGCACAGGCCGTCGATCGTCGGATCGCACAGGTCGGCCGTACACGGATTGCCGTCGTCACACGGGTTGGGCTCGCAGGGGTCCGCATCGGTCTCGTCCGGGGCATCTGCCGAATCCTCGGTTGCGTCATCGGCTGTGTCTACGGCGGTGTCCAGATGCGTGGGGGTGTCCGCGTCCGCCACTTCGTGGTCCACATCCGGGGGGCCCGAGTCGTCGTTGGTATCTGAATGTACCGGCAGATCTTCGATTTCGGCGGTATCCGGGGTGACCGTGTCACTTGCGTCGCCGGAAGTGTCGTGCGGGACGGCGGGGGGGGCGTCATCGGCGGGGTCGGAGTCGCAGCCGATCGTAGACTGCAGTACGGCAAGAACGGCAAGCAAGTAGACGCAACGCATCATCATGAAGACTCCGCATGTTCGGGGAGGGCCTGAGCGCTAAGGAGCGAAAGGCAGCTGATTGGTAACATGGTTGTGGGCCGCCCACCACCGGTCCGCCGCGGTGAACGGGATGAAATAGGTCCAAACTGTCCGCATTGACCCGCCGAGACCCGACAGGCACAGTCTGCTCGGCAGCGTTCGTCCAGGACGCGGCGCGCGAGGCGGCGGACATGTTGGGCACGGCAAAGCCATCGGCACCTGCGCGGTGCGGCGTTTTCGCCGTGTCGGTGTGCATGGCGCTGTCGGCGTGCAGCACCCCAAGCAGCGGCGGCGCGGGCGACCTCGCGCCTGACGGCTTCGTCTGGCGCGGGCTTGACGCAACCGACGCCCAGGCGACCGATGCGCCAGAAGACCAAGCGCAGGAAGGACTTGTCGATGCCGACGGGACTCCGGATACCGATGCCGCGGCCGAAGCGGACACGGTTTCGGACCAGACTTCCGACACAGACACGGTCACCGATGCCGACGCCGTTTCCGACGTGGACACGGCTGCCGACGCAGATGCCGTTGCCGATACCGATACGCTCTCTGACGCGGATGCGGTTGCAGATCTGGACACGGCTGCCGATGCGGACGGGGCTGCTGACGTGGACACGACCGCCGACGGTGATGCCGCCGTCGACACCGATGCCGTTCCCGACGCCGATACGGGCTGGAACCCGGTGGACACCGAGTCGGACGCGGGTTGGGACGCGAGCCCGGACACAGCTCTGCCGCCCGGGTACTGCAACGAGCGCACCCAGCAGGTCTACGTCTCGACCCAGAACATGGAGCTCTTGCAGTTCCAGCCCGACCTGCTGACCTTCAAGCTCGTCGGCCCGCTGGACTGCCCGGCCGAGTACGCCAACACCCCGTTTTCCATGGCGATCGATCACGATGCCAATGCGTGGGTCCTCTACTCCAGCGGCGAGCTGTTCCAGGTCTCGACGTTGGATGCCAGCTGTCAGGCCACCGGATACCTGCCGGGTCAGCAGAAGTTCATCACCTTCGGCATGGGCTTTGCGTCCGACGGCGTGGGTTCTCCGGCTGAGACGCTGTACATCGCGAACACCACGGGCCAGCTGTTCGGCAAGGTCAGCTTCCCGGACCTGCTGGTGACCAAGATCGGCATTCTGGACGGGGGCTTCGGCAGTCCGGAGCTGACCGGCAACGGCCTGGCAGAGCTGTGGGGCTACTTCCCGTCGTCCAGTCCACCTTCGGTGCGGCAGATCGACAAGGTGTCGGGCAAGTCGATGCACGTGTTCCCGATTCAGGGCGTCGACATGTCGTCGGTCAATGCGTGGGCATTTGCGGCGTGGGGGGGACAGTTCTACATCTTCTACCGCGGCGCGGGCATGGCCAGCTCGCAGGTGTGGCAGCTGGATCCCGTCACGGGTGAGGCCAAGCTCGCCATCGCCAACACGGGCTACGTGATCACGGGGGCCGGCGTCTCGAGTTGCGCTCCCACACAGATGCCTTGACCGCAGCCGTCAGCCTTGCGGCAGCTCCAGCTCGAACCGAGCCCCCGACCCGTGCTGTCCGGCCACCAGCTCGATCCGCCCCCGGTGGGCCGTCGCGACCTCACGCACCAGCGCAAGCCCGATGCCCGTGCCGCGGTCCTTGGTGGTCGTGAACGGCTGAAAGATGGTCTCGCGCTGGGCTTCCGGAACGCCAAGGCCACTGTCCTCGATCGCCAGCACCGCCGTCGGCTCGCCGCTGCCGCTGCGACGCACGCTGACCTCCAGCCACAGGTCGCCGCCGCCGGGCATCGCTTCCCACGCGTTGCGCACCAGATTCCACAGCGCCTGCCGCACCAGCGACGGATCGGCCTCGACCATCACGCCGCGCGCCAGCTCCAGATGCACCGTCACACCCCGTCGCTCGAGCTCGCTTCGCACGAATTCCGTCAGGCTCCGGACGATCTCCGCCGCGTCCAATCGGCGCGGCTCGCCTTGGGCAGGTCGGGCGCGGTCCAGGTAGCGCTCGGTCACACCACGCAGCCGTTCGACCTCGTCGCTGATCGACCGCACCAGACCGCGCGCCTCCGTGGCGTCCAGTTCCGGTCCTCTCCCCAGTTCCTCGTCCAGGAGCTCCGCATTCAAACCGATGGAACTCAGCGGGTTGCGCACTTCATGGGCCATCCGCGCCGCCATGTGTCCCAGCGCCGCTAGCCGTTCCGATCGTGCCATGTCCTCGCGCTGCGCCCCCAGCTCAGCCTCGCGCAGGGCCAGCGAGTCGGCCATGCGGTTCCACTCGTGGGCCAGCGTGCCGATCTCCGCTGCGCCCACCGTCGCCGCTCTCGTCTTGCGGTCGCCGCCAGCGAATCGGCGCACGACGTCGGTCAGCGCCGTCAGCGGCCGCAGCGTCGCCAGCATCGCCAGCAGCATGCCAATCGAGATCACCAGCGCCAGCACCGACGTCAGCGGCACCAGCACCGACAGGCGCGACTCCGACCGCTCGGCTTCTTCGAAGCGGGCGTCCAGCGTCTGCTCGAAATCGCGCTCGACCATGCCCAACGCGCCGTGCACATGGCGGATCATGCGGCGGATCTCGACCACGATGCGGGCGGCGTCCGTCAGCCGACGCTCCGTGATGGCCCGCTGCAGCCCCGCCACCAGACCATCGAACGCCTGCGCGTCGTTCTTGGCCCCCGCGAAGCCCCCCACGGCCGCCACCAGCTCCTTGTCCTGCGCCATGCGCGCCAGCGTGTCGGTTGCCCCGCGCAGGGCCGCCAGCCGCGAGTCCAGCACCGGCAGCGGCAACGGCTGGCTCGCCAGCAGCCGGGCCAAGCGAGGCGGCTCGCTGGAATCGCGCAGCGCGCGCGTGCGCGCGAGAATCCGCTCGACGCGAGGATAGGGCCTGGCGTTGGGCACAAACCGCACCACCCACTCCAGATCGTGGGGGGCGGCACGCTGCAGGGCCTCGTCAAACCCGCGCAGTTCGGTCCCGGATCGGCGCATGTCGTCGAGCATCGGCAGCGCCCGCTGGCGCAGGAACCCCAGCTCGTGCCGCAGCGAGGTCACCGCCGCAATGCCATAGAACGAGGCGGCCCCAGAGCACGCCACCATGACCGAAAAGGCCAGGAAGATGCGCGTCGACAGCGACATACGGTTGGCGGTGGGGGGGCGGTCGGTCGGGCCGGACATGGCCGCGCAGCCTAACCCAATGCAACCTTGCGGACCAGCGAGGTTGACCCGACCGCAGAATGCTGTTGGAATGCCGCGCCTCGCACCGGGCCCCTGTGGCATTCCGGCGACGAAAAAACGGAGCCTTCACCCCATGCTCGACATCTTCCGCAAGAGCAGCCGATCCACGCTCATCTACGTGCTGTTCGGCATCCTGATCGCCGTGTTCCTCTTCACCTTCAACACAGGCGGGCCGGTCCAAGAGGGCCAGAGCGTCGAGGTGATGGCCGAGGTCGCCGGGACGAACATCGACACGCGAGAGCTCAGCCTCGCCATGTCGTTGACGCCCGACCCCGCGCCGCTGGGCGCCACCGGCTACGAGAAGATGCAGGCCGAGACGCGTTATGCCGGGATGCGCCTTCCGTTTTCCGGCGTCGCACCTGAGCTCGCGGTCTTCACGCCGTTCGAGAACGGTCCGCCGCCCAGCAAGCTCGAAAAGGTGTTGGAGGAACTGATCGAGTCGGTGCTCGTCGCCCGCGAAGCCCACAAGCAGGGCTTGGGCGTGAGCGACAAGGAGCTTGCCCGCCGCGTGCTGGCGCTCGAGAAGGTGTTTGGCGATTCGCTGACCGACGACAACGGCGCGATCGACCCGCGCAAGTACGAGATCTTCGTGCGCCGTCGCCTCGAGACGTCGAAGTCCGGTCTGGAGCAGTTCCTGCGCCGCGAGATCCTGCGCGACAAGATGGTCCAGATCGTCACGGGCGGCGTGACCGTCTCGCCCGCTGAGATCGCCTCACTGGAAGCTGCCGACACCAAGCGCCCGCGCTTCGAGTTCGTCTCGCTGGATGCCGACACTGCGGCCTCCGCCGTGGAGATCGCCGATGCCGACGCCGACGCTTGGATCCCCGCCCACGCTGAGGACCTGAAGAAGGCCTACGACGCCAAGGGCGAGGCCTACGTCGTGCAGGCCAAGTACAACGTCCGCGGCATTCAGGCTTCGACCAAGGAGGCCGCACAGGCCCTCCGCGCTGATCTGGACAAGGCTTGGAACGGCGAAGTGGCCCTGGATGCCGTCGCCGCCGCGCCCGCCGTCGAAGGGGAGGCCGCCGCGCCCGCCGGTGAGCCCAAGAAGGCCGGCGAGATCACCGATGCTGCCGACAAGGCCGCGCGCCTGCTGCAGTTCTTCAGCAAGGTCGCCACCGAGAAGACCGAGCACGCCATCACCAAGGACTCGGGCGGTAAGTTCGTCGACGACTTGGGCAAGGAGGGTCTGGAGCGCATGCCGTTCGGTCCCGCCGTCGCCGAGGCCGTCTCGGCCGCCGCCGAGGGCACGCTGGTCGGCCCGGTCGAGGGCAAGCAGGGCTTCTGGGTGCTGGCCGTCGAGAAGAAGATCGAGGGTTCGGTCAAGCCGATTGAGACGGTGCAGCGCGAATTGGCCAAGGAAATCCTGCAGAAGGAGCGCGCCGGCGCCGAGCTCGAGAACCTTGCCAAGAGCGTGCTGGCCGCCGCCAAGGCCGACCCGAAGAAGGCGCTGACCGACGTCGCCAAGGCGTGGAACAAGACGCGCACGGGCAAGGAAGACGGTCCGCTGGTTGCCGCCGAGTCGGGCGCCATCGGCAAGTCGCCCTTGGACGCGCTGCAGGGCGACATGGAAGCGATGCTGGGCCTGCCCCCGCGCGCGGACGACCCGAACGACATCCCCGGCATGGGCAAGATGCCTGAGCTCGCGCCGCTTGCGTACAAGCTGACGGCCGCCGCACCGGTGCCCGACAAGGTCTTCAAGTCCGAGGACGGCAAGACCTATTACGTCGCGCGTCTGGCGGGCGAGAAGAATGACGCGGACGCCAAGGCCGCCGCTGAGAAGCGCCGCGAGTCGCTGGGCCGCCAGCTGCTGTTCGTGCGCAAGACGGAAGCCTGGCGTGCGTACGTCGGCGCCCTGTTCGCTCAGGCGGAGAAGGCCGGCGATCTGACGCGCACCGAGGCCTTCAACGCTGCCGTGCAGGCGGACCGCACGCGCAAGGCCGAAGAGCTCAAGAAGCTGCCCGGCGCCGCGCCTGCGCCCGCCCCCGCTGCCGGCGAGCCGATGCCGATCGAATTCAAGATCAACGAGAAGGCGCCTGCCGCGCCCGCCGCCAAGCCCAGCGAGCCCGCAGGTGACGGCCAGAAGAAGTAGTTCGCCAACGGCAACGGACCCGCCCGGCCTTCCTCGCCGGCCGCGGTCCGCTCCCGGCGCTGTCGACGTCCCGCCCGACAACGAGGCGGTCGAAGTCTCTCCCTACACGCTGGAATTGGACGACGCGGCCCTGCCTGGTGCCGTGGCCGACCCGATCCGCCGCGAATTCGACTTCGACGAGCGCCTGCGCAGCGCCCCCGACCGTCCGGGCGTGTACCTGATGCGCGACCGCCACGGCGTGGTCTGCTACGTCGGCAAGGCGGCCAGCCTGCGCTCCCGGTTGCGGCAATACGCGTCGGGACAGGACAACCGCTTCTTCGTCCACCTGTTGCACCACGTGCTCGGCAGCATCGATCTGGTGCTGACGCCGACCGAGAAGGCCGCGCTGCTGCTCGAGAACGAGCTGATCAAGGAGCACCAGCCGCGCTTCAACGTCCGGCTGAAGGACGACAAGCGCTTTCTGCACCTCAGGATCGCGTCGGACCAGGACTTTCCGCGTCTGGAGGTCGTTCGCAAGCCCGCCCGTGACGACGCGCAGTACTTCGGCCCCTATGCGTCGGCCAGCTCGGCGCGGGCGGCGATTGCGCAGATCAACCGCCACTTTCAGCTGCGCACCTGCACCGACGCCGTGTTTCGCAACCGGATTCGCCCGTGTCTGGAGCATCAGATCGGCCGCTGTCCCGGTCCCTGCGTGCTGCCCGTGCCGGTGTCCGAGTATCAGGCGCATGTGCGCGATGTGACGCTGTTCTTGTCCGGAAGGCGCAGCGAGCTGCTGGACCGGCTGCGGGCACGGATGCAGCAGGCGGCGGCCGACGAGCACTACGAACAGGCGGCGCACAACCGCGATCAGATCCTGGCGCTGGAGCAGAGTCTGGAGCAGCAGCACGTCAACCTGCTGAATCAACGTCGGTCGATCGACGCACTGGGGATGTACCGCGAAGGGGCGCGCGCGGCGGTGGCGGTGCTGACGTTCCGTGAGGGCGTGTTGCTGGGCAGCCAGGGTTTCGTGTTGCGCGATCAGGAGTTCCCAGACGGCGAGGTGATCGAGGGGTTCGCCAGCCAGCTCTACGACCGCGGCCTGCCCGTGCCGGATGAGGTCTTGCTGCCCATGTCCACAGGCGACGACGCGCTGGCCGAGTGGCTGACCGACTTGCGCAAGAGCCGCGCGGCGTTGGAGGGCAGCGCGGTCCCCAAGGCGGCGGTCGAGGTCACGGTGCCGCAGCGCGGGATGAAGGCGCGGCTGACGGCGATGGCGAACGACAACGCCAAGCAGGCCTTCGAGGATCAGGTGCGGGCGTCTGCCTCGGCCCAGGCGACGCTGGCGGGGCTGCAGCGGCGGCTGCATCTGCTGAACCTGCCGCGGCGTATCGAGTGCTACGACATCAGCAACATCTCGGGCACCGATGCGGTCGGCTCGATGTCGGTGGCGCTGGATGCCGAGATGGCCCCGCGCGAGTACCGCACGTTTGCGATCCGCTCGATGGAGACGCCCAACGACTTTGCGATGATGACGGAGGTGCTGGACCGCCGCTTTCGCCGCGCGCAGGACTCGGGCGGGCCGCGGCCGGACCTTGTGCTGGTCGACGGTGGGCGAGGGCAACTCAAGATGGCGCAACAAGTTCTGGCCGACTTGGGCATTCACGACGTCGAGCTGGCGTCGCTGGCCAAGGCGCGGACGCTGGATGGCGACGACCTGGGTTCGAGCCAGCACAGCGACGAACGGGTGTTCCTGCCCGGCATCAAGAACGCCCTGGTGCTACCGCAGAACTCCAACGAGCTGTACCTGCTGGTGCAGCTGCGCGATGAGGCGCATCGGGTGGCGATCACGTTCCACCGCAAGCGCCGGCAAAACCGGCAGCTGACGAGCACGCTGGACGCCATCCCCGGCGTGGGCGCGGCGCGCAAGAAGGCGCTGCTGCAAGCGTTTGGGTCGCTGAAGGGGATTGCCCAGGCCGACCACGCGGCGGTGGCGGCGGTGCCTGGCATCGGCCCCGAAGTCGCGCGGCGCGTGCTGCTTGCGTTGGGAAACCGCGACACGTAGGCCCGATCGAGGCACGGCGCGTTGACGAGGCTGGGCTTGCATCGTACACCCGCCGCGCCCCCCATGCCTGCACGGCGCAAAGGAACCCCGTTGGACAAGTTCATTCGCGCAGCCCTGACCGAAGCGCGCAAGGGCATCCTGCGCGGTCACGGTGGACCGTTTGGCGCCGTTATCGTCCAGAACGGCCGGATCATCGCCCGTGGCCACAATCTGGTGGTCAAGACCAACGATCCGACCTCGCACGCCGAGATGACGGCGATCCGCAAGGCGGCCAGGAAGTTGGGGCGCTTCGACCTGTCCGACTGCGACATCTACACGACCAGCGAGCCCTGTCCCATGTGCCTGGGCGCCATCCTGTGGGCGCGCATCCCCAAGGTGCACTACGGCGCCAGCAAAGAGGACGCCCGCGCCATCGGCTTTGACGACGAGGCGTTCTACAAGGCGCTGGAGTCGCCGTACCAGACGCCGCTGATTCGCTGGGCGTGTCTGGACGCCGATGCCTGTCGCAAGCCCTTTGCCGAGTGGGTCGCCAAGTCGGACAAGACGGCGTACTGACGCAAGCGCTATGCTCGCAACCTCGTGACCGGCCGAGGTGCCCCATCGAAACAGCTCGCCCCTACCCGCTGTTGTCCCGTCTGCTGGCTCCCCGCGGTTCTTCCGACCTGCGCGCGCTGCACCGTGCCGTCGGCGGTCGCACCGTGCTGATCACGGGGGCGTCGTTCGGCATCGGCCGGGCACTCGCGCTGCAACTCGGCCTGGCTGGGGCGGATCTGCTGCTGGCGGCGCGCAGTCTCGACGAGCTCGAGAAGGTGGCCTCGGACCTGCACGAGCTCGGCGGTCGCGCGCGCGCCTACGAGGTCGATCTGACCGACCCCGCCAGCGTCGACGCCTTCACCACACAGCTGGCTGCTGAGGGCGTGCAGGTCGACGTGGTCGTGCACAACGCCGGCAAGTCGATCCGCCGCCTGATCGCCCAATCGCTGGATCGCACCCACGATTTTCGCCGGACCATCGGTGTGAACTACCTGGGGCCCGTGCAGCTGCAGCTCGCCCTGCTGCCCGCAATGATGGCCAGGCGAGCGGGGCACATCGTCAGCGTCCAGAGTCTGGGGGTGCGCCTGCCGCCCGCGCCGCGCTGGGCTGCCTATACCGCAGCCAAGGCCGCCTTCGACGCGTGGCTGCGGTCGGCGGGACCCGAGCTGCGCCAACACGGCATCGCTTGTACTTCCATCTACTTGGGTCTCGTCCACACCCGAATGAGCGCCCCCACCGCGGCCTATGGCCAGATGCCCGGCATGACCGCCGACGAGGCCGCCCGCGTCATCTGCCGCGCCCTGATCCACCGCCCGCGTCGCATCCAGCCGTGGTGGCTCGGGCCGCTGCGGGTGCTGGCGCCTTGGTGTGAGGGACTGGTCGACCGCGCGCTCGGCTGGTCGCTGCGACGGGAGAGAACCCCTTGAGCTCCCTGCGCCTTCTCTGGCGGTCGGCGCGGGCCCTGTGGCGCTCGGGCCTGCTGCCGGTGTCGCCCGTGACGGCGTGGCGGCTGCTGGGGGCCTGGCGGCGGTGCTCGGGGTCACTCGCGTTTCTGGCCGAGGCCGCGGCGCTGCGCTGCGGCGAACGGGTGGCGCTGCATGACGATGACGGCCCCGTGACGTTTGCGGAATTGCGTAGTGAGTACGAGCAGTTGGCGCGCGAGCTGATCGACCGTCACCGCATCGGTCCGGGCCGGCAGGTCGCGTTGCTGGGGCTGAACCACCGCACCCTGGTCGTCGCGTTGCTGGCGGTGGCGCGTACGGGAGCCGACGCCCTGCTGCTCAACCCCCAAAGCCCGCCCGCAGTCCTGCGCCGGCTGCTCGCGCCGAACCCTCCGGACCTGCTGCTGGTCGCTGGCGACGTGCCGGCCGACGTCGGTGATTTCTCGATTGCCGTCAAGCACATCCTGCTTCCCACCGCCGAGGTGTCCGGACCGGCAGGTTTGCCGCCGAAGGCTTTGCCGCGGTTGCGCCGGCCCGGGCGGGTGGTCGTGCTGACGTCGGGGTCGACCGGGCTGGCGCGCCGCGTCGGGCGTCAACCGGCACTGGGTCAAGTGCTGTCGTTCGCAGTCGGGCTGCTCGAAGCGCTGCCGATCGTGCTGCATCGCCCGACCGTGGGCGCCGTGCCGCTGTTTCACGGCCACGGGCTGGCCATGCTCGCGATCTCACTCGCCTTTGCCGCGCCGCTGCAGCTGGGCCGCAAGTGCGAGGTGGCGCCCCTGCTTGCGCGCGTGCCGGCGGGGTCCCTGCCCCTGATCGTGTCGGTTCCTACGCTGCTGCACCGGTGGCTGGCCTTGGGCACGACGTCGGCGCGCGTGGCGGCGGTCGTGACAGGCAGTGCGCCTCTGGATCCCGGCCTGTGCACGCGCCTGCTGGATGCGCTCGGCCCGGTGCTGTTCAACCTGTACGGCTCGACCGAAGCCGGGGTGCTGTCGCTGGCCACCCCGGACATGCTGCGCGCGGCGCCGGGGACGGTCGGAAAGCCTCTGCCCGGCAACGGGTTGCGTCTGGTCACCGCCGAGGGCACGTCTGCCACCGTCGGGCAGGTCGGCCGTGTGCAGGCGCAGGGGCCGCTGGTCCTGTCCACCGACGCGCAAGGCTGGCTGGACACTGGCGATTTGGGGTGGCTGGACCGCGACGGCCGGCTGCTGCTGTGCGGGCGGGCCGACGCGATGGTGGTCTCGGGGGGCGAGAACGTGTACCCGGCGCATCTGGAGGGCTGTCTGGCCGAGCACCCCGAGGTCCAAGACGTCGCGGTGGCTGTGGTGGACGACGCGGAATTCGGCAAGCGTCTTCGCGCGTTCATCGTGCCGCGTGACGGTGCCGCTCTGGACCGGCAAGCGGTGCGAGGGTGGCTTCATGCCCGAGTCGACCGCGCCCTGCGCCCCCGCAGCTTGATCGTCCTGACGCAGCTGCCCCGGACGCCGCTGGGCAAGATCGACAGGGCCGCGTTGGAAGTGTGGCCAGAGGCCGAGGGGGACGCGCAAGCCGAGCCGATGGCGGTTCCGCTCGCAGCCGTCGTCGACGGAACCGCGCCGCGGGACCCGGCGTTGCACGCACAGACTTGAGCCCCGTGTTGCCCCGGCGTATCGTCCCGCCGCGCCGGATGAACCCCCCCTCCGTCCAGGGAGTCGCGACCATGCTCAGCTTCATCGTCAACCAGCAGGTGGTCCGCACCGACCAGCACCCCGGCATGGTGCTGTTGGAGTTCCTGCGCGACGTCCGCTGCCTGTCGGGCACCAAGGAAGCGTGTCGCGAGGGCGAGTGCGGCGCGTGTACCGTGCTGGTGGGCAGGCTGCAGGCGAACGGCCGGGTGACGTACAAAGCCGTCGCGTCCTGCCTTTTGCCGATTGGCGACGTCGACGGCGGCCACGTGGTGTCGGTCGAGGGCCTGCTGGGCGCGCCGCTGACGCTGGTCCAACAGCTGATCGTCGACCACACGGCCTCGCAGTGCGGTTTCTGCACCCCCGGCGTCGTGCTGTCGCTGACGGGCTTCGCGCTGACCAGCCCCACCCTGTCGTACACGGACGCCATCGACGCGCTGGACGGCAACATCTGCCGCTGCACGGGCTATGTGGCCATCCGCAACGCCGTGCAGCAGTTGGTGAATCAGCTGGCGACGACGGACCACACGGGCGCCGGGCGACTGGCCGCGCTGGTGGCCGCGGGGGTGGTGCCGGCCTACTTCCAGACGATCCCGCAACAGCTGGCGGCACTGCCCCAGCCGTCGGGCAAGCTCGACCCCAACGCCGTGCTGGTCGCGGGGGGCACCGACCTGTTCGTGCAGCGCCCCGAAGCCTTGATGGAGACGCCGCTGGCCTTCCTGTCGCAGCGCCGCGACCTCGACTATGTGCGGGTCGAGGGGCAGGTGCTGCGGGTGGGCGGCGGGGTGACGCTGGAGGATTTCCGCAGGTCCGAAACGGTCTTGCAGCACTTTCCGGCGCTGGCCCGCGACATGCTGCTGCACTCCTCGACGATCCTGCGCAACCAGGCGACGCTGGCGGGCAACATCGTCAACGCCTCTCCCATCGGCGACGCGACGATCATGCTGCTCGCGGCGGACACGACGCTGGTCCTCGAGGCCGCCGACGGCACGACCCGCGAGGTCAAGCTCGACCGCTTCTTCCTGGCCTACAAGCAGGTCGATCTGCGCAAGGGCGAGCTGATCCGCGAGATGGCGATCCCGCTGCTGCCCCCGGGCGGCCGCTACCGCTTCGAGAAGGTGTCGAACCGCGTCACGCTGGACATCGCCGCCGTCAACACGGCCATGCGACTGGTCCAAGCTCCCGACGGCACGATCGCCGACCTGCGCATCTCAGCCGGCGGCGTGGGGCCGATGCCCTTCATGATTCATGGGTTGCAGGTTTTCACCGGGCGCGCGCTGGACGCACCGACGGTCGACGCCATCGTTCAGGTGGCCGCGTCTGCCGCCAAGCCGATCGACGACGTGCGCGGGTCGGCCGTCTACAAGCGGCTGCTGCTGCGCAACCTGGTGCGCGCGCTGCTGACGTCCGCAGTCGCCGAGGAGGTGGCCCGATGAAGCAGGAAGTCATGGCCATGCACGTCCGCGGCGCCTCGCAGTTCGTCGACGACATGCCGACGCCCGCCGGTTGCCTGCACGCGGTCCTCTACACTTCGCCGATTGCCCGGGGCCGCATCCGGTCGCTCGACATCACGCAGGCACAGGCCGCGCCGGGCGTGGTCGCGGTCTACACGCACAAGGACGTGCCGGGACTGAATCAGGTCGGCCACATCTTCAAGGATCAGCCGCTGTTGGCGATCGACGCGGTCGAGTACATTGGCCAGCCGATTGCGCTGGTCGTCGCCGAGTCGAACCGCGCCGCGCACCGGGCCGCCAAGCTGGTCCACGCGGAATTCGAGAAGCTGGACGCGGTGTTCGACCCTCGCGAGGCCGCCGCCCGCGGCATGCTGCACGGCAAGAAGCGCGTGCTGGTCAACGGCGACCCCGACGCGGCGTTCGCCAGGTGCGCCCACGTGGTGCAGGGCAAGCTGGGCAGCGGTCCGCAAGAGCACTTCTATTTCGAGACGCAGCGCGCCCTTGCGTGTCCCGGCGAGCACGACACGATGAAGGTCTACGCCAGCGCCCAGGCGCCCGGGGCCTTTCACCACCATTTGGCTGAGGTGCTGGGCATTCCGCAGAGCAAGGTCGAGCTCGACATCCGCAGGCTGGGCGGCGGGTTCGGCGGCAAGGAGTCGACGGCGGTGTGGATCGTCGCGCCGGCGATGGCGGCCTTCCTGCTCAAGCGCCCGTGCAAGCTGGTACTCGAACGCAACGAGGACATCGCGACCACTGGCAAGCGCCACGCCTACCAGTACGACTACAAGCTGGGCGTGGATTCCGAAGGGCGCATCCTGGCTTACGACGTCACGCTCTACCAGCACGCGGGCGCCTGCGCCGACATCTCGCCGGCCGTGCTGGGCCGGTCGTTCCTGCACGCGTCGGGCTCGTACCGCATTCCGAACATCCGCATCACGGGCATGAGCTGCCGTACCAACATCCCGCCCAACAACGCCTTTCGCGGTTTCGGCGTGCCCCAGGGCACGTTTGCCATCGAGGCGGCGCTGACGCGCGCGGCCGAAGTGGCGGGCATCGACGTCGCCGTGGTCAAGCGCAGGAATCTGCTGCAGGCCGGCGACACGCTGCCGTACGGCATGAAGCTCGACTGGACCAACGCGATCCGCTGCTGGGACACGCTGGACACCCAGGTCGATCTGGCGGCCCGGCGCCAGGCGGTGACGGACTACAACCGCACCCACACCGACACCCAGCGCGGTCTGGCCGTGGTGCCGGTGTGCTTTGGTATTTCGTTTGCGCAAACCGCTTTGAACCAGGCCAGTTCGCTCGTCCACATCTACGTCGACGGCAGCGTGTCGGTCAGTACGGGCGCGGTCGAGATGGGCCAGGGCGTCAACACCAAGCTGCAGATCATCGCCGCCCGCACCCTGGGCATCCCCGAAGACTTCGTGCGCGTCGACAGCACCAACACCTCGCGCATCCCCAACGCGTCGCCCACGTCGGCCAGCACGGGTGCCGACTTGAACGGCATGGCGACCCGGCAAGCGTGCGAGGACCTGCTCGGCCGACTGAAGCCGTTTGCGGCCCAGCACTTGCGACACCCCACGGCCGACGACGTGACGATCCGCGGCGGCGTGGTGTTCCTGGGCGACCAGCCGACCGACCTGCACTGGGAGGCGCTGGTCAAGGCCGCGCAGTGGGCGCGCGTCGACTTGGGGGCGCACGCCTTCTACGCAACGCCCAACCTGCACTACGATCTGGAGACCGAGCGGGGGCGGCCGTTTGCCTACTACAGCTACGGCACCTCGATCACCGAGGTGCAGCTGGACGTCCTGCGCGGCACGTACGCGATGCTGGCGTTCGACGTCGTGCACGACATCGGCCGGTCGCTGACCGAGGCGGTTGACCGCGGCCAGATCGAGGGCGGCGTCATTCAGGGCATGGGTTGGGCCACGCTCGAACAGATCCACTACGCGCCCGACGGCCGCGTGCTCACCGGCGTGAACGCCTACAAGATCCCCGACATCAAGTTCGTTCCGCCGCATTTCGGCGTGGCGCTGCTGCCCGACTCAGACAACCCCTTTGCCGTCTACAACTCCAAGGCGGTCGGCGAACCGCCGTTCGTGCACGGTCTGGGCGCGTACTTCGCGGTGCTCGACGCGTTGCGCGCCGTGCGGACCGACCGGCCGCTGCCCGACCTGCCCGTAACCCCTGAGCGGGCGTTTCTGTACCTGCATGGGCCGGACCTACCCACGTAGTGACCGTTGCCATGTCGGCAGCACCCTCCCCATGGGCGTGCGCTACGCTCTCTTCTTGCTCCCCGGACGCCCGGGGTCCATCCTGAATCCTTCGTCCGCGACGTCCGGGAGGAACCATGGCCGCCATTACGCTCGTCGTCCCCATCCTGGCAGGCAAGGCCGAAGCCCACGCGCGCTTTTGTCAGGCGATCCTTACCACCCGTCGTGACGAGCACACGCGCTCGCGCCGCAACCTCGGCATCGTGCGCGAACGCGCGTGGGCCCAGCACTTGCCCGACGGCAGCACGGGCATCCTGATGCGCGTCGAGGGTCCCGGTGCCACCGACTTCCAGCAAGCTCAGGTGCGGTCTGCGGATCCGTACGACCTCTGGTTTCTGCAGCAGGCGCGCGAAATCAATGGTGACTCGTACTACGACGAACCCAAGGCGCCCGAGCCCGGCTACGACATCAACACCAACGCCCCCGACCAACACCGCGAGATTTCGTATCTGGTGCCCGTGCCCGACGACTGCGTGGACGCGTGGTGGGAGTGGACGCGAGACTTGGAAGGCACGCAGCGGATGGAGCTGCTGATGTCCCGCGAGCGGGCGCGCATCCATCGCGAGACGGTGTGGATGGTCCAGCTGCCCAACCTCAAGGCCGCCGCCTACTACATGCAGGGCGCCTCGGCGTTGGACGAGCTGCAGAAGCTTTTCCTGTCGCACGACCCGTTCGACCGCGCGTTTTCCACCCGGGCGCGCGAGATCTACCGCGTCGACGTGACAGAGGAAGCCTCGCTGATGCCGCCCACCTTGCGTTTTGCTTGGGACGCCGACAGCCCGTCCGTTCAGCAACGGATGCCGGCGTACTGATCGCGTCGCGCCGCCCATCGCGCGACCGCGACCTCGGGATTCGGCAACGACAAGCCTGCGTCCATCGCGGAAACGTGCACCTGATCGTGACCGCTGGTACACTCGCCGCTCCACCGCCCAAGGTCGTGCGCCGCTCCCTGCAAGTGCATGACGACACGAGGCTTCTCGATGACGACCCGCCTGACCGCCCTCGCTTGCGCCGGCCTGCTGCTCGCGCTCCTCTCTGGCTGCGGCTCTCCCGTTGCCGGCCAGTGGCGCGGCACCGTGGACATCGGCCCCGTCGCCGCCTATCCGGTCGAGATCCGCATCGACCCAGAGGCCACCACCGGCCGCATTGACCTCGCAGAGGCAGGCAAGCCCTTCACGCGCTTCGAATTCTGCACCATCGCCGACGCCACCACGCGCAAGCTCGAGCTTGTCTACGACCCCCAGACCCCCGCCTGTGACCCCAAGGGCAAGCCCGACGGCCGCCGTACGCTGCGCGGCACCGTGGGAGAAGCGACGCTGTTTGGCGAGCTGTTCGAAGGCCCCAACCGCATCGGCTTCTTCCGCTTGTTCAAGGTGGGCGCCACGGCACCTGCGGCGAAGGCAGCGGCACCGACGGCCCCTCCCGCCCCGGCAGCCGTAGCGGCACCGCAGGCCAAGTAGTTCCATCCCCTCCACTTTTCCTGCCCGACTCGGGCAACGGAGCGACCCGTCCATGGCCGACATCACCTTGCATCGCACCCACGCCTACGGCGCCGCCGACGCGCGCGCCCGTCTCGAGCGGATGCTCAAGGACTTTCAGGCAGCCAAGCCCGACTACGTTCAGCAGGTCACTTGGGCCGGCAACGGTGCGACGGCCAGCGGCAAGTACTTCAAGGGTCAGTTCACCGTGACCGAAACGGCCGTGGACGCCGAGATCGAGCTCATCGGCTTCGCGGCCAAGCTGGCCAGGGGGATCGTCCGTGAACGGCTGGAACAGGCGCTGGCGACCGATTTTCCGGTCTAGTCTCATCGGGATAGGCGCGATCCTTGCGCTCGCCCTGCCGGCGCACGCCGCTCCCCCGCGCTCGCCCGTCGCAGCCGCACAGGTCTGTTACGGTCAGGGCGACTTGGGCTGCGTGGTGCAGTTGCTCGAAACGGTGACGGTTTCGGCAGCCGATGCCCCAGAGCGCTGGCGACTGCTCGGCTTTGCTGCCGCGCGGCTGGACCGCCACGAGCTGGCGCGCAAGGCGTTTGCCGAGTGGATCGCCCTGTCACCCGGTCACCGGCTGGATCGGGCGATGACGCCGCCCGCAATCTATCAAGACTACTCCGCGGCACTGCTGGAACGGCACGGCGGTGAGTTGGACTTGACCCCGCGCACTGGAGACCGGCCGCAGGCGCCGGTGTCATCGCCACAAGTGTCCGAGTTGCCTGTGTTTGCGCCGCCCCCACGGTCGGAACGGGATCAAGCAACCGACTTCGCGTTCTACGCCGGCCTTGGGATCACCGAAACCGACGGCATCGTGCGCGCAAACCCGGTCGACCACTTGGGCGGCTTCCTCGGCATTGAACACGACGTGGGCGGGCGCTTTCGGCTGGGGCCGCAGCTGGGCGTCTGGCAGTACGGCGCGCCGAGTGCCGCGGGCGGAGACTCGGCCCGTCTGACCGCTTTTGGCCTGATGCGCGCAGGTGTTTTGCTGGGCGGCGGCGGCGGACACTCGGTAGAGGCGTGGCTTGGTTTGGGCGGTGGCTACGACCCCGACGAGGATGTCGCGGGTGCGGTGGCTCCGGCCGTTCGCTATACTTTCCGGCCCGCCGCGGGCAGGTCCAGGATCGCCGTGACGTGTGAGGTCGCGGCCGTGACGCTGGTGGCGGGCGACGAGCTGCGGCAGCTGTTCACCCTGGGTGTCGGGGTGGGGCTGCGGGACACGAAGGACGTTGGGGGCGCGCGATGACGGGCTTGGCGACGGTGGACAACAGGGGCGACGAGGTGGTGCCGGAGCTGCCCGCGATGGACGACCACGAGGCGCTGGACTTTGCGCGCGAGGCTCGTCAGGCGGTCCTTGCCCAGGTGGCTCGGCGTGTGGTCGGCCACGATCAGGTGATCGACCTGCTGCTGACGGCGCTGTTCGCCAATGGCCACGCCCTGTCGATCGGCGTGCCGGGTCTGGCCAAGACGCTGCTGATCGGCACGCTGGCCGAGACGATGCAGCTGCGCTTCGGGCGCGTGCAATTCACGCCGGACCTGATGCCCAGCGACATCACGGGCACCGAGGTGCTTGAGGAGGAGCGGGCGACCGGCCACCGCAGCTACCGCTTCATTCCCGGCCCGATCTTCACGAACATCCTGCTGGCCGACGAGATCAACCGCACCCCGCCCAAGACCCAGGCCGCGCTGTTGCAGGCGATGCAGGAGCGGCGCGTGTCGGCGGGCGGCAACCAACACACACTGGAAGACCCGTTCCTGGTGCTCGCGACGCAAAACCCGATCGAGCAGCACGGCACCTATCCGCTGCCCGAGGCCCAGCTCGACCGCTTCATGCTCGCGATCTACTTCGACTATCCCAGCCTCGACGACGAGTTGGAGATCGTGCGCCGGACCACCGGCATGGACGAGGCCGTCATCGAGCCCGTGCTGACCCGTGCCCAGGTGATGCGGATTCAGGCCTTGGTTCGGGCCGTTCCGGTGGCCGATCATGTGCTGCGCTATGCCGTTCGCCTGGTCCGCGCCACCCGCCCTGAGGACGCCGCCTGTCCGCCGGCGCTGCGGCCGATGCTCGCCTACGGCGCCAGTCCCCGCGCTTCGCAGTGCCTGATTCTGGGTGCCAAGGCGCGCGCCGTACTGGCTGGTCGCACCACGATCTCGCTCGAGGATGTGCAGGCGCTGGCCGTACCTACGATCGCCCACCGCGTCGTGCCCAGCTTCCGCGCGGAGGCGGAGGGCATGGACGGCCGCAAGCTGGTGGAGCGGCTGCTGGCCGAAGTCACCGCTTCGCCCACCCAGGACTAGTGAGGGCTGCCCGTGAACCGCTTCGGTCGCTGGCTAGGAGAGAGCCCCCAGGCCGCCGCCGAAGGGCGTCGCCGCGCCGCCCAGCAGCGCAGTGTGCTGGAGCGGACGCCGGCGCCGCGCGGCCATGAGGCGTTGTCCGAAAAGGCGTTGCGAAGCTCGGCCTTCCACTGGTTCGGCGAGGACGAGACCTCTGCAGAGCGTCCCAGTCTGGCGCAGCGAGCGACCGAGGTTCTGGCCGGTCTGGGGCCGCTGCAAATGCCTTCGCGTCAGGTGGACGACGGCCAGCCCGGCGGCCTGCACCGCAGCTTGAGGCGCGGCGCGGGCGTCGAGTTCTCGGAGCACAAGGAGTACGCCCCAGGCGACGACCTGCGCTTTCTGGATTGGCGGGCCTACGCGCGCACCGACCGCTACTACGTCAAGCGTTTCGAGCAGGAAGTCCACGGCACGTTGACGCTGGTGGTCGATGCCTCAGCTTCCATGGGCTTCACCGACCTGCGGGGCGGCGACAAGTTCGACGCCGTGCTGCTGATCCTCGCGGCGCTGGGTCTGGTGGTGGTCCGGCAGGGCGACTCGCTGGGCCTGGTCGTCATCGGACGCCCGGAGCTGAACGTGGCGCCCGCCAACGGCCTGCGCCACTTCGCGAACATCACGGCGCAGCTCGAGAAACTGCAGCCAGGCGGCACTGCGGGCCTCGACGTGCTGGGGCCGAATCACTGGCGCGGCATGGAGCGTCGGGGCGTTGTGGTCGTGGCCTCAGACGTGTTGGTCGATCCGCAGCTGGCCGTCGCGCCGCTATTCGACCTGCGCCGCACGGGCTTGGACGTGTTGCTGCTGCACTGTCTGCACCCCCGAGAACGCGATCTGGATTTTCGCGCGCCAGCTTGGCTGCACTGTCCGGAGACGGACGACAAGCGTCTGGTCGATGCCCGTCTGGTCCGCCACCAGTACGTCGAGATGATGCAGACGCACTGCAAGAAGCTGCAGACGCTGGCGACCCATGGCGGTCTGGGCTACCTGGACGTGGACACCTCGATCGACCCGCGTGGCGCGATCCGCCGGATCCTGCGTAGCACCGCCAAGCTGCGGCGCCACGGGTACGCGCTGGTGGAGGTTGCGGGCGAGTACGGCGAGCCGGGCCTGGACACGGCGACGCTGCTGGAAGAAGAGCTGTGATCGACTTTGCCAACCCATGGATGCTGCTGGGGTTGCTGTTGGCGGCGGTGCCGATCGCCGTGCACCTGTTCGGTCGGCGCAAGGCCCCAGTGGTGCGCTTTTCGGCGCTGGCGTTCGTGCTGGCGTCGAACCCGCGCAAGGCCCGGGCACTCCGGATCAGCGAGTGGCTGCTGGTGGGGTTGCGCAGTGCGGCGGTCGCCTTCATCGCCATCGCGTTGGCGCGCCCGATGCTGCCGGTGCTCGGGCCGCCAGAGGTGGTCGAGTCCGGCGAAGGACCGGTCGCGCTGGTCGTGGTGCTGGACGACAGCATGTCCACGATGGCGATGTCGCAAGGCGAGCCGCTGTTCGAGCGTGCGCGCTCCCGGGCGCTCGCCTTGATCGAGCGGTTGCCGCCGGGGTCGAAGGTGGCCGCCGTCGCTGCCGGTCATCCAGCGCGCATTCTGGTTCGCACACCGACGGAGGACCGCGGCGCGGTGCTGGACGCCGTGCGGCGTCTGGAGCATCGGCCCCGCCGTGATGATGGCGCCCGCGCACTCGGTCTGGCCGATGCCCTGCTGTCTGGCAGCGGCCTGGACGACCGGAGGGTGGTCGTGCTGACCGACCTGCAGGCATCGGGCTGGCAAGGGGTGTCCGGCCCTTGGAGTGGCCGCAACGGGGGGCAACCGTCGGTGCACGTACGCGTCGACCGCTTGGACCCGGACACACGAGAGAATACGGCGATTACAGAGGCATTGGCCTCGCCAGCCACCGACCGCGGTCCCAACCAGGTGCGCGTCGAGGTCGGTCTGGTCCATCACGGACAGAAGCCGTTTCGCGACTACCTGACGCTGAAGGCCGGCGACCGCGAGATCAAGAGTCTGGTGTCCCTGCAACCCGGCGAGACCCTGCGCCGCAGCTACGTGGTTCCCGCCGGCGCGGCCATTGCCGAAGTGCGGCTGCCCGACGACGGCCTGAAGGCGGACAACACGCGGCTGTTGCGGTTGGACGCAGGAACCGGCGTGCGTGTAGCGCTGGTCAACGGCGCGCCCCGCCCAGTGCCGCGGGAAGACGAGGCGTTCTTCGCGGCGCGTGCGCTCGAACTGAGCGCCACCCATCCCGGCGAGCTTGCCGTCGATATGCTGCAACTGCCAGGTTTGACGCCGCAAGCGCTGAATGACTACGACGTGATCGTGCTGTCCAACGTGGGAGAACTGCCCGAGCCTCTGCTGCAGGGCCTTGCGTCTGCCGTCGAGTCCGGCAAGGGCCTGCTGGTGACCGTCGGCGACAACTTGCCGGCGGACCTGCCCACCTTTCTGCCCGAGCTCTTGCCCGCGCCGCTGCAGGACCAGCGCTTGGGTGCGCGCGAGCAGCCGGCGGCTGGTGAGGCAGGGGAGCCAGGCGCCGACCCGCGGCCCCGCAGTGCGGTGTCGGTGCGGGTGGTTGAAGCGGAGTCGGGGTCGGTGACCGCATGGACCGTGGCCCACCGGCTGCGCATGCAACTGGCTGCTTCTGTGGGGGATTCTCTCGACGCCACCTCGGTGTGGCGTTACGCGCTCGCCACGCCGTCGGCCAATGCCTCGGCTCAGGCGGTCATGCGCTACAGCGACGGAGCGCCCGCGCTGCTGGTGGCGGCCCATGGCCGCGGTCTCGTGGGCCTGTGGACGACCAGTCTGGACCGCGACTGGACCGACTTGCCGCTCCAGCCGGGCTTCATGCCGCTGCTGCACGATCTGGTGATGGCGCTGGCGGGTGAACGAGGCCTCGAGCGACGCAGCGCGGTCGAGATCGGCGACGTGGCGGTGCTGTCGCGAGACAACCGCGCAGACCAGTTGGAGATCAACATCGAGGGACCGACCGCGACGGCGCCCGAGCGTCGGGTCCTGAACGCGACGGCGCAGCGCGGCCGCGGCTGGCAGATCGCCGGGCTGGTCGAGCCGGGGCGTTACACCGCGACCGAACTGCGCGCCGGGGTGCCCCTGACTTCGCGAACGGTCATCGTGGTCCCGCCGGGATCTGAGAGCAATCTCGCGGCTTTGGCTTCTGGTCCACTGGCCCAGCCTCCACCCGTCGGCGGTCCGCTCTATCGCCCCAAGGCCCCGGGCCACACCGTGGTGCTGGTCGTGCTGCTGGCGCTGCTGGCTTTCGAGGGGGTCATCTTGGCGCGCGGGACGCTGCGGCGACGCCAGGACGCGGTCTAGCGCGGGTGGTCGGACCCGTGGCGCAAGGTCCCTCCCCACGGATGGCCAGCTCGCCCCGCCGGTTTTGCCCGGAAAAACGCGCCCGGTCCCGCAGTCCCACGCTTCCGCCTGAGGCGGTTTGCGCGTATATTGACCGATCCGTGCACCTGCCGGAGGACCCACCCGCCGTGACCCAGCCCAAAACGCTCCTCGCCGACCGGGGCTTGCGCCTCGTCGTGGCCGCTGGCGCCGTCGCTGTCGCGTCCACCTTCCTGCTGTTCGCCGCCCCGCCGGTGTTCGCCCAAGCGCTTGCGCCGGTCGAGATCCGCGAGCTGCCGGCCCACCCCGAGCTGACCGCCGCCAAGGCGCTGCGCGAGGACGAACGGTATTACGACGCGTTCGGCAAGCTTGCGAACCTGCTGCCCAAGCTCGCTCCGGATGACTCGAATCGGCTGGCCACGCAGTTTGTGCTGGGTCAGGTGCTGTTCGATCTGGGCCTGTATCAGTCGGCGCTGCGCACGTTCGACTCGGTGGCGGTGCCGCAGACCCATCCGCTGTACAAGGAAAAGATCCGCTACTACCTGCAGATCCAGCGCGCGGTGCCGGGAGATCTGGCGACCATCGAGCGCCTGTCGGACGCACCCACGTCGGTGCACCGCAAGGACGAGCTGGACGAGATCCGCTTCCTGCTGGGCCGCTATTACCACGGCGTCGGCGACGAAAAGCGGGCGATCGAGCAGCTGCAGCTGGTCAAGCCCGAGTCCGGCGAGACGTATCTGAAGTCGCGCCAGCTGTTGGGTGTGCTGTACGTGATCCTCAACCAGGCCCAGCCCGCACTCGAATCGTTCAAGGACGTCCTGCGGTTCGAGGAGCAGGTCGGCAGTCCAAGCTACTACGGCTACTACCGCGACATCGCCAACATGTCGCTGGGTCGCCTGTTCTACTCGATCGGCCAGTTCGAGACCGCCGGCCGCTACTACGACCGCGTGCAGGAGGGCACCACCGCGTGGCTGGACTCGCTGTTCGAGCTCGGGTGGACCTACTTCCAGCTGGGCCGCATCGACCGCGTGCTGGGCCAGCTGCACACGCTGAATTCGCCCTATTTCGAAGACCGCTACTACCCCGAAGCGCGCGTGCTCGAGTCGCTGATCCTCTTCCGCACCTGTCGCTTCAACGAGACGCTGCTGTCGGTGCAGCGGTTCCTGGTGGACTACCGGCCGCTGAAGAAGGAACTGGACGCCCAGCTGTCAGGTTCGCGTTCGGATGCCGAGTTCTACGAGTACCTGTCTGCCCTTGCGCGCGACAAGGAGAAGCTCTCGGTGCAGCTGCGCCGGATCTTCAACGCCGCGCTGAACGACAAGCGCCTGCAGCGCGCCTTTGCCGCCGTCGTTCAGGCCAACAATGAGATGGACGGACTCGAAAAGCTGATTCGCAACACCAACGCACGCAAGGCCGCGGAAACGCTCCGAGATGACATGGGGCGTGTCCGTGCCGTGATGATCTCGTCGGCCGGTGGCCTTGCCCGTGAGCGCTTGAGCCGCGTGCGTGAGGAACTGACTGAGATCATTCGTCAAGGTCTGCGCATCAAGTACGAGTCGCTCAAGGCCCGCCGCGGCAGCATCAACGATCAGGTACGCATCGACATGCAGGAGACGGCCAAGGCCGTGTCCGAGCCGCGGGCCGCCGACCCCGAGCACATCGTGTGGCCGTTCGATGGCTCGTATTGGCGCGACGAACTGGGCGGGTACACCTACGACACGCGCTCGCGCTGCACGGCCGAGCACATGCCCAAGGGCAGCACCGCGGCGCCTTCGGGCGACCGATCCGGCGCACGCCCCGACGCCAAGTCCGCCCCCGCCACGCCCAACGCGAAGCAGCCTTGAGGGCCAGCCTGATGCCGGAGAGAGCCATGACCGTGTCGCGTACGCCGTTCACCGCCCGCGTCGGACTGCTCGCCAGCGCTTGGGCCGCCGTGGCCGTCTTGGGCCTCGCCGCTCCGGCAGCCTTGGCGCAGCCGGCCCCGTCGCGTCCCAAGCCGGCCGCAGAACAGGGCAAGGCCACGCCCGGTGCGGCCAAGTCGTCGGGAGAGGTCAAGACCTTCCGCCGTGCGGCGCCCGCTCCCACCGACCCCAAGGCGCAAGCTGCGGAAGAAGAAGCGCAGAAGAAGGGGCCTGCCGGTCCCGAGCAGCGCCGCACCCGCGAGCGTACGAGTGCCGAGGATATCGACGACGAGCTCGCGATCTTGAGGGAATTGTTGGATATCGAGCGCGGTTCCGAGACCGAGGCCGACACCCTGCTCGAACTCAGCTATGTGCTGTGGGACCGCGCCGAGGCCTACGAGCTCGAGGCCTTTGACGAACAGGTCGAAGGAGCCATCGTCGCGGCTGACGACAAGGGCGACAAAGCCGAGGTCAAGCGGCTGAAGATGGTGCAAGAGGCGCTCAAGGAGCAGGCGCGTGCCGCCAAGCTCGACGTGATCAACCACCTCAAGCGCATCGAGCGCAACTTCCCGAAGTTCGCCAAGCTGGACGAGGTCTTGTATTCATTGGGCTTCCACCTGCACGAGTTGGAGCGGCCCGGCGAGGCCGTCGACGCGTACATGCGCTTGGTTCGCAAGACGCCGCGGTCCAGCTACCTGCCTGACGCCTATTTGGGCATCGGCAACTACTACTTCGGCCGCAGTCAGGGCGCCGAAGCGGTGCGGTGGTACACCAAGGTCATCGACTTCCCGGACTCGCAGGTCTACGGCTGGGCGCTCTATTACATCGCGTGGGTGGCCTACAACACGCAGAAGTACGACGACGCGGTCAGGGGCTTCGTGCGGGTGCTCGACTACTCCAAGAACGAGGCGCGTGGCCGCGTCAGCTTCGTCGAGGACGCCACCAAGTACCTGGTGCGGTCGTGGGCAGAGACTGGCAAGCCCAAGGACGCGTTCAAGTTCTTCAAGACGGTGGCTGAGGGCTCAGAGAACGACCTGTTGTTGGCGCTGGCCCACTACTACGCCGAGGTCGCCGCCTACGAGAAGAGCAACCTCGTTCTGGAAGACCTGATCGGCGTCACGACCGACGAGCGGGAGGCCGTGGGCCTGCTCGCGCTGATGTTGGACAATGCCTACAAGCTCCGCGATCTGCCGACGGTGGTCGAGACGGCGGTGCGGGTGACCAACGCAATTCGTGCATTGCCCAATGGTGCCAGCGAGTTCGAGACGCTCGAACTGCTGCTTGCCGAGGTCGGCTCTACCTACCACGCCGAGTCTGAGCGCACGCTGGACCTGGCAACCCTCGAAGCGGCCGAGAAGGTCTACCGCTCTTACCGCGACAGCTTCCCGAGTGGCCCCAACGCCTACGACATCCGCCACAACCACGCCCTTGCGTTGTTCCAGCTGGCCGATCGCTATGACGTGCTGGCGGAGAAGTCCAAGGCCGACAAGAAGCCCGACATCGCGCTGCAGCAGCTCGCTCAGGCCGACGTGTATTGGAAGGAGTCGGCGCAGACCTACGAGCAGGTCATCGAGATGCAGCCGGCGGGCAAGTACGCCGAGCCGTCGTCGCACCGGGCGCTGATCGCGTACCTAAGGTTGCAGGACTTGGATCAGGTCACGGCAGAGCGCAGCGTCGACACCGCCGACCTTCGTCCGGTCGCCCTGACCAACGACCAGCAGCGCATCGCGGACGCGTGCGAACGCTATGTCGGCATCGCATTGAAGAACGGCAGCAAGGAGGACGTGCCCGAGGCGTTGTTTGTCGCCGGTCGTCTCTACTACCAGACCAACCACTTCGACGAGGCTGGGCGCCTGCTGTCCAAGCTGGTCGAGTTGTTCCCCGGCCACCCCAAGTTGGCCTTGGACTCGGCGCGCCTGATGCTGTCGGCCTTCAACCTGAACCAGGACGGCAAGAGCCTGATCGCGTGGACCAACACGCTGATCGTCGATCCGCGCTTCAATCAAGGGCCGCTGGGCGTGACGCTGACCGAGATCAAGTCCAACGAAGAGTACAACAAGTGTCTGGAATTGAAGGCAACACCGATTCAGGCCGCCGAGTGCCTGGTGCGCTATGCCAAGGCCTTCCCCGACAGCCCGCAGTCGCCCCGCGCGATGGCCGGTGCCGCCCGCTTCTATCGCGAGGCCAAGCGGCGTGACGACGTGATCGCGACCTACCACGAGCTCGCCCGCGTCTATCCGCAGGACCCGCGCGCTGCGCAAGCCGTGTTCGAGATCGCAGAGATTTATCGCGAGTGCGCGTCGTTCGACGAGGCTGCCACCGCCTACGAAGAGTTCGTCCGGGCGTATCCGACCAGCAAGCTGATCCCGCAAGCCTTGGCCACGGCCCGTGTGATTCGCGAGAAGTTGGGCCAGTTCGACAAGGTGGTCGAAAACGGCGAGGCCTTCCTGGAGCACTGCGCCAACGACGGCGCCAAGGAAGAGCGCTGCAGCCCCGACCGCCGTGCACAAGCCGCTTACGACGTGACCGAGCAGTACATCAAGAAGGGCGACTGGAAGGGCGTTCTGCGCGCGTCGGACAAGTTCCTGAAGCGGTCGACGTCGATCCCGACCCACTTGCGCCTTGCAGCGCTGGTCAACACCGGTACGGCGCAGGCCAAGCTGGGCGTGGGCGACAAGGGCCGCAAGCTGTTCGACGAGGTCTTGCGTCAGGCCAAGGAACTTTCGGACGCGACCCCGCCCGTCTCGCTGCCAGAGATCGGTCGCGAGGCGATCGCGCAGGCTCTGTTCATGACCGGCGAGCTCGAATACGCCAAGGTCGGCGCGCTGAAGGGCAGTCCTCGGGACTTGAAGGCTGCGGTCGACCTTGCTGCCAAGAAGGCCACATTGGCCAAGGGTGCAGAGACCTACTACATCACGGTCGAGTCGACCAAGAATCCCCGCTGGGTCTCGGCGGCAGCCTCGCGACGCGGCCGCATCTATCAGGATATCGCAAACGAAATCAAGAAGTT
Organism: uncultured Myxococcales bacterium; assembly: GCA_903955385.1. Taxonomy (GTDB): domain Bacteria; phylum Myxococcota_A; class UBA9042; order UBA9042; family UBA9042; genus CAJBNH01. The sequence goes on along the minus strand of CAJBNH010000193.1, from coordinate 68,079 downwards.
GCCTCCGCCGCCAGCCTTCAAGGGGGACCTGGCGTTGGAGTGGCAGACCCAGCTTGCCGACAAGGCGCGGCCCCACGAGGAAACCGCGATCGAGCGCTATCGCGAGGCGCTGAAGAAGGCCGGCGAGATCTTTGCGTTCGACTCCTACTGGGCCGAGGCCCGCGACAACCTCAAGATCCTGGACTCGCGCTTTGCAGAGCAGGCCGACATCAAGGAGTTCACCGTCGACGTGGCGCCGATCAAGTGGAGCGACCCACAGAAACCCGCCGACGCCATTCGCGATCTACAGCTGCAGTTGTTCAAGTTCTCGTCGGGAGAGGTGGGCGAAGACGACATCGCGCCAGCCGAGAAGACCGCCGAGACGACCAAGGAGACTCCTGCCGAGGTCAAGGCGGCTTGGCTGCGCCTCGCATTTGCCCACCACGCGCTGGGGCAGCACCGCGAGGCACTGGTTGTCTCGACGGTGGCGATGCAGGTCGCTCCGGAGCTTCGCAAGTCCGCGCAGCTGTGGAACATGGTTGGCCAGTCCCACCGCGCGCTGGGCAACACCCGCGAGGCGCTGCTGGCCTTCCAGGAGGCCGCAAATGGCGACCCCACGGCCGTCGAGCCACTGCTGAATGCCGCCGCGATCACCATCCGCAGCCTGGACTTCTCGGCGACCGTTGCCCTGCTGGACCAGGTCTTGTCGCGCGACCCGGCCAACTATTGGGCGCGCGTGACGCGGCCGGTGGCCTTGCGCCGCACCAGCGACGACCCCAAGGTCGGCCTGCAGGCCCTTGCGCTGTTGGATCAGGTGGCGGCGGTGGAGCGCATCGAGGGCCACTACAACCGCTGCGTGGTTGCTCAGGCGGTTGCGACCAACGAGCGGGCTCCCTTGCAGCGCGCGTTGGCGGCTTGCGAGCAGGCGCAACGGATTGCCGGACCCAAGCACGCGCTGACGGGTGAGCTGAAGAAGCGCGTCGATGGCTTGAAGACGACGATCGAGTTCTTGCCCGCAGACGACGTTCCGCCTACGGCGCCAGCGGCCGATGCCCCGGGGGCTACTGCCCCGACAGACGCCGCAGCACCCGGTCCTGCGTCGCCCGCAGCGGCCCAGCGGACCCCTTGACCCGATTGAAGAACATCGCGAACACGTAATTGCGGTCCGGCGCCTGCAAGTAGCCCGCCAGTCCCACCACGTCGTCCAGCGTTCCCGTCTTGGCTTGCACGCGGCCCTTCATGGCGCCATGCAGCCGGCCGCGCAGCGTGCCGTCGACGCCGCCAATGGCCATCGACTGCCGATAGTTGGCTCCGGTCGAGTCCTTGGCCATGCCGCGCAGCAGGTCGACCACCGCACGGCACGTGACCTGATTGGCGTGGTACAAACCAGAGCCGTTGCCCAGCTTGACGGCCTCCCAGCGAATCCCCAGTCCGTCCAGAGCCTTGCGGGCTGACGCCTCAGCGGTCTCAGCGGTTGCCGGAGCATGGCCGTGGGCGACGGCCGTCAGCTTGAACAGCGTCTCGGCATAGCCGTTATGCGAAGTCTTGTTGGTCACGGTGACGATCTTCTGCAAGGTCGGTGACTTGCGCGTCGCCACCACGGGCAGCTCGGCCGACGCCTTGGTGAAGACGGTCTCGCCGTCGACCGCGATGCCGCGCTCCTCCAGAACCGCCCGCCACACACCCGCCGCGAAATAGGTCGCGTCCGCCACCCGCCGTCGTCCGCTGCCGACCAGCCTGCCGTTGACGCCCACAGCTCCCTTGATCACCACCTCGGTCTGTCGCCCGGCCGAGTGCATCCCCACTGACGCGCCGTTGGCTCGACCCTTGACCGTTCGCGCCTCGTTGCGGATCACGACGGCCTTGCCGCACGCCGGGGTGACGTCCACGCGCGGCGGATCGCCTACCTGCGCGCCCGGGCGAACGACGACGGCCACAGTCGAGCCTTCGACCTGAAAGCCACCGACCGGTGCACGGAACGCCGCGTCGGTCTGCTTCTCGTCGAAACCCCGAGGGGACCGGTCGTCGAAGACGGTGCCATCGACGATCAGCCGGCCAATGCGCGCAACTCCCTGCTTCTTCAGGGCTTCTGCGAACACCACCAGATCCTGCACCTTCAGCGTCGGGTCGCCCGAGCCCACCACCGCCACTTGCTCAGCGCGACCTTGCACCGTGGGGCTGGCGCGCAGCTCGGTCACCAGCTCCTTGTCTGCAGGCCACGACCGCAGGATCGCGGCAGTCGTGAACAGCTTGGCGACCGATGCCGGGTAGACGGTCTTGCCGGCGTCCAGGTCCAGCACCACCTCGCCGGTCGCGGCGTCGACGATGAGCGCGACGGCCAGCGGCCTGCCCGGGGCGCCGCGCAGGATCTGGGTCAGTTCTGCAGGAGTCGCGGGGCCTTGGGGAGCACCAACGGCGCCGGGCAGGTCTTCGACGACGTCAGTTTCGGGGTCCGGCTCGGGTGTGTCGGCGGCAGCGGGTGCGGCGGCCTTGTGGACCTTGGGCGCTAGCACCACCGTCTTGCGGGCGACGACGCGGTGCGCGACCCGTCGGCGCGGAACCTTGCGCGGCTTCTTCTTGGCCTTGGTCTTGGCCTTCCCGGCGATGGCAGCAGGTCCTGCGGCGACGGCCTGGGGCAGCGGACGGCTGGCGGCGACGGCGGCGGGGGCCAGCTCAGGCAGCAGAAAGGCGAGGACCAGCAGCGCGATCGACCAACGGCGCGGCGTCGGCGGCAGCGATCGGGGGGCGGTGCGAGGCGTGAGGGCGGCCGGGTCGGTCATGCCGAGGCGTCTCCGGGTGGGGGCCGCGATGTGCGGCGCAGGACGCCCCCGAACCCGGGAGGCGGCGCGTGCGAGCCTAACCGGGGAAACGCGAGAGGCGAAGAAAAATGCGGCGTCGCGCTACTGCGGGGACGCGGACTGCGTGTCGATCGGCGTACCGGGGGGCAGCACCGCCTCGACCGTCGCCTGCAGTGTCGACTTGCCTTGGAACGAGTTGCGCTCCAGCTTGATGACGCCGTCGAAGCGGTCGCCGCGCTGCAGGCCCTCCAGCACGCGCAAGGGTCCGAAGAACGGCAGCGTTTCTCGCGCCCACAGCGCCTGGCGCCCGCCGGCTACCACCACCTTGCCGCGCACCCAGTCGCGCTGTTTGCCCACGATCTGGAACTCCGCCACCTGAACGTCGCGCAGCAGGAAGTGCGGGCGTCGGTTGCCTTTTCCAAACGGCTCGAGCTGTTCGATCTGGTCGACCGTCTGCACCGACACCTCACCGGGGACGACGGGGGCGTCGATCGGCACCACCTCACCCCGCTGGTCGGCGGGCAGCACTTCAGCCACGTGGCGACACAACCGCTCGCGGAATGCCTCGATGCGGTCGGCGCGGATCGTTACACCGGCCGCAAATGCGTGCCCGCCGTACCGCTCCGCCAGTCCGTCGCCACAGCACGCGCGCAGCCCCTCGACCAGGTCATAGCCGACGACAGACCGCCCCGAGCCTCGTGCCATGCCGTCCGGGTCGACCGCCAGCACGAACACCGGAACGCCCAGCGCGTCCTTGAGCTTGGACGCCGCGATGCCCACCACACCCTGATGCCAGTCGACGTCGGCCACCACGATGGCGTCCTCGCGTCCGACCTGCGTCTCGGCCCGCAGCAGCGCCGCCTGTACGACATGCGCTTGCAGCGTGCGGCGTTGGTTGTTCTCGACCTCGATGCGAGCGGCCAAGGTGGTGGCCTCGTCGGTCAGCCGGGTGGTCAGCAGGCGGAAGGCGGTGTGCGCGTCGGCGACCCGACCGGCGGCGTTGATGCGCGGTCCCAGATCGAAGCCCACCCGGTCCGCTCTGGCGCCCTCCCGCGGTCCTGCTTGGGCGGCCAGCGCCTGGATGCCGGGGCGAGTCGAAGTGCCCAGCAGCCGCAGCCCGTGCCACGACAGGATCCGATTCACGCCGCGCAGTTGCACCATGTCGGCGATGGTTCCCAGCGCGGCGAACTCGAGCAATCCCTTGAGGTCGATGCGTTCGGTATTGGTGCCGCGAAGCTGCAACGCGCGGCGGGTCGCCTGCGCCAGCACCAGCGCCACACCGACGGCACTCAAGTGCTTGTCCGGATAGCGGCAATCCAGTCGGTGCGGGTTCAGGAATGCAGTGGCCGGCGGGTGCTCTGGCCCCAACGCGTGGTGGTCGCACACGACGAACTCGATGCCGCGCGCTCGCACTGCCGCGATCTCGTCGACGGAGCGAGAGCCGCAGTCGACCGCGATGACCAGGTCGACGCCCTCGTCCGCCAGCTCACGCAGCCGGTCGCCGTTCAGGCCGTAGCCGTCGCGGAAGCGGTCGGGCAGGAACACGCGGGTCTCGACCCCCAGCAGCAGAAAGAACTCGTGCAGCAGGGCCGACGCGCTGATGCCGTCCACGTCGTAGTCGCCGTAGATGCAGATGCGACCGCCGCGCTGGATCACCTGGGCGATGCAGTCGGCGCCGGTTTGGGCGTCGGCCATCGTCATCGGGTCGGGAAGGTCGCGCAGCGATGGGGCAAGAAACGCCTGCGCCGCCTCAGGCGTGGCGTGACCGCGGTTGACCAGCAGCCGCGCCAGCAGCGGGTCCAGCCCCAGCGTGTCGACCAGCGCCGTGACGGCCCGCGGGTCGGGCTCGACCAGAATCCAACGCAGCGGCGAGGCCACCATCGGCAGGTCCGTTGGCGCCGGGAAGAAGGGCGGCGTGGAAGAGAGGTTGCGGGTCTAGGCGCGCGCGGCGGCCGGGCTGGAGGGCTTGACGGAAGCCTTCTTCTCCATCCGATGGTGCAAGAACAAGTAGATCGGCGAGGCGATGCAGATCGACGAGAACGTGCCGACGATGACGCCGATGACCATCGCGAAGGCGAAGTCGCGGATCAGACCGCCGCCGAACAGGAAGATCGCGCCGGACACCAGCATCGTGGTCAACGACGTCAGCACGGTACGCGACATCGTGGAGTTGATGGCGGCGTTGATCACGGTTTCGATCGGCACGCCGGGGAACTGCTTCTGGTTCTCGCGGATGCGGTCGAACACAACGATGGTGTCGGTGATCGAGTAGCCGGCGACCGTCAGCACGGCGGCGATGACGGGCATCGAGAACTTGACCTGTGCGAGCGAGAACGCGCCGATGACCAACAGCACGTCGTGGGCAAGGGCGATGAACGCGCCGGGGGCATAGCGGACGTCGAACCGCAGCACGATGTACAGCACGATGCCGATCAGCGAGTAGAGGATCGCCACCAGACCCTGGGCCAGCATGTCACCGGCGACGGAGGGCGAAACCGACGTGGACGACTCGACGCCGATGAAGGCCTTGCCGTACTTCTCGCGCACCGTGTTCTCGAGCTTCGAGCGGAACTCCTGCACGACCACCGTGTAATTCATGTCGTTTTCGGTCTGCAGCTTCTGCACCTTGGCGGCGCGCAGGTTCTTCTCCTCCGTCGCCAGCTGGGTCTGGGTCTTCTTCTCTTCGGTCTGGCTCATCTCGAGCTGGCGGTACAGCTCGTTGTCCAGCACCTGCTCGACACCAGAGCTGGCGGTGACCTGCGGGAAGCCGGCGTCCGCGAACATCTTCTTCAGCGTCTCGTAGGTCGCGGGGATGGGCTTCTTCTCGGCAAGCTGGATGTCGGCGCGGTCCTCGCCCTCGACGGCCCAGTTGACCATCGTGTTGGGGCCGAACGCGGTGACGATCTGCTTCTTCAGCGTTTCCTTGGCCGTCTTGGCGACCAGCGAGGTCACTTCCGTCACGACGACGAAGTGCTGGCGATCGCGGGAGCCGCCGGAACCGGTGTCGAACTCCTGCACCTCGACCTGACCGGCTTCGTGGCCCAAGGCCGCGGTCAGCGCCTTCTCCATGTCGGCGCGCAGTCCGACGCGGGTGACCTGGGCCTCGTTCGTGAACGAAACGATCAGCTTGGTGCCGCCCTTGAAGTCGATGCCCTTGTTGAAGCCGATGGTCGAAAGCGACACCAGCGACACGAGCATGCCGATGCCCGTCAGTGCGTAGAAGAAGCGACGCCTTCCGACGAAGTCGAAGTTGGCATCGGGGTTGAACAGGGTGAAGTGCTTGTGCTGCTGCTGCATGGCTGGAGTGCTCCGGAACGGGTCGCGCAAGGGGCTCGAGTGGGGGGCCGCTGGCCTGGGCTAGACGGACAGATGCTTGAGCTTGCCGTGGTCGAGCAGGTAGTCGTAGATGACTCGGGTAGCGACGATCGACGTGAACATCGAGGTGACGATGCCGATGAGCAGCGTGACCGCAAAGCCGTAGATGGCGCCCGACGAGTACATCATCAAGACGAGACCAGCCATGCCGGCGGTCAAGTGGGAGTCGAAGATCGTCCAGAAGGCGTGGCCGTAGCCCAGCTCAACGGCCGCGCGAACGCTGCGACCCAACCGCAATTCCTCGCGGATGCGCTCAAAGATCAGGATGTTCGCGTCGACCGCCATCGCCGTCACCAGCGCAAGGCCAGCCATGCCGGGCAGGGTCAGCGCGGCGTTGAACGCCACCAGCAGGCCCAGCTGCAGCAGGATGTTCAGCAGCAGCGCGAAGTCGGCGATCAGGCCACCCTGACGGTAGTAGAAGATCATGAAGGCGATGATGAGCAGGACGCCCACCGCCATCGACAGCAGACCGGAAGCCACGGCGTCGGCGCCCAGCGACGGACCGACCTCGATGTCGTGGACCTTGATGACCGGGGCCTTGTAGGCGCCGTTGTTCAGCACGGTGACCAGCGCGCGGGCCTCGTCCTGCATGACCTGGGCCGATGCACCCTTGCCGAGCGTGATCTGGGCGCGACCGCCGCGGATTGGCTCGCGGATGACGGGCGCCGAGCTGACGTCTTCGTCCAGCATGATGGCCATCAGGTTGCCGACGTTCTTCTCGGTCAGGTCGCCGAAGATGCGGCCACCGGCGGCGTCGAACTCGAGGTTGACGACGGGCTCGCCCTTCTCGCCGAAGCCGAGGTTGGCGCGTGCCAGGTTGTCGCCGCTGAGCTCTGCGCGCTGCGTCAGGTTCCAGGTTCGCCAGTATTTTTCGGTCACCTGGCCGGTCAGCTGGTCTTTGTTCTCGATGAACTCGTAGCCGATCATCAGGTTGGTACCCCACGCGGGGTCCTTCTCTTGCAGGCTGCGAACAAAGCGGACGAGTTCGCTCTTCTTCTCGGCCCGCAGGTAGGCGCCTTCGGAGCCGGGGACCAGCGCCAGCGTCTTGGCCTGTTCGGCGTTGGCGGCCTTGAAGGCCTCCATGTCTTGGCCCTTGTCGTCAAACGGCTTGGCCTCGCGCACCACCATGCGGAAGGTCAGCTGGGCAGCCTGGCCAACGCGCTCGCGGACCATACGCATCTGCCGATCGGACAGGCCGGGCAGCTGCAAGTCGACGTCGGCGTCGCCCGAGTGGCGGACGTCGGGCTCGACCAGACCGAACGCATCCACGCGCTTGCGGATCACCTGCAGCGTCTGTTCGATGATGGTCTTCTTCAGCTCGAGGACCTTCTTGTCCGACATCGAGACGCGCTTGGCCTGATCGCCTGCGCCAGCGATGTTGAAGTCGCCGCTGATGGTGTTCATCAGGTCGCCGTTCAACAGCTCGACGTCTTCCTTGTTCTTGAACGCCACGTTGAGCGTGGTGAAGTCGATGCGCGTGATGTCGAAGCGCTTCTGGATCTCGTCCTTCTGCGCCTGCGAAAGCGTCGCCCAGTCGAGCTTCTTGGTCTTTGCGTGTGCCTCGCCCAGCCGTTCGGTCAGGCCGTCGCGCAGACGCAGCGTGTTGTCGCCGATGGCCCGCTTGTAGTCGACGGTGTAGCGCAGCTCGAGGCCGCCCTTCAGGTCGAGGCCGTAGCTCAGCTGCTTGTCGAACACGTTCGTGTAGAAATCCGGCAGACCCGGCACGAACGTCGGCAGCAGCTGCAGGATCGCGATCACGGCGAACCCGACGGTGGTCCAGACCTTCCAGTTGAATTTCTTGTCCATGTGCGGTGGCTCCGGGACGGTTGGCGCGGCCGGTGGGGGCGCCTTCCCTCGGGTGGGCTGCCGCGGCGGTCGCCGCGATCGGCGCCGGGCGTCAGCCGGGTACAGCTAGCGGGCGGTGGTGTTGGCGACAGCCTCGGCAGCGTTGGCTTCGGCGCCAGCGATCTGGCTCTTCAGGATGCGGATGACCACCTTGTCGGCGATCTCGATCTTGGCCTCGTTGCCTTCGAGCGAGACGATCTTGCCGAACATCCCGCCGGTGGTGACGACGCGGACGCCGACCTTCAGATCGCTCAGGAAGGCACCGTGCTGCTTGGCGCGCTTCTGCTGGGGCCGCAGCACCAACAGATAGAACACCACGAAAATGCCCACGAAAATAAGGATTTGCGCGAACCCGCCGGCGCTGCTGCCGGTCGGAGCGGCGCTTGCCGGGCCACCCGCAGGTGCCGCCGCATCCGCCACCGCGCTGTTGGCGTCGCCTTGTGCCAGCCAGCCGCCTACACGCATCGCGCCGTTCAACAAGAGGTCAGTCATCGTCTCGCCTGTCGGTCGCGCCGGGTGGCCAGAGGGCCGGGCCGGCGGCTAGACCGTTGAATTTGCATAACAAAGCCAAACCAATGCCCTGTGCCGGGTATGGGGCCGGGCGGGTATAGCAAAGGCGACCCGCACGGTCAATGTTGCAGACGCTTCACGCGCGGGTCTTCGCGGCCGGAAGTGGGGCTGACGGCGTCGATTCCTGGGCTCGCGGCCGCCGGATTGGACGCGCAGCGGGTCATGACCCGGAGAGCCACCGCACGACCACCGGCTCGATCGACCGATGCAGCAGCAGCCACTGCAGCGCGGCCAGCGCCAGAAACGGGCCAAACGGCAGGGCCAGGTAGCGCAGTGACGCAAGGCCCCGCTGAGACACGGCACGGCCGCGGGTGGCAAAGGCGTAGGCGAGTCCGAATGCCAAGCCCTGCAGCGCCCCGGCCAGCAGCACCAGTGGCAGCGCCGTCAGACCGACGAAGGCGCCGATGCCCGCCAGCAGCTTGACGTCTCCGGTGCCCAAGCCCTCGCGTCCGGTGGCGGCGGCATAGCCCCACTGCAGCGCAAACAGCCCTCCGGCACCCACCAATGCGCCGCTCGCCGACGAGGCCCAGGAAACGCCGCGCAGGTCGCCCACACCCACGGCGATTGCAAGGCCCAGCAGCGGCAGCGGCAGGCTGAGCGCGTCGGGGATCTGGAATGTTTCGGCATCGATGAGCGCCAAGGCCATCAGCGCAAAGGCGAATCCCTGCTCGCCCAAGGCTGCGGTCAGTGCCGGCCGCCAGGCCGCGCCGTCGATCAGGACGGCCTGAACGTAGGGCAGCGCGAGACCGACGCACAGCAGGGCGAACAGCGCCTCGACCGCCGGATATCGCCAAGAGATGGGCTGTCGGCAGTGGGCGCAGCGGCCGCGCAGCCAAAGGAATCCCAGCACGGGGACGTTGTGCCAAGGCGCGATCGGCTTGGCGCAGGACGGGCAGGCGGAACCCGGACGGACCACGCTGCGGCCGCGGGGCAGGCGGTACACCACGACGTTGAGGAACGAGCCCCACAGGGCACCCCAGACGGCGACGACGGCAAGTACGGTGGTGAGGGAGGCTTCCACGGCTCGCCATGGTAGGCAACGACGTGGCGCAAGTCGATGGACAGACCGCGGATCCGCCGCCGGGCAGGCGGGACCAGGCGGAAATCAGCGGCGGGACGGCCCAGGAGCGCGTCGGCGGCGCAGGGCGAAGGCCAAGAGCAGCAGCCCGGCGCCGTAGCCTGCGGTCGTGCCGCCCGTCGACCCGGCGGAGCAGCCCCCGGGGGCGGCGACGTACACGATCTTCACGTTCGGCGCCGTGTCCTTGACGATGTCGGGCCAGTAGCGGAACGGGTTGTCGCCTTCTCCGCCATCGGCGGTCGTAGTGGCGTCCTTCGGCCCGTCGGGGGCGACGTCCTGCGGGGCGTCGGGCGGCAGATCCGGAACAGCGTCCGGCTGCGTCACGTCGACCGCGTCTGGCGGCAGGTCGGGGGCAACGTCTGGGGTGATGTCCGCGACCACTTCGGCCGGGATGTCGGGCGTGTCGACCGTGTCGGGGTCCACATCGCTGCTGACGTCTGGGCCGGGGTCGGCCACTACCGGGTCGCCCTTGGCCTGCCAAGCGTCGATGATCTCGAAGACTTGCGGGTGCTTGTCGGTGTAGCCGAGGGCCCACAGGCCCATGTGCACGTCGCGCTGGTCCAGGTAGTCGGCGCGAAGCTGGAACGCCTGCAGGTTGTCAGACCACGTTTGCAGCCAGCAGGTCGCTGCCCCAGAGACGCTGCAGGGCGATTGTTTCTGGACGACCCACGAGCTCTGGCTTGCGTCGTCCCACTGCCAGCCGCCGAGCGACTCGGCCAGCGTCATGCCGTTGTCGAAGAAGATCGAGTTGCCCTTGGCGACCTTGGCCGCGCCGGTCTTGTCGGAGTTGGCCAGCCATTGTTGGCCGTACAGCGGCAGGCCGATGCGCAGTTTGTGCGTGTTTTGCGGCTTGGCGTAGGCGATGTAGTCGTCGATGATCCACTGCAACGTCTTGTGTTTCCAAGGTGATTGAGCGCCCATCGGCAAGTTGGGGCCGGGATCTCCTCCCGTCCAGTGCAGACCGTACGCCATGACCATCAGGCCATCGGAGTGCTCGGCCAGATACTGGTAGTCCCACGCGCCAGACCAGTCGACGGCGGGGGTTGCGAGGGTCACGTCGGAGTAGGGCAGCTGAGCGTGGAAGGCCGTCGTCAGCTCGGCGATGAACGCGTTCATCTTGTCGCGGTCGGCCTTGGGCAGGCCTTCGAAATCGATGTTCACGCCGTCGCCGCCGCCCGCTATCACCAGATCGACGATGGCGCTGACGGCTTTGGTCCGCGTCGCGGCGGTCGACAGGATCTGGGAGATTGAGGCTGAGTCGAACTGCGTGATCGTCAGCACCACCTGCACGCCGTGCGAGTGCGCCTCGGCGATCAGCGCCTTGGCGTTCGCGCCACCCCAGTTCTGGGTCGTGCCGATCGTGGCGTTGCCGTTCAGGCCGGCGGAGAAGTAGCCCAGCTGCGTCAGCTGGTCCCAAGGCAGCACGGCGGTCTTCATCGTCCAGTACGGCAGGTAGCCCAGCACCTGACGGCCGGGCTTGGCAGGCTGGGCCTGCGACGGTGGTGGCGGCGCGAAGTGTAGAGAATTCGGCTGGTTGGCCGGTTCGGCTGGTGGCAGCAGCCCCAGCGCTTGGGCCTCGGCTAGCATCCGGCGGTGGGGGCTCTCATCGACCAACTGGGCCAGCCAGGCGGCCTCTTCGGCGGGTGTCAGCAACGGACGCTGGTGGTCGGGGGGCACGGAAGCGGACGCTGCGGTCGCGCCAAGCGTCGTCGCGGCCCAAAGCGCAAGGGCGAACGCGAGCGGCAAGCCCGCGTGGGGGCGACGGACTTGCGGGGAATAGGACCGAAACGACATGCACTCCTCCAGATGGAGCGGGCGAAGCGTATCGACTCGGGAGGAGTGCCGCCACCGTACACGTGAGCACAAGGCGGTTCTGGGGTTTGGTGGCCCCCTTCGGCGACATCGGGTGTGGCAGAGGGGACCGACGCAACGCGTGGTCGGGCCTGGCCGCGGCGCACACGAGCCTTCGTCCGGCAGACGCCGCGAGGACCGAAAAGGTGCGTTCGCGCGTCAACGAGGCTAGCCTTGCCGCTTGGCGCGAGGGAGAAAGTCGGATGTCGGGATGGCGGCGCGCAATTCGGGTCTGGGGCTGGGCGATCGTCGTCCTGGCGCTGCCCTGCGCGGTGGCCCGCTCCCAGTCGGCGGGGCCGATCCTGCACGAGCCGTTACCGCCCGGAGCGCCCGATGTGCGGTCCGACAAGGTGACTCGCTCCAGCGACTCGAGTGGCTTGCCAAGCTCGATCCAGACCGCCTCTGGCACGGTCGCGCGGCCCGAGCCGGCCAAACCCGGCGACGATACGCCCGTTTATCGACCGTCCCCGACACCGCGGGTCGGGCTGGACCGCCGCACGGGCGCCGACAGCGAGCTGCACTACACCGTCGTGTTCGACCCTTCGGTGGCTCCGTTCAAGCGCGAGCTCGCGTTCGACACCGTGCGCCCTGACATCACGCTGGCCCAGAGTGGTCGGGGTCTGCAGCGCGTGACCATCGGGCCGTCGCAGCCGCAACCGGGGCGCGAGCTTTTTTGGGGTCACGTGCGCCTGGTGGTCACGCCGGGCGAGCGGTCGCCCCTGCCGTCGGTGGCGCCGACCTCTCGGGTGCTGGAGTGGCAGGCCAGCCCCTCGGTGCCGTTGGAGCTGTGGCGCGACGCGGCCGGCAACTTCTCAGTGGCGTCGCCGCAAGCTGCAGAGGTCGATTTGCGATTCCTGATGGACGCGCCGTCGGACTATTTTGGCGCCCCGGTCGGCCTGACCCAGCGACGCGACGACCCGGAACGGCCGACTCTGGACGCGGGGCTGCAAGCGCGCGCCAAGGCGTTGTGGGAACCGATGGCGGTCTCGCCCTCACAGCCGCGGACCCAGCAATTGATGAAGCTGACCGAGTGGTTCCGCTCTTTTGAGCCAGGCACCCCGGGCCTGCCCGGCGACGACCCGCTGGCCGACCTGATCCTCGCGCGGAAGGGGGTGTGTCGGCACCGCTCGCTCGGCTTTCTGGTGATGGCGCATTCGCTCGGCATTCCTGCGCATTACGTGATGAACGATGCCCACGCCTTCATCGAGGCATGGACGCCGGGCGCCAACGGTGACGGGGCGTGGCAACGCATCGACTTGGGCGGTGGCTCGGACTCGCTGGAGCTGCACGCGGCGCGAAACAAGCACTTGCACCAGCCGGCCTATGGCGACCCATTCCCGCGGCCGCCTGCCTACACCTCAGGGTCGGGGCGTGTGACCGCCGATGGTCAGCCGGTCGGCTCGTGGGCTGGTGCGCGTCAGGTGCGGGGCGCCGAACAGATGCTGGGACCCGATGCCCGCTCAGCGTCAGCCCAAGGTGCCCCAGGAGGCTTGTCGGGGTCGGCGTCGTCACCGGGCATCGGCAACACCGGCACGGGAACGGCAACCCAGGCTGAGGCGCGTCGGGCGTGGCTGCGGCAGCGGGCAGAGCGGTTGGCTGCGCCGATCCGGCCGCCGACGTTCGGTCCGCCTTCGGCGCCCGGTCGCGACGACCGCCGCAAGGCCACGGCCACAGACCTGTCCACCGCGGCCCCGCTTGCGTGGGTCGGAGAAACGCTGGAGGTCGCGGGCGCCTTCCGCACCGCCCCGGGCGGTCGTCTGGGCAGGCAACCGATCGAGATCTGGCTGATCGATCCCGCTCGCCCCTTGCAAGGACGGCTGTTGGGTTTTGCCGTCACGGATGGCAACGGGGTCTTCCGCTCCCGTCTGGGCATTCCCGCCGAGGCCGACCTGCAGGCCTACGATCTGGTCGCCCGATTCGCCGGCGACGCCCGACACCTCCCCAGTGACTCCTCCGCCCGGTGACGCCCCTCCTCTTGAACTGGTTGGACATGCTATGGACTCTTCCGCACCCTTGGCCTGGATCGAGCTCGACAAGGCCGCCCTGCGCCACAACGTCGCTGTCCTGCGTGCGGGAGCTCTGCATCAGGGCGGTCGCCCGCCGCTGCTGTGCGTGATGGTCAAGGGCAACGCCTATGGCCACGGACTGGTTGCTGCAGCGCGGGAATTCGCCGCTGCGGGCGTCGACTGGTTGGGCGTGGCCGATCTGGCGGAGATTCGCTCCCTGCGCGAGGCGGGCATCGACCATTCCCTGTACGTCGTCAGCTACTTGCCTCCGCATCAGGTAGAGGCGGCGATCGGCTACGGCGCGCGCTTTGTCGTGTACGACGCGGATGTGGTCCAGGCGGCTTCGGTCGCCGCAGCGCGTCTGGGAATGGTGGCACGGCTGCACCTGAAGATCGAGACAGGGAATAATCGTCAGGGGTTGCGACACGACGCGGCGGTCGAGCTGGCACGGGTGATCGGCGCGGACCCGCACCTGCAGCTCGAGGGCATATCGACCCACTTCGCGGACATCGAGGACACCACCGACCATCGCTTTGCGCGCAATCAGCTCGCCCGCTTTCAGGCTTGCGTTCAAGCCGTGCGTGACGCGCTGCACTTGCCGCCCGCCGGTCATCCCGACGACCGCCTGCTTGCCCATGCCAGCAACACGGCGGCCCTGCTGCTGTGGCCAGAGGTGTGCGGAGGACTTGTGCGGTGCGGCATTGGCGCCTATGGGCTGTGGCCGTCGAAGGAAACTTGGCTGTCGGTGTGCGAGCTGGGGCACAAACCCATGGAGCTGCGGCCAGTTCTGACGTGGAAGACAACCGTGGCGCAGGTGCGTGCAGTGCCGCCCGGCGAATACGTCGGCTACGGCCGGACCTTCCGCACGGTGCGCGAGACGCGGGTGGCGGTGCTGCCGGTCGGCTATGCGGACGGCTACGATCGCGGGTTGTCCAATGTCGCCAAGGTGCTGATCGGTGGGCAACGGGCCGCCGTGGTCGGTCGAGTCGCAATGAACATGACGATGATCGACGTCACCGATGCGCCAGGGGTGCGGGCAGGCGACGAGGTCGTTCTGTTGGGCAGTCAGGCCGCACCAGACGGCGGTGAAGGCGACCGAATCAGCGCTGAGGAGCTGGCCGGCTGGGTCGGCACGATCCACTACGAGGTCGTGACGCGTATTGCCGAGCGGCTGGAGCGACGCGTGGTCGCCTGAGCCACCGCGACTTGCGGGGAAGCTGCGTGCTTGCGACAGTGGCGGTTGCGCGCCCGCGCACGCACGGACCTGACCTCGCCGAGGAGACCCCATGCCTCACGCCCCAGCTCGCTGGACCGGCTGCCTGCTGGCCGCCTGGATCGGCGTCATGCCCGCCGCACAGGCCATGGCACAGCAGTACCCGCCGCTCGCAGAGCCAGTGCCCCTCGAGGCTGAGGACGCCCAACAAGCGGTGGCAGATGGAGAAGCCGACGCGGACGCCGATGTGCAGGCCGCGCTGTGGTTTGCCGCCGGTTGCATGCTGACGTGGATCGGCGTCCTGATGGCCTACGCCGTTGAGCCCAGCCCACCGCCGGCGCGACTGGCGGGGAAATCCAGCACCTACGCCCGTGCCTATGCCGACGCCTACCGCGACACCGCGCTGCAGATGCAAACATCGGCCGCGTACATCGGGTGCCTGTCGTGGGGAGGCGTCATCCTGTTGACGGCCGCCCTGACGGCAACGCCCCAGTCGGGCCTCTAGAAAGATGGCGCAACTGGAGTTCGCTTTGCGAAACGAGGCCTTGTCGGTCCTGTCGGTGATGCTGCTGGCCGGAGCCTCCGCTTCTGCCCATGCCGCTGAGCCGTCGCGCGCCCTGCCGGCGGGGCCATCGTTCGTCGCCCACTTTGCTCTCGAAGTCTCTGGTGGTCCGAACACACCCATCGACCGCTCGTCGGGACGGTTGTTGTTTGGCAGCGACGGCGAGGCCTGTCTGCGGGTGGACCATCCTCAGCGACAGGAATTCGCGATGCGCGCCAATGGGTTGACGGTGCTCTACCTCGACGAGGGTCTGCTTGCCCGCTCCGGCGTCCGCGACCAAGGGTTGCCCCCGATGCTGGATGCTCTGGTAGCAGGGCTCGCGTCGCCGGCGCGCGCCCTACCTTCCTCGTCCCGGTTGGTGGAGCAGAAGCGTGTCGGCGATGTGCTGGTCTCGCGCTGGCAGCTGCCGCAAGCCTCAGGGCTGGGGGCCGAGGTGGCCATCTCCGAAGGGGTAGAGGGTGCCCGCAAGGTGGTGTTTCGCGACGTCAAGGGATTGGAACTGCGCAGCTATGCCTTTTCCGGGCGCCAGCGACTCGGGGCCGTCACGGTGCCGCTGCGCGTGCAGGCCGTCTACCGAAGGGCGAAGGGCGGCGCAATCGCCCGACAGGAATCGTGGACGCTCAAGGACATGCGAGCCCCCACCGCAGCCGACCCGTCGATGGCCGCCTGCGCCCGTCCCGCCCCCGGAGCTCGCATCCGCGAGGTGACCTGGTGATCCGCCGGGCAGCCGTCATTGCCGGGATGTGCGCCGTCGCGATCGCGTCGCTTTCCTCCTCCGCGAGTGCCGCGCCGCCGACTCCGGCTCAGGCCGTTGCCTTCCTGCTGCAGACCCCGGAGGCCGCGCCGACGGCCGCTGCCGAGTCCCAACCGTCGCGATGGGACGGTGGGCTGGCGTCGGGAACCCTGCGTGCGCTCTTCGGTTTCTATCGCCGGGTGCTGTCGCCGCAGGACTCGGCGACGTGCGCCTTTCAGCCGACCTGTTCGCGCTACGCAGAACGTGCCATCGCCCGTCACGGCCTGCTGCGGGGCGTGCTGATGGGTGCGGACCGACTGCTGCGCGACCACGCCTTTGCCGTTGGCCACTACCCGGTGGACCTGGACACGGGGCGCCTTGTCGACCCGCCCGACCCTGAGCTTCGGGGGGCGCCGTGACCCGCGTGCTCGTCGCGATGTGCGTCGCCGTTGCCTCTGCGCTGGTCGCAGGCGGTCCGGTCGCCGCTCAGCCAAGTCCCGCGACTCCTCTGGCTCTGGCCGAGGAACTGCGGTTGCTCGGTCGTTTCGACGCGTGTGCGGTCGAGGCATTGCGTCACGCGTATCAGACGCCGGCCGATGGGCCCGCAGCGTTTGCCCTTGCCGCACGCTGCCTTTCCCGCGCTGGCCGCGCCGCTGCCGCCCGTCGCCTGTTGGAAGACCCCCGCGCCCGCGACGCCCAAGGTCATCTACCCGCAGCAAGTCTCGCCCAGCTGTGTCTTGCCGCCGTCGCCCAAGCGCCAACGCCGCTGCCGACGGCCTGCACCGCCCAAGACGCTGCCGCCGCCGAAGACCCGGAAACCGCAGCGGCCCTTGCGCTGGCGAGCTACGCCCCGGTGTTGCACGCCGCTTGGGGCAGCGACTGGTCTGCCGTCGAAGCTCGCGTCGCCGCCCTGCCGCGGCCGCTGCACGCTACCGTTGACGCTTGGGCGCGAGAGGATTTGCAGCGCGCGGCGCGTGCGCGCGAGCTGCCCTACCACCGTGCCTGGCTTGCGGGGACGCTGTCGGCGATCGTGCCCGGACTGGGTCGCGTGTACGTGGGGCGGTGGCAGGACGGGCTGATGACGCTGCCGCTCGTTGGCGTGCCGGCGTACTTCGCGTGGTCCGGTTTCGACCGCAACGGCACGAGCTCGGTGCGCGGCTGGCTGACAGGCACCCTCGCCGGCGTCCTGTATCTGGGCAACGTCTACGGGTCGGCGGTGGGGGCGGGTGTGGAAAACGATCGCGTCCAAGCGGAGTTTCGCGAGGAGGTGCGCCGTGCCCTGGCTGAACGCCTCGATCGCTGACCGCCGCCTTGCCATCCTTCTGGTGACCTCGCTGCTGGCGGCGCCGGAGTTGGCGACGGCGGACCCCGGTCCGTCGCCGATCGCACCTGCCGCCGCCTCTGGGGATGCGTCTGGATTCACTGGCTATCTGTCGGATCTGGGCCTGCTGGAGGAAGCCGCCGCCGAGTCCGACCGTCTTGACGTCGCGCAGCCAACCGCCGCGCTGTCGGCCGCGGGGCTCGACCAGCTGGCGCAGCGACTGGTGGAGGCCGGCCACCCGGAAACGGCGGCGCGGGTCTGGTCGGTGGCGGTCGAACGCGAGCCGAGCCCCGAGCGGGCGGACGAGCTCCGGGTGCGTCTGGCGTTACTGCGACTGCGGCACCAGGGCTATCCGGAGGCGCTGCACCTGCTTGGGCGCGTCGCGGCCTTCGGGGCGACTCCGGGGCTGCAAGGGCTGGCTGAGCGTCTGCAGTGTCTGGCGCACGTCTACGCGCACGACGCGACGCTCTCCAGGACTTGCGTGGCGGAGGCGTGGCACGGTCCGCTGCCGAAGGCGGTGACCCAGCAGCTCGACGAGCTGGCCTTGGACCCGGAAGCGCGTGCGACGATAGGCGGTTGGCTGTCCGGGCTGCTGCCGGGGCTGGGTCAGTCGACGGGCGGTGACCCGGGCGACGGCGCGATGGCGCTGCTGGTCAACGGCGGCTGGGAAGCAGGCACGGCGGCGCTGCTGGTCGAGGGCGCAGCACTGGACGCGTCGCTGCTGGCGCTGGGCGTGGGCTTGCGGTACTACGTCGGCAATATCCGCAACGGCGCGCAGGCGTGGCGGTCGGCGGCCGAACGGCGTCGGGTGGCGGCCTCGCAGGGACTTCTGCTGGAGTTGGGGCGACTGGACGCGCAGTCCGAACCAACGGCGGTGCCGCAAACCAGACCGTAGCCGCACGAGGGCCCACCGCCGTGGAGACACCCAAGCCTGCACCCGCACTTGTGTTTTTCGACATGGACGACACGCTCGTTCGTCGCAACACTGCGACCCTGTACTTTCAGGAACAGTACCGCGCCGGCATGGTGGGTCGTCGCCAGTTGGCGCGCGTCGCGTGGTCGATGGCCGCGTACCGCTTGGATCTTGTGGACATGGAGGCCCTGTCGCGCACCGCCGCCCAGCAAGCAGCCGGGACGCTGGAGGCGGACGTCCACGCCTTGTGTGTGCGCGTTTTTGAGCGTCAGGTCCGTGGGCTGATCTGCCCCCACGCGCGCGCCGCCCTGCGCGAGCACCAGCGCGCGGGCGACTGCGTGGCGATCCTGACTGCCTCGACGCCCTACATCGCCCGGCTGTTGGCGGCAGAGCTTGGGGTGGCGCACTTGCTGGCGACCGATCTGGAGGTCGCCGACGGCCGCTTCACCGGTCGGCTGGCGCGCGAGGCGTGCTTCGGCGTCGCCAAGCTGCGGCGTGCGAAGGAATTTGCGCAGGCGCAGGGGTTCGATCTGTCCTCGGCGTGGTTCTACACCGACAGCCACAGTGACTTGCCGCTGCTGGAGCAGGTGGCACACCCGTGTGTCGTGCGCCCGGACCCCCGGTTGCGGTGGGTCGCATGGCGTCGAGGGTGGACGATTCTGCCGTGGTGACGAGGACTTCTATCCGTTGACGGTCAGCGCCGGGTCCAGCTCGCGGGCCAGAGCCGCCCACTGCGCGACCGACAGCGCCTCACCCCGGATCCGCTCGTCCAGCCCAAGGACGCCCAGTGCCTGGCGGATCGTCGTCGCCGACAGCTTCGTCGTCGAGGTCAGGCTGTTCGACAGCGTCTTGCGGCGTTGGGCGAATCCAGCCGTGACCAAGGCCGAAAACCGTCCCAAGTCGGGCACGGCAAACCTGGGCTGGGCAAGGGGTTCCAGCACCACCACGGCGCTCTCGACCTTGGGCGCGGGCGTGAAGGCGCCGCGGCCGACCTTGAAGGCAAGCCGCACGTCACAACGAAGCTGCACCTTGACCGAAACCTGACCGTAGTCGGGCGTGCTGGGGCGGGCGGCCAGACGGTCGGCCACCTCCTTCTGCACCATGATCACCAGTCGGGCGGGCTGTCGCGAGGTCTCGAGCAGCGAGAACAGGATCGGCAACGCCGCGTAATACGGAAGGTTTCCCACTACTGTGGGCCGGGGACCGCACGGTGCCAGCAGCGTGGGCCAGTCGACGTCCGCCGCGTCGGCTTCCTGTACGGACACAGCGTCGCCGAACCGCTCTGCAAGGACCTCGCGCATGCGGCGGTCGCGCTCGATGGTTCGCAGCGGGCCCAGGGCCTCACCGCGGGTGGCGCGGACGGCCAGCAGGTGCTCGGTCAGGTTGCCGGTGCCGGGGCCGATCTCGATCAGGTCGCTGCCGGCGGGTGGCAGAGACAGCTCGGCTATGCGGCGCAACACGTTCTGATCGTGCAGGAAGTTCTGTCCAAGCGATTTCTTGGGGGCGATGCGAGCGCGGTCCACGGGGTACCTCGGGGGGGGCGGAGTCGCGGCACAGGCCCGCTCCGGTCGGTCAGGCGGAGGTTCCGCGGCGCGCGAGGCCGGTCGGCACCGCGTCCAAGCTGTGAGGGTCGTCCCGGCGGCCGGCGAGCAGAAGCGCCTCTCCCAACCCCGCGATCATCGAGGCATTGTCGGTGCAGTAGGCCATGGGAACCGGCCAGAAGCGCAGGCCCGCTGCTTCGCAGGCCGCGCCCATCTGCCGACGCAGCTCGCGGTTGGCCGCTACGCCACCAGCCACCACGACATGGCGCAGGCCGTGCGCGCGGGCAGTTCGCAGTGTCACGCGCACCAGCTGTTCGCAAGCGGCGTGCTGAAAGGAGGCGCACAGGTCCTTGAGCAGCTGGCCCTCCAGCACCTGTCCTTCGGCCCGCAACGCCTCGATCTTCAACCGCATCGCCGTCTTCAGACCCGAGAAGGAGAACGCCGCGTCGTCTCGCCCCAGCATTCCGCGCGGCAGCACGAACCGATGCGGATCGCCGCCTTCGGAGCCTTGGTCGACCGACGGCCCACCGGGGTAGGGCAGCCCGGCAAGCTTGGCGAACTTGTCGAAGGCCTCGCCCGCCGCGTCGTCCAGGGTCCGGCCAAGAAGAATCGAACTTCCGGGACCTTCCACGCGGTACAGGCTGGTATGGCCGCCAGAGACCGCCAGCGCCAGAAACGGCAGGCTGGGTTTGGGCCAAGCGCTGCCTTCCACCTTGGGCGGTCGCAGCATTGCAGCCCAGACGTGCGCTTCGATGTGGTCGATGCCGACCAACGGCAGGTGCCAAGCGAGGGCCAGCGTTCGCGCCGTCTGAATGCCGACGAGCAGTGCGCCCACCAACCCGGGACGGTGCGTAACGGCAAGTCCGCCCAACTGTTGAGGGGTCAGCTGGGCATCGTCCAGCGCGGCCTCCAGCGTTGGCAGAATCGTCAGCAGGTGGTTGCGTGCGGCGATCTCAGGCACCACGCCGCCAAAGCGCAGGTGGATCGGTACTTGGGTGGCGATGCGGCTGCCGCGCACGATGCCGTGCTGCACGACGGCGACGGCTGTCTCGTCGCAAGAGGTCTCGATGCCCAGCACCGGCCCGAAGGTCATGGCGCTGCCGCCCCGGGCGGGCCCGACGCCTGCGCGGTGGCGGACGACCCGAACAAGTGCTGGTACACCGCACGGGCGCGGCCAGCGTGGCGGGCGTCCGGAATCGCCAGATAGGCCAGCAGGTGCGCCCGCGCTGCCTCGAACTGACCGGCCTGAGCCTCCAGCACGCCCAGCTGCAAACCAGCTTCGGGCTCGACGTCGGGTTGGCGCATCAGCTCGCGCAGCAGTGCTGCGGCTTCCGTGGTTTGGCCGGCATCGATCAGGGCGTTGGCCCGCAAGTAGGCGCGCAGCTTGGGGTCTTCAGCGACGGCGGGCGGGGGGGCCACCGGCCACAGCAGCACGGCAATACCGGCACTGAGCAGGGCGGCGGCGACCAACCAGGGCCAGCGGCGCGGACTGACGCGAGGCAGCGGCTCGTCGTCCTCGTCATCGATGGCGGGACCCGGCGACGGCGGCACCCAAGCGTACGGACTGGAAGTCTCGCGGATCGGCTCTCCCAGAGAAGGCGACGTGATGCCCGAAGGAACCCGATGGGACGGTGCGACCAGCCGCTCTCGCCCATCGGCTCGCACCGCACCGCGCAACCCCCCATCGTGACGCAGGTCTACGGACTCTCCCTCGTCACCGACCTGCAGGCCGAACCAGCCGGACACCGGGGTGGGCGGACGAAACGCACCCGACAGCGGACGCTTGGGCAGCTCCGGCGGCAAGTCCGACGACGGGGCCGAGAAGCTGGGCTCGCTGGGGCGCACCTCAAAGCTGGGGGCCAGACGCTCGTCGCCCGTACGATAAATGATGGTCGTGGGGTGGCGTCGGTGGTCCCCGAGCGAGATCGGCGTCTCAACGGGCGCAGGGATCGAGAATCCGGAAGAGTTTCGATGTACTCTAGGTATCGGCGTCGTGACTCGGGCCGGCGCTTCACCGGGAGGCGGCCTCGGCGCCGAGTCGATCTTGGGCACCACGGCTCCCCGCTTGATGCGGGCCTCAAGTGCGGCGAAAGCTTCGAGTTCATCGTCGCCGTCACCGGACAGTGCGTCGCCCAACACCACGCCGGAGGCGATGCGGCGGAACAGCGACTCGGCTACCACGGGCAGCGGCCGCACGCGCTCCCACCGCACCGTCCACACGCAGTCGATGTCCGGAAGGCTCTGGCGCGCCTCTGCAACGCGCCGCGCATACTCCTGCGCCACCGCGAGCAGACCCAGCGACGAGCCTGTCAACGAAGCCGCGCCCTCGTAGCGAGCGGGTTCGCACTCGTACGATCCCTCCCGCCACGAGCACAGTCGCTCCAGAACGTGCCGTCCCCGCTCGCCGTCCACCTCTGCGTGCACCAGCTCGCCGTCGACCACAGCGACCAGACCGCGCCGCCCCTCCGACTCCAGCCGCACCAGCACCGTCCGGCCCGAGCCTGCCTTGGGGTGACGGTCCAGGAAGGCGGCAAGCACGATCGGCAGCGGCTCCGTGACGAGCGAACCGGCGCGAGACGTTCGGTCTGGCTCCGGCCGCCCGCGAGCGGCCGCGTGTTGCACGATACCGACCAGCTCGTCGGCATTGACCGGCCGCACGGCGACGCCTGCCCAGCCAGCCTCGCGCGCCAACCCTTCGGCCGCCTCACGCTGCACCCGCAACACCACGGCGACGAAGGCGGGGTCGGTGCCGCGCGCCGTCAGGCTGCGGTAGACCTCTGCCGTCTGCGCCAGATCGCGGTGAGCGGCCACCACCACGTAGTCGCGCGGCGAGGCCTGAACCTGTTGGTAGACGGCGGCCGTGTCGCGAACCGCTTGGGCGGGGATGCCGGCTTGGACGAGATCCAAGGCAAGCATCCCGGCTTCGATCGGGTCATCCGCAACGACGACGACCTGGGGCTGGGGCGAGGGCAAAGGCATGAATCGCCAGCATGGCACACGGCACGGTTACGGGCAAAATGTCCGCCCGCGGCCGCGCCGGTCCACGCGTGCGTCAGGGTAAGGAGACGCCGGGTCTAGCCCAGCTTGCCCAGCAGCATGAACGCGATGACGAGCGAGTAGATGACCAGAGACTCGATCAGCGCGAGCGACAGCAGCAGGGGAGTGAAGATCTCCTTGCTGGCGGCCGGGTTACGGCCGATACCCTCGAGCGCCGCGGCAGCCGCCCGGCCCTGCGCGAGTGCGCCGCCGATGACGGAGATGCCGAGGCCCAGGCCGATCGCGATGGCGACGGCGGCCTTGAACGACCACTCGTTGGAACCGGCTTCGGCGCCGGCCGTCTGGGCGAAGGCCGAGCTGACAAACGCGAGCATCACGGACACGAAGGCCACCGCGGCCGTCCCAATACGCTTCAGGTTCATGAAAGAATCCTCCAAGGAAAAAAGCCGGACGCTCCCGCCGGTTCAGTGATGGTCGTGCGCCTCGTCACCGTGGTCCTGGTGGGCCGTCGCCATCGACAGGTACACCGTGGACAGCAACACGAAGACAAGGGTCTGGACAGTGGCCACGAGCAGCCCGAGGAACATGACAGGCAAAGGCAGCAGAGGCACCTGGAAGCCCAGGAAGATCTCCATCACCTTGTGGTCTCCCGTCATGTTGCCGAGCAGACGCAGCGAAAGGGAGACGGGGCGCACCAAGTGGCTGATGATCTCGATGACGATCATCAGGGGCGCCAGCGCGACGATGGGTCCGGCGAAGTGCTTCAGGTAGCCGATCGGCCCCTGGACGCGGATGCCCGAGATGTGGGTGGCGAAGAACACGGTCAGCGCCATCACGACGTTGGTGTTCAGGTTGTCGGTCGGGGGCAGGCCGCCCGGAATCAACGCGAGGATGTTCATCGTGAAGATGTAGATGGCGAGCGTGGCGACGATCGGGAAGTGCCGTCGTGCCTCGTCCGCGCCCATCATGTCCTTCATCAGGTTCCACACCGAGCCCACGACGATCTCGAAGACCAGCAGCGGCCCGATCTTGCGCGACGGCAGTACGCCAGCGTCGGCATC
Source organism: uncultured Myxococcales bacterium (assembly GCA_903955385.1). Lineage (GTDB taxonomy): Bacteria > Myxococcota_A > UBA9042 > UBA9042 > UBA9042 > CAJBNH01. Next base: position 44,236 of record CAJBNH010000193.1, on the reverse strand, counting down.
GCGGGCCAGCGCGCGGCGAGCGGCGATGGCGGTGGCGAGCACGATCAGCAGGGCCACGAACGCCATGAAGACGTGCGACAGGTGGCCGGCGGTGCGGTAGTCGGCCTTGTCGATGAAGGTGGTGGGCGCGACGTTGTCCGCAAGCCAGTTCTTCAGCGCATTTTGGTTTTCAGGCCCGACGAACAGGGTCATCCAGCTGAAGAGCTCAGCGTGGCCGACGTGTGCGCCTTCGCCGTGGCTGGGAGCAGCGGTTTCCGCCAGCGCGGGAATTGCGCTTGCCATGCAGAAAGTTGCGATCGCCAGCACCGAGAAGGCGCGACGGAAGGACCGGGACATCAGTGCGCCTCGTGGGGGGTGGAGCGTCCGGTGGGGACGGGCGGGGGCGCAGTCGCTGCGGGCTGCGACGACCCGGCGGGAGTCTCATGGCCGCGCCGCCATAGCAGCACGACAACCAGACAGGCAGGTGCCAGCGACAGTCCGCCCAGCAGTCCCAACGCATCCGGAACCAGCACTTGGGTGACGAAGCCGATGCTGCCACCCAACAGGGCGAACTTGACGACGAACCAGCCGATGGCCGAGTTGCGTGTCCGGGTCTCGCCGGCCACCAGCCGGACCGTGACCATGCCCAGCAACCAGAAGTTCAGCGCGCCGATCAACAGGCCCGTCAGTACGCCGCTCCACACGTCGGTAGAGGCGAACGCCCAGGCCGCCGCAAACACCGCAACGCCCACCACGGCGTGGAGGCGCTCGACCTGGGCGACAATCGATGGCGTGTGGGTCTGTGGCATGGGTCCGAAGCGGTCTGGGCTCGGCTGGTTGGCAGCGGAGCGCGGGGCGATGTCTGATTCAGGGGCGAAGCAGCGAAACCACAGAAGTTTCTCAGCGAACCGCCTCTGTTGGCCGGCCGTTTGGGCGCGCTTCCTACCACGCAGCCGCGCGACCGGTCAAGGCGGAACCCGGGTTGCCGCGCGCCAACCCGCGACGGCGACAGCCCATCGGGGACGCGGCGGGGCCCCCGTAGGGGGTGAAAGGTTTGACAAGATCCGGCGCGCTCCGCATCGTGCGGCGCCATACGGAGCCCCGATGTCCCGGCCGCTGACGCTATTGCCCCTACCGGTTGCCGCTGCCCCGGCTGAGGCGGGCGACGCCGCGCGTTTGGTGGACCACGTCGAGGCGCGCCGGGCCGAGTGGCAGCGTCAGGTCACCGCCGAGGCTGGGCTGCTGGCACTGGTCGTGTTTCTGGGCGTGACGGTCGTGAGCGCTTGGGTTCTGGCCGGTTTGAGTTCCGCTACCGGCGCGGCCCGGTGGGTGCTGTGGGCGGGCGCGCTGGCCGGCGTGGCGGCCGCGACGTGGGTGCTCGTCTCCCGGCTGCGGGGGTCGCGTCATCTGGGGCGCTGGGCGGCCAGACTCGCGGCCCAAGAACGGCACGCCGACCACGCAGAATTCCTTCGATCGGCGCTGGAGATCGCCGCGGCGTCGCTGCAGCGTGGCCCGGCGCGACTGCCGGCCGCAGTAGGCCTGGGGTCTCCCCAGCTCGTTCACCTGACGCTGGCCCAGGCCGGGCAGCACGTGGCGACGCTGGACTTGTCCAGGCAGCGCCTTCGCAACCGCTTGCGGCGCTATGGGTTTGCCCTGATGGGGGCGACGGCGGCTTGGCTGGCGACGGCGGTGGCGGCTCCGGCGACGTGGCGCGAGTTTGTCGACCCCAGCCCCAGCGTGGCGCCGCCGCCGCGCGAGGTGGGGACGTTGGTCGGCGACACGCGGCTGCGCATCGACCCGCCGCCCTACGCCAAGGCCAGAGTGGAGCCGCGCGAGGAGGAGACTGCGGAGGCGACGGTGCTGCGTGGGTCGCGGGTGCAGCTCGACGCCCTGCCGTTGCCCGACCAGGACGTGCGCGAAGTCGAGATCGAGCCTCTGGAGGCTGCGCCGGGAACGCGCACGGAGACCGTGCGTCTGGAGCCGGGTCCCAGCGGGTCGTTGCGCTGGAGTCGGACGGCGATGGAACCCTCCCGGTACCGCTACCGGGGGCTGGACCAAGAGGGGCTGCCCGTGCGCGAGGGAGCGTGGCGGACGCTGCAGACCCGGCGCGATGCGGCGCCCCGCGCGGAAATTCGCACCCCTTCCGAGGAGATCGAGGTGCGCGCCGGTCAGTCGGTGACGATCGAGGGTCAGGTCTCCGACGACTTGGGGCTGTCTCTCGTCAATCTGGTGATCGCCCGGCCGGCGTCCGGTGTCGAGCGTCGTCCCGTGGCGCTGGCCCCCAGCGACGTGCTGGTCGAAGTGCGCGAGAAGATTGCTGTCGATGCCCTGCAGCTGCGTCCGGGCGAGGTCGCCCTCGTGAACCTGGAGGCGGCCGACAACAATCCGCTGGACGGCAACCAGCGGGCCAGCTCTGACAAGCTGCGGATTCGCATGTACTCGGCAGAACGCCACCACGCCAGCAACCTCGATGCGATGGCGCAACTGACCGAGTTCTGGGCCTTTCGTTTGGCCGACCGGCTTGAGCTCGATCCGACGCAGCGTCAGGCCGACCTGCCCTGGGCCCTTCGCAACCGAGGCGAGCTGGCGGAGCAGGAACAGCGCGGTCTGGAGGACCTGCGGACGTTGCGGCTGCAGCTGACCGAGGACCTGCTGAGCCGGTCGAAGACGGTGGCCGACCTGCTGGAACTCGAGCAATTGCTTGGAGATCACCTGGCCGACGAGACCCGCGTTTCGACACGGATCGTTGCCGAGACGACGGGCTATGCGGCGGTGCGCGACCTGTACGCGTTGCAGCGGCAGCACGCGCTGGTGTTGGCCAGTCAGGAGCACGCGGTGACTTTGCTGGCGGCGCTTGCATCGGCCGAGCATCAGGGGGCTTTGGCGCGTGACGGGGCCTCGCTGGCCGACGCTGAACGGCAGCTGATGACGACGCTGGAGAAGCTGGCCGAGGCAGGGACGCAGCCGCTGTCGTCCGAGGCCGAACGACTATTGGACAACGTCGAGCAGCAGCTGGATCGGATGGCGGCGGCGGCCCAGAAGCAGATGCGGATCGTGCCTTACGAGCACATCAACCAGCGTGGCATCGATGCCACCGGCTTGAACCGCGATCTGGGCGATCACCGACAGGCGCTGGCCGAGGTGCGGCAGCTGCTGCGCGCGGGCAAGGGGCGCGAGGCGCTGGACCGGATGCGGCAGATCCAGCAAGCGATGGCGGGCGTGCTGGGCGACGTGCAGCAGGGCGTCGATCGGCAGCGGACCGCGGAAGAAGAGGCGCTGGGGCGGCTTGTGGCCGATCTGCGTCGGAGCATCGCGCGGGCCCAGCAAGGCGAAGGGCGGCTGCGCGACGATCTGCGCCACAGCAGTGAAGACCAGGAACGGGCGACCGCCGACCACCTTCGGGCGGCCCGGCAAACCGTGTTGCCAGGCGTGGTCGAGCTGATCCAGGCCGCCCGCGACGAGGTGCGACCGCAGCGGCTGGCGACGGCGCTGCTGCACGGTCACCGCGGTCTGGCAGGCGCGCGGGCGGCGCTGGCAACCGCGCTGGGAGCGCTGGACTTGGGGCAGATCGACGCCACGCTGCAGGCGCTGATGGAGGCGGAGGACCTGTTGATGGTCGCACGTCGCACACTTGCGGAAGCCGAGGAGACCGAGGAAGCGGTCGCCAACCGCCGGTCGTTTGCCGCGGACGGTCGGCGTCTGGATGTCGCTACCGAAAAGGCGCAGCGCGCGTCGCAGAAGCTGCGCGATGCCTTGCCGTCGCCGCAGTCGCTGCTGCCCTCGCCCACGCGGCAGCGCTTGGATCAAAACGCGATGCAGCAGGAGCAGGTACGCCACGCCTTGGACAAGGCGCGACAACGGCTGAGTCAAGGCGGCCGTGCGCATCCGGCGCTGCAGCGGCAAGTGGGCGATCGTCTGGACCACGCGCTGCAGACGATGCGCGAAACCCAAGACGCGCTGCAGCGTTACGACGCACAGCGGGCCTTCCAGCAGACAGCCGAGACCTTGGACGCCTTGGACCGCGCCGCGGCGATGCTGGAGAACCAGGGCGACCCGCGCGAAGGGCAGTCGCCGGCCGCCGAACGGGCGGGTGCCGATGGAGCTGAGGGCGAGGTGCAGCTGCGCTCGGGCAACCAAGGCGACGCTGTCGAGACTTTCCGGCAGGACGTCTTGCGGGCGATGCAGCAGCGCGCGCCAGGCGCTTGGCGCGACCGATTGCAGCAGTACTACAAGGCGATCGCGCGGTAAGCGGCCTGTCCGTTTCGTCTTGACACGCGCCGCGGTTCCTCCTTTCGTTTCCCTGTCTCCGCCGCACAGAACCCGACGGAACTGCACTCTTTTGCACGTGACTGCGAAGGACGCGCCGACGTGCGTTCGCTTGACCCGAGGAACCGCCGATGACCCAGAACAAGCTGACCACCAACGCGCAGATGGCCCTGAAACTGGCGAGCGAGACCGCCATCCGCAAGTCCCATCCGTTTCTGGAGCCCGAGCACGTGCTGCACGCCCTGACCGGGGAGGTGGAAGGGCTGGTCAAGCCGCTGTTGCAGCGCATGGAGGTGCCGATCGAGCCGTTGCGCGCCCAGCTGGAGCGCGAGATCGCGCGGTTTCCGTCGGTGCAGGGCGGCCCGGGGTTGATGCCGTCGGACCGGCTGCAGGCGTTTCTGGAGGCCGCCGATGCCGAGCGCGGACGCTTCAAGGACGACTTCGTGTCGACCGAGCATCTGCTGCTAGCGTTGCTGGAGGACCGGCGAGGCGCGGCCGGGCGGGCGCTGGCGGAGCGGGGGCTGACGCGCGAGAAAATTCTGACGAATTTGAAGCCGTTGCGAGGCAGCGAGCGCATTGCCACCGAGGACCCGGAGTCGGCGTTTGCCGCGCTGGACAAGTACACGCGCGATCTGACCGAAGCAGCCCGCAGCGGCAAGCTGGACCCCGTGGTCGGGCGAGACGACGAGATCCGCCGAGTGATGCAGGTCCTGAGCCGTCGCCGCAAGAACAATCCCGTCCTGATCGGTGAGCCCGGCGTGGGCAAGACCGCCATCGCTGAAGGGTTGGCGCAGCGCATCGTGGCGGGCGACGTGCCGGAGGGGTTGAAGGGCAAGCGCCTGTTGAGTCTGGATCTGGCCTCGCTGGTCGCGGGTTCCAAGTACCGCGGCGACTTCGAGGAGCGTCTGAAGGCCGTGCTGAAGGAGCTGGAGAACTCGGCGGGTCAGGCGATTCTGTTCATCGACGAGCTGCACAATCTGGTCGGGGCGGGTCGGGCGGAAGGGTCGATGGACGCCTCGAACATGCTCAAGCCTGCCCTTGCGCGCGGCGAGCTGCACTGCATCGGCGCAACGACGCTGGACGAGTACCGCAAGCACATCGAGAAGGACGCCGCGCTGGAGCGTCGGTTCCAGCCCGTGTTTTGCGACGAGCCCAGCGTGCACGACACGATCTCGATTCTGCGAGGGCTGAAGGAGCGTTACGAAGTCCACCACGGCGTGCGCATCCAGGATGGCGCGCTGGTGGCGGCGGCAACACTGTCGGACCGCTACATCTCGGACCGCTTTCTGCCGGACAAGGCGATCGACCTTGTCGACGAGGCGGCAAGCCGTCTGCGCATCGAGATCGACAGCATGCCGACCGAGATCGACGTGCTGGAACGCCGCATCCAGCAACTGGAAATCGAGCACCAGGCGCTGCACCGGGAGAAGGACGAGGCCAGTCGCGAGCGCAGCGCCGAGATCGAGGCCCAGATCGCCGACCTGCGCGAGGACTCGGGCGCGCGCAAGACGAAGTGGCAGGGCGAGAAGACGCTGATCGACGGTTTGCGCAAGGCCAAGGAGCAGCTGGAGGAGCAGGGCTTTCAGCTCGAGGCGGCCGAGCGGCGGCACGATTTGGAGGTGGCGGCGCGGCTGCGCTACGGCGAGATCCCACAGCGAAACAAGGAAATCGAGGACTTGCAGGGCAAGCTGGCCGAGGCCCAGAAGAACGGCAAGATGCTGGACGAGGAGGTGACCGCCGACGAGATCGCCAAGGTCGTCAGCGCGTGGACCGGGGTGCCGCTGCACAAGATGCTCGAGGGCGAGATGGGCCGGCTGCTGAAGCTCGAGGGCGTGTTGGGCAAGCGAGTGGTGCACCAGGAGCAGGCGATCGAGGCGGTGGCCAACGCGGTGCGGCGGTCGCGGGCAGGCCTGCAGGACCCGAACAGGCCCATGGGATCGTTCATCTTTCTCGGGCCTACCGGCGTGGGCAAGACCGAGCTGGTCAAGGCGCTGGCCGAGACGCTGTTCGACGACGAGCGCGCCATGGTTCGCATCGACATGAGCGAATACATGGAGAAGCACACGGTCGCGCGGCTGGTCGGCGCCCCGCCCGGCTATGTGGGACACGAAGAGGGCGGGCAGCTGACCGAAGCAGTGCGGCGGCGACCGTACTCGGTCGTGCTGTTCGACGAGATCGAGAAGGCGCATCCGGACGTGCTGAACGTGCTGCTGCAAGTGCTGGATGACGGGCGGCTGACGGACTCGCTGGGACGCACGGTCGACTTTCGCAACACCCTGATCCTGATGACGTCCAACATTGGCTCCACCGCGATCCTGGAAGCCTCGGCAGCGTCGACGGAGGGGCTGCGCGACGCGGCGGTGCGCGACGTCGTGCACGACGAGCTGCGTCGGCACTTCCGCCCGGAATTCCTGAATCGGATCGATGAGGTGGTGATCTTCAACAGCCTGCGCGCCGAAGACATGGCGCACATCGTCGACATCCAGCTGCAGCGGTTCGCCAAGCGTCTGGCCGACCGCAAGCTGGACATGACGGTGACCGACGAGGCTCGGGAACTCCTGGCGCGTGAGGGCTATGACCCGCAGTACGGGGCGCGGCCGCTGAAGCGCACGCTGCAGACCCGGATCGAGAATCCGCTGGCGATGGAGCTGCTGCAGGGCAAGTACCCGCCCGGCAGCCACGTCGTCGCCCACGCGGAGCGCGGTCGGCTGTTCTTCACGCTGGCGGACTGACCCGCGAGGTCCGTGGGTTACTGGAAGTCTTCGAGATCAAATGCGCCTTGGTAGACCCGCACCGCCGGGCCGCGCATGTGCGCCACGCCGTCGCCGTCCAGCTGAATGGTCAGCCAGCCGCCCGGCAGCCGCACCTCAACGGGCGCACCGCCCGGTACGACACCCAAGTGCAACGCTGCGGCAGCCGCCGCGGTCGCTCCGGTGCCACAGGCGCGCGTCCAACCGCAGCCCCGTTCGAAGACCTCGACGCCCAGTCGGGGGGCGCCGTCGGGACCATCCGGCAGTCGCTCGACGAACTCGATGTTGGCCTGTGCGGGGAACAATTCGTGCCGACCCAGCAGCGGCCCCAGCTCCCGGCGCTCCTCGGCCGTTAGCGTGTCGAAGACGACACCGTGCGGATTGCCGGTGTGGATGGCGGTCAAGTGCACGGTGCGTCCGGCGACCAAAAAGGCTTGATCGACAGTCGGTTCCGCGCGTGAAGTCGGTACGCGCCGCGGGTCCAGACTGGGGCGACCCATCTCCACCGTCACGTGCGTTACGTCGCCCTGCGCGTCACGCTCGACGGTGCAGCGCCGCGGCCCTGCAGCCGTGCGAACCACCAGCTGGCCCATGTTGCGGTCGTGGGTGTCGGCCAGGTGTTTGACGAAGCAGCGCAGGCCGTTGCCGCACATCTCGGCGATCGACCCGTCGGCGTTCACCACCACCATCTCGGGGTGCGCAAGCGAGCCCCGCCACAGCAGCACGCCGTCGGCCCCCAGACCCGTGAAGCGGTCGCACAGCCGCCGTCCAGGTTCGCCGCCCAGGTCGATGGCCAGATCCCGGGCGTCGATCACGGCAAAGTCGTTGCCCAAGCCGTGGTATTTGACGAAGTCGATGCGCATCGCGGCGGTGCCTCCAAGGTGCCAGAGCATGAAACCTGCTGCGCGGCCTGTCCATTCCGTCGGCAGGGTCGACGACTTCTTCCGTGGCCTGCTGCGTGTACGCTTGGCCCCGACGGGTCGACCGTGCGAGGATCGTGCCGCCATGGACGCACCCCCTCCCACCCCAACCGATGTCGCAGCGCCTGAGCTCGAGGGCGCCGATCTGCTGCGCGCGGTGGCCACAGCCCTGCGTACCGCGCGGTGGAATGGGGCCGACGTCGTCGATCGCGGCTGGGCCTCGCCGCTGCCGGCGCCGCCGCCGGTGCAAGTCGCGCCACCTGCGCCCCGCCCGGTCGCCCAGCCGGTCACCCCGGCGCCGCCGCACCTGCCGCCGCGGCCACCCGCATCCAGCTTGCCCGCGCGCGCGCCCGCAGTGGCACGCGCGACGGGTCCGATTGGCCGAGTGACCGCACCGATCGCCCCGACGCCGACGCTGCCGCCGTCCCGTCCCGGCGCGGCCTCTGCCCCGCAGACCACGGTGCGGCCGCCCCGCCTGTCCCTGATCGAGGCCCAGACGGCGCTCGACGCCCTGCGGACCCGCATCGGCGACTGTCAGCGCTGCTCGCACGCGTCGGGACGCACACACATCGTCCACGGCTATGGCAACCCCGCGGCTCGCCTGATGATCGTGACGCCGCCGCCTGGCCCTGCGGAGGACGCTGCGGGTCTGCTGCTTCAGGGAGAGGCCGGCCAGCTGGTCGACCGGATGCTCACCGCGATGGGCTTGCAGCGCTCCGACCTGTGGATCGCGCCGCTGACCCTGTGCCGCGTGCCGGGCGATGGTCTGGCCGATGCCGTGGCGCTCGAGGCGTGCAGTCGGTTCCTGCGGACCCAGCTGCAGACGGTGCAACCCGAGGTGCTGCTTGCGTTCGGCGAGCCTGTCGCCCGCTTCCTGTTCCGCAGCGCCGCGCCGATCGGTGCCCTGCGCGGCCAATGGCAGACGCTGGTGGGGGTGCCGACGATCGCGACCCACGCGCCAGAGGACGTGCTGCTTCGCCCGGAGCTGAAGCGTGAGGTCTGGGGCGACCTGCAGCAGGTCATGCAGCGCCTCGCCCTCGTGCCGCCCGGTGCCCCCCGAAGCTGATCCCCGTCACGGGCCGGATCTCCCGATTCTTCGCGTGCTTGGGACGTCTCGCTATCCTCTGCAAGTGGATTTGGTACCTTCGCGTGGTGGCCGTTGGGAGCGGCCGATCGAAACATCCGGGGAGGGAACGTTCGATATGGCCGATCTGCAGCCCACGTCGGTTCCGGCGCAACGTCTGGACTTGCCGCTGGTCCGCCAGTGGCTGGCCGAGGCGCTTCAGACCGACATCGAGTGGACGGGACCGGTCGGCCACCCCGACGGCTTGGCCGTGACGTATCCCACCCACCTGCAGCAGCTGAGGATTCAGGACCGATTGCCGCTGCCGCTGGTGGTGCTCGAGACGACCTTTTGCGCGTTTCCGCGCCGCCGCCGCGACGTCCTGCCGCTGCTGGCGCAAGCCAACTCGCAGATCGAGCGCGGCCGGTGGTTTCTGCAGCGCGACCCACCGCGGTTGACCTACGCGATGGAGCTGCCGGCCCCGCACTTGGACCGCGAACGGCTGGTTCGCGAGTGGCAGAGATTTTGTAACGAAGCCGTGGTGTTCGGCATTGAGCTGACGCTGCGCACCCGCGCGGTGACGTGGCTGGAAGTGCTGCGCACAGGCAAGGGTTCGGCCCAACCGGGCTGACGAGGAGCCGCCATGGCGACGGTGATTCGCACCTCCACTCCGGACCACGACTGCGCCTGCGAGGCGATCGATCTGTCCTCGCCCGTGTCCGACGCCTGCTGGCGCGCCCTGCGCGGGTGGCTGCAGGGCCTGCAGCTGCCGTTCGAACCCACGCTCAGCGAAGACGCGGGGCTGGTGGGGTACTCGATTGCCCTGCGCAACTCTCTGATCGGCATCGGGTTGACGGAGCGCCCGACCGGTCCGGTCCTGACGTTGACGGCCGTGCTGTGCCGCGGCATGGACCGCGAGACCGCCGCGCTGGGGGCCGTTGACCGCGCCAATCGCCAGCTTGCCCTCGGCCAGCTGCTGTACGTCCCCGGGCCGCCGGCTGAGCTGACGCTGCACGCCGCGGTTGCCTTGGATCTGCTGGACGGCGAGTCGTTCGCGCTGCTGTTCGAGGCGATGCTGGGCGAGCTGAACAACGTCGGTTTCCCCGCCGTGATGGCAGTGGGCGGCTACCATCCCACCGACTACGCCGCACCTTGGGGTGACCCGATGCGCGCGCCCATCGACGACGATCCCGACGACATCGTGCAGGACTTGCAGGCGCTTGCCCCCCGATCCGGGTGCGGCGCGGCGCAGGGCGATCGTTGCTCCAGCCAGACCGATCTCGGCTGCGGCTGCTCCGACACCCTCCACGCGGGACCCGCCGCCGTTGCCGACCCGGGCCAGGATCCGCAAGCGGCAACGGCATCTGGACCTCCCGACGAGGCCGAAGGGCGCGCCGCTCACTCCCGTCGCCGTCGCTGACAGCCGCCCGATCTGGCCCGCGGGACAACTCCGCGCCAGCACAGGCGATCTGTGGATAATCGCGTGTAACCAGACGGATTTGCAAAGAAACTCCCAGAGCGTGGCAATTGACCCCGTTGCGGTGGCCTTCTAGACTGCCGCCCTCGATGTCGCGCCGACCGTTGTTCGGGAAGTGCGCCTGCGCTGTGTCGTTGTCCCGCTTTGCCGAGCCGAGGCTTCGTTTGCCCCGACCTTTCGCCCCGTTGTTGCGCAGAGGACTGGCCGTGCTGCTGGCCGGTGGCGTCGGTGCGTCGGCGGCGCTGTCGGTTTGGCTGGTGTTCGCGCCGACGTCCGCCGCGCGGCCTTCCGCTTCCCAAGCTTCAGCTTCGCAGTCGGCGGCTTACGGCTCTCTCGACACGCCGTCCATTGTCGCAGGTACCTTCCCGGCCGGTACGGGTTCGCCCTCACCCTTCGATGACGGGGACTCTGGGGTGCGGTCGCCGCTGCGGCGTTACGTGGGCCAGTCGATCGTGCTGCTGACCGACACCCGCGACGAGTATGCGACAGCGCTGCTGGCCAAGCTGGATTCGTTCATCGCCCAAGCGAACGCGAACATGGCGCGCATCCTCGAGACCGAGGGCTCGCTGCGGCAGACGCAGATCATCGTGTTCGAGACGCAGGAGCGTTATCAGGAGCACGCGCGGCAAAATGCCCCCGGCCTCGTGAACAACGGAGGCTACTACGACGGCGGGATGCGTACGGTCGTCACCTACCGCTTCAACAACTCGATGCAGCTGTACTTTCACGAGCTTGTGCACGCGATGATGGGCGAGCAGTTCGGCGACCACCACTTCTCGCGGTACACCCGGCGCAACTGGCCGATCTGGTTCGACGAAGGGATGAGCGAGTACTTGGGCTCGTTCGAGGTGCGCGGTCAGGGGATCGTCATTCCCGCAGCCAACAAGGGCAAGCTCGCCTACCTGACCAACGCGATCGCCCACGACGCGTATGTCGATCTCGCGTCGCTGCTGCGCGCCCCGGCCGACAAGTTTTCCGGCGCGTCCATGAACATCTATTACGCCGAGGCCTGGGGGCTGTTCGACTACCTGCTGTCTACGCCAGCGTTGCGTGGGCGCATGGCTGTGTTTTTCCGCAAGATTCGCTCAGGCGATGACGGGATCGCGGCGTTCCGGGCGAGCTTCGGCGACGATCTGGCGGCGCTGGACACGGCGTGGCGAGCTCACGTGCAGCGTGCGGCGCAGCCGGCCACGGGCTGGGTGCAGCTGTTCTCGGGAGAGAGCATTGACGACTGGACCATCCACGAGGGTGGCCAGTGGCGCGCAGGTCACGGCGAGATCTCCGGCGCCGGTGACCGCAACTACAACTACCTGATCAAGAGCGAGCTGCCGCTGACCGACTTCTCGTACGAGGTGGACCTGCTGCTGCAGCGCGGCACCGCCGGTCTGATCCTCGGCAACAACTACCACGGCGAGTACCCCTACCACTACCTGATCGACGTGGCGCGCGACGCCGTGATGCTGCGGCGGGCGCACTCATCCAGCCAGATCGAGCCCGTGTTGCAGGCCTACGCCGAGATGCCGCTGGGAGAGTGGGTGCGGTTGCGCGTGCAGGTGATCGACCAGACGCTGCGCCTGTTTGTGAACGGCCGCGAGGCCCTGTCGTCTCGCGTCGACCGCGATCGCTTCTCGCTGTTCGGGATGTACCTGTACCGGGCCCGGGTGAAGTTCCGTCACATCCAGGTGCGGGCTGAGCCGGCGAGCGACGCGATGAGCAATCGCGTGGCCGCGCCCACCGTGCCCGCCAACCTGACGCCCACCTTGCCCGCGGCGACGCCCGTCGGCGGCTCAGGCGGTGCGACGACTCCCAACCCTTCGCAAGTGCAGTAGTTCTGTCGGCTAGGCGCGCATGTCCTCAGCCCAGTCAGCCAGGAACCGCAGGCGCCAGAGCAGCACGCCATTGTCCTGACCCCGGGCCCGGCGGCGACGCAGCGTTTCTCCCACGGCAGGACCGTTCAGAAAAGGCAAGCCGGGCAGGCCGTTGCGGTAGCGGTCGGCGATGCGGTCCACCGCCTCGTCGCCGCCCATCCAGCGGTCCAACGGGATAGAGAACCCCTGCTTGCGCCCCAACACGCAATCCGCTGGCAGGTGGCGGTGCAGTAGGCCGCGGATCACCCGCTTGGACTCCCAGGGTCGCACCCGGTCTGCCGCGCGGATCTGCGCAGACGCCAGAACGAAATCCAGGTCCAGCAGCGGCGAGCGCGTCTCGACGGACCGGGCCATGCTGGCGACGTCGACCTTCACGCACAGGTCTTCGGGCAGGTACAGCGCGAAGTCCAGACGCAGCATCCGGTCCAGCTCGTCGCTTGCCGGCAGTGCCAGAAACCGCTCTCGCATCAGGCCCTTCCAGCCCTGTGTCGCCAGCAGGGGCCGCAGCTCCGGGTCGAATAGGTTGTGCAGCGCGTGCAGGTCGTCGTGTTGGGCCGACACGGCGTCGGCCGCGCTCGCCAGCAACCGCATCGCCGTGAAGCGCAAGGCGTGAAGACGGCCCCCCCGTCCGGTCCCCGCAGTTCCCAGTCGGGAGGCCGCGGCCAGCGTCGGTATCCGCAAGTCCTCATGCAGCAAGCGTCGCAGCGCGAACAGGCGCCCCGAGGAGTAGCCGCCCTGAACCTCGTCGCCGCCGTCGCCGGTCAGGACGACCCGGTGCTCGCGACCGGCCGCCTCGGCAATCAGCAGCGTGGGAAGCGCCGACGAGTCGCCGAAGGGCTCGCCGTAGTGCCGCACCAGCTCAGACAGACGGTCCAGATGTGCCGTGTCGACCTCGAGCTCGACGTGCCGCACGCCGGTGTGTCGGGCCACGCGACGTGCGACGTCCAGCTCGTCCAGATTGCGGCCGGCCGTGCGCACCGTGTAGGCCGTGATGCCTGGTTGCAGGCGTGCGGCGACGGCGGTGACCAGCGTCGAATCCAAGCCGCCGCTCAGGAAGGTGGCGACCGGTACGTCCGACCGCAATCGGCGCTCCACGGCCGTCTGCAGCAGCGCGTCCAGGTGGTCCAAGCCGGTCTTGGTGAGCGACAGTGGGGCCGGGACCGCCGGCAGCCCGCGCGGCTCGTGCACCGACAGCACACCACCTTGAAAGCTAACGTCCTGGCCCGCACTTAGCTTGCTCACTTGCTGCCAGACCGTGCGCGGGGCGGGGATGTAGCCGCCGGCCAGGTGGTGCTCGATCGCCACCGGATCCACTTCAAGCGGCACACCAAGCCTTCGCAGCCAACGCGCCAGCGGTCGCAATTCGGACGCAAAGGCGATTCGCCGGCCAGCGACGGCGTAGTACAGCGGCTTCTTGCCGACGGGATCACGAGCCAGATGAAGGACTTGCGTGCGGGCATCCCACCACGCGAAGGAGAACATGCCGCGCAGGCGGGCCAACGTTGTGTCGAGGCCCCAGATCTCCAGCGCCGTCAGCAGGACTTCGGTGTCCCCGGTCGAGCGGAACGACGCGCCCGCGCGGGCCAAATCTTCCTTGAGCTCCAGGTAGTTGTAGATCTCGCCGTTGAAGGTCAGCGCTCCGCCGCTTGGGGCGAGCATCGGCTGGTGGCCCCCCGGGCTCAGGTCCAGAATCGCCAGACGTCGGTGCGCGAAGATCAGGCCCGGTGTGTGCCACAGGCCCGAGCCGTCCGGCCCGCGGTGCACCATCTCGTCGCGGGCTTGCTCGGCCTCACGCAGGTCGCTGTCCGACCACGACGCACCGGCCGATCGCCGTTCCTCATCCAACAACCCAAGGATTCCGCACATCGCTACCCGCCGGCCGCCCACTGGGGAACGGAGCGCGATCGTAGCACGCAACGGCGCCGGATGCCTCCCTTCGGCTGCGTCGTCGCCACCGCTGCGCCGGCTGCGACGTGAACGCTGCGGCCGAAACGGCCGGGGAAGTTGCACCCACGCCCAGTCGCGGCCATCATACGGCCCCCTCGTGCAAGGCTTTCCAACGCGCGAGGCTCAGGGCCGACTCCCCCCGACGGCCAGTCCGTCGCCGGATTGCGACCCCCTGCAAGGAGAAAGATGGGGCTCACCACCGTGGCCGCCCTCCGCGAACTCGTCAGCGCTGTCGAGCAGGCCGTAGGGCCGGTCCGTGCGCCGCTGGGGCTCGTGCTGGGCTCGGGCTTGGGCGAAATCGCCGACGAGATCGAAGACGCACGCAAGGTTTCCTACGCCGACCTGCCGCATCTGGCTCCGTCGACCGTGGCCGGGCACTCCGGTCAGCTGGTCGTCGGTCGCTGGCACAAGCACGAAGTGATCGTGTTGGCAGGGCGTGTCCATGCGTACGAAGGGCATGACTTCAAACAAGTTTCTCTTCCTGTGCGGTTGCTCGGCGCGTTGGGCATCGATGCCCTGATCGTGACGAACGCCGCCGGGGCTGCACACAACCGGATGGCGCCGGGCGACCTGATGGTCATCCGCGACCACTTGAACCTGACCGGTGGCAATCCGCTGGTGGGAGAGAACGACGACAGTCTGGGTCGCCGCTTTCCCGACATGACGGAGGCCTACGACCGCCACCTGCGCGAGCTGTGCCTCGAGATCGCCCATCGTCAGGGCGCGCCGGTGCATGAGGGCGTGTACGCCGGTCTGCTGGGTCCCAGCTACGAGACACCTGCCGAGATCCACATGCTTGCGGCGCTGGGTGCCGATGCCGTGGGCATGTCCACCGTGCCTGAGGTCATCGTGGCGCGTCACATGGGCGTGCGGGTGCTGGGGCTGTCCTGCATCACCAATCTGGGCGCCGGACTTGGCGAGGGTCTGCTCGACCACTCCCACGTCAAGGAGGTCGCCGGCCGTGCGACCGTGCGCATGATCAACCTGCTGGCCGGCGTCGTCGAAGCCCTGCCGGAGCTGCCGTTGCACCGGAGGGTCCCATGAGCACACCCGAAGAGACCGCCGAGCTCGCGATCCAGCAATTGCTGCGCGATCGACCCGACTTGGCCGAGGTCGTCAAAGCCGCTGTCGACGTCCGTCGTCACGCCTATGCGCCGTACTCCGGCTTTCTGGTCGGGGCCGCGCTGCGCACGAAGTCGGGCCGGATCTTCACCGGCGTCAACGTCGAGAACGCCTCGTTTCCCGTGACGATCTGTGCCGAGCGCTCCGCCTTGGTCGCCGCCGTGACGCAGGGCGAGCGCGAGTTCGATGAGGTCGCGGTCGTCACCGACGCCGCAGAACCCGCGGCTCCGTGCGGTCTGTGCCGTCAAATGCTCGCCGAGTTCGGTGTGGACTTGTGGGTGACGGTCATCGGTCGTCAGGGCCCGGCCTACCGCGTGCGCCTGAGCGAGCTGCTGCCTCACGCCTTCACGCCAGGCGCGTTCGAGCCGCGTCCGGCGCCGCTGACCCTGACAGAGCTGGGCGACCCGGACCACGGGCACAAGGCCTAGCGTTTCCATCAAAGAAATCAGTTCGTTCCAGAGTAGACGGGCGCTATTGCGCGGCCGTCTGCCGGGCGACCAACGCTTGGATCAGGAACGAGGCGACGTCGGGAGGCAGCGTCCCGGGGCCGAAGCCGGCGTCAAAGCCCAGCTCCAGCGCGATCGTGTGCGACAGGCGCGGTCCGCCAGCCACGAACACGATGCCCGACCGCAGGTTCTCGGCCTCCGCCAGGTCGATCAGCGCCGCCAGATTGGTGCGATGGCAGTCCTTTTGCGTCACGACCTGTGACACCAGGATGGCGTCGGCCTGGAACTCGCGGGCCTCGCGCAGCAGCACCTCGTTGGGCACCTGCGCGCCCATGTTGCGGACCTCGAAGCATTTGTAGGCCTCCAGTCCCTTCTCGCCGCTGTAACCCTTCACGTTCAGGATCGCGTCGATGCCCACGGTGTGCGCGTCGTCGCCCGTGCACGCGCCCAGCACCCGCAGCTTGCGGGTGAAGTGCTCGGCGGCCAGATGCTCGACGGCGTGCTTGTCCAAGCGGTGCGAAGTCACCTTGGGAACGGAGATCTTGGTGAAATCAACGGCATACGGCGACCGCGCGTAGACAACCAGATAGGTGAAGCCCTCGCCGAGATCGTGCGCGTGGTACACGGCCGGCTGCTCCAGACCCATCTGGCGGCACAGCTGGCGGCCCGCTTCCTTTGCCTCGTCGCCGAACGGCACCGGCAGCGAGAACGACAGCATCACCTGACCGTCGTCCAGCGTGTCGCCGTAGGCGCGCACCGCCGTCAGGTCCACGCCGCGCGGTCCCTGCGCCCCCGGTTCGCCCTTGACCGGCACAAACCCGGGTCCCAGCTGCGGATCGACGCCGTGCGCCTCGATGTCGGCCTCGGTCACGTGGGGTCGCAGCGTCACTTCGCCCTTCATACAGCACCTCCCACTGCCCGGCCTTGCGCATCCAGCTGGCCCAGTCGCTGCAGCTCTGCCGTCACCAGATCCTCGCAGGGGTCCCAGTACCGGTCGCCGCGCTCGAATACGCCGTCGAGGCCACGACCGCCCGTGGGTGACCGGCGGATGTCGGCAAAGTGGCCGCGCGACAGGCCCGTCATCAGGCCCTCGCCCGCGATCTCGTCCAGCAGACCGATCGCGGCCTCCAAGGTTGCGATGGCACGAGTCTCGATGAACCCGCCGGGCCGCAACAGCAATTCGCTGCCCAGCGCGCGCGCGCCCGCGAACACCAGACTGGCCGCTTCCAGCGACAGATAGCGGTCGTGGATGTGCGGCGTGTGCATCGCCTCGGTCGGCATGCCCAGCAGCTGGATGCCCTGACCGGTCGTAATGCCCACCAGATTGAACAGCGCGTCCTGCACGTGGCCCCGCAGCACGTTGCCCGTCATGTGCTTGGTAGGCGGCATGAACTTGAGCGGAGCGCCGGGGAACAGCGTGCGAATCAACATGGCGTTGGCGATCTCGTACAGGATCGAGTTTTCAATCGTCGGGTCGATCTCCATCGCGTGGCCCAACCCCAACTGGTCGGTCTGCAGGCCGCACGCGCGGGCCAACGCCTCGTTGACCAGGGTCGACGCCACCACGGTGTGCGCCGCCTCGACCGCGTCAGCGGTCGTGAGGTAATTGTCCTCGCCCGTGTTGATGATCAGGCCGGAAAGCGCGCTCAGACGGCGGCTGACCCGTTGATCACACAGCGTTCTCTGCATGTTGATGTCGCGGAACAGGATGCCGTACAGCGCATCGTTCAGCATCATGTCCAGACGCTCGAACGCCCCGGTACACGCGATCTCCGGCATGCACAGGCCGGACGCGTAGTTGCACAGGCGAATGTAGCGCCCCAGCTCCTCGCCGACCTCGTCCAACGCCGCACGCATCAAGCGGAAATTTTCTTGCGTCGCGAACGTGCCGCCAAACCCTTCGGTCGTTGCGCCGTCGGGCATGTAGTCCAGCAGCGACTGGCCGGTCGAGCGGATCACGGCGATCACGTCGGCACCCTGCCGCGCCGCCACCCGCGCCTGCACGATGTCCTCGTGGATGTTGCCGCTGGCGACGATCACGTACTTCAGCGGCTGAACGCCGCAACCCAAGCGGCCAAGCTTTTCGGCACGCGCGTTCCGTTGCGCGAGGATGCGATCGACGCCCGCCCGCGCCAGCTTGCGGCCCAGTGCGTCCACCGCTGCCCATTGCGCGTCCGGTACGGTCTCGGCATAGGTGGTCAGGTCCAAGTTCCCGTCGGCGATGCGCTGGGCAAGCTGGGTCGGGGTCAGCCCCGTGTCGTGCATCGCGAGGCAGAAAGGTCGCGCCACGCCGTCGCGCAGCAGCCCCACCGCCATCAGACGGTCGACGCACGCATTGACCAGCGGCACGCCCTCCTCATTGGCTCCGTCTACGCCGAACAGCCGCAGCACCGTGCGCTCCACAGCGACGGTGGACCGCGTCTCGGTAAACGTCTGGACTTCCTGGGCGATCTTGCCTGCCAGCTCGCGGGCTCGCGCCACGCGCGCCGGGTCGAGCGGCAGCGGCGGGCACGAGAAACCGGGGGCGACCGGCGCCGCCGTGGAGATGAGCGACTGGACCATCTGGACCTCTGACTCGCGAAAAGATGGGGGGGGAAGTCCGCGAGGAATGGAAAATCTAGCGATGAAACCAAGGTGCGGGGTCGACGGGCTCGCCGTTGCGGCGGATCTCGAAGTACAGGTGGCGGCCCTTCAGGGACCCCGACGCTCCCGTGTCGGCGATGCGCACGCGCGCGGGAACCACGTCGCCAACCTTGACGCGGACTTCCTCCAAGTGGGCGTACACCGAGTGCCAGCCGCGGCCGTGGTCCAGAATCACGGTCTCGCCGTAGCCTGTCAGCCAGCCGACATAGGCGACGCGACCCCAAAACACCGCGCGTACCGCGGCGCCGGGACCCGACACTGGGCGAAACGCGAGACCCCGGTGCAGCGTCACGGTGCCAAAGCGCGGGTGGCGGATCTCGCCAAAGCCCGTTCCGACCGCAGCCGATACCGGGGGCAGCAGCTTGCCGACCGTCATCGCGAACGTGTACTTGCGCTCCTGCCACTCCTTCAGCGTGGCGATTTGGGCGCTCAGCTGCTTGTTGGCGGCGTCCAGATCGCGCACCGCGCGGTCGTGGAATTTACGGTCTTCCTCGATGCGGGCAATCAGCGCGAGCTTGTCCTGCCGCTCCTGCTCGCCGCGCGCCTTTTCGTCGTGCAGCTGCAGGTCGACCTCGTCCAGGTGCTTCAGCGCTGCGTCGCGTTCGTGGGTCAGTCGCTCGAGATCGGTCAGCTTTTGCCGATAGGCCGCCAGCCGCTCGCGGTCTGCGGCCAGCAGCTGCCGCAGCACGCGGTCCTTGGTCACAGACTTGGCGAACGCCTTGGGCGACAACGCGAATTCCAGCTGGGGCTGCCGGGCGATACGCAGGATGGCCCGCAGCCGCGACCGCACCGCCTGACGCATGCCGTCGAGCTCGTGCTCGGCCTTGGCCCGGCGGTCCTCAGCTTGGGTCAGCACATCGGTGGCGTGGGCGCGCTCCAGACCCAAGCGCAGGATCTGGGCGTCGATGTCGGAGGCATCGCGGTCCAGCTTGTCCAATGCCTGCAGCAGCCCCAATTCGGCCTGCAGCGCCTGACCGTAGCGGGAGTCGAGGTCCTTGCGCGACACGGCGTCCAAGCGCGGCTGCGCGTCCGCGTGGCCAGCCCCAAGGGTGGCGAGGAGCAGGGTCGCGGCGAGCAGGGTTCGCGCGGGCGCCATCGCGTCACACCTTCAGGTAGCGGCCGACGCTCATCGCACTGGCCGCCAAGCCGACAGCGGGACCGCCGAGGATCAACCACAGGATCATTCCCGGCGGCAGCAGCGACCACGTGGCATTCAGCATGTAGACGTCGCGCACCAGACTTCGCAGCTCCAGGTGCAACAGCCCCAGCAGCAGCATCGCCACCAATGCGCCTGCCAGACCCTGCAGCGCACCCTCGACCAGGAACGGCAGGCGGATGAAGCCGGGGGTGGCGCCGACCAGCGACAGGATCTCGATCTCGTCGCGGCGCGAGAACACAGCAAGCCGGATCGTCGAGAACACGAAGAACATCGCGCTGGACAGCAGGACGATCGACAGCACCAGCCCAACGGTCCGGGCGATCTCGACAATCGCGAACAAAAGCCGGAGCTTTTCAGCACCGAACTCGACGTCCTCGACCGACTGCACGCCCTTGACCGAGCGCGTCCACTCGACCAGCTCCTGCACGTCGCCGCGCGAAGCCAGATCCGCGTCGATTTCGACCTCGAGCACGGGCTGACCCGGCAGCGCCGCTTCGTCCAGCCCCTTGAGCAGCTCGGGGTCCAGCAGCTTGCGGTTGCGCTCGCGGTCCATCTCGCGCGTCAGCATCGTGACGGACTTCACGCCCTCGTGCGCCCGCACCTGCTTGTCCAGCGCGGCAAGCTCAGCCGGCGTCGTGGCGTCCTGCACGTAGACCGACAGCGTCAGCGACTGCCCCAGCTCGTGCATCATCTTGCCCGCGTTGAACAGGATCATCGCGAACAGACCGACCAGCGTCAGCGCAAGCGCAATCGTCAGGGCGCTGACACCCGTCAGCCACGGCGAACCGCGGACAAGCTGGGCCGCCTGACGCACGACGTACTCTGGGCGGGGGCCGTGTCTCATGGCTCCTCCCCGGCGGTGTCGCGCGACAAGGGCTGGGTGCTGCGGCCCGCCAGCGGGTCGGCCGCGCGCAGGGCCTGAATCGGAATCGGCTGTGAAAGCCGCTCGTTGGGGCGAACCACCCGCGGGCGGTCCTCGACCAGCGACCCGCGCGACAGCACCAGCGTGCGCAGACCGTGGCGCTCCAGCAGCGCGACGTCGTGGGTGGCGACGACAACGGTGGTGCCGCGGCGGTTGACGTCCAGCAGCAGGTTCATGATGTCGTTGGCCAGATCGGGGTCCAGGTTGCCGGTGGGCTCGTCGGCCAGCAGGATCGCGGGCTCGTTGACCAAGGCACGGGCAATCGCCACACGCTGCTGCTCACCGCCCGACAGGTCGCCGGGATAGGCCTGAGCGCGGTGGACCAGACGCAGGCCCTCCAGCAGTTGGTTGACGCGGCGCTCGATCTCCTTGCGCCCCAAGCCCATGATCTCCAAAGAGATCGCGACATTGTCGAACACCGTGCGGCGCGGCACCAGGCGAAAGTCCTGAAACACGACACCGATGTTGCGGCGCAGAAACGGCACTGAGGCGTCCCGGAGCACGTGGATGTTGCGGCCGCCAATCAGGATTTGGCCGTCGGTCACCCGCTCCATCACCAGCAGCAATTTCAGCAGCGTCGACTTGCCCGCGCCGCTGGGGCCGGTCAGGAAGACGAACTCGCCCTCGCGCACCCGCAGCGTGACGTCTGACAGCGCGTCGCAGCCGTTGGGGAAGCGTTTGTGGACGTGGTAGAGCTGAATCATGGCGGGGCGCACCGTAGCACAGCGCCCCAAGCGGCGACAAGTCCGGCTGCTGCCCGGCAATTCTTGCAAGCCACGAAGAACTTGACAGTTGCTTGCCTCTGGCGACACTCCGACGTGGTACCAGAAAGACACTGCGGCTCGTTGTGACCTTCACGTCCTTGTCAAGCTGTGCTAGACCGCGCATCTGAATCCGTTGCCGCGACATCCAACACGGGAACCGTCGCTCGGCGACACCCTTCGAACCGTCAGACATCGCCCACGTGGGCGACTTCACACAGGAGTTCCGTAATGAAGAGATTGCTTACGGCAGCGCTCGCGACCGTAGTCGGCCTGGCGATGGCCACGTCGGCGTTCGCGACCGACACCCGCATCAACAGCCTGTCGGGCGGAGAGAAGGCGTTCACGGTACACGACAGCGCCAACATCTACGTCCTTCCCCAGTATATGGTGAACTACAAGAACAGCGTCGACGTCGACGCGACCAACGGCGCCACCTATGGCACGATGAACATCCGCTACGCCCTGTCGGACGACTCGGTCCTGCTGCTGTTCGGCAAGAGCTCGCCCTGGGAGTCGGTTGTCAGCACCAAGAGCCTTGGTGGAGCCAATCCGGCCACCGCCGCCGGTTTCACCCCCGGCTCGGCTGACCCGACCAACCACCAGTTCGGCATCGGCTTTGGCATGAAGGCCAGCGAGTCGATGCGCGTGGGCGCCACGCTGTCGTTTGGCGCGTCCCGCAACGACGGCGACGGCACCAACCAGAACAACAACAAGTTCTTCGACCTGAACACCGGTCTGGGCTTGGACCTCAACGAGACCAACTCGTTGGACTTCGGCCTGAACCTGCGCTTCGGCACGTTCTCCGACGTCAAGGGCACTCAGGGCGACATGTTCATCCCCGACGGCATCTTCGGCCTCGGCCTGCTGGCCAAGGGCGAGTTCCAGGTGCACCAGATCGCCAAGGTCGTCCCGTACTTCGCGTTCGACTATGACACCCGCGGCGTCGCCCACGCGTTCCGTCAGGACACGACTGGTGCCGAGACCCAGCGTGGCAAGCTGAACACGACCACCGTCTCGCTTGGCGCCGACCTGGCCATCACCCCCGTTGAGGGCGTGCTCGTGCAGCCCGGCCTCGGTCTGTCCTACGTCGGCACCGTGCTCGATGGCAACTCCGCCGCCGGCGCGCAGGCCCTGACGATCGAGGACTCCAGCGCGCTCGTGCCGTTCTACGGCTTTGCGGCTGAGGCCAAGGCGTTCGACTGGATGACGCTGCGCTTGGGCGCCCGCCAGACCATCGTCAAGACCAGCTTTGCCAACACGATGACCCCGCCCGCCACCAACGAGAGCCACACCTCTGGCGTGCTGAACACGGTCTGCGTCGGCGCTGGCTTCCAGTTGATGGGTTGGAACCTCGACCTGAACGTGAACCCCGCGTTCATCAACAACGGCATCGATGCGGTCTCGGGTACGCCGACGGCTGGCTTCGCCACCGACTTCGCCCTGTCGTACGACTGGTAGTCCTTCGCGGACCCGGTTGAGCTGATCCTGTCGGCGCCTCGGAGGGCAACCCCTTCCGGGGCGTCGGCGTTTTTGCGTGGTCGCGGGAAGAATCGGGACGACCGCGATGTTGCAGGCAGGCGGGGGGCGGGGCGCGTTTGACACGCCGCGTGGCCCAACCCCACACTGCCCCGCCGCGCTATCGCCTGCGAGAGCCCATGACCCGGACCCGTCGCCCCAGCCCGCCGCCGCCCGCTACCGTCAGGATCGGTCTCGCCTTGCTTGGCTTGGGGCTGCCGCTGGCGTTGGGCTGCACGCGTACCGAGTCGACGTCGCCCAGCTCGGCCAGTCGGGCCGCGCCCAAGTCCTCGCTGCCGTCGCTGACCCCTGCCCCGGCGCCCTTGCCGGCTGCAGCGACGACGACCGACGCTGCGGACAACGCCTTCGTTCGGCCCACCGGACCCGTGGCCACCGTGAATGGACGCGACATCGCGGCCGAGAAGTTCAACAGCGAGTTCGACCGTCTGGTCGGCACGGGCGGTCGCATCCCCTCGGAACGGCTGCGCAAGATTGCACGCAACCTGCTGAATCGGCTGGTGGATCAGGAGCTTCGCGCCCAAGCGGTGCGGGCCGAGGGCCTTACGCTGACCGACGAGGAGTTCGACGAAGCGTGGCGCGAGCATACGGCCCGCTGGACCAGTTCGGAGGGTCGGTTCGACGACGTGCGGTTTCAGGCCGACCTCGCCCGCACCCACACCACAGCGGAGGAGCTGCGAGGGCACGTGCGCGACCTGCGGCTGGCCCGCAAGCTGGTCGAGCGTCAGGGCAAGGTGGAGGTCAAGGAGTCAGATCTGCGGGCTTTTTACGACCGCAACCCGTCGGCGTGGCAGCAACCCGCGTCCCGGATGGTGCGGCCGGTGCTGGTGCGCGTTGCGCCCCGGGCGACGCCGGAACAGGTGGCCGAAGCCGAAGCCAAGGCGCGCGAGGTAGTGCGGGCGTTGCGCAAGGGCGAGGACTTCGAGCAGGTCGCGTCCCGCCACGGTTCGGGCGCTCTGCCGCCCATTCAGCTGGTGCGAGGGTCGTCGGAGTCGGAGCTGGAGACCGTGGCGTTTGCTCTGAAGCTGGGCGCGGTGTCGGAGCCGGTGCGGACCCGCTGGGGCTTCTACGTCCTGCGCCTGCTGGAGAAGAATGACGAGCGCGTGCGCCCCTATGCAGAGGTTCGTGCAGAGATTCGCCGCACGCTGACCGTCCGCCGCCAGTATCTGGAGGATCGGCGGCTGGTGCAGGGGCTGCGACAGACCGCCCACATCGTCGAGCACGCGAAATTCTGAAAGGCGTTCGAGGGGTTCAGGCCGGCGGCGATCGCAGCTCCAGTCGGCCACCCGGCGCCTGCTCGCACCAGTCGATGCCGCGCCGCACCACCCGCAACGCCAGACGACCTTGCCGGATCTGCGGACACAACCCCGCGGCTTGCAGGGTCAGGTGGCGGCCATCGCGCAGCACGACCTCACCGTCCAGCGTCCGCGGGTCGACCGGCCGGTCGGTCCGCGACAGCGAGGCGGCCGGCACTGCCGTCCACAGCAAGTCGCGGTCCGCCGTCAGTGGGGTCACCAGCAGCGTTCCCTCTGGGCGGTCCAGCCACAGAGCGCTTCCCAGCGCCGGCTTTCGGGCGCTGACGGGCAAAGCGGCGGTTCGGGAGGTCATGGCAGCCTGGCCCCGACCGGCACGCGAGCGGCCTCGTCGACCCACGCGCGGCTGGCTTTGTCCAGACGAAGAAGGCCAGCATTTTCGACCACATGCCGACGGTCGGAGGTCCCGACCAAGGCCGTTGCGACACCCGGCACGGACCGCGCGAAGTGCAGGGCCAGCGCGGCGGCAGACAGGTGGGAGGCCGGACCCTGGGCGACCACGCCGCTTGGCAGTCCGGTGCGGGCCAGACGCCCCTGCAGCAGCGGACCGGCAGCAAAGACCGTCAGACCCAGACGCGCCGCGGCCTGCAGCGCCGACACGGCCTCTCCTTGGACCAGCTGATCGCGTCGCACCAGCGCCTCTGGCCCCCCCAGGCTGATCGGCAGCTGCACGGCGCGCAGGCGGTGTCGGTCGCCCGCCACGTCGTGCGCGCAGCGGACCAGACGCTCGAGCGAGAGGTGGTCGCGTTCCCCCGGCAGCGCGCGCAGGCCGGACCAGGTGGCCACGCCATACGCCTGCAGGTGACCCGCATCGGCCGCGGCCTCCAGCGAAGCAAACGCCCGGCGCAAGCGGTCTTCCAGCAGCGCCGGATCGACGGTCTGCAGCTGCGCCTCGGGGTTGTGCAGGAAGTAGACATCCAGGGTGCGAATGCCCAGATTCTGCAGACTCTGTGCGACCATCGCCGTCACGAAGTCGGGAGCCAGACAGTGGCAGCCGCCCCACAGCTCGTCGGCCGTACAAAGCCCTTGTTGCACCGTTCGTTCGTGCGCCCACTGCAGCGGGTTCGCCGGGGTCTTGCCGTCGTAGGGCACGAACCCAGCCTTCGACGTGACGACCAGCTCGTCGCGGGTGATTTCGCCAGCCTGAATCAGCAGATCCAGCGCCCGGCCGACGGAACGTTCAGACCGCTGGCAGCGGTAGCTGGTGGCGGTGTCGAGCACGTTGACGCCCAGCCGCACGGCGTCGACCAGTGCCTGAACGTAGGCCTTGTCGGTGGCGTCGTCGGCGCGGCCGAGATACGTGCCCATGCCGACCGAGGACACCGTCAGGTCACCCGCCGGGCCGTAAGCGTCGGCCGCAGTGTGTGCCCGATGGCGTGCGGCGAACCGCTGGGTACCGGCTGCGGTGGCGAAGTCGGCGGTCGTGGGGGGCTCCTGGGTCATGGACTCGGTCAGGCGGGGCCCTGCGCGGCGGCCCGGAGGTCGTCGATGGCAGCCCTGCGATCGGGACGGCCAAACACCGCAGAGCCCGCCACGAACCAATCGACGCCCGCTTGCCGGGCTTGACCGATGGTGTCGACCGTGATGCCGCCGTCGATCTGGATGCGCAGCTCTGGCCGGTGTTGGCGGCGCCACGCTTCGATGGAGCGTACCTTGTCCAGCACCGCAGGCAGGAAGGTCTGACCACCGAACCCCGGATTTACGCTCATGATCAGGACGAAGTCGAGCTCTGGCAGAATCGGTTCCAAGGTCGCAAAGGCCGTGTGCGGGTTCAGCGCGACGCCGGGCGACATCCCCAGATCCCGGATGCGCTGCACGGTGCGGTGCAGGTGCGGGCAGGCTTCGATGTGGACGCTGAGCCACCGGGTTCCCGCGTTGGCGAAGTCCGCCAGCAGGTGGTCGGGCTCGACGATCATCAGGTGGCAGTCGAGCGGCAGGCTCGTCACCCGCTTCAACGCCGCCACGACGGGCGGTCCGAGCGTCAGGTTCGGCACAAAGCGGCCGTCCATCACATCGACGTGCAGGAAGTCGGCCCCTGCGTCGGCAACGGCACGGGCCTCGTCGGCCAAATGGGCGAAGTCGGCGCTCAGGACCGAGGGGGCGATGGCAATCGGGTGCATGGACACATCACTTGTTGGGCGCGGCAAAGGTCGGGGCTGAGAACGACTTGAACGTGGGCGATCCGTCGGGGAAGCGGCCGTAGCTGCCGCCCTCAGGGCTGTCGCCTGCTGCCCAGTTGAATCCGTCGATCGGCGTACCGTCGGGGGCGAAGAGCGCGGCCTGCTCTCCCTTGCCCAAGGCCTTGTCCACCACCGGGAATCCGGCTCCGGCGTGGTTGAAGAACACGACCACGAAGCCCTTGGCGGCGATGGTGACGCCGGTGGGCAGAGGCAGCGCTTCGGCCGTGTCGCCGATCTTGTCGCCGATCAGATAGCCAGCCAGATCCACGGTCTGCGTGCCGGCATTGTACAGCTCGACCCAGTCGGACCCGGTCGGGTTGTCGGCGGTGATGGTGCCCTTGGCCACGATCTCGTTGACGAACAGCGGCTGGACCGCAGGGCTTGTGTCGCCGGACGTGTCGGTGGCATCGACGCTCGTATCGCCCGAGATGTCGCCGCCGGTGGTGTCGGTCGTCACGTCGGCGGTCGAGCCGTCGTCGCCGCTGGACGTTGCGCTGTCGCATCCGGACCACACGCCGACAAGCGCGACAAGGGCGAGGGCTCCAAGCGAATTCCGCATCTTCATGTCTTTCCTTGGCTTTCTCGAAAGCGTGCTAGGGGGCCGGCGCCGCAGTGGGGGGCGCGGGCTCGGTCTCCTGAGGGGGGACCTTGGTGTGATCGATGTCCGTGGTCGCCTCGATCTCCTCGGCGTTCACGAACACCAGGCAGTATTGCCGCGGCAGGACGTCGAACTGCAGCGTGGCCACAAAGCCAGCCCCTCGCGCCTCAGCCTCGACGGTCTCCACCTCCACGCGCTCGCTCAGCGGTGGCCCGGGGATCGCTTCCTCCGGCCGGGTGTCGACCACCACCAGCCTACCGGTCGGCTTCAGCAACGTTTTGATGGTCTTGAGCATCGCCACGGGCTCTTCCAGCTCGCGGTAGGTGTCCAGCAGCACCACGCGGTCGGCCAGCTCGTCGAGGGGCACGTCGACGGCGGTCGACTGTACGACGGTCAC
This sequence comes from uncultured Myxococcales bacterium, assembly GCA_903955385.1. GTDB lineage: Bacteria > Myxococcota_A > UBA9042 > UBA9042 > UBA9042 > CAJBNH01. The sequence goes on along the minus strand of CAJBNH010000193.1, from coordinate 16,889 downwards.
GTTGTCCAGCTTCTCGGTCTCGACGCGCTTCTTCAGCATCTGCACGAATTCAGGCTGAATCTCGACAGCGTAGACCCGGCCGCTGGGCCCCACCGCCCTGGACAGCCAGGGCATCAGGTAGCCCGAGCCCGCGCCCAGATCGACCACGGTCATGCCCGCACGTATGCGCAGCGTGTCGATCAGCACCTGCGGCTTCTGCCAGGAATCGCGCTCTGGAGCGTCCAGCTTGGCGGCAGACGCGGGGCTGAACAGTCGCGCGGGGCGGCGGCTGGCGCACGCAAACGAGACGGTGGCCAAGACCAGCACGGCGCAAGTGAGGGAGCGGCGGGCGTCTGGGGTCATCATGGGCGTTTCCCCGGTGCGGCAGATGGGCAGGGGATTGTGCCTGTTGCCCCCCGCGACCCGCAAGTTCTGCAAGAGGATGCTGGTGTTGCCGGAGGCCCCGACCTCACTCGCCGCCTCGCTGCGGACGGGTGGCAAGCCAGGCCTTGGTGCGGGCGTGCTCGTACTCGCGTTCGGTGCGCCGGGTACGATAGCCGCAACCACGCGAAATCAGTTGGGTCGTCTGCTTGGCGCCGGGAAAGGCCGACAGCAGCTCCGGCAGCACCAGCGACGTGTCGAAGAACTTGCAGGAAAACAGGTCGAAGTACGCGCGGCCGCAGGACTCTTCGATGTGCAGCGCGATGTGGCTCTCGGCGATCATCGTCATGGCGCTGAGCCAGCGGCTGCCGTCGGGGCGTCGCGAGCGCAGGACGTAGGGGCGCATGATCGGCGTCATGTCGATGCGGTGCGGCAGCTCGTCGAAGCGGGCGAACAGGCTGTCCATGTCCTGCGGGCCAGAGTAATCCTCAATATTGACAAGCAGGTGTGGACCAAAGTCCTCTTCGGGCTGGACGGCGATCTCGGGGAACGCGGCCTGCGGGCGCCGCACGAAGTGGATGTCGGCCTGATGCACGGGCAGCGCCGTCCGCAGCAGACGCTCGGCCTCCAGCGGATCAAAGGCGTCGGGCACGACCAAGTCGGCGAAATAGCACTCGCGGAACGAGAACGTGTGCAGCGTCAGGTGGCCGCCCGCCAGAAACAGGAAGGCAGAGATGCCGCAGTCGTCCGGGTCCACTCCGTTGTAGTACGGCAGCAGCATCGGCGGCATTGCGGCGGGCAGCCCCAGACGCGCAGGCAGCTCGTCGACCAGCTCATGCACCAAGCGGATGTCGTCGAAGCGTGAGCGGTGGCCGCCAAAGCCGTCCATCGTAAAGTGCTGCATCGGTTCACCAGTCCAAGGGCGTTGGGGGGCAAGAGCATGCACCGCCCCGCGCCCGCCTCGCAACCCGCCGCTTGGTCAACGCAGGTAACATCTTGGAAACACGTGGAGTCTTTGTGCGGAGCGGCGGGCCCTCAGCGCGGGCCTGGCGCCTCCGCCTCGTCAGGCGCCCAACTGCTCGTCGCGGGTGACGACCGTGCGCCGCAACTGCTCCAGCGTGAAGCCGCTGGCGGCGAAGTCCGCGTCTCGCAACACCCCGCCCTTCAGGGCGTTCTGCACGATCCACCAGTCGGTGCCGACGACGGCCTTGTCGGCCAGTCGTCCGCCGTCCAGCTCAGCACCAGAGCCGTGCAGCGCCGCCCGTGTGTAGGCAACCGCCAGTGCCAGCGCCGCAAGAGCCCGGTCGCGCGTCGGCACCCAAGCGCCTTGAATCGCGTCAATTTGGTCTGGGTGCAGGATCCACTTGCCGGCAAAGCCGACCGCACGCGCGTCGTGCGCGTCGCGCGCGCACAGGTCCAGGGCGTCACGGCGAGCTCTTGCCTTGTCCAAGAATTCAGCAGGGTAGCGCCAGTTGTCCAACCTCTCGGGGGCAGGGGAATCCAGGGCCGCCTGGTAGTCCGCGTCGCTGAGCCCTTGGGGCTTGGTCGGGCGGATCGGCAGCGTGCCCGTCACGGCGTCGACGGCCTCCTTGCCCTCCGACGCGGCCACGATCGGCAGCAGCTGACGGGCAACCGCCTGATCCCGAAGCCAAGTCTGGGCATCGACCTCGCCGCCGACGGTGCGCGCGAAGTCCCAAGCGCCGAATGCAAGGGCTGCAACCTCGGGCACCGCCGCGATCTGTTGCGCCTGCATCAGGGCCCTCGGGCTCTCGATCAGCACCTCCAGACGCAGGCGGTTGGCGTGACCGCACTTCTCCTGCACCCGGCGCACAATCCGCGCGACGTCCGCAACCTCTTCCGCGGTCTCGCTCTTCGGAATGACGAGAGCGTGAAGGCGGTCGCCCGCGCCGCGCAGCACCTCGACGACGTCGTCCTCGAAGTAGGCGGTGCGGATGTTGTTGGGGCGAAAAGCCACCACGCGCTCGCCGAAGTCGTGGGTTCGCAAGGCCTCGACGACGAACTGGCGGGCCCAGCGCTTGTACTCCGGCTGGTCGGGGGCGGCGTCCTCGAGATCGTAGAAGAAGAAGTCCACGGGAAGCTGGGAGGCCTTGGCCATCAGCTTCAGGCTGGTCGCCCGTCCGTCGGTCGCGGGGTTGCCGCCCGCCGCCATCTTGAAGGCCGGAATCGACAGCTCGCCTCGCCGCGAATACGGCACATGCAGGCCGCGGACGTGCTCGGGGATGGCCCGGTGGCGCGCTTGGGCTTGGCGGATCTCGTCGCGCAAAGACTCGAACTCGCTCATGAAACTCCTGTCGTGGCGTTGCGTTGCGCGGTCTCGTCCGGGTGCCAAGGCCAGCCGGGCGGCTCAGGTGCAGAGAAGGTCAGGCGTTCGCGGGTGGTCGGGTGGTCAAACGAGAGGCGGGCCGCCAGCAGCGCGATGCAGCGGTCGGGCAGCGGGGCCGGGGCGCCATAGCGCAGATCGCCCAGCACCGGGCAACCGATCGCGGCAAACTGCACGCGGATCTGATGCTTTCGGCCGGTGTGCAGGCGGACCTCGCATAGCGTCGTTTCGCCGCGCGTCTCGACCACACGGTAGTCCAGCTCGGCCCGCTGGCCTTCCCCCGTTCGACCCACGCGTGTGCCGGACTCGCCGGGGACCAGCCAGTGCTCGAGCTTGCCCTCGTCCTCGCGCGGACGCCCCAACACCACGATCTGATAGGTCTTCTCGACCGAGCGGGTGCGAAACTGCTCGGACAGCCGCGAGGCCGACTTGGACGTGCGCGCCAGCACCACCACGCCGCGCGCCGGGCGGTCCAGCCGGTGCACCAAGCCCAGATACACGTTGCCGGGCTTGGCGAATCGCTGTGCTACCCACTGCTTGCCCAGCGTCAGCAGGTCGGGGTCGCCGGTCGCATCGGCCTGCACGGGCAGCCCACCGGGCTTGTAGACCACCAACAAGTGGTTGTCGTCGAACAGGATCTGCACGCGCTTCCTCGAGTTCGGTGGCACATGACCCGTCGGGCTTGTCGTCTGGTCGGCCAGACGGCGCGCAGGATACCGCACCCGCAGCGACTTGTCGGCGCTTGCCCCTGCGCCCCCGGCTGCGCGGGAGGAAGTGCTTGTCCCAAGCGGCGTTGTCGGGATCTGCCACGTCCGTTATGCTGGGTGTTCGCCGCTGGCGCTCCGCTTTTCACCGTCTCTCACCCAGGTCCTGCCATGCCCGCGCGTCAGGTCCGCCCGCCCACCGCCGTGTTGGTCGCCTGCGCCGTTGCGTTCGGAGCACTCGCCTGCTCAGAGCAGCTGCAGGGCAACGGGGGGATCGTCTGCACGGACCCCTCGACCGGGCAGTGCGGCGCCTGTCTGGGCGCTGTCGTCTGCGTCGACCCGATCAGCTGCAAGGTCATCGCCTGCGCGCCCACCGACGTGCATTTCGGTTTCGACACCGACGCGGTCGACAGTGCGGAGACGCCCGATGCAGCTGCGACGGACGATGTGCCGACGCCAGCGGACATCCCCGACGTCGAGGATGCCTTCACGCCAGCAGACACCCCCGACGTCGACGCGAATGCCCAAGACGTGGCAGAGGTTGTCGATACCGACACCGCCGCGCCGACCGGGACGCTGACGTGTGCCCAGATCACGGGCTGCATCGGTCAGTGCCCTGTCGGGGCGACCGCGTGCAAGGACCTTTGTCTCTCGCAGGGAACGGCGACAGCGCAGCTGCAGCTATCGACCCTGACCACCTGCATCACCGCGACCTGCAAGGCGATCTACGACTCGGGCCAGTACAGCGAGACGATGTTCTGCCTGTACACCTACTGCGGTGCGGAGCAGGCGGCGTGCATGGGCTCGGGCTCTGGCACCTGTTCCCAGCTGAACTCGTGCTTGGGCGGCTGCGGGACCAGTGCGGTCTGCAACACAAATTGCCATGCCCAAGCCAGCGTCGCAGCCGCCACCGACTACTACGGCCTGATGGCTTGCGTGGCGTTGAAGTGCGGCGCGCAGACCGGCAGCGCGCAGAACACGTGCGCCCAAACCTACTGCAACCCCTCGTGGCAGAAGTGTTTCGGCGGTACGTCTACCGGCTTGTCCTGCCAAGGGATCCTCACCTGCGCCGCCAAGTGCACGACCACCGAGTGCGCCCAAGCGTGCAAGGCGAAAGGCACGACACAGGCTCAGCAAGCCATCGACACGCTGGTGCAGTGCCAGTCGCAGAAGTGCGGCTCCTACTGCCAGTACGACACGCCGCAGTGCACGTCCTGCATGAACACCTACTGCGCCGCAGCCCAGAACGCGTGCTCCTGAGGCCGTTGCTCGCTCGCCCGCAGACCGCCGTCGTGTTACCTTGCGTGCTGCGAGTCGCGGGTGGACAGGTGGCCGCTGGCGGTCGGGTTCGTCCCGTGCCGCCAGAGGAAAGTCCGGGCTCCACCGGGCGGGATGCCGGTCAACGGCCGGCGGGGGTAACCCCAGGGAAAGTGCCACAGAAAGCAAACCGCGTTCCCGGCTGCACTTCGGTGTGGCCCGCGACGCAAGGGTGAAAGCGTGCGGCAAGAGCGCACGGATTGCGGCGGTAACGTCGCTCTCGGTAAACCCCATCCGGAGCAAGGTCCCATCGCAGGCATACGCCGCGCAAGCGGCTGGAGGGCGGCCCGTCCGAGCCTGCGGGTAGACCGCTAGAGGGCGCTGGCAACAGCGTTCGTAGACGAATGGTCACCACCGCACGTTCGGCGACGAATGCGCGGAACAGAACCCGGCTTACGGCCACCCGCGGCTCGCAAATTCTCCCTCCTTCGGCGCGCCCGCCATCGCGCCAGGGCCACTGCGCATGACGGTCCACACCTTCCGGCCGCTTCTCCGTCTGGAAGGCACCGCCACCGTGCCCGGCGACAAGTCCCTGTCCCACCGCGCCTTGCTGCTGTCTGCCCTTGCTGACGGCCCGACCGACGTGACCGGCTTGGGAACAGGTGGTGACGTTCGATCCACGGCCGCCGCCTTGCGCGCGCTGGGCGTAGACATTCAGTTCTTGCCCCACGCTTCCGGCGGCCCTGTCACGCGGGTCTCCGGCCGTTCGCCCAGGTTGTGGCACACGCCTACCGAGCCGCTGGACTGCGGCAACTCAGGAACCACGCTGCGTTTGTTGACCGGCGTGCTGGCGGGTGCCGGTCTGGATCAGGGCGGGCTGCGCGCGGTGCTTACCGGTGACGAGTCGTTGCGCAGCCGGCCGATGGGGCGCGTGGCGCGACCCCTGCGAGAGATGGGCGCGCGGATCGACTTGGGACCCGGGGACCGCGCTCCCTTGACCGTGATCGCCACCGAGCTCACAGGGCGGCACCACGACCTGCCGGTTGCCAGCGCCCAGGTCAAAACGGCCTTGCTGCTTGCGGGGTTGCAGGCCGATGGCGAGACGGTCGTGCGCGAGCCGTACCTCAGCCGCGACCACACCGAGCGGATGTTGCGGGCGATGGGAGCGCCGATCGAGTCGCGCGGCACCATCCATCGCATCCGTCGCGCAGAGCTGTCGCCGTTGGGTCGCTACGCCGTCGCAGGCGACCCGTCGAGCGCGGCCTTCCTGATCGTCGCCGCGCTGCTGCACCCTCGGGGCGACCTCAGGGTCAACGGCGTGTGCCTGAATCCCGGGCGCGTGGGCTTTCTGCGCGTGCTCGAGCGCATGGGCGCGCGCGTGGAGGTCGATCCGCACAGCGAGGTGGGGGGCGAGCCGGTGGGGTCGCTGTGGGCGCGGACCTCGGCGCTGCACGCGACCGATCTCGACCCCGACGAGGTGCCGGGGACCATCGACGAGCTGCCGATCCTGGCGCTGGCGGCTGCAGGTGCGGAAGGCGTCAGCTGTTTTCGCGGGCTGGCTGAGCTGCGCGTCAAGGAGTCCGACCGACTCGCGCGCACAGCGCACCTGCTGCAGTCACTGGGCGTGCAGGTCGAGGAAGGCGCAGAAGAACTGACGATCCACGGCCTGGGGTCGGCAGCGTTGCTGCAAGCGACGGCGTTTGACGCTGGCCTGGATCACCGCATGGCGATGACGGCGGCGGTTGCGGGCTGGGTGGGGGCAGAACGGGTCGACGTGACGGGCTGGTCGGCCGTTGCGACGTCGTTTCCCGGGTTTGCCGAGCTAGGCGAGTCGTTGAGCTAGCGACCGCGACGGCGCGGGACCGGACGACCGCCCCCGCGGCGCTTCTCAGGACCCGAATCGCGCGGCGGCAGGTTGCCCGACTTGAAGTGCGTCAGGGCAAAGCGCAGTGCAACGCTGTCCTCGAGGTCGCGCTTTTCCTCAGCGGGTGAGAACAGCAGCGAGATCATCTGCCGCTCTGGCCGCATGTCGTCGAAAATGGGAGAGAACATCACATTCGGATCCGGCCCGCGCGAGCGATTGCCGTTGATGCGATCCAGTTCGGTATCGGTCTTGTGCGAGTTGCGCAGCGCGCGGCGTCCGTCCAGACCGTACATCGCCGCGACGGGGTCGAAGGTGGGCTGCGCTTCCTCGACGGTGGGCTCGAAGAGCTGGCGGCGGACCTCTTCGCGGTTCAGGCGGTTGCCGCGGTTGTCGCCGGGGCGCTCGAACGGATCGACCTTGCCTCGCTTCTCGGTCTTGGGGGCGGGGGCGGGCTGAACCGGCCGAGCCTCCTTGGGGCGCTGCTCGAAGGCGGGCTTGACCGGGCGATTCGCGACGTTGCCATCGACGCCGAGCGGCAGTTGGCGGGCCTCGACGGCTGGCCGCGGCTGCACGTTGCCCTCTTCCGGACGCAGGACGGGCTTGTCCGGCTTGCGAGGGGCGGCCGGAGCGGTGTTGCGCAGGGCGAGATCGTGTCCGAGCTCGACGGGCCACACCCGACCGGAGCGCAGGCCCTCGACCATTGCTTCCTGATTGGTCGGCGGCGCCGCGAACAGGGTGGCGACGGTGCCGAAGCGGTCCTGACCGGGCGCCGACGCCGAGCCGCCCACGCAGGCGATGCGCGCGCCTTGGGCCCACAGCAGCGTGCGATCGTCGATCGCGCTGGCAGGGTCCAAGCTGCCCGTGACGACAATACCGGCGACCCCAATCGGACGCGCAGAGTCGTCGACCACCGGCTCCAGGACCTTCGCCGTATCCGGTGCGCCCATCACCACGGCGCCGCCGCGCTCAGCAAAGGCACGCAGGACGTCGGCACCGCGGTACACGGCCCGCTCGCCACCGTTGGAGTGTTCCAGGGTGCGCCAGCCGCAGCCACGGAACCAGTCGTCGATCTCGCGCGGATAGCACAGCAGCTGGCCCAAGTCCGAGTCGAGTGCGACACCGGAGAAGAGCTGGATGCCGGTGGCGTCCGACACGGCCGAGGTCTCGCCCAAGTCGACTGCCGTGTCGTCTCCGATCACGACCAGCCCATCCAAGCCCTGATCGCGCGCCTGAACGGCAAGCAGTTCGATGTCCTGACGGCCCTGTTCGTTCGGCATCGGCCGTACGTGCAGGTCAATGAGTGCGGGGATCACGCGATCTCCTTGCATGGTTCCAACGGGTCAGCGGTAAGGGAAAGGTTGCGGCGGACGTCGAGCGGCATCGGTCCAGGACCGGGTCTCGTTCGAGGCGTTCGGGCAATGAACGGTGCGTTCGAGTGGCAAACCCACCAAGGATCGAACCTGAGTCGATCCCCCGCACGGTCCGATCGCCCGGTTTGGAGGCGAAACGACGCTGTTTGCTGCGGCCGTGCGGTGAATGCCGGAGGAAGGGGACCTCTGGTCCGATCTCCTCGCAGCCGAACCTTATAGCAGATGGGGAAGCGGTGCAAAAGGCCCCCGGATCGACACAGCGACGAAAGGGTCCACAAGCCCCGCTGGCGTTTGACAACGGCCACCGTCTGCGATGCCATCGGCGCCATTTCCGCGGCCAACCGGTCCGCAGCGAGGCCCCGTCCTTGGAGACCCTGCGCCAGCTTCCCGACCAGACCGAGCCCCGGCCCGCCGCCGTCGGCTTCGGCAATTTCGACGGCGTGCACGTCGGACACCAAGCGTTGCTGGGCCAGCTGCGAGCCGCTGCCGACCGGATGGGAGGTCCCGTCACCGTCGTCACCTTCGACCCGCACCCGCTGCAAGTGCTGCGCCCGCAAGCCGCTCCGCCCGCCATCGACACGCTGGAAGGTCGGTTGCGGGCTCTGCAAGCGTGCGGCGTTGATCGCGCGTTGGTGCTGCCGTTTGACCTTGCGTTGGCGGCCCGACCCGCAGAGTGGTTTGCCCGCGAAGTGCTGTTCCAGACGCTCGGGGCGCGGGTGCTGCTGACCGGTCCCGACACGCGCTTTGGCCGCGCCGGGCAGGGGGACGTGGCGCTGCTGAAAGCGATCGGCGAAGAGATGGGGCGCCAAGTGGCCGTTTTTCCTGGTGTGACGGTGCGCGGCGGCATCGTCTCGTCGTCGCGGGTGCGTGCGGCGGTGCAGCGGGGCGACGTGGCGGACGCTGCTGAGCTGCTGGGCAGGCCGTTCTGTCTGCGTGGCGCGGTGGTCGAGGGCGACAAGCGTGGTCGCACGCTGGGGTTTCCGACGGCGAATCTGGCGGCATCGGGGCAGGTCCAGCCGGCCCCGGGCGTGTACGCGTGCGTGCTCGAAGTCGACGGTCAGCTGCTGGACGCCGTGACCAACGCGGGGCGCCGACCGACCTTTGCGAACGCGGGACCGCAGATTGAAGCGCACGTCCTCGACTGGCATGGCGACCTCTACGGTCGGCAGGTGCACCTGCACTTTGTGTCGCGGGTGCGCGATGAACGAAAATTCGCAAGCCCGGGCGCTCTGATCGAGCAGATCCAACGCGACGTTGCCGAGGCCGGGCGGGTGCTGACGGCCTGGCGGTCTGAAGCGAGGGTGCCCTAACCGATGGCGACTCGCGATCCAGCCAATGGTGCAGCGACGCGCGACCTGCGCCTGGGCCTGCTGGGCGCGGGCATTGGCCACTCGCGTTCGCCGCACCTGCACCGGGCAGCACTGCAGACACTGGGACGCAAGGGGACCTACGAACTGTTCGAGGCCGAGAGCGAAGCGCAGGCGCAGGCCGTGGTGCAGCGGTTGCGCGCCGGCGAGTTGGACGGCCTCAACGTCACGACCCCCTGGAAACCGTGGGCGGCGGCGCAGTGTGCGTTCGGGCTGGACGCGGTGGGGCGGGTGCTGCCAGGTCCCCCGGACCGTCCGGTGAACACGCTTGCCATGCGCGACGGGCAGTTGTGCGGCGGCTCGACGGACGGCCCCGGACTCCTGGATGCCCTTGCCGCAGCCGACGTCGACCTCCGCGGTGCTCGCGTGCTGCTGCTGGGCGCAGGCGGGGCCGGTGCGGCAGTGGCGCCAGAGCTGCTGGCCGCGGGCGCCGCCGGGCTGTGGGTTGCGAATCGGGCGCAGGACCGCGCGCAAGCGTTGGTCGTCCACCTGTCGCGAATCGGCCCGGGCGTGGAAGTGCGGGTATTGCCTTGGGGTCAGCGCGTGCCCGACCTGACGATCGATGGGGTCGTTCACGCGACGCGATTTGGTCACGGCGAAGGGCAACCCTATGATCGCGCTGACGTTGTCGCGTGGGATTGGCTGCCATGGTCGGCGTGGCGCGGCCGCGGCACCGTCGTGGCCGACTTGGTGTACGGCGCGTCGCCCACCCGCTTTCAGGCGTTGGCGCTGGCCCACGGCATCCCGGCGGGCCGACAGCTGCTGGGTGACGAGGCGCAAGTGGCGCCGCGCGGCGTGTTGCTGGGCAGCGGCGAGGCGATGCTGGCGGCGCAGGCGGCGCGCGTTTGGCGGCTGTGGACGGGCGACCTCGTCGACTGGCGGGAGCTGAAGACGGCCCTGCGGACGCGCGACGGACGCTGACCTACCAGGAATACATCATCGTGGCGTGCGGCAGCGGATAGGCCGCGTAGAACCGGGTGTTTTCCCACCGTGCCGTCATCACAAGGTCCAGCGCGACCGAGAATCCGGGGCGTTGCACGGCGCCGAACTCGAAGCCGAAGCCGACGCCGGCGGACGTGTAGGCGGTGGTCTCGGTTCCGACCTGCTGCAGCGCCTTGCACTCGGGCGTCGGGTCGGTTCCGCAGTCGATGTTCATCGAGCTGTCGTCGCTGCTGAGGTGCACGGACGTGTTGGCCACCAGACGCAGCGCGGTCGTCGAGGGGGCCAGCGCGCGGCTGCGAGAGCCTTGGGCCCACACCAACATGTAGTCGATGTACTGTGCGCCAAGGAAGACGGCGACGTAGTTGCCGCGGTCGGCGACGATCGGCAACAGGTTGACCTGCAAGGCAGAGTTGCCGAAGTACTGACGGTAGGCGAAGCCGGTGCTGCCGTCGACGCCGCCGGTCAGGCCGATGCCGAAGCGGTTGCGCTGCACCTGCCCCTCATGGCCGCGCAGCATGCCGGTCTTCGACGGTGTGGTGGGGGCCAGCGCGTGCGCCGACAACGGGGTCAGGACACCAAGGCCGGTGGCGAGGACCACCGCGAGACACGAGAGACGAGCTGTGAAATGCATAGGTTGCTCCACGTGCGGCGGCTTCGGGGGCCGCGCGGCACTGCGTCCGATCACCAGCTGTACATCAGGCCCGCGGTGGGCAGCGGCAGGATGAACGACAGTCCGGCCTCGTCGAACGCGGCCGTCAGCATCAGGTCCAGATTCACGGAGAACCCGGGGTGCATGATCGCGCCAAACTCGAAGCCGATGCCTGCACCCAAGCCGAACAGTCTGTCGGTCGAGACGGTTTCCTCGTCGATCCAGGTGCAGAATTCGTTGATGCCGCACGAGGGGTCGGGCACGGAATTGAGGTTGGTCTGCCGTGAGTAGAAGTACGTCGCGCCGCCGACCAGACGCAGGGCCGTGACGCTGGGCAGCAGGCCGCGCGAGCTGGCTTGGTGCCAGATCATCAAGTACTGGATCACGGACAGGCCGCCGAACACCAGCGCGTCGTTGCCGTAGTCGCTGACGATCGCGATGCCGTTGAGCTGCGCTGCGGTGTCGCCGAAATAGCGGCGGTACGAGAAGCCGCTGCCGGTGGTGAAGCCGCCTGAGAAGCCCAACCCGTGCAGATTCGACTGGGTGCTCGGGCCGTCGGACGAGGCGGGGTATGGGGCCGGTGCCGGGGGCAGGGCGGCGGGCGGCGGTTCGGCGACGGGTGCTGTTGGAGGTGCTGGGGGCTGAGTCGCTTCTGCCGGTTGCGCGGGAAGTGGCGCAGCTGGGGGCGGTTCCATGGGCTGAGCGGCCGCTGTTCGGGCGAACAACACGGCGCAGACGCACAGCAGCACGCGGGACGGTCGAAGGGTCGACAACATGAGGCGTTCTCCGCAAAGGGTGGACCCCGAAGACGGCGGGTCCGCGACGGCGAGCACCCGGGGCGACCGGATGAGAGCGCCAGTGTAGCAGAGCCCGGCGGTGTGCAAAGCAAGGCCACGCCGGACCAGACGCGCCGGCGACGACGCGATTCACGCGGCGGACTCAGCCGGGCTTGCGACGCTTGCGGGCGGCGGTGTGGGCCAACGCGAAGTTGCAGAACTCGGCGGCGATGTCGCCGTCGGCCTCAGGGTCCGGATCGGTCAAGGTCACGACGTGGTGATCACCGTCCAGCTCGACGTGGAACTTGGCGAAGTCCTTGAAGTCCTCCGCAGCCTGTTGAATCGCCGCGGGCAGGTACAACGCCTTGTGCAGGCGCACGGTGGTGGCGGTGGTCACGGGTTGCCTCCGCCCTTCTTGGGGTATTTCTCCTCCCAAGGCACGGCGATCCCCAGCGGGTCGTCCAGAAAGTCCAGACCGTCGTCATCCTCCAGAAAGTCGACCGGCGCCGAGCCGCCCGCGGCCCCGGCCAAGGCGCGGGTGGTGATGTCCTCGATCAAGTTGCCGTTCTGCTTGACGATCAGCCGCCGCAGCGCCTGGGTCAGCAGCTCGTTGCCGAATTCTCCCGCAAGTGCGCGCAGCCCCGCCTCGTCCAGGGGCGACTTGGCGCGCAGGTGCACCAGATAGCGGCTGTTGCGCCCTTCCTCGCCGTCGCGGTCCAGCAGCACATACGCGCGGTCCAGCAGCACGAAGGCCGCCCCGTACAGCACCTCGATCGGGTACAGGCCGGCATCCAGCGACAGCGTCATCTGGCCCTTGGCGGGGTCGAAATGCTCGAGCTCGGGCGAGGTCATGGGGCTCCTGGGGTCGATCAGTGGTGCGCGGCTTCTACCCCGGGCGTCGCGGGCCAGCAAGCGCGCCCTCATCCACCGAGGTGTCTTTCGCAGTCTCGGCGGTGGGTTGCCAGTCGCGGGCTTCTGGGTCGTGGCGGCGGCGTGGGTCGGTGCTGGGCTGCACCAGACGACTGCCATTGGGGGCGCTGGGGTGCGCGGGCCGCGGCGCGGCGGCGGGGACCAACTGGGCCAGACGGGCGGGATCCGGCCGCCACGACGGGTCGCTGGCTTCGTCTTGCACGATGCGCTGCACGATGGGGCGCGGGTCGAGATAGACGGGCGACAGCTCGGCCGGGTCGTAGGCGTCGCCGCGGTCGAACAGGCCGCCGCAGATCAGGCGCAGCGAGCAGGTCGTGCACACGTCGGCGTACAGGTGGCCCCAAGCGGTCTGGCGCACGGTGCCCTTGTCGTCCAGAAAGTGCACGATCCGCTCCTCACCCTTGACGATCTTGCGCGTCTCGGTCGAGCAGTGGGCGAAGTCGGTCATGTAGCAAAGCGGCACGCGCTCGACCCGAAAGGTGCGGCCGCTGTCGTGCAGGCGGCGCATCGCAAGGGCAAGACTGTATTCGAGATCGCCCAACCTCGCCGTGAAGAAGGTGTTGGCGGTCGCGCGGCCGATGCTGGGGTCCAGGTTGTTCCAGACGACGTGACGGATGAAGGGAAACCGGTCGATCATCCAGTCGACAGTCTCGTGCAGGTGGTCGCAATTGTAGCGGTTGATCACCGTGTTCAGGTTCACCACGACCGGAGAAGCGCCCAAGTGATCCAGCGCCTGTTCAGCCCAGCGCAGCGACCCGGGCGTGCCGGTCAGGAAGTCCTCGACCTTGGCGCGGTGGGTGTGCAGGCTCAGGTGAACGTGCTGCAACCCTGCGTCCATCAAAGTTTTTGTATATACGGCATCGGCCATCTTCTGACCGTTGGTGATCAGGCGGACATGCAGATCGCGCGACCTCGCGTAGGCGATGGCTTCGGGCAGCACCGGCGACAGCGTCGGCTCGCCGCCCGTCAGGATCACGCCGAAGTAACCGCGCGCGGCAAAGTCGTCGATGATCGTGCGGTACTGCTCGAGATCGTAAAAGAATGGCGTCTCCGGATTCGAGCAGAATCCGCAGTTCTGGTTGCAGTGCCGCACCATCTGGATGTAGCCGAGATTGGCCAAGCGTTGAACTCCACTAGACTTCGGGTGCGTCGTCTTGTGCCCGTGCCTCGGGACGGTGTCGCCCCACCAGCCGCTTGAGGTCTTCCCGGCTGCGGCGGGCGTTGGTTTCACGCAGCGCCTCGGTCAGGGTCTCGAACGACGTCGCGTCGGACAGGGGGCGGCCGTCGGCGTCCTGCGGCATCATCACGCCAAACCCGTGCTCGCGCAGGTAGTTGATGTGCAGCCCGTCGCAGTGGTCAACCTCTGCGCACCGGACACAGCGCAGCGACTTCACGCGGTATTCGTGGACGATGTAGTGGTGGACGAATCGGTCCAGATCGAGGTGGCCCGCGCCGTCCAGCAGCGCCGCGTCGAGGTGGGGGCGGTCGGCTGGCTCGACCTCGGCCCCCGCGATGCAGCGCGGCACCGCCTTGAGACGCACGCCAGCTTGGGCAAGTCGTTGCAGCATCTGGGGATCCGGGTCGTGGTCGACCACCCCGCTGCGGAACTCGTGGGTTTGCAGCGCAGCGATCAGGCGGTGGCCGCGAGCCCGACAGACCTCTGGGTGGTCCAGCAGCCACCCGGCCAGCTCACGGGTCAACGCGACCTCAATCTCGACGTCTGCGGGCAGCGCGGGGGCACCCAGCAGGTACGCGTGGGCTTGGGCGAGGGTCGACACCACGAAGCGATCGGCTTGGCCCAGCAGCGCCGTCGGGTCTGCTCCGTCTGCCAGCGCAACATCCCGTCGCGCAAGGGGAAACGCCAGATCTTTCAACGTTTCGGTCGCCGTCGTCGCGTCCGGTGCCGTCACCCGCAGCCGTGTCGGCCGCTGGGACCGGAATGCCCGTTGCGCAGCGTCGCCCGGCCATGCGAGACGGCTGTCGACCCGCACCGACGCGAATTCGCCCTGCAGCAGCCGCTCGCGGTACGGCAGCAGCGTTGCGCGGCAGGGACCCTCGAGAAAACAGTAGTCGCACCGTTCTCCCCAGCAGTCGGGCTTGACGCCGGTGCGCAACCAGCCCTCGAAGTTGTGCCGACCGCCGTCGAATTCCGATTGCAGCTTGTGGGGTTCCTGGATCAGGCGCTCGAAACCCTCCAGATAGGTCACAGGCATCCGGTTGGTCCAAAGGTACACGCCCGGCTGGTCGGCCCAGGCAAACGCCCGGCGGAAATAGGGCACGGCGTCGTTCAGGTCGAAGAATAGCGACGCCCGGTGCTCGTCGAAGCCGCGACCGAATGGCACCAGATGCAGCAAGTCGAACTCGCGGATGCCGTGGCCGAACCAAAACGCCAGCATCTCGGGCAGCACACGGTAATTCTGCTTGTTCAGCACGATGTCGATGTTCACGACGACCTGACCCGTCGCCTGCAAGTTGCGGATGCCCTGCAGCCCCGTGACGAACGCGCTTGGGGTGCCCGTCAGCTTGTCGTGCAGCTGGGCCGTGTGGCCGTGCATCGAAACGGTCGCCTCGTTCAGGCCCGCCCTCGCCGCTGCGCGAGCGAACCCCTTGTACGAGAACATCATTCCGTTGGTCACCACCTGGATCCAGTCGTAGCCGACCTCGCGGCCATAACGCACGAGCTCGAGGAATTCCGGGTGGACCGTCGCCTCGCCGCCCGACAGGATCAGACGCTCCCGACCCAGCCGACGCCCCAGCGCGATGTAGGTCTTCAGCGCCGCCGTTTCGATGCGCGTGCCGTCCTGGTTCATCGAGTCAAGGCAGAACGTGCAGCGTTGGTTGCAGACGCGTGTGGTGCGGACCCAGTGGCGCTTGTCGCGGGCCGCCTGCTCCTTGACGCGGTCCTTGTCGTCCATGCCCGACGGCAGGGCCTCGCTGCGGGACTGCCCAGAGCGGGTGGCGTCGAGCAGCGCCGCGGCCTCGTCGCGCGAAAGAACGCCTTGCGTCACGAGCCGTTGCATCTCGCGGTCAAGGGTGTCGGTGTCGGGCGGGGAGGACAAGGCGAAACGCTCCGGTGGGCAAGGGGCCGAAGTCTGGCAGATCTGTGGCACGGGTGCAGCCGGGCATCGCAAGGCGCTATTCCACGGCGTCTTTTCGCGCCGGTGGGGCGTCGTCGCGCGGCACCACCCACCCCCAGCCGTGTCGCGCGACCACAGGCGGTGCCACCCCGGCACACAGGTCGCGCCACGTACAGGTCTGACAGGGGCGGCCGTGCTGGCCGGGCGGCGCTGCGGCAGGCCCCTGGACCTCGCCGGCCACGCCGGTCGCCCGCGCATCGACCGTCCACGGCGGTGGGCGCCACGCTGTCGTCGCCAGATCCTCCAACAGACACGGGGGGATGCCGGCGGTTGTGGCACGCAGACCGGCAGTCCTTGCCTGACGCACCGCCGCCCGGACGAACGGCGCCGCCAGCCCGGGGTGCGGCAGCAGCGGGTGGGCCTCGCGGTCGTCCGTCTCGGCCAGCGAGAACCGCACTGCGCTCGCTCCCAGCGACAGCGCGCCCGCGACCAGCCGGGGCAGCTGGCGAAACGTGGGCCGCAGCACGGGGGCCAGCACCGTAGTCCGCAGCCCTGCCGCACGGGCCGTTCGCAAGCCCCTGATCACACGCTGAAAGTGACCTTCGTGCGCGGTCACGAGGTCGTGCGCCTCGGCCGAGTCACCGTACAGCGGCACTGCCACGTGGGTCGCACCAGCCTCCCGCACCCGAGCGACCGACTCGGGCCGCACCAACGCGAGGCCGCTCGTCCAGACCTCCACCGCGTTGAAGGCGAGTTGCTGAGTCAGCTCAAGAAGTTCCAGCGCCTCGGGCCGCGTCAGCAGGTCGCCGTCGCGCAACGTGGCGCGGCTGGCCCCCACGTCGCGGGTCTGTCGCAGCCAAGCGGCGAGGCGGTCGGCGTCGACCTCAGGCGTTTGCCGTGCCTGCGGTCCCCGCACCTCGCACACCGGGCAGACCAGCGGCGAGTCGACGTGCGGGCAGGCGCTGGCGGTGAGCAGGTGAACGAGCACGGCGCTCCGGTACTTGCGGCGTAGGGCCGACAGCCTAGGACCCGCCCCGCCGGAAACGCAAGCTGCGGCCCGGATGTGCGAGCGCTTGCGGTGGACGAACCCCACGTTCGCCCTTAGAGTGCCGACCGGTGGTCCCCCCGCCGCCAAAGGAGCCCCGCGGATGCCCCTTCGTTCCCTGCGCTGGACGGCGCTGACCCTCGCCCTTGTGGTGGTCGTGCTCGACCTGTGGAGCAAGCAGTGGGCGATCGACTCGCTCGCCAGCTT
>CAJBNH010000192.1 GCA_903955385.1 uncultured Myxococcales bacterium | reverse complement strand
CGACGACCAGACGTGGCCCAAGACCGGCAAGACGCTGTTGCTGCCGCTTATCGACGCGACCGTCCACTTTCCCAAGGACTCGCCCAACACCTGGATTCTGCTGCCCGAGCTGGGCGGCGACGGCCGTGACTCGCACGCCACGCGCATCCAGCGTTCGGCCGGCGGCCCGCCCGTCGAGATCGAGATCCGCTTCACCGCGATTACCCTGTCGAGCATCTTCGATCCGTGCGGCGACTACTGGAGCGACTTTCCGGACGTGAAGCACTTCGACCGCACCAGCACCTGGCCGCAGCGCATCGAGACCAAGATGGGCCGCTTTGGCAACACCTACATCGCCTGCCTGGCGCTGAAGCAGGACGACCGCAAGTGCTACTCGGACTTCCGCACCGAGACCTCGACCACCATCACGGTCGGCCGCCGCTTCCAGACCGGCAAGTCCGGCGGCGCCGCGTTCAACGTGACCTATGACGGCGATACGAACTCCGCCGACTTCGCGACGGTCGCCGCCGACATCGAGGCCATCGTTGGCACGGTGCAAGAAGCCCATGGCGATTCGGGCACTTCTGTCATCGAAGCCTGGGCGGCCTACAGCATGCTCAGCACCGACCACACCGCGCTCGGCGGCACCGGCGACACCCGCCACGGCATCAAGCTGCGGATCGACACCACGCCGTACCGCGGTTTCCCCTACTCGGTCATGAGCGACATCAACGCCTGGGGCGGCGGCGGCGGCACGTGGATGGTCGACACCAAGCTCGGTCTCGGTCTGGGCTATTTCATCGCCGACCTCATCGGCATCAGCGTGCACGGCACGGCCAGTCTCGAGGGCGGCGCGGACGCCAAGAGCCCCGTCCCGCTGCTGCTGGCCTACGGCGCGAGCGCGACGGTCGCGGCGAACCTCGGCCCGTGGTTCCGGGTGCGCGCCTACCTGCAGCCCAGCTACGTGGGCGCGGTGCTCCAGGGCGACGACACCCAACTGAAGGACAAGGACCTGCAGACCGGCAAGTCGCTGTTCGGCTTCGACGAGGCCGTGTATGGCGGCCATCTGGAGTGGAGCATCGTCGGTCGCTCAGCCGCGAACGGCGGCAGCAAGGGCAGCTCGGCCGCGTTCTTCGTCGGCTACGAGCACCGCGACCAGTGGAACACGTCGTCCAATGCGCTGATCATCGGGTTTGGCAACGCGACCGGCAGCTTCAAGGCGCCCGCGATCGACCCCAAGGCCAGCCCTGGCAAGGACATGACCTTGTTCTCGAACAACTGAGAGGAACCTCGGCTGCGGGCGAGAATCCTTTCGACAACGGGCCCATCGAAGCGCTCAACGGTCGCGATCCACCCCGTTACCCGAGGGTTAGAAACCCTGGGCTATCACATGGGAAGCCCACCTTCGTGGGCTCAGCGGCCCGGCAGCCCGCGAAGGCGGGCTTCTCAACTGATAGCCCACCATTTCAATGGTGGATGGATCGGCCAAGCCGACCGCCAGCCTACGGTCCACGTAAGGTGTTGATCTGTATGGACCACAACCAGCGATCGATACGATGTCACCGCGCCGAGGTTTCTGACTGACAGGTGAAGGGTGGGCGGCGCTTCCCGGAGCTTGGGGGAGCGTCTGCTTCGCGCTAACCGTTGTCCCCCGGCATCTCAACCGTCCCATGCAGCTGCAACGGCTGCGCCTTGCGCATCCGCAAGTTCAGCAGCTCGACGCCGAGCGAAAACGCCATCGCAAAGTAGATGTAACCCTTGTCGATGTGCTGACCCATGCCCTCGGCGACCAGCAGCACGCCGATCAGCAGCAGGAACGACAGCGCCAGCATCTTCATGGTCGGGTGGCGATTGACGAATTCGCTGATGAAGCCGGCGAAGACGAGCATCACGCCGACCGACAGCACCATCGCCGTGACCATCACCGCCAGCATCGGCGCCATGCCGACCGCGGTGATGACCGAGTCGAGCGAAAACACGATGTCGAGCACCATGATCTGGCCGATCACCAGCCAGAACGACGACCGGCCCTTGGCCTTGCCGCCGGTCAGCTCATCGGGGCCCTCGACTTCCAGCTTCTCGTGGATCTCGTGGGTGGCCTTGGCCAGCAGGAACAAGCCGCCGCCCAACAAGATCAAGTCGCGGCCGGACAAGGACTTGCCCAGCACCGTGAACAGCGGCTCGGTCAGCCCCATGACCCACGAGATGGCGAACAGCAGGCCCAGGCGCGTCAACAGCGCCACCGCCAGGCCGACGGTGCGGGCGCGCGGCTGCTGGTCCAGGGGCAGGCGGCCGGAAAGGATCGAGATGAAGACGATGTTGTCGATGCCGAGCACGATCTCCATCAGCGTCAGGGTGGCGAGGCTGATCCAGACGTCGGGGGTCAGAAGGGCTTCCATGCGAGGTTCTCCGTGTGCGTGGTCGCCCCGTGTGCCAGATTCGCCCGGGTCCGGCAAGGTGCGGCAAGCGCGCAAACCCCTCGACCGTGCTACGCTACCGCCCTCTGCCACGACCGAGGCCCCCACCGCATGCCCCCTCGCCCCACGCCCAACCAGGCTGCACAGATCATCCAACGCCAGGCCGACATGCTGGCCGCCCGCGTGTCCAAGACCGCCCGCAACCTGCAGAAGTGGGCCAAGCGCGAGGACGTGGGCGCCTATCGCCTGTACGACTGGGACATCCCCGAGATCCGTCTGGTG
>CAJBNH010000191.1 GCA_903955385.1 uncultured Myxococcales bacterium | reverse complement strand
GCTCAAGCCTGGCTGGCGACGCTGGGGCAGGACCCGCAGTGTGCCGCCGAGTTTGACCGGCACCCGCTGGCTGCTCGGCTGGGGTCCCTGATCGACGCGACCGGTCGCAGGCTGCGCGCGGTGGTGGCAGACTGTCCGCCGGGCCTGTGCCACGGCGACTTCGGGGCCGGCAACGTGCTGCACCTGACGGCTTCGCCCGACGATTTCGCGGTGATCGACTGGGACCTGTGCGACGTCGACCTGCTCGCGTGGGACCTTGCACGGACTGTGGATCTGCTTGCGGTCCGCTGGCCCCAGGACCCGTCTCGCCCGGCCGAAGTGCGCCACCCCATCCTGCAAGCGCTGGTTCGCGGCTATCACGCGGAGCGGCCGCTCAACCGCGCAGAGCGCCGCGCGCTGCCCGTGTTGATCGCCGCCAGCCGCCTCGATCTGGACGCGTCGATTCTGCCGATGTGCGTGCGTCTGGAGCCCGACATGCTGCCTCCGGTCGTCGAACGGCAGATCGTGCGGTTGTCGCGTGCGGTGGCCGGAGCCCCGGACCTGGCCGCCTCGGTCACGAGCGCTTTGGGATAGGTCCCGTCAATTCTCCTTGACCATCGGTAAGTTCGGCAATTGCCGCGCGCGGTTGGCAGTCGCCCCGCCTTGGCCTACGATGGCCTCCGATTGCTTATGCTGCGCGCCGCTTGGGCGCCCTCGACCGCCACCCTTGGGACCGGATAGGGAATTGTCGCCGCAACGCCCCAGCCCCTGCCCCCGCCGCGCGACGCTGCCGTGCCCCTCGGGGTTCGCCCGCACGTTGTCGATCTTGCTGTGGATCGTGGTGTGTGTCTTGCCGACTCCCGTGCTCGCGGCAAAGCCCAAGCCGACAGGTCCGCCCCCCCCACCGACCGCGCCCGCCCCGCCGCAACCGGTGCCGACAGAACCCGCGCCCACCGCCCCAGCCACGCCCGTTCCGACGCGCCCCAAAGTCGCGCGTCCTGCGGTGCCGTCCGACTCGACGCCCGCCATCGACCCGTTCGAGGACGCGGTCAACGCCTTTGAATACCAGGACTTCGACAGGGCCATCCCGCAGTTGCGCGCGCTGCTCTACCCCAAGACCACGCTGGATCGGAAGCGGGAGCTGCAGGTGCGCGAATACCTGGGCGCCGCGCTGTGGTGGCAGAACGACCTCCGCGGCGCGCTGGACGAGTTCACGGGGCTGATGGTGCGCAACCAGCGGGCCAAGCTGGACCCTGCACGCTATCCGCCCAAGATGGTGGCGGACTTCGAAGCCCAGCGCGCCAACCTGATTCGCATGGGCGTCATCGAGCCTGAAGCGAACGTGCGGGACCCGGAACCTCCTCGGCCTGTCGAGCCACCACCCGTCGCCTTGCTGTTCTTTCCCTTTGGTGTCGGACAGTTCGCCAACCAGCAGCCGACCAAGGGGTGGATCCTGCTCGGCGCGGAGACCGTTCTTGCGTCGGCATCGGTTGCCTACTATCTGTCGAACCGCGACGCAGGGCTCAGCGGAAGCAAGCCCTTGGCGGGCGAAGTGATTCAGCTGTCCACCGGGGCCGCCTTCTGGCTTGTCGCCGGCTGGGGCATCGTGGACGCATGGAACAACCGCAAGGTCCTGCCACCGGTCGACGCCGCCGGACAGACCGCAGTGCGTTGAACGGGTTGACACGCGGCGGTTGTACAATCCGACTGTCCTGGTCCATCCTGCCGTGGCCTTTCGCGCAGGAGTGATCGACCCCATGACCCCGTATGCGTGGCTGCAGGAGCTTGGACCCGGCGAGGTCGTCAAGACTTCGCACCGCATCGAAAAGATGGTCTGCAGCATCGGCACCGACGCGAACAGCGACATCCAGCTGCGCGGCAAGGGCATTGCAGACGTCCACGCTCAGTTGCGCACCACCCCCAAAGGGACCTCGCTGGAAGCCGTCGGCGGCGAACGGCTCGTCGTGAACGGCCGACGCTGTGATGCCCATGCCCTGCAGGCGGGCGACGTGGTGGACATCGGCTCGGTGCGTCTGCGTTTTCACATCGGCCAGCAGCGAGAGCCGGCTGCACGCACGCTGTCCGGTCCAGTCCACGCGCAGGAAGACCTGTTGGGGGCTCTGGCACGGTTTTCTGAATCATTGGCAGGCAGTTACGATGTCGATCGGCTGCTCGAGACCATGCTTGACTCGATTCTCGCCGTGACCCGCGCGTCGCGAGGCGTCGTGCTGCTGCTGGTCGACGAGAAGCCGCAGGTCCGCGTGACCCGAAGCCTGACCATGGGGACCCAGCCCAGCGCAAGTCCGCTTGCCATCTCAGACTCTATCGTCGATCGAGTGCTGCAGACGCGACAGCCCGTCATCGTGTCCGACGCCCTGAACGACCGCGAGTTCAACGCCGCGCAATCGGTGATGGACTTCAAGATCTGTTCGGTGTTGTGCGTGCCCCTGATGGTGCGAGGCGAGCTGCTGGGCGCCATCTACCTGAGCAACGACAACGTGGTGAACCTGTTCACCGAAGAGTCGCGCGACGTCGCCACGGTCTTTGCCGGTCAGGCCGCCATGGTCCTGCGCAACGCCATCCTGATCAGCGACCTCAAGCTCAGCAACCAGAGCCTGACGCAGCAGATCGAGCGGATGAACTTCGGCAGCCTGATCGGCGCCTGCGACTCGATGCGCGAGATGTTCCGCAAGATCGAGAAGGTCGCAGGCACCGACATCTCTGTGCTGATCGAGGGTGAGACGGGCACCGGCAAGGAGCTGGTAGCGGGCGAGATCCACCGCCGCTCCAATCGCGCCAAGGGCCCGTTCGTGGTCATCAATTGCGGCGCGATTCCCGCCAATCTGCTGGAGAGCGAGCTGTTCGGCCACGTGCGCGGCGCCTTCACGGGTGCGGTGGTCACGCGCGACGGCAAGTTCCAGCAGGCCCACGGTGGCACGCTGTTCCTGGACGAGATTGGCGAACTGCCGCTGGCGCTGCAGGTCAAGCTCCTGCGCGTCCTGGAGGATCGCAAGGTGTCTCGCGTGGGCGACTCGCAGGGTCGCGACGTCGACATCCGCATCGTCGCGGCGACCAATCGAACGCTGTCGGAAGAGGTCAAGACCGGCAACTTCCGCGAGGACCTCTTCTACCGCCTCAACGTCGTGCGTCTGCACCTCGCGCCCCTGCGCGACCGGGGTGAGGACGTGATGATGCTGGCCCGCTATTTCCTCAAGCGTCAGGCTGAGGAATTGTCGGTGCGCATCAACGGCTTTTCCGAAGATGCCGTGCGCGCCATGCACCTGCACCGCTGGCCAGGCAACATCCGTGAGCTCGAAAACCGCATCAAGAAGGCCGTCATCTTCTGCGACACCCGGACGATCACCGCGGCAGACCTCGACTTGGGCGCGTTGCAGGCGGGACGGATCGAGCCATTGAACGAAGCGAAAGAGACCTTCGCCCGCGGCTATGTGCGGAGAATTTTGGAGATCAACGGCGGCAACCGCGCGCAGACGTCCAAGGATCTGGGTGTGGATGTGCGGACGGTGTTCCGGTACCTGGAGCGCGAGCGCGAAGACGACGCCTCGCCCGAGTTCGACTAGCCCAAGTCCTTACAGCTTCTGCATTTCCTTGCGGGCCGCCTCGACAAAGCGCGCCTCTGTCGGCTGCTTGCCCGCCACCGCCAGGTACACCTCGAAGGCCTGTTTTGCCGCCGGCTTGTCGCCCTTGTCGCGCAAGGCGCACGCCAAGTTATAGAGCGCCGGCAGGTACCCGGGGCGCAGCTCCAGTGCCTTGCGGTAGGCGGCAACCTCCGCAGCCGTGTCGCGCAAACGGTGCTGCACGACGCCGATGTTGTAGTACGCGCGGTGGTGCTTGGGGTCCCGGGCGATGCACTGCTGGTAGGTCGACACCGCACGCCGCAGCCATGCGGTGCGCTGTGGCTCCTCGAGCTGCTGCGCTTTGAGGTGCACGGCCTCGGCCAGATCGTAGTAGGGCTCAGCGTTGTCGGGGGCCACAGCGATGGCGCGCTCGAAGCCGGCGATCGCCTCGTCGTAGCGTTTCTCGCTGAGCAACAGCATCGCCTTGTTCAGGTAGGCGTCCTGACCGGTGGGGTCGTAGCCAATGGCCATGTCATAGTGACGAAGGGCGTCGGTGGGCCGACCGAGATCCTCATACGCCACGCCCAGATTGAAGTGCGCGCGCCCGTACGTGGGGTCGAGCTCAACGGCCTTCAGGTAGGCTTTTGCTTCGTTCGAAAAGTCGCGGCGGCGGCCCCATGCGACGCCCAGATTGAACCAGCACTCCTTGAGGTCCGGCTTGTCGTCGACGCAAAACTGAAAGGCGGTGGTGGCCTCTTCCAGCTTGCCGTCGCTCAGCTTCTCCACCCCTTCACGAAACCAGTCCTCCGCGCTGCGGGTCTCGGCGGCGAGGGCGACGGACGACAGCGTCCACAACGTCAGGGCGGCGCCGATCGAACCGATCCAACTGGGGCGAACCGCGTACATGCAAGGCTCCTGTGGCTCACGCGTCCCGCTGCAGGCCGCAAACGGTGCCCAGTGTGCTTCCTTCGGCGTCCGTGTCAAACCGATAGACGGGACCGCGTACACGACAATCCGAACGTTTCGCTAAGACTCGTTGCGGCCACCGATGCTGAACGGGTACACTACTTGCCCCTTGTCGTGTAATCCCCCCGCGCGATGGGTTCTTTTGGCTCCACCTGAGGTTGTTCCATGAAGTTGCGTCTCGTCCTGCTCCTTCTCGCCACGACTGCGTTCCTCGCCGCTTGCAGCGACACGGGGGAAAGCAGCAGCGACACAACCCCGCTCGACACCATCACTGGGGACACCCTAATCGATGGCGTTGGCGACACCGCAAGCGACGTGGCCGACGCCTCTGATGCTCTGGACACGGCCGGTGACACCGTCGCGCAGTGCAAGGTCGCGCAGGACTGCAAGGACGAGGACCCGTGCACGGACGGGCTCTGCCAGGCAGGCAAGTGCGTGCAGGTGGCCAACAAGGCGAGCTGCGACGACGGCGACGAGTGCACCACGGGCGACTACTGCTCGAACAAGAAGTGCATGCCCGGCAAGACCAATACCTGCACCGACGTGGTGGCCGACGGCGGCGACGCGGTCGATACGACGCCTGACGGCTCGGACGTGGCTGGCCCTGAGCTGCTGCCCGGCGATCTGGTCATCACCGAAGTCATGTACAACCCCTACGGCACAAGTGCCGTGCCGGTGGCCGACGCCGATGGCGAGTGGTTCGAGATCTACAACACCACCGACGCGGCCATCGACCTGACCGGCCTGCTGATTCGTGACAAGGGCACCGAGAAGTACCTGATCCAGGGCGGCACTACGATGATTGCGCCCAAGGGCTGGTTCGTGTTCGGCCGGACGACCGACGCCGCGAAGAACGGCGGCGCAACCGTGCACCATGCCTACGGCAACGCCATGACGCTGACCAACACCACCGACGCTCTGGTCCTTGAGTCCAACGGCGTGGTCATCGACGAGATCGCTTACAACACCGGTGGCGGCTGGCCGACCCTGAACGGTGTCGCCATGTCCCTGAGCCCGAGCGAGACGTCGGACACCGGCAACGACCTCGCCGACGCTTGGTGCGGCGCGACGACCCTGATGCCCGGCGGCGACAAGGGCACGCCCGGCGCAGCGAACGACATCTGCGAGAAGGACAAGGACAAGGACGGCATTGCCGACCATCTGGACAACTGCCCCAGCGTCGCCAACCCCACCCAGTACGACGGCAATGACAACGGTATCGGGGACGACTGCGAAGGCCCCGTGGTCTCGTGCGGCAACGGCACGCTGGACGAGGGCGAAGAGTGCGAGGACAGCAATCACGTCGGCGGCGACGGGTGCAGCGCGTGGTGCATGAAGGAGCTGCCGGTGGCCGCCGGTGCGCTGGTTATCGCCGAATTCATGCCCAACCCGGCCACCGTGTCGGACGACCTGGGCGAGTGGATCGAGCTGTACAACCCGACCGAGAGCGACATCCAGATCAACGGCCTGACGCTGCAGGTCGGAACGACGACGCCGATCCAGCACGTTCTGGGCGCACCGGCGGCGCTGATCGTTCCCGCCAAGGGCGTGTTCCTGCTGGCCAACAACGCGGATCCGCTGAAGAACGGCCAGTTGCCGAAGCCCGGCTACGTCTATTCGAAGGTCGTCCTCAGCTCGACGTCTGCGACGCTGAGCATCTGGTCCGCGGGCGTCGAGGTCGACAAGGTCGTGTACGACAAGACCTTCCCCATCCTGGCTGGCAAGTCGGCCGCTCTCGACCCGACCAAGTTCGACACCACCTCGAACGACGCAGGCCTCAACTGGTGCAAGGGCCAGGCCCCCTACGGCGCCGGCGACTTCGGGTCACCCGGCAAGCTGAACCCCAGCTGCGAGGGCGCCGACCAGGACGAGGACAAGGACGGCATCCCGGACAAGACGGACAACTGCAAGAGCGTCAAGAACGTGCTGCAGGAGGACATCGATCAGGACGGTTGGGGCGACGCCTGCGACAACTGCAAGGATCTGGCGAATCCCGATCAGGCAGACGCGAACAACAACGATGTCGGCAACGCCTGCGAGCCCCCTGGGTGCGGCAACGGCGTGCTCGAGGACGTTGAGGCCTGTGACGACGGCAACCTCAAGCCCGGCGACGGCTGCAGCCCCACGTGCCTCATCGAGGCCCAGTTGGAAGTCGGCGCCCTCATCATCAACGAGCTGCTGCCCGACCCCAACGTGGTCACGGATGCCAACGGCGAGTGGATCGAGCTCTACAACCCCGGGACCGTGGACGTGGATCTCGCGGGCCTGACGGTGCGCGTCAATTCATCGATGCACGTCATCACGCCGGTCGACTCCGTTCTGGTTCCGGCCGGTGGCTACGCGGTGTTGGCCAAGAATGGCGACGTGGCGACCAACGGCGGCGTAACGGTGGCTTACGCCTACGGCAGCGCGGTCTCCCTGTCGAACTCCGGCACCGTGACCGTGCAGATCGAGCAGAACGGCACCGTGCTGGATCAGGTCGTCTACACCCCCGGCAAGAACGGCTGGCCGGGCCTGAACAGCGGCAAGTCGTACCAGGTCGATCTTGCCAAGGCGACCACCGCCGATAACGACGCTGGGGCCAACTGGTGCGTCGCGACGGTCAAGTTCGGTGCGGGCGACTATGGCAGCCCCGGCCTCGTCAACCCCGCCTGTCCGGTCGACACCGATGGCGACGGCAAGTACGACGACGCGGACAACTGCAAGCTCGTCAAGAACGCCGACCAAAAGGACACCGACGGCGACAAGCTGGGCGACGCCTGTGACAACTGCCCGACGGTGGCCAACGCCGATCAGGTCGACACCGACAACGACGGCAAGGGCGACGTCTGCCAGGCCCTGCCCGACCCGGTGTGCGGCAACAAGGTCATCGAGGCCGGAGAAGAGTGCGACGACGGCAACGACCTCGCTGGCGACGGCTGCGACAAGTGCGTGACGGAAATCGCGGACGCGGTCCAGCCCGGCGACCTGATGATCACCGAGATCATGAACGACCCGACCATCGTCACCGATGAGAAGGGCGAGTGGTTCGAGATCACGAACCTGACCGACAAGCCGATCGACCTCGACAAGATGGTCGTGATCGGCAAGGCGGCCGCCACCGACAGCTTCACGGTCGATGGCAAGGGCAGCCCGGTCCTGATCCAGCCCGGCGAGTACTTCGTCTTCGGTGGCAACGTCGACATCACCACCAACGGCGGTGCGACGGTCAACTACGCTTACACGCAGAGCAAGTTCCCGCTGGGCAACTCCACCAGCGACATCGTCGAGCTGAAGATCGGCAACGTCACGATCGACAAGGTCGAGTACTTCCTCGGGTCGAACGGTTGGCCGACCGCCAAGGGCAAGAGCTACTCGCTCAGCGACGACGTGACCTCCACCGTCGACAACGACATCGGCGCCAACTGGTGCACCGGCAGCGAGATCTTCGGCAAGGGCGACCTGGGCTCGCCGGGCAAGCAGAACCCGACCTGCGTGGCGCCGCCCCCGCCGCCTGCTCCGTACCTATACATGCCCGGCGACCCGCGCTTCGACCTCTGGCTCGACACGATGTGGCTTGCGCTGCGCTACCAGATGTTCGGTCTGTAGTCCGGGCCGAACCGGCTTGCGAGGGCGCCCTTCCCCCCGGGGGCGCCTGACCTTCATTCCCGGCGGCCCGGCCCGCCCATCCAAGCTGTGAGGGACCCCGCAGAGTGCACCAACGGTGCTTTTGCGTGTACTCCCCATGCGAAGGAGATCGTCATGCGTTTGGTTGCTCTTCTGACTCGCTCGATCACGTTCCGCTCGACGATGGCCGCCTTCGCCGCCGTGGCTTGGTTGGCCGTCGCGGGCTGCGGCACGGACGCGACCGATGCCAAAGACACGTCGGTGGATTCCGCGGGTGACGTGGACCCGGGCGACGCGGCAGCGGACGTCGACGACGCCCAGACCGACGCGGTGGAGCCGGACTCTGTCGCCACCGACGTGGACGCCGCCGACACGCCGTACGACATCGATTCGGGTTGGCCCGATCTGCAACCGGATGAAGATGCGGACTCGGAAACGGACGCGGCAACGGACGCAGAAGCGGACGCCGACGTGGCCCTGCCCGGCTGCACGACCTCTACGGAATGCGACGCTGCCACGCCGCTTTGCGACCTCGGCACCGGCAGTTGCGTCGAGTGCCTGCACGCCGCCCACTGCGGCTGGCCGGGTGGCCGCTGCGTCGATGGCGCGTGTCAGGACGCGGTCGAGTGCGCTGAGGACGCCACCTGCACGTCGCTGGGAGACATCTGCGACGACTTGGGCTTCTGCGCCGAGTGCGCCGAGAACGCCGACTGCGGCCAGGGCGAAACCTGCACCGCAGGCCAGTGCTACCCCGAGGCCTTGGCGTGCGCGGTCAATGAGCAGTGCTCTGGTGTGCAGAACCAGTGCGTTTCCGGTGCGTGCGCCCAGTGCGCCGAGGACAGCGAGTGCGCCAGCGCCGAGTACTGCTGGGGCGGCCTCTGCCTGCCGGACATTTGCATTCCGGGCGACGCCGCGTGTTCGGACGACCAGAACCTGCTGACCTGCAACGAGGCGGGCAGCGGCATCGACGCCAACGCGTGCGGTGAGGGCAATGTCTGCGCCGAGGACCAGTGCCAGGCGCAAGTCTGTGAGCCCGCGTCGGTCAAGTGCGCCGATGCCAAGCTGGCGACCTGCAACGGTCTTGGCCTTGCGTGGGACGAGGCAGCGTGCCCCGACCAGTCGACCTGCGTGGCCGGCGCCTGCGCTGCCATCGTTTGCGAACCGGATCAGAAGGTCTGCAAGGACAACGCGGTCGAGACGTGCGACGCGACCGGAACCGCCCCGACCCTGGACGCTTGCACAGACTCGCAGATCTGCAAGGCGGGTGCGTGCGTGGACAAGATCTGCACGCCCGGCGCGACCAAGTGCGATGGCAACAACCTGCTGACCTGCTCCGACGACGCCACGGCGTGGAACACCGCTGCTTGCGGTGACGGCAAGGTCTGCGCGGTCGACAAGTGCTTTGCCGCAGTTCTGCCGGGCAGCCTGGTGGTGACCGAGCTGATGCCCAACCCCAAGAAGGTTCTGGACGCCGACGGGGAGTACATCGAGATCTTCAACGCGTCCCAGTCCAACATCGATCTCGCGGGCCTGACGCTGAAGTCCGGTGCCGGTGTGCACCAGATCCCGACGGCCAAGTCGATTCCGGTGGCGAGTGGCGCGTATGTCGTGCTGTCCCGCAGCGCCACGGAGACGGCGAACGGCGGCTTCGTCCCGGCGTATGCATACGGCACGGCGCTGTCCCTGCCCAACACCGTTTCCTGCACCGTTGCCATCGAGCAAGTCGGCAACGTGATCGACAGCGTGCACTACGACCCGGGCAAGGAAGGTTGGGCCGCCATGCCCGACGGCGCGTCCTATCAGCTCGACCCGGCCAAGACCAACGCCCAGGACAACGACGCTGTGGCCAATTGGTGTGTGGCGACCAAGGTGTTCGGCGCGGGCGACTTCGGCTCTCCCGGCGCGGCCAACCCGGCGTGCCCGGTCGACTCCGACAGCGACGGCCTGTTCGACGACAGCGACAACTGCAAGGACATCTCCAATGCCGACCAGAAGGACACCGACAAGGACGGCGTCGGCGACGTGTGCGACAACTGCCCGGCCGCTGCCAACAGCGACCAGAAGGACGGCGACGGCGACGGCCTGGGCGACGTGTGCGACCCGCAGAACTGCCTGCCCGGCGCCATCAAGTGCAGCGGCGAGAAGCTCGCCACCTGTGAAGCCAACGGCTTGAGCTGGGCGGAGCAAGCGTGCCCGGTGAAGATGACCTGCGTCGGCGACGCCTGCACGGCCGTCATCTGCGAGGCCAACCTGGCCGTCTGCAACGGGAATTCGATCGACGCGTGCGATGCGACCGGTACCAAGCTGACCAACACGGCGTGCAAGGATACGCAAGTCTGCAAGGCGGGCGCCTGCGCGGACAAGATCTGCACCCCCGGCGCCAAGAAGTGCGAGGTGAACACGCTGAAGACCTGTGCAGAGGACGGTACCGCCTGGAACGACGCGCCCTGCGGCGACGGCAAGATCTGCTCGGTCGACAAGTGCTTCGCCGTCGTTGCTCCCGGCAGTCTGGTCATCACCGAGCTCATGCCGAATCCCAAGGCAGTACTCGACAGCGCCGGCGAGTGGTTCGAGGTGTACAACGGCACGAATTCCGCTATCGAGTTCGGAGGTTTGACGCTGCGGTCCGGCACCGCCACGCACGTGGTGTCGACCGCTAGCCCGCTCACCGTCAACGCCGGCGCCTATGTCGTGCTCGCCATCAGCGCGTCAGAGACCACCAACGGAGGGCTGGTCCCCGTCTACGCCTACGGTGCGGCGCTGAACCTGCCCAACTCATCCTCGACCACGGTGGCCATCGAGCAGGCGGGCGTCGTCATCGACAGCGTCCACTTCGTTCCGGCTGGCGGCGACGGCTGGCTGGCGGCGGGCAACGGCGCGTCGTACCAGCTCAACAGCGCCAAGACCAACGCGCAGGACAATGACGCAGGCGCGAATTGGTGCCTGTCGACCAAGGCGTTCGGCGGGGGCGACCTCGGCTCGCCCGGCACGGCCAACGCAGAGTGCATCGCGGATGCGGACAGCGACGGCGTGGCGGACGGCATCGACAACTGCAAGCTCAAGTCCAACCCCGACCAGGCTGACGCGGACAACGACGGCTTCGGTGACGTGTGCGACAACTGCAAGCTGAAGACCAACGTCGATCAGGCCGATGTAGACAACGATGGCGTGGGCGACGTCTGCGACAACTGCAAGTCGATCTCGAACACCGATCAGGCCGACACCGACCAGGACTCGGTCGGCAACGTCTGCGACAACTGCCCGGCGACCTCCAACTCCGACCAAAAAGACACCGACGGCAACGGCAAGGGCGACGTCTGCGAGGGAGCTCCGGCCACCGAGTGCGGCAACACTGTGGTCGAAGCTGGTGAGGAGTGCGACGACGGCGGCAAGGTCGACGGCGACGGCTGCAGCGCGGCGTGCACGTACGAGGTTGCGAGCACGGTCTCGGTGGGCGACCTCGTCGTCACCGAGATCATGGTCGATGCCGTGTACGAGGCCAGCAGCCCCAATGGCGAGTGGTTCGAGATCACGAACGTGAGCAAGTTCGCCATCAATCTCGACACGATGGCCGTCGTCAGCAAGGCCACCTCGACGACCGACAAGTTCACTGTCGATGGCAAGGGCAGCCCCATCCTGATCAAGCCCGGCCAGCACTTCGTGTTTGCGCAATCGGCCGAAGACGCCAAGAACGGCGGCGGCATGAAGCCCGATTACATCTACACGGGCCTCGCCATGACCAACTCGAGCGACGACTACATCGAGCTCAAGTACGGGAACACGACCATCGACAAGGTGACGTTCAACTGGGGCACGTTCCCCGCCAAGCTTGAAGGCATGACGCTCTCCCTGTCCGGCAACGTCACCAGCGCTGCACTGAACGACTCCAGCACTGCCAACTGGTGCTTGGGTGCGGAGTTGTACGGAACCGACGGCAAGTCCAAGGGAACGCCTGGCAAGGCCAACCCGACCTGTGCCGGCGTTCTGCCCCCTGGCCCGCCGCCGCAAGCGAAGTCGACGCCCAAGGCCTCGCTGCCTGCCGCGCCTTATGTCGACCTGTTTACCGATGCCTTGCGCCTGATCTGGCGCCTCGACTTCTTCGGCCGGTGATCCCCGCCGCTGAGTCCAACGCGACGTGGCTGGCGCTGTGGGCGGTGATTCGCTCCGGCGCCCAGCTCGGTCGCGAGCCGACTGGGGCCGACCTCCCCAATGATCTTGAAGTCGCCGATTTTCTGGACTTTTCAACACCAGACCGCTCGGAGTCTTGCGCTTTCGGTGCGCTTTCCCCGGCAGGCTCGGACCGGTCCGCGCAGGTACACGCAGCGTTGGGTCGGGTCGGCGAGGCGGCTCCACAATTGGCGAGCGCGCTGGGAACGTTGCAGTCGGAACCATGGCTCGACGCGCTGGACGCCGACGGTGCGTGGCTGCTGTGCCGAAGCCTGACCGAGTTGCCGCACCCCTTTGCTTTACCGCTGGAATCGCGTCTGGGTCGGCTGCTGGCCCGTGCGCTGGCGTCGTCGGAGGTCCTGCTGGCCGACGCTGCGGTCGATGCCGCGCGGACGCTCAGGGCCGGTGCCCTGCAAGGCGCCCTGCTGCAGCGATTGGCCCATGACGTCGAACTGCACGAGCACGCCCGGATCGAGCGGTGGCTGGGGTGTCTGGAGGCGATCGCCGACGACGATGCAGTGCGCGGTCTGGAGGAGTGGCTCTACCGCCAAGGCCCGCGCCTGTCAGAGCCGCACGCATGGCGAGCGCGGCGGCTGATTCAGCAGGTGCGGCAGACGCGGCGGCGTTAGCGGCGAAATCGGACCGATGCTGAGCCTTGTCGTGCGCCGGACGGCGTGCTACTTCGGCCGACATGAAGACACTCCTTCGCCTCCGCATGTCCTCCCACGACGCCCACTACGGTGGCAATCTGGTCGACGGCGCCCGCATGTTGGGCCTGTTCGGCGACGTCGCCACCGAGCTCCTGATCCGCCACGACGGCGACGAGGGGCTGTTTCGCGCCTACGACTCGGTCGAATTCCTGGCTCCTGTCTATGCCGGCGACTACATCGAGGCAGAGGGCGAGATCACCCAGGTCGGCAAGACCAGCCGCAAGATGCGCTTCGAGGCCCGCAAGGTCATCTCGCCGCGTCCCGACCTGAACGACTCGGCCGCCGACGCGCTGGACGAGCCCGTCGTCGTGTGCCGCGCCACCGGCACTTGCGTGGTCCTGGCCGACCGACAGCGGAGACGCGGATGACCCAGCCGCTGCTGATCACGGCCGCGATCTGCGGCGCCGAGCTGACCCGCGCCGACACGCCTTGGCTGCCGCTGTCGCCCGAGGAGCTGGCCGCTGAGGCGATCCGCTGCTATCACGTTGGTGCACGGATGGTGCACTTGCACGTCCGCGAGCCCGATGGTCGCCCGAGTCAGCGCGCCGACCTCTTCGGTCAGGCGATGGCATTGATCCGCGCTGAAGTCCCCATGATCGTTCAGTTCAGCACCGGCGGCGCCGTCGGCATGCCGGTCGAAGTGCGGGCCGACGCCGTCAAGCTGAAGCCCGACATGGCGACGCTGACGACGGGAACGGTGAACTTCGGCGACGACGTGTTCGCCAACCCGATGCCGTCGGTGCGGGCGATCGCCAAGCGGTTGCGGGAGTTTGGGGTGCGCCCCGAGATCGAGTGCTTTGACACCGGCATGGTCGACGCGGCCCTGCGGCTGGCCAAGGAAGGGCTGCTTGAGCTGCCGGCGCACTTCGACTTCGTGCTGGGGGTGCCGGGCGGCATGGGCGCGACGACGGCCCATCTGGACTTCATCCGAACCCTGATTCCGGCGGACTCGACCTGGTCGGTCGCGGGCATCGGCCGCTTCGAGCTGCCGCTGGCACAACACGCGGTCACCGTCGGTGGCCACGTCCGCGTGGGCCTCGAGGACAACATCTTCCTGTCCAAGGGCGTACTGGCGCAGGGTACGGCGCCGCTGGTCCAGGCCGTCGCGCAGATGGCGCAGCAAGCCGGTCGGCCGTTGGCGACGCCGCAGCAAGCACGCGAATTGTTGCGGGTTTAGGCGCCGAACCTGCCCGGGTGAGCCGGACTAGTGTCCACCCTTCGGCTTCGGATACTTCTTCTGGAACTTCTTGACCCACCCATCGACCGTCGGGTCGTCGGGAAGGGTCTGGTCCAGCGCGACCATGCTCAGCTCCAGCGTGCTGGCGTCGGGCGGTAGCGCCAGGCTGCCTTCCAGCTCGGTCGTGATCTTCTGCTGGCGAGCCTTCAGGTCCGCGAGTTGCTGCTCGAGGTTCTTGCGCGCGTCGGCAGTCAGGGCGATGCCCCCGCGGTCGCCGATCTGGAGCTGGCTGCGGGTCGTCATCAGCTGGCTGGCCAGGTCCTGCCGCTCCTGCTCCATCGCGGCTCGACGGCCGGCCATGAAGTAGCGGTCGCGGTTGCCGCGCACGTGGACCATGACTTCGCCCAGGAACTTGCCCTTCTGGAACGCGTCGGCGTAGTAGCTCGGCCCGATGGGCGCAAGCTTCATCGTCATGTCCTGGGTCAGCGAACCCAGCACCAGATGGATGCCGGACACCTGATTCACGACCTGCTCCGCCTCGGGCCGGTTCAGCTGACTGAGCAGCACGATGAAGTCACACCCCTGCGCGCGCAGCTCCTTGACGGCGGCCTGGGCCTCCTGAACCACCGGACGGATCTCCAGGCCATTGGGTTCAATGTGCTTTTCGATCGCAGGCGAGCGCGGGCTCAGCAGACCGAAGAAGCCCACCTTCAACGGCCCGGCCTGAACCGCCAAGGTTGCAGGGAACACCCGCTCTCCGGTCGCCTTCGTGTAGAGGTTCGCGGAAATCATCGGGATCTTGTGCTTCTTGGACAGCTCCTGCAGATGGCTGACGCCAAGAGCGACGTCCAAGACGCCAATGTTCATCACCGAGTAGCCCATGTAGGCCATCGACTTCATGAACACGTCGGCGCGGGTCAGAGCCTCACCGGGGCGCTCTTCAGCAGTAAACGGTCCTGGGGTCATCAGCCCGCCGATGTCGACGAGCAGCCCGTTGTTGTGGTTGCGTTGCCTGTCCTGCCAAGTCTGGGATCGCCGAGCAAGACCGCCCAGCGGGTTGTGCGCTCAACCGCAAGGGTCGGTTTCACCGATCACGTTGCCAGAGAAGCCGATCGCGACCTGCCGCTCAGGCGGCGCCGGTGCGAGGTCGGGTTCCGGAACCTTGGGGACGATGGGCGTCGGCATCGTTTCGCCCACGGGAGCCACGGCAGGCGGCGTGGGGCGGTTGGTGGCGGTCGCCTCGACCACCTGAACGGGCGGTGCGGCTGCGGTGGCAGCGAGCTGTACAGCCGACGGCAAAGCAACGGCCACGGGTGCGACGGACTGCTGCGCGACGGGGCGCCCTTGCAGTAGCCAGCTGCCGACCAACGCGGGAACGGCCACGGCAACGGCCGCGACGATCCAGGTGCGGAACGACATGAAACCTCCTGGGAAGCCGAACGCAAACCCAAGATGGGCAGCACTTCGGCGGCGCGGCAGGTTAGCAGCGCGACCGCCCGCGCGCAATTGACCCGCCCCTACCCAAGCATTACTGTTCCGCGTCTTGCGGCGGGACCCTGCCGCCCCCCCCGGCCCAGGAGACCAGCCGACATGTTCCTGTCCAGCCTGTTCGCTCGCCGCCCGCTGCTGGCCTGGAGCATCGTCGTCGCCGTCGTCGTGACAGCGGTGTACGCGGCCTTCTCGTCCGGGATGCTGCGCAACCCCTCCCCGCACTTCCACTTTGTCGACATGGCCGCGTCGTTTCTCGACGGGCGCCTGGACACCGACACGCCGCGCCGCACCCTGAATGCGCCGCCGCGTCCGGAAGACCGCCGTGGGCTGCAGAACGCCGTCAATCGCCATCTCGCCGGCCCCGGCGGCCGCAACAACGGCTGGAACGACTGGGCAAGCTACCGCGTGCTCACACTGAAGGGCGGCGAGGTGGTCAAAGGCGTGTTCCCCTGGAAGGACGTCCCCGGGGCGCGCCAGAAGGAGTTCTGGACGTTGGACGGCCGCCTGATGGTCATCGACGTGGACCGCGAGGTGAAGACCGGCTGCAATCCAGCGCGCCCCTATGCCCGCTGTGACGAAGTGGTCTACCAGATCTCGTTTCCGCCCTTTCCAGCAGTCGCAATGATGCCGCTGGTGGCCATCTGGGGCTACGACGTCCACGACGTGGTTGTGACACTGCTGGTGGCGGTTCTGACGTCCGTCCTGATGTTCCTTTGGTTCGCGCGAATGCGTCGGGAGAATTTGGTCGTGCACGGCGTGAACGGCCAGCTGTGGCTGGTGGCGCTGTTCGCGTTTGGCACCGCGTTCTTCTACAGCTCGATTCGCGGTCAGGTGTGGTTTACCGCCCTTGTCTTCGGCGCCGCGCTGCACGTGGGCTATCTGCTGGCCGCGCAAGACGCGCGCCGACCGATGCTTGCCGGTCTGCTGTTCGGCCTTGGCGTCGCCACCCGCACGCCGCTGCTGTTCGCCGGTGTGTTCTTCCCGCTCGAGGCCTTCTTTCCCGGCGGCAAGTGGCTGGGCGGCGAGGGCAAGTCTGCTTTCTGGAAGGCATTCGGCAAGCTCGTCCGCTTCGCTCTGCCCGCCGCAGTCATCGGTGGTGCGCTGGCGTGGCTGAACTGGGTTCGCTGGGAGAACCCCACGGAATTCGGCCACCTGTACCTGCTGGAGGGCACCCGTGGCCCGACGCGCGAGCACGGCCTGTTCAATTTCGTGTTCTTGAACGGCAACTTGGGTGCCGCCCTGACGAACATGCCGCGGCTGCTGTCCGAGGCTCCGTTTGTCCTGATCACCCGTCACGGTCTCGGGCTGATGGCCAGCACGCCGGTGTTTCTGGCCATGCTGGGCACGCCGAAGCAGCCGCCCGCCGACAGGATCGCGCTCGACCCCGCCGAGGACGCCCGCCGTCGCAGCCTGCAGCGCCACCTGCTGATCACCGTGCTTGCCGTCGCGCTGCCGGGCCTGGTGTATCAGAACGACGGCTGGCAGCAGTTCTCGTACCGGTTCGCGATCGACTTCCTCCCTCCTCTCATGGGGTTCTTCGCGCTGCGCGTGCCTTTCCTGACGCGCAATGCCAAGCTGCTGATCCTGCTGGCGATCGTCGTGCAGGCGTTCGGCGCCGTGACGTTTGGGCGCATCGAGCAGTTCTACTACGACTGACCCCTCCAGCCGCCCGCCCGTGCCCCGAGGACCCGATGTCCGCGCCCGTTCAAGACGACCCCACGCCGCTGGATTCGCTTCAGGAATGCACGGCCTGGGTGCTGTCGGGACGGCGCGATCAGTCGCACTTCCGCATCGGCACGGAATACGAGCGACTCGCCATCGACGCCCACGGCAACCTGCTGCCCTACGAAGGGCCGGTCAGCATCCGAACGCTGCTGGATCGACTTGTCGTGCGACACGGCTGGGAGCCGATCCTCGAGGCTGGACGGCCGATTGCGCTACAGCGCGGGGTTGCGGCGATCTCGCTGGAGCCCGCCGGCCAGTTCGAGCTGAGCGGCGCTGCGATGGTCGGCGTGTCGGACATGGCGGCAGAGCTGGGTGGGCACCTGTCAGAATTGCGCGATGTCGCCCACGATCTGGGTGTGCGGTTCGTGCACGTGGGCCTGAACCCGGTGACACCGGTGGACGCTACGCCGCGGATGCCCAAGGGGCGCTACGCCATCATGCGGCGGATCATGCCCAAGGTAGGCGCGTGGGGCCTGCACATGATGCATCTGACGTGCACCGTGCAGACCAACATCGATTTCTCCAGTGAAGACGAGTGCATGGAGATGCTGCGGCTGGGCCATCTGCTCTCGCCAGTCCTGATCGCGCTGTTCGCCAACTCGCCGTATCTGGCAGGTCGCGACACCGGATTCGCCAGCTTTCGCGCACACCTGTGGACCGACGTCGACGACAGACGCTGCAATGTCAAAGGCTTGTGCTTCGACCCGAACGCCCGCGTGCAGGACTACGTGGACTGGTTGCTCGATGTGCCGATGTACTTCCTGGACAAGGTGCTGCCCGACGGCAGTCACGGCTACGAGGAACTGCCGGAACCGCTTACCTTTCGGCGCTTTTTCCACCAGGGCTACCACGGCCGACGCCCGACGCTTTCCGACTGGGCGCTGCACGCCTCGACCGTGTTCCCCGACGTGCGACTGAAGCGCTACATCGAGTTGCGCCAGTGCGACCTGGTGCCCGCCGACGCCCTGCCCTCGCTGCCCGCGCTGACCAAGGGCGCGTTTTACGACGAAGCGACGCGCAAGGCGTTGCGACTGCTGCTGCGCGAAGGCGACCGCACCGTGGACCGGGCTGCCCTGCGCGAGGCTGCGTGCAAGGACGCGTTGCACGCAAGGGTGGGCGACGTGCATGTGGGCGAGTGGGCGCGCGAAGTGCTGCGCCTGACCCGCATCGGTCTGGAACGGCAGGCAGCCGACACGCGCATGGATGTGGACGCTGCCGACGCGCTGCAGCCGCTGGAGGCCATCGCGGCCGGCGACGCTCCGCCGTTCTACGACCGGGTGCGGCGAGAGATGGCGAAGGGCACCGGGCTGTTGGGACTCGCCGACGCCTGGTAGCCCGCGCACGACGGCGCGCCGACCACACCGACGGACGGGCGGGCCGAAAACACCTCTGAATGGACTGGGAAGGAGCGGGATACGGGGCTCGAACCCG
>CAJBNH010000190.1 GCA_903955385.1 uncultured Myxococcales bacterium | reverse complement strand
GCGGCGCGCCGATCTCCCGGTCAGGGGCAGGTGAATCTTCCGCGGCGTGGTGCGTTGCCAAGCCATGGACCGGAGTTGGCGTGACGGACGAGCGCGAACAACAACTGGTCTCGGCTGCCCTGACGGGTGACAAGGCGGCGTTCGGCGAGTTGGTCGACCGGCTGAAGCGGCCGGTGTTCAACCTCTGCATGGCGCACCTGAGGGACGAGGCGGACGCGATGGACGTCGTTCAGGACACCTTCCTGAAGGCCTACACGAAGCTCGAGCTTTTCCGGCCCGACTCGAACTTCCGCGCTTGGGTCTACCGCATCGCTGCGAACGGCTGCATCGATCGCATCCGCCGCCGTCGCATCCGGCGTGCCAGTGAGCTGGACGACCACCTGAGCGTAGAAGCGCTGGAGGAAGGCGACCTTCCGGCTGTCGGTACTTGGGGCCGCGCGTCGCCGTTTACCCAGCAGGCGCGATCGCAGCTGGGCGAGCGACTGGGCGCGGCACTCGATACGCTGCCCGAGACGATGCGCCAGTGCGTGCTGCTGTGCGACGTGCACGGCTACTCGTATCAGGAGATCGCAGAAGAGATGGGCATTCCCAAGGGCACCGTGATGAGTCGACTGTTCTATGCGCGCCGCCGCTTGCAGGAACAGCTGGAAGATTACCGCGAGGAGGCGTCCCATGGCTGACGATCGTCAGGTGGTCCCTCCGGGTTCGCCTGGAGAACTGAACGAGGCCGAGCTCGAGCTCGTGCTGTTGTACGTCGACGGCGAGCTGCGGGGCGAGCCCGAGCAGTTGGCCCGAGCGCAGGCGCTGCTGGCGACGTCGCCGGTGGCTCGCGCCGTTGCGGACGACTGGTCGAGCGCCAAGGTAGTGTTGCGCGAGAGGATTCTCGAAGCTCCGGTCAAGGCCGACTTGGGCCTGGTGCGCGGTCGGGTCATGATGAAGCTGCCCGCCGATGCCCCCGCGTCGGCCGTGCCGTCCGACGAGCCGCGAGGCGTCATCGCGTGGCTGCGCGGGTTCGGCTTCGGAAAGGTCAGTCTTGTCGCTGGCATGGCGGCGGCGGCGGCGATCTGGATCGTGGCGTCTTCGACCTCTCGGCTCAGCGAAGAAGCGACCCAACCGGCAGATCGGGAGGTGGCGGTGGTTTTTCCCTCGGTAGCGAATGGCGACCCGTCGGAGCCGTCGGTCATCATCGAGGACATGGAGATCGAGTCGGGCACCGTCATGGTCAGCCCGACCGAACAGGGCGGAGCGACCATCATCTGGCACTTCCAGCCTGAAGAGCAGGGGGCAGGATGAGCAAGCGACTGTGGATGCTGGTCTGCGCGCTGGGTGTCCTGTGGGCATCGCAAGCGTTTGCGCAGGCAGAGGGCGGGCCGGTCCCCGACAAGGCGGCGTTTGCCGTGCGGGTGGTCGAGGCGACGCGCGCGGCCACCCCCAAAATGGACCCGAGGTTGGGTGATCTGGAGAGAGAACTTCGTGTTTTCCAAAAGGATTACAACAGTTTTGTGTTGGTGCGCGACCAGACCCTGATCCTGCCGGTGGGCGGTCGCGGCAGCTTGCGCCTTCCCGACGGCGCTGAATTCGCCATCCAACTGCTGGGCTTCACCCCAGGAAAGGTCCTGCGCGCCCGCCACGTGGTCGAGATGCCGCGCATGAAGATGACCCGCGCGGTTGCGCCGGGCGGACGCACACTTGACGTCCTGCCTGGTCAAGACCGCATGACGATCGTGTCGACGACCGTCCAACGCGCCCCCTGACATCGCCATTTCGGGGTTTCCGCTTCCTGTTTCGCTGTCATTCGCTGCCGTTGCGTGGCGCGGATCGGTTTGCCTCACTCCCGGTCGCATGGTAGCCTGCATTGATTCTCCTGACGCTGCCGAAGGATGGCGCGCGAGCCCACCCGACCATGCCCAAGTACCTGCCCAGACTCACAGCCTTGTGCCTCGCGATGGCCGTGGCCCTGCCCGCCGTCGCAGAGGAAGTTCCCCCGCCGCCGCCCACCGTGGCAGACGACCCCGCCGCCATGGCCGCCGAGGCTGAGCGCGTGGGAGAGTTGGGTCGTGTCGCCTACCGAGAGGGGCGCTACGCAGAGGCCTACGTCGCCTTCGAGCAGGCGTTTGCCCTCGATCAGAAGCCGGCGTGGCTCTACAACATGGCGAAGATCAAGGAGAAGCTGGCAGACTACACGGCCGCCGTCGAGCTTCTGGACCGCTATGTGGCGGCCTTCCGCAAGCAGAACAACGGCGCCGACCCGCCCAACGCGACGGACGTGGCGAACATGCGCCGGGACTTCGAGCAGCGCGCGTACACAGCCCTGCCGGAGGTGACGGTCGTCTCGACGCCCTCCGGAGCGCAGATCTTGCTGGGTGCCAACGGGCCCACGCTGGGTTCCACGCCGCTGACGACTCACATGAAACCGGGGCGCTATCCACTGGTGCTGCGACTGGCGGACCACGACGACTTGCAGACGGAGCTTGTGGTGCCGCTCAGCGGCACGGTGCGGGTCGTGTTGTCGCTGAACGCCAAGGTGCGGCGCGCGGCGCTGACCGTGTGGGCCAACGTGCGCGGTGCCCAGATCGCGGTGGATGGGAAGGTCGTCGCGGTCACGCCGTTTGTCCGCAACATCGACGTCGAGCCGGGGCGGCATCAGGTCACGCTGCAGCGCGCGGGTTATCACCCGGTCGAGGACGTGTTCGAGATTCCGCAGGACCGTTTGCTGAGTGCGCGGTTTGTGCTCAAGCGGATCGACAGCCCGACGACGTGGCGCACTTGGCTGGGGTGGCCGCTGTTGGTGAGCGGTGGCGCGCTGATCGGTGGCGGTGCAGTGGCTTCCTATTTCGCGGACAAGGAGTTTGCCGGCAGCCCGTGGTTCAACAAGCTGGAACAATGGCAGAATCTTGGCTACCGCGGTGGTGGATCGGCCGTGGGTCTGGGCCTGGTGCTGTTGGTCTGGGACGGCGTGCGCGAGGCCATTCCCTCCGAAGAGCTGGTGGACGGCGTCCAGTTGAATGCGGGCAGCGAGCTGACGGTGCTGGACGCGACGGACCTCCGGCGATGAAGGGGCGAGCGATGAAGGTGGTCCAGGCAGGGCATCGAGCGGGATGGGTCCTTGCAGTTGCTTTGGCAGTGCTGGCGGCGGGCTGCGCAACTGGCAAGCCCTCGCCCGCAAGTACAGCGATGGCCAAGGTGACGACGGGCCTGCAGTTCCAATTCGGCATGGGAGAGTTCGGCTGCGGCATCCCGCGCGACGACGTGGCCTGCAACCAGAAGCAGACCTTCGACCCCGGCGAGCCCGAGGTGCAGGTGACGCTGAAGCCGTTCGAGCTCGACGTGCACGAAGTGACGGTCGAGCAGTACAACTATTGCGTAGAGATGGGGGTCTGTTCGCGTCCCGCTGGCGACAACGGCCTTGGGTACGAGGACTACTACCGCAACACCAAGTTCACGAAGCATCCTGCGGTGTTGGTGACATGGATGCAGGCGTCCGAGTATTGCGGCTTCGTCGGCAAGCGCTTGCCCACGGAGTTCGAGTGGGAGCGGGTGGCGGGCGGTCCCGCTGCGGATGCCCTGACCAAGCGCCTGTTCACGTTCCTGCCCGAGCCGGGGCCCGAGGCGGTCATCCCCGCCAAGTGCGAACGGATGGCGAACGGTCACATGCAGTCGATCGACGTCAACTTGGCCGTGTGCACGCCCGGCACGTATCTGGCGCGCGAGGCGATGGCGTCCAAGGACGACGCGGTCTGCGTCGGCGGCACAGAGGCGGTCGGCATCGACGGTCACCCCACCTGCGCCGGCGGCACCCAGGTGTTCGATCTCGCGGGCAACGTCGCTGAGTGGACGTCGAGCGATGCGGGCGACAACAACCCCAAGTTCCCCTACAAGGTCACGTGCGACGCCACCCAGACCTACGAGTGCGAGAAGTGCACCCAGTGTCTGGTGCAGTTCGGCCCTGCCAACAAGGACTGCAAACTGCTGTGCCCCGCGTGCAAGTGCGGTCCCGGCAACGACAAGGCCGGGTGCTATACGCCCTGCGACAACCCCGTGTGCCCGACGTTCCCCGCCGACTACACCTATGACGGCAGCTACGTTGCCAAGAACTACTCCGTCCGTCGCGTGGTCCGGGGCGGCAGCGCTGAAGCCAGCAGTGCTGGCGACGTCTGCAAGGGCCGGTCGGACGACCGCCGCTTCACCCTCGAGGCCGGCGCGGCGCCGTTGACGTTCGTCGGGTTCCGCTGCGCCCGCACGCTGTAACAAGCTTCAAGAAACAAGCGGTTGTGCGGACTGCGGCCCCAGCGTGCCGGAGGGTCGCTGGCTGCTGTTACAGGATGTCGTCCAGCAGGGCGGGGTCCTTGGGCTTGGGCTTCTCTTTGGGGGGCTCAGGCTTGACGGGCTCAGGCTTCGGGGCCTCTGGCTTGGCTGCCTCGACCGGCTTGATGACGGGTTCCGGCTTTGCAGGCGCAGTGGTCGGTGCGGGCGGCACCACCTGAGGCGCCCCGGCGATCTTCGGGCGCGGCTTGGCGACGAGGGCCGGCAGCGGACTTGCGGCAAGGGGCGGTGCAGTCGGTGCCACCAGCGGCTCGAGCGAAAACGTCAGGATGCGCGAATCAGCGAACGAAACGGTGACGTTCCGCGTCTGGAAGTCCTTCAGCACCAGCTTCCACGTCTCGGCTGGAGCGCCCTTGGGGCGGTCGATCGTCAGGTTCGTCGTGCCCAAGGCATCTTCGCCGCGCATCACCGTCGCCCCGACGGGAGTCGAGACCAGCGTGATTCTCGCCATGTCCGGTGCCAGCGGCGGCAGTGGCGCAGCGATGGCCGGGCTCAGGACGGGCTGTGGCGGCTCGACCGGCTGCAGCCAAATCCACGCCGCCCCTGCCAGAACGGCCAGCAGGAAGACGGCCACGGCAACAAGCAGCTTTCCTGCACCCTTGGAAGGCATCGGGACCGTCTGGCCCTGCACCAGGGTCGGCGAGTTGCCATGGGCCCCCAGCTCGCGTCGGGTCGGCACCTGCAGGGTGTGCTCGCTGGGCAGCCGTACGCCCAATCGCTCGGCATCGGCGGTGCTGACGCGCGCGTCGAAGTCGGCCGGCAGGGCGTCGGCGATCTCATGGCACAGCCGTGACAGCTCCTCGGCGCGCTGCAGGCGGTCCTGCGGCGCCTTCTCCAGCAGGGCGAGCACCAGCTCTTCGACCTCGGCGGGGATCGCATCGTCCGGGCACTCGGCGCTGGGTGGAGGCGGCGGGTCGTTCACGTGCGCAAGCAGCAGCGACAGCGGCTGATCCGAAAGGAACGGTGCGTGCCCGACGACCAT
Source organism: uncultured Myxococcales bacterium (assembly GCA_903955385.1). GTDB lineage: Bacteria > Myxococcota_A > UBA9042 > UBA9042 > UBA9042 > CAJBNH01. The sequence continues at coordinate 5,860 of CAJBNH010000190.1, read as the reverse complement.
CTCGTAGAGCATGACGCCCAAGGAATACAGGTCGCTGCGTCCATCGACGGGCAGGGCCGAGCACTGTTCCGGGCTCATGTAGCGCGGCGTACCGAAGATGCTGCCGGCTTGGGTCAGGGTCCCCTGGTTGTCGTCGTTGTTGTCGCGCAGCTTGGCGACGCCGAAGTCCAGCACCTTGACGAAGTCCGGGTTGCCGTCGACGCGGGTCAGGAAGATGTTTTCGGGCTTCAGATCGCGGTGGACGATGTCCTTGCCATGCGCTTCGGCCAGCGATGCAGCGACGGCGCCCATGATGCGCAGCGCGCGACGGATCGGCAGCGGCCGTTCGTTGCGCAGCAGCTCGTGCAGCGTCTGTCCCTCGAGAAACTCCATGGCGATGTAGGGGTTGCCCTGCGCCGTCTGTCCGTAGTCGAAGATCTGGATCGTGTTGGGGTGGCGCAGCCGCGAGACGGCCAACGCCTCCAGCGTGAAGCGCCGCAGCACCGTCTCGTTGTCGACCAGCTCGCCCAGCAGCACCTTGACCGCCACGTCGCGATCCATGCCCTCTTGCCGCGCCCGGTACACCGCGCCCATGCCGCCCGCGCCGATCTTGCCGGTGACCAGGAAACGGCCACCCACGCGCTCACCAATCAGGGGATCGCCTTTCTTCTTGGGACCTTCGGCCAGGTGCGCGCGGATCTTCTCGTCGAGGGAAGCCTCTTGTCGCGTCAGCAGCTCGTCGTCCTGCCGGGTCGGCTGTGCCTCGGCGGCGACGAACACCTGGGGCGCCAACTGCCGGGAATCGGGAAGCGTTCGGTCGTTCACCTCGTCCGCTGCGAGCTTGGGCGCGTCCGGCGCAACGGGCGGGTCCAGCGGCGGCGCAACATAGAGCTGCGTCGGCACGTGGACGTCGTCGGCTGGGGGGCGTGACTTGTCGGGACCCTGCGTCATGCGAGTTCGTCCTGCGGGCGGGCAGCGGAAGTCGGCGTCTGCGTTGTGTGTTTGGCGAGCACTTGGGTCACCACCTGCAGCACATCATACGCGATCGCCTCGCGACTGCGCTGGGCGTCCAGCACCACGGTGCGACCCAGCTGGGGCGGCGGCGCGGCGAATACCGCCCGATACCTGGATCGGACGCGCTGAAGGGTGTCTTCGATCTCATAGCGCTCGCGGGGCTTGCCGCGGGCGACGATGCGGTGGACGGCCTGATCGACAGGCAGGTCCATCAGGATGGTCGCATCGGGCACCAATGCCTCGCGGTTGATGCGCATGACCCACTCAGCGTCGATGGCGCCTTCGCCGTCCACCACCTGAAACGCAAGCGAGGACCCCAGGTAGCGGTCGCAGATGACCACCTCACCGCGGGCAAGTGCCGGGGCGATCACGTGCCGGCAGTGGTCCACGCGGTCAGCGGCGAACAGCAGCGCCACCGTGGCGGGGTCCAAGCGGTGGACCGTCTCACCGCGCAGCGCCGCGCGGATCAGCTGGCCGACTTGGCCGTCCGACGGCTGGGCGGTGCGCAAGACGGTGCGCCCTTGGCGTTGCAGTTCAGCCGCCAACAGGTTGCCCTGGGTCGTCGTGCCCGAGCCATCGGTGCCCTCGAAGCAGATGAAGAGCGAAGTGTTCACGGTGGGTTGGACTCTCCACGCGGGGCCACGGGCCCGCAGGGCAGGTCGACCGTCCGCATCCCTTCCGGGCAGGTCACGGCGAACACGTCGTCGGCGATGGTGGTCCCGACCTCGACCTCCCGCAGGGTCACCGACACGTCGAGCTCTTGACGGGTGTCCTTGAAGCGCAGCGTGCGCGGCGGACCGTTGATGCCAACCTCACCGTCGTACTGGATCGACGCCACGCGGGTCGCCCCCTGGTGCAGCACCGTTCCGACAAAGCGGAAGGTGCCAGGTTGCACGTAAACCTGTTGCCACAGGCCGTCTTGCGGACCCTGATCGATGCGGTACAGCTTGCGCTCGTCGTCCCAGTGCAGCGTCTGCGGTGTGGTGTCCAGCAGAGGCGGCCGTCCCAGCAGGGCGGCGACGAATTGCTCTGGCGGCAAGGCAATCGGGATGATTCTCGCGAGGTTGTGGGCACAGGCATCGCCAACGTAGCACTCCGCGCCGCCCCGCTCAAACGACGTGAAGCGCTTGCCGTCGGTGTTCATCACCGCCAGCAGGTCCAGGGTCGGCGACAGCACCTGCATCTGCACGGCGTCCGGTCGGCGCGCGGCGATCAGCAAGTCAGCCTTGCGGGCCTCGCCTTTGACGTAGGTGTCCAGCCTGGCCAACCCTTGGACGGACTTGGGCATTTCTCGCGCGAGTGCGCGGGCCAGCACGTCCTCAGCGGTGGTCGGGCCTCCCTGCGGCAAGCCGGTGCGTCCGCTACACGCCGACGAGGTCAGCACGAGCGCGAGGACAAGACCCAGCACTGTCACGCTGCGGCTGGCGGTTGCCATGGTCCTCCTTCGACGAATGCGCGGTGCAGGGCGACCACAGCGGCATCGGCTTGGGCCGGCTGCAGCAGCGACGACAGGCACAGGCCGTGCGCCATGACCCAAGCTGGCGGCGCGCCGACCGACTGGGTCACGACGGCGCGAAACTGCGCAAGCAAGGCGGGTTCGCGGCCCACCGCCGGACCGACGATGCTGACCAGCGTGCCTTGCTGCTCGCCGCGCAGACGGTCGCCCAAGAGATCGCGCAACTTCTGGACCAGTCGCTCAAAAGCGGGGTCCACCGCGTCGGCGACATCGCGGCCCAGCAGCAGCGTGAGCGGACCGCAGCCCGCGGCGCCAGCAGCGGCGACCAGCAGCAGGGGAGCCACGGCGGCGTTGGCAAGCTCGATCTCGACCTGCTCCTGACCTTCCGCGTCGTACTGCAGGACGGCGCAGTGCGCGCGCGAGGAAACCCCGGAGATGTGGGGTCGGTCGGTCGGTTCGTCGCGCCGCACCAAGGTCTCGCCGCCGCCGTGGGTGCCGCGGGCGTACAGTGCGATGCCGTGCATCCGGGCATAGGCCACCGCGTCGCTGCCCAGCACCTTGGCCCCGCAGCGCGCCATCGCCAGCATCTCGTCGTGGCTCATCGCATCCAGCCGTCGCGCATCGGGAACCACGCGCGGGTCGGCCGTATAGACGCCGTCGACGTCGCTGTAGATCTCGCACGCTTCCGCATCCAGCGCCGCCGCCAGCGCGACCGCCGTCGTGTCGCTGCCGCCGCGGCCCAGCGTGGTGACTTCGCGCCGGTAGCTGACACCTTGGAACCCGGCGACGATGACGATCTGCCCTTGATCCAACGCGTCCTGCACCCGGAAGGGCCGAATCTCGACGATGCGCGCGCCGCCTGGGGCGTCGTTGGTCAGGATCCCGCACTGGCTGCCGGTCAGCGAGGTCGCCGGCATTCCGCGCGCCCGGATCGCCATGGCCAGCAACGCCATCGAGATGCGCTCGCCGGCCGTCAGCAGCATGTCCAGCTCGCGGCGATCGGGGGTGTCCGTGATCTCGTGGGCCAGCTTGACCAAGTCATCGGTGGTCTTGCCCATGGCCGAGACCACCGCGACCACGCGCTTGCCCGCGCGCCGCGTCGCGACGATGCGATCCGCCACTTGCTGGATGCGATCGACATCCGCAACGGACGAGCCGCCGTACTTCTGCACGACGATCGGTTCGCCGGCCCCCATCTTCGTACCCCCCGTGGGTCGCGTGGCTTGCGCGCGGTCTAGCCGGCCAGCAGTTGATCGAGCTCGCCGTTGGCTTCCAGAGCCGCCACATCGCTGTAACCACCGACAAAGCGTTCGCCGATAAAGATCTGCGGCACCGTGCGGAACTGCGTGCGCTCTTGCAGCGCCGCCCGTTCTTCCGTCTTGCCGTCCAGGTAGATCTCAGAGAAGACAACGCCACGCCGCTCGAACAGGCGCGCTGCCATCGAGCAGTAGGGGCAGGTCTGGGTGCGGTAGATCGTGACGGGCGGGTGCGCCATGCAGGCTTCCTGAAGTGCGGGTGGACGGGTCGCGCCAAAGGCCGGGGCGCATGATACCCTGCGGCCGCCGTCGCGCAAACGAAGCGACCGCCACCCACGTTCACCACTCGCTTTTCCCAAGGAGCATCCTGCGATGACCGACCCCGCCGCCATGGCCGCCGAACGCTGCACCGGGCGCGTGGTGGCCTTGGACGTCGGTCGCGCACGCATCGGCGTGGCGGTCAGCGATGTGGCGACAGGCATGGCGTTGCCGCACGCGGTGCTGGAGCGCCAAGGCACTCGCGTGGACCTCACGCGTCTTCAGCAGCTGTTCGCGCCACTGCGGCCAGACGTGTTGGTGGTGGGTTTGCCGCCTCAGGACGACGATGCGCCCCAAGGTCAGGGCGCCGCCAGCGCGGGCCTGTGTCGCCGGTTTGCCCAGGCGCTGGCGGCCGCTGTTCCGCTGCCCGTGTGGCTGGTGGACGAGGCCGACACGACGACGGAAGCGCACAACGAGCTGCGGGCGCTGGGCATGCGCGCCGCCCGTCGCCGCCGCGAGGTCGACAAGGTCGCCGCTGCACGCATCCTCGATCGGTTTCTGGCGGGGGCGGTGGCAGAGCGCATCGAACCCTTGGCCGGGGGCGGCGAACCTGAGTATCCTGCCCGCTGAATCGTCCGTCGCACGTCAAGGGGCCGGACGACTGGGAGGGCGCATCCATGGACGGCACGCTGGGCAGAGTCGGTGGGCGGCGAAAGGCAATGTTGGGCGAATTGGCCAAGGTGGACCTCGCAAGTCCGGCCAAGGCGCAGGTCAAGGCGCTGTCGTACGCCTCGTCCAAGCAGGTGCTGGAGCCCAGCGCGCTGCGGCCACCGACAGACGACCGACACTTGGTCCTGCAGAAGTGGGTGCAGGCGGCCCTCAACGTGGCGCTGGGGATGCGCCTCAAGATCAACGGCATCCTGCAGGGCGACACGCGCGCGGCGTTGATGCGGTTTCAGAAGGACCAAGGGCTGACCGCTCACGGCTTTCTGGACGAGAAGACGCTGATGGCGTTGGAGCTTTGCGTCGGCGTTCCCGCGCCCCGCGACGGCACCCACGAGGGCGTGCGGCGGTTGCTCAAGACCGACTCGGATCGGATGCCCGTCAAGCCTGCGCCCCCTCCCCGCGATGAAAGGGGCGTCGGCGAGCAACCCGCGAAGAAGTCTCCCGAAGTGGAGCCCGCCGACCCCGAAGCCGCGCTTCGTCTCCAGGCGCACGCCTTCTTGCAGCGTGAGGCGCTGGAAGCCGTGGCCCGTGTCGCCTTTGAGCGGCCTTTCGTCGAGCAGCAGCTGGCCCGTCTGGGTCGCGCCGGGGCCCCCGCGCTGCACGCGGAAATGCTCGCGTGGTACGGGCGCGCACAGTCGGTGAGCGAGCCTCCCACGTGGCTGTCACGCCTGCGCGACTCCGCCCGTGAGCGCCCACAGGAGGCCGCTGAGACCGTGCGGCACGCCTGGATTCGAGAGCACGGCTGACCCGCAACGCTCTCTTCCCCTTACGCACTGGAAATGCACGCATGACGAACTTTTCGCGCGCCGCCCGTCGGCCTTGGTCCCTGCTGCTCCCGTTCTTCATGCTGTCGGTGACGCTGGCGCTCGGGACCGCCTGTTCCCGCCAGACGCCGGATGCCGTCGAGCCCGTCGAGCTGGACGCCGCCGTAGAACCCCAACCCGACGTGATCGCGCCGCCTGCCGATGTCGTCGTCCAACCCGGCGCAGACACAACGGGAACTGTTCCCGCGTTGGGAGGGCTGTGGGTCGTCGATGCGCAAGGTCAGCCCGTCGGCGTGCTGGTGCAGCGCGGTCATCCCTCGGTTTCAACCGGCGGACAGGTCGACCTGCTGCGTGACGGCGCGGTCGTCTACTCGCCGAAGGCCGGCGTCTTCTTCGGGCTGCAGATG
>CAJBNH010000189.1 GCA_903955385.1 uncultured Myxococcales bacterium | reverse complement strand
TGAATCACGCCGCGCGAGTCGCACATCGTGATGTTCTCGGCATTGACGCCGACCATCTGCCACAGGTTCATGCACGAGATCGCGCTGGCGCCTGCACCGGACACGACCACCTTGATCTCGCCGATCTTCTTGCCCTGGATCTCGACGGCATTCATCACGCCGGCCGCGGTGATGATCGCGGTGCCGTGCTGGTCGTCGTGGAAGACCGGGATGTTCATCCGCTTCTTCAGCTCACGCTCGACCTCGAAGCACTCGGGGGCCTTGATGTCCTCCAAGTTGATGCCGCCAAACGTGGGTTCCAACGCGGCGACGATCTCGATCAGCTTCTTCGGGTCCTTCTCGTTGACCTCGATGTCGAACACGTCGATGTCCGCGAATTTCTTGAACAGCACGCCCTTGCCTTCCATCACTGGCTTGCCCGCAAGTGCGCCGATGTCGCCCAAGCCCAAGACCGCCGTGCCGTTCGACAGCACCGCCACCAGGTTGCCCTTGGCCGTGTAGTCGTAGACGAGGTCGGGGTCGCGGGCGATCTCGAGACAGGGCTCGGCGACGCCAGGCGAGTACGCGAGCGACAAATGCCGTTGGGTGATGCAGGGTTTGGTCGGGACGACCTCAATCTTGCCGGGTCGGCCTTCCGAGTGGTAGCGGAGGGCATCGGTGAGGGGGGTCTTTTCGTCCATGGCGCGCCTCGACAGCAGTGGGTGATTGGCGGGGGGACCGGCGGGAGGTTAGCCGCCTTGTCTCCACCTGTCACTGCCGACGCCCACTGCGCCTGCCCGTCGCTCGGATGGCGACCCGGCTACTCCCGTTCGACCGCGATCTGCAGGGCAGCCAGCTTCTCGTACAGCGTGCTGCGATGAATCCCGGCAAGTTCCGCGGCCTTCTGGATGTTGCCCTCGGCACTGGCCAACAGCTGCAGGAAGTAGTTGCGCTCGAAGTCGCGGCGCGCGTCCTTGTAGGGCCGCTCCGCAACGGCGACGCCCGAGCTCGCCGTGCCGCGAATCTCCGGCGGCAGGTCGTCGGCCCGCAGCTCGTCGCCATCGCAGACCAGACACGACCGCTCCATCACATGCTCCAGCTCTCGCACGTTGCCCGGCCAGCCGTAGTCCAGCAGGTGGCGCACCGCCTGAGCATTCAGCCGCGAGGGCACATGGGGAAAGGTCTTGCGCAGCTTCTGCAGGAAGTGCTCGACCAGCAACGGGATGTCTTCAGTGCGCTGGCGCAGGGGCGGCAAGGCGATGCGGACAGTGTTGATGCGGTAGTACAGGTCCTGGCGGAATTGCCCTTTCTCGACAAGCTCTTCGATGCGACGGTTCGACGCGCAAACCAGACGAACGTCCGTCTTGGTCAGGCGCCGACTGCCCACGCGGTAGTACTCGCCGTTCTGCAGCACGCGCAACAGCTTGGGCTGCAGGTTGGGGCTCATGTCGCCGATCTCGTCCAGGAATAGCGTGCCGCCGTCCGCCTCGGCAAAGAAGCCGGCGCGTGCATTGGTCGCTCCTGAGAACGCGCCCTTCTCGTGGCCAAACAGCTCGCTCTCCAGCAGGTGCTCCGGGATCGCGCTGCAGTTCAGCGACACGAACGGTGCCGTCGCGCGGTTGCTCAACTGGTGAATGCGCTTGGCGAACAGGTCCTTGCCTGTGCCGCTCTCTCCCAGAATCAGCACCGAGAAGTCCGACGGCGCGACGCGTGCCGCCAGGTCCATCACCGACATCATCGCCGGGGCCCGACAGATGATGTCGTCCGACGCAGACTTGCGCGCCACCTCGGATCGCAGCCGTGCGTTTTCTCGCAGCAGGTTGCGGTGGCCAAGGGCGCGGTCGATGACGATCTCCAACTCTCCGGTATCGAACGGCTTTCGCACGTAGTCGAACGCGCCGCGCTTCATCGCCTCCACGGCGGTCTCGACCGTGCCGAACGCCGTGATCAAGATCACGGGCAGCTCGGGGTCCAGGGCGTGGAACCGCTCAAGGCCGTCCAGTCCGTCGATGTCGGGCATGCGCAGGTCGGTGACAATCACGTCGGGCGCTTCCTGACGGATCATCTCCTCGGCCGCCAGCACGCCGGGCGCCGTCAGCGGCCGAAAGCGCTCGGGGTCCAGTTGACGCGAGAACAGGTCGCGCGCCGACTTCTGGTCGTCGATGAACAGGATTGTGGGCTTCTTCATCCGGTCACACTCGTCCCTGGGGGGTGGGGGACGTTCAAGCGTCCTGCTCGAGGGGTCCCGAGCAGGGCAGTTCGATCACGAAGGTGGTGCCTTGGTCGCGACGGCTCTGCACCGTGATGGTGCCGCCGTGACGCTCGATGATCTGGTGAGCGATCGACAGCCCGAGGCCGGTGCCGGTCGCGCCCTTGGTGGTGAAGAACGGATCGAAGATCCGCTCGACGTGGGCCGGGTCGATGCCGCCGCCGGTGTCTTCGACGCGGAGGACCACGCGGTCCTGGCCGGACAGGTTGGCGCTCAGGGTCAGGCGGCGCTCTGCGCGACCTTCCATCGCATCGACGGCATTCAGAACCAGGTTGACGAACACCTGCGTCAGCAGCCGGGCGTCGCACCGCGCCTCTGGTCCCTCGTCCTCGATGGTGTCGACGACCTGCACGTTGGCTTTCCGCAGGCGATACGAGGCGATACCGGTCGCCTCCCGCAGGATTGTCCCCACCGGCTCGGTCTGGTAGCGCACCTGCCCCAGCCGGGCGAACTGCAGGAAACGCTCCAGCAGTGCGACGGCCTTGGCGTTGTCGTCGTGGATGGTCTGCACGTCCTCGCGGTGCGGACTGTCGGGGGGCAGCGACTTCAGCAGGATCGACGAGAACCCTCCGATACCATGCATGTAGTTGCCAAGCTCATGCGCCAGCCCCGCAGCGATGGTGCCCAGCGACGCCAGCCGATCGTGACGGCGCAGACGCGACTCGACCAACCGTTCTTCGGTCAGGTCGGTCACGAGGATCACGGCCCCCAGCGTCGTGCGAGAAGGCCCCCGCAGCGGATACATGCGAAAGCCCAAGGTGCGCTGGCCGCCGGACGGCGCCGAAGAGACCGGCCCCCCCTCGTGCCAAGGCCCCACCTCGCAGCTGCGCACGACCTCCAGCGTTGCCGCGGCGCCCGAACGCACCACGGTCTCGACCATCGTCCCCAGCGCTTCTCCGTCGGGAATCAGCGCGCTGACGTGCTTGCCGGCCTCCGGACGTCCAAGGCCGGTCAGCTGCCGGTCCGCGCCCTGATTGGCCTGCACGATGTCGCCGTGGGCGTCGACGGTGACAAGGCCGACCTCCATGCAACGAAACACCGACTCCAGATAGGCGGCGGTCTGGCGTAGCTCTGCCGTGACCTCGTTGACGCGGCGCTGCAGCTTGTCGTTGAGCTGCTGCAATCGGTCCAACAGCTCGGCGTTCTCTGCGCGCTGGGCCCGCAACCCTGCCTGCAGATGGCGAAAACTCGCCTGCAGCGTCCCCACCTCGTCGTGAGACGTGGGCGGACCCACCGGCACGGCATCCAGTCGCCCTTCGGTGATGCTCTGCGCCGCCTGGGTCAGCACCGCGAGCGGCTTGGTGATGCGCCGAACGTAGACGGTGCCGGCCGCGGCCCCGACGATCAGCCAGAACAGCGCCATGGTCGCCGCCGACCGCATCAGCCGACCGGCACGCTCGGCGATCTCGTTGGAGCGGAACTCGAGGTAGATGAAGCCCAGCACGTCGCTGCCCCGCAGCACGGGAGCCGAGACCTGATAGGCCAAGGCGTTGCCGAAAAGACCGACGAGACCCGGACTTGACCGCGGAGGACCGAATACGCCGTGGCGACGGTCGGTGCGCTGGTGGCCGACTTGGGTGGCGTCGCTGTGGGCCAGCACCTTGCCGGATGGGTCGACGACAGCCAGCTCGATCAGGTCCACGGTCCGTCGAATCCTGCCCATCACGAAGTCGAAGCGATGCGGGTCAGATCCGCCCATCAACCCGGCGCAGGCATTGGCGATTCCCTGGGCGTGGATGGTCCCTTGCGTGGCGATCCGGTGGTCCAGATCGGTGACCTCGCTCGACAGCCAGAACAGCGTCTGCCCAGCCAGAATCAGGCAGATGATGCCCGACAGGAGCAGGACGAGACGAATCCGCAAGCTGAAGCGAGGCCGACGCAGCTTGGGGGTCGGCGATGTCATGGCGGCGCCTCCGACGCGCCGTCCGCCGTGGGGGGCGAAGCGAGGTCGGCCGCTGGGGATTGGGTCTTGTGGCAGCTCCAGCAGTTCGCCTGCTCGGAGTGGTGCTTGTCCTTGTCGTCGTGGCACTCGAGGCACAGCTTGCGCTGCGGCAGCCAGGTGTGCGCCTGGTGGCAGTCCTGACAGGCCGCGTGGTCCGGCACCGAGTGCAGGCCTGGGTGCTGCTGGATGCCCTCGTGGCATGAAAGACACTGACCATGCGCAGTCTTCTTGTCCTGATGGGGCAAGTGGCAAACCCCGCACGAGAAGCGCGCCATGTGCTCGTTCTGGGCGCGCTCTGGCATCGACACGCCGCGTGCGGCGTGGCAGTCCAAGCAGACGCGGCGGGTCGGGATCAAGGTGTCATTGGTGTTCAGGAAGTTGTGGCAGGCGTTGCAGTGCAGCTTCTCCATGCCCGTGGTGCGCACGGCCTGCCCCTTGTGACAGTCCGGGCACGCGTCCAACGCCGCGCCGAACTTATGGATCGTGCGCGCGTGGCAGCTCTTGCAGGTGATCTCGCCCTGCTTGAGGTGCAGCTTGTGGCCGATCGACTTGCCGATCTGCGGCCAGTCGCCCACGTTCTTCTCGTGACAGCGAATGCAGGCGTTGACCGGCACCTTGGGCGTGTGGACCTTGGTGTGCGGCCCGGAACCCTTGGCTGGCTCTGAGGAAATGAACCCGCGCAGGGAGTCCAGCGCCTGTGCCGTGGTCTGTTCGTGGCACGCCTGACACGGCACGTTGTGGTGCTCGCCCTCTGCCCACAGAGCGTACTGGTCCTGCGTGACGTGGCACTGGGCGCAGAAGTCGGGGTCGTGCTGGACGTAGTGCTCGAACGACCGGAACGAGGCAAAGCCCAGCCCCAGCAGGGCCGGAACCCCGCACAGAAACGCCACCTTCAGGAAGAGCCCGCGTCGGCCTCCTCCCGGGGGAGTCTCAGTCGTGACACTCGGCACAGACCTCCTTGCGGACCGTCACCTGGAAGTGCCCCTCGAACGCGTGACACTTGTGGCAGTGACCGCCGACGCCCTGCTCCTGTTCGTGCATGACGTGCGGAAAGTCCTCGCCTTCCTTGTAGTCCTTGATCGTGTGGCACTCGAAGCAGGGCAGCTTCGCCAGCCGTGCGAGCTTGGCTTGGGTCTCGGTCGACTCCGCGGGTGCGTCGGCGGCCTCGGCTTCTTCGCCCTCGGTCGCGGTAGCCCCCTCGGCGGCAGGCACGGCCGAGGTGGCAGCGTCAGCAAGGGCAACAGCGGTCGTGGCAGCCTCAGGCAGCGCGGTCGCTTCGGGCCCGTGGCCAGCGCCGAGGCCCTCGGCCGCCGGAACTACCAACGCGCCGTTGCGGACCTCGATGCGGACGTCGGGGCTCAACAGGACCACGGTCCCCGTCGCCACCAGGATCCCCACGAGGCCGATCAGGATGCGGCGGGCGGGGGTCATGCGCCCTCCTTGCCGTCGTCACTCTTGGCAACCTTGGACTTGGCCTTCTCGACCAGCGCGTCGTACTCGGCGCCGTGCTCCTCAGCCAGCTCCTCGACCGTCAGCTTGCCGTGCAGGAACACCCACGACATCGGGAAGACGGCGGGACGCAGGTGCACGTTGTAGAAGTGCCACACGAAGATGGCCATCGCCGCCAGCAGCGCCTCGTCGGCGTGGGCCAGGAAGGCGACCTCGTACAGCCAGTTGGGAGCGATCTTGGCGAACTCTGCCGGGAACCAGCGGATCGTGCCCGAGCCAACCATGATCACGACGCCCCAGAACACCGCCCAGTAGTCGAACTTCTCGAAGTAGGAGAACCGCGCGAACTTCGGGCGCTCTTTCTTCAAGCCAAGGAAATACATGATATTGCCGATCGCGTCGAAGAGGTCGCGCGGCATCGGCACCATCGACAACGGCAGCTTGCGCGAGAACGCGAGCACGACCAGATACGTCAGGTGGTAGACGCTGGTGATCACAAGGCCAATCGCGGCGATGCGGTGCCACAGCCCCGCCGTCTGCAGGCCCCCGAACAGGTCGACCAGGAAGCGCGAGGCGCCGAAACCGTGTGCGCTCAGCGGCCAGCCCGTCAGCACCAGCGTGGTGAACGAGAACGCCATGATGCCGTGCATGATCCGCTGATGGATGTCGAAGCGGACGACGCGGCGGTCCTTGCCGACCAGCCCCGCCTTGGCCAGCAGGTTGGCACCGTGGTCGACGTGACCGTGGGCGGCCCCCTTGCGCGCAGCCCGGAAGGTCGCGGCGAGGTCGAGCAGCACGTGCAGGCACAGGCCCAAGATCGTCAGGAAGGTCAGCCAGGCGAAGAACTTGACGGTCCAGAAGCTGATCGGCCGCCTGTCTGCCGTCATCGCTGCGTGCTTGGCGTTCTTGCGGAACTCCGGGGTCGCGTTCTCGTGACACTTGATGCAGGGCTGGGCCGTCACGGCGTTGCGGTCGATCGGCTTGTGGCCACCGTGGCAGTCCGCGCAACCCGGCGACTCCTTGGAGCCCAGGTGCAGGTGCCGCGCGTGCATCGTGTGCTCGTAACCCTCGACGACGTCCGTCGGGATCTTGAACGGCTTCATGTGCTTGGGGTCACCGTGACAGGTGATGCACTTCTCGTTCATCTCTGCGCGATGGGCGTTGGGCTCCAGCTCCTTGGCGAGCCGAATCGTGTGCGGGCTGCCGTGGCAGTCCTTGCAGTAGGGCAGACCGGCCTTGGCGCCGTCCTTGTCCTTGCCGTGCGGCAGGTGACCGGGGTTCTCGCCGACCTCATGGCAGTCGCCGCAAGCGGTCCAGGCGTCGGGCACCCGAAGGCCGCGGTCCTTCAGCGCCTGGGCGGGCTCGCCTTCGGGCGAGATCACCTTCTCGTGCGGATTGAAGTGAAAGCCCTTGTGGCACTCGCGGCACGAGACGTCGGCGTGCGCGGTCGCTGAGACCTCGGCCGGCGCAAACACTGCATCCTGATGGCAAACCCGGCACCACTTCGGATCATCCGACGGGTTCGGAGTCTTGGCCGTGGCGGGAAGCGAAACGGTCAACAGCGCACCCAGCAGGGCGGCGGACCACAGAAGGCGGGCGGGAAGGTGGGCGAGCATGGGCTACCTTTGCGAGGTGGTTTCCGTGCGGACGGGACTGAAACAAGCGGGAGGAGTGGGTGGGAGGCCCAGAAGGGTCGGCGCAGACCAAAGCAATTTCCGTACCAGCCGACCGTCTTGGCCGAAATGGGAGTGACTTCTCGATGGATCTTCAAGTGTTGCAACACACTCGGTGCGTCAGTTCACCCAGCCCCCGGCCACCACTCTACGCCCAGAAACGGCACTCGGCCATGGTATCTGTCGGAATTCCCCGACAGCCAAGTGCGGCGTCACGCAATTTCAACGACTTGGCGCCGTTCGACTGTCGGGTTCTTCCGACAAGCCGGTGTCGGGAATTCTGGACACATGGAATTTGTTCTGGGTTTCTTGGCCACCGGCAGCCGCCGCCTTCCGGGGAGAGGAGGAGGGGCGGCTGTCGGTGGCCACGTCCGGGACCGGGACTGCAGCGGACCGCTTGGGGGGGGGAGGAGCGGACCGATGCGCCGGGGGGGAGGATGCCCCGGCCGGACGACTTCGCGGGACTAGCGGGTCACTTCGACGGTCTCGGTCGGGGTCTCGGTCTTCTCTTCGGCGCGGAGCATGGGGGCAAACGGCCAGCCCAGCAGCGTGCCGATGAAGGCGCCGGCGACCAGGAAGAGGAACAGGGAGGCGAACAGGCCAAGGGCCATGCCGCCCGTGGTGATGACCTTGGCCATCATCGTCGGCTCGACCGGCGTGCCGAACAGGGCGCCCGTCATGATCAGGCCCATGTAGCCGCCGTACAGGGTGCCGGGCACCGCGCCGATGAACAGGTAGGCGATGAAGCTGACGGCCGCGCCGACGTAGGTGGGAAGCAGGGCCTTGTGGTTGCGCTTGGTGCTCATGAGGAATCTCCTTGGGTAGAACGGGTTGCAGGGGACCGGTTGTCTTCTTCCGGGTTCGGTGGGGCGTCGCGCCCTCGATGACCACCTATTGAGCAAGGTCCGTGCCAACTTGATCAACAGATGTACTTTCAACAGGTTATCGATTTTCACCGGTCTACACGGGTCGTCGGGCTTCCGGGACACCCGACGGGGGGCGACGGCAGACTTTCGCACAAGACCATGTTATTTCATGAGCTTATCATGCGTGTCGGGATTCTCCGACAACATGTTGCCGTTTCCCGTCACCGAATTCCGACACCGACGGGCCGCCTGCCGGACGGTTGTCAGGACCGATCTGGTGGTCCGCCTTGCGCGTTCGCGCTGCCTGACCTATACAGCGCGCGATCGGCGAGGCGGCCGACGGCAGGTGTCGCCGACCTGAACTCGAGTCCACGCGGCTCGGATTCACCGCCCCGCCCTCTGCCCCCCACAGGGGCGACCCGGCCTCGTCGCACTCCCCCTGCCTGCGAGCGCCTATCGCCCCGCCCCGGACCGCCCCCGCGCCCTCCTCCTTTCCGAGCCCGGCGTGCGAGCGCGAAGTCCCCACCGCTCAGGTGGATTGCATAGGAGACTGACCCCATGGTCGCACGCCGCAAGATCACCATCGATGGCAACGAGGCCGCCGCTTCTGTCGCCCACCGCACCAACGAAGTGATCGCCATCTATCCGATCACGCCTTCGTCCAGCATGGGCGAGCTCAGCGACGAGTGGTCCGCCAACGGCCGCAAGAACATCTGGGGCTCCGTGCCGCAGGTAACCGAGATGCAGTCCGAGGGTGGCGCAGCCGGCGCCGTCCACGGGGCCCTGCAGGCAGGTGCGCTGACGACGACCTTTACGGCGTCGCAGGGTCTGCTGCTGATGATCCCGAACATGTACAAGATCGCGGGCGAGCTGACGCCGTTCGTGATGCACGTGGCGGCCCGTACGCTGGCCACCCACGCGCTGTCGATCTTTGGCGACCACTCGGACGTGATGTCGTGCCGCCAGACCGGCTTTGCCATGCTGTGCGGCGGGTCGGTGCAAGAGGCGCACGACTTCGCGCTGATCACCCAGGCCGCCACGCTGCGGGCGCGCATCCCGTTTCTGCACTTCTTCGACGGATTCCGCACGTCGCACGAAGTGGCGAAGATGGAAGAACTGACCGACGACGATCTGCGCCACATGATGGACGACACGCTGCTGGCCGAGCACCGCAAGCGCGGCCTGAGCCCGGATCGCCCCAACGTCCGCGGCACCGCGCAGAACCCCGACACGTTCTTCCAGGCCCGCGAAGCCTGCAACAAGTACTACGACGCGGTCCCGGCCATCGTGCAGGCCGAGATGGACAAGTTCGCTGCCCTCGCCGGTCGCGCCTACAAGCTGTTCGACTATGTGGGTCACCCGCAGGCCGAGCGGGTGCTGGTGCTGATGGGCTCGGGCGCCGAGACGACCCACGAGACCGTCGACTGGATGGTCGCGCAGGGTGAGAAGGTCGGCGTCGTCAAGGTGCGGCTGTACCGCCCGTTCTCGCTGGCAGCACTGGCCAAGGCCCTGCCCAAGACGACCCAGGCCATCGCAGTGCTCGACCGCACCAAGGAGCCGGGCGCCGTCGGCGAGCCGCTGTATCAGGACGTGCTGACTGCGCTTTCCGAGCTGCGCGCCGCGGGCGAGTCGCCGTTTGCCGCCGAGCCCAAGGTGGTCGGCGGTCGCTATGGCCTGTCGTCCAAGGAATTCACGCCGGCGATGATCAAGTCGGTGTTCGACGAACTGAAGAACGCCAAGCCGCGCAACCACTTCACCGTGGGCATCGTGGACGACGTGACGCACCTGTCGCTGCCCTTGGGCCCCGCGCTGCCGACCGCCCACGCGGGTGAGATCGGCGCGGTGTTCTTCGGCGTCGGCGCGGACGGCACGGTCGGCGCGAACAAGAACTCGATCAAGATCATCGGCGAGGAGACGCCCAACTACGCGCAGGGCTACTTCGTGTACGACTCGAAGAAGTCCGGCACGATGACGACCTCGCACCTGCGCTTCGGCCCCAAGCCGATCCGGTCGGCGTATCTGGTCAAGCAGGCGCAGTTCGTCGCCTGCCACCAGTTCACGTTCCTCGACAAGGTCGACATGCTGGACGTGGCGGCTCCGGGCGCGACGTTCCTGCTGAACTCGGTGTACGGCGCCGAAGAGGTGTGGGACTACCTGCCCAAGGAAGTCCAGCACTCGATCATCGAGAAGAGCCTGAAGTTCTATGTGATCGACGGCTTCAAGGTGGCGCGCGACACCGGCATGGGCCAGCGCATCAACACCATCATGCAGACCTGCTTCTTCGCCATCTCTGGCGTGCTGCCGCGCGAAGAGGCCATCGCCCAGATCAAGTACTCGGTCAAGAAGACCTATGCCAAGAAGGGCGACGAGATCGTCCAGAAGAACTACGAGGCGATCGACCACACGCTGGCGCACCTGTTCGCAGTGAAGGTGCCGGCCAAGGTCACGGCCACCCGCGCGATGCCGTCCATCGTCTCGGACAAGGCCCCCGACTTCGTCAAGCGCGTCACGTCGGTGATGATGGCCGACAAGGGCGACCTGCTGCCCGTCAGCGCCTTCCCGCCCGACGGTGTGTGGCCGACCGGCACGACCAAGTGGGAGAAGCGCAACATCGCTTTGGACATCCCGACTTGGGACGAGTCGATCTGCATCCAGTGCAACAAGTGCGCGCTGATCTGCCCGCACGCGGCGATCCGGGTCAAGGCCTACGATCCCAAGCACTTGGACAACGCCCCGCTGACCTTCAAGTCGCTGGACTACAAGTCGCCCGAGTTCAAGGGCGCCAAGTACACCGTCCAGGTCGCGCCTGAGGACTGCACCGGCTGCGGCCTGTGCGTCGAGATGTGCCCCGCCAAGGACAAGAAGAACCCCGAGCACAAGTCGCTCGAGATGGTGCCGCAGCTGCCGTTGCGCGACACCGAGCGCGCGAACTGGGACTTCTTCCTGAACCTGCCGGACCCCGAGCGCACCGAGGTCAAGATCGACGTCAAGGGCTCGCAGTTCCTGGTGCCGCTGTTCGAGTACTCGGGCGCGTGCTCTGGCTGCGGCGAGACCCCGTACATCAAGCTGCTGACCCAGCTCTTTGGCGACCGGATGCTGATCGCCAACGCGACGGGCTGCTCGTCGATCTACGGCGCCAACCTGCCCACCACCCCCTATACCTGCGACGCGAACGGCCGCGGTCCCGCATGGGCCAACTCGCTGTTCGAGGACAACGCAGAGTTCGGCGTGGGCATGCGGCTGGCCGTCGATCGCCACGTCGAGCAGGCCGAAATGCTGCTGCTGAAGCTGGCCGCCCAGATCGGCAGCGAGCTTGTCAGCGACCTGCTGAAGGCCGACCAGACCGGCGAGGCGGGCGTCAAGGCGCAGCGCGAGCGGGTCGAGGTCCTGCGGCACAAGCTGGCCAGCATTCAGGGAGCCGATGCGCGGATGCTCGAGCTCCAGGCCGAGTACTTCGAGCGGAAGATCGTCTGGATCGTGGGCGGCGACGGCTGGGCCTATGACATCGGCTACGGCGGTCTGGACCACGTGCTGTCGATGGGCCGCAACGTGAACATCCTGGTGCTCGACACCGAGGTGTACTCGAACACGGGCGGTCAGGCGTCGAAGGCCACCCCGATGGGCGCCGCTGCCAAGTTCGCCACGGCCGGAAAGCCCAATGGCAAGAAGGACCTGGGCCTGATCGCCATGAGCTATGGCAACGTCTACGTCGCCCGCGTCGCCATCGGCGCCCGCGATGCGCAGACAGTGCGCGCCCTGCAAGAGGCCGAGGCGTACGACGGACCGTCGCTCGTCATCGCGTACTCGCACTGCATCGCCCACGGCTACGACCTGCAGCGCGGCCTGGATCAGCAGAAGACCGCGGTCAACACCGGCTACTGGCCGCTGTACCGCTACGATCCCCGCCGCGTGCTCCAAGGCGAGTCGGCCATGAAGCTCGATTCGGCGGCGCCCAAGCAGAAGCTGATGGATTTCGTGGACAAGGAGACGCGCTACAAGATGGTCCAAGCGCGCGACCCGGAGCGGTTCGAGCGGCTGATCTCGACCGCCGAGAACGACCTGGCCAACCGCTATGCGCTGTACGAGCACATGGCCAAGATGGCGATCCCGGTGCAGTTGGCGGTCAAGACCGAAGAGTAGCCCGGTCGGACCCTAGGTGATGAACGCAAGAAGCCCCGCTGTCGGTTCCGGCCGGCAGCGGGGCTTCGTGCGTTTTGTGCTTGTCGCGTGCCGTGTTGCGAGGCTCAGGCAGCCTGGGTCTGCGCCTTGGCCGCTTCGGTCTTGCGGCGCACGTCTTCCATGTCCAGCGCCTTGGTCTGCCGCAGCAGGTCGTTCAATCCCTCAGCGGGCACCATGCCGGGCTCGCTGAACAGCAGGATGCCGTCGCGGAAGATCATCAGCGTGGGGATCGAGCGGATGCCGAATGCGCCCGCCAGGCCCTGCTCTTCTTCCGTGTTGATCTTGCCGAAGGTGACGTCGGGGTTGGCCGCGGCGACCTTCTCGTAGATCGGGCCGAACGAGCGGCACGGGCCGCACCAGGGCGCCCACCAATCGATGAAGACGATGCCGTTCTGGACGGTCTGGGCAAAGGTGGACTCGGTCAAGTTGACGGTACTCATGGGTTCTCTCTCCTGCGTGGTTCGGGGAAGTGCGTCTTCCAAACCGTCTGAGCCGCGACCCTCCCGAAGGATTCACGCCCTGCCTCAACGGGCGTAGGATGGCGCGTCGCATGGCTTCTGCCTGTCCCGATCCGGGTGCTCTTTCGTCCCTTTCCCCCCGCACGCCTTCGAGGTCGACATGGTCGTCGAGTCCTTCCCGTCCCCTTCCCAAGGTACCGCAGCCGTTCTGCTTCCCGCGCTTCGGGACGCCCTGAGCCGTGACCCGATCCTCGCTGCCCTGTGCGGCGACGACCTGGAGGTCCTGCTGCCCTACATGCAGCCCCTGACCTTTGAGCCCGGCGGCGTCATCGTGCGGCAGGACGACACCGGGCGGGACCTCTACTTCATCGGCGACGGCCAGGTGCGCCTGCGCCGCAACGCCATGGACCTGGGGCGCCAGGGGCCGGGAGAGCACTTTGGCGAGCTGGGACTGCTGACCGGCCGGCCGCGTGCGGCAACGGTGTCGGCCGAAACACAGGTGACGGTACTGCGCCTGACCCATGACCGCTGGCGCGCGATGGCCCAAGAGTGCCCGAACGAGGCGCTGCGGCTGGTGCAGTCGCTGGTTTCGCGCATCGCCCACCGCCTGACCGAGATGACGGACCGCGTGGACCTGCTGCTGAAAGAGCGGTCGATGCCGCGCCGGTCGGCCGTGCATGTGCAGTTGAACGGCCGGCTGCACCGGGTGCGCACGGGCACGCCGCTGCACGCGATCCTGCCGGTCGACGTGGACGGCTATCCGGTGGTGGCAGGCCTGATCGACCACAAGCCGGTGTCGCTGAACACGCCGCTGACGTCGGACGCGCATCTGGCGCCGCTGACGACGCAGCACTGGGAGGGGCGTGCGGTGTTTCGCCAGTCGGTGGCGCTACTGCTGCTGGAGGCGGCCAAGTCCGAGGGCGTCGAGATCCGCATCGGGCCCTCGCTGGGCTACGCGCAGCGGGTCGAGGTGGTCGACGACAACCCCGGAGATCTGCAAGCGTTGGCCGACCGACTGGCCAAGACCATGCGCGAGCTGGCGGCCGGCGACGTGCCCTTCCGTGTCGAGCTGTGGACCGTCGAAGAGGCGATGATCCACTTTGGCGAGCAGATGTGGGACGACGCCGCCCACCTGTTGCGCAGCCACCGCGAGTCGACGGTGCCCCTGGTGTCGTGCGGCAAGGTGTATGCGCTGGGCCTGGGGCCGCTGCTGCCAAGTGCGGGCATCATCCGCAATTTCTCTCTGGTCGAGCAGGGTCGCGAGCTGATGCTGTACTTCGGCGACGACGACAAGCAGGTCCACGCGCATGGCGAGGAGGCGCCGGTCGCCCATGCCGCCACCGACGCGCGCATGGTGACCGAGCACGAGCGTTGGGCCGACCGGCTGGGCGTGACAAGTGCGGGCGCCTTCAACGAATTCTGCATCTCGGGCAAGGTGTCGAACATCATCCGCATCAGCGAGGGCTTCCACGAGAAGCGCCTGGGAGCAGTGGCCGACGAGATCGCCCAGCGCACCGGCGTGCGGGTGGTGTGCGTGGCGGGGCCGTCGTCGTCGGGAAAGACGACCTTCATCAAGCGGCTGACGGTTCAGTTGCAGGTCAACGGGCTGAATCCCATCGGCATTTCGCTGGACGACTACTACGTGGACCGCGAAAAGACCGTCAAGGACGAACACGGCGAATACGACTTCGAGGCGCTGGAGGCCATCGACCTGGGGCTGCTGCAGAACCACCTGCGACGACTGATGGCCGGCGAGACGGTCAAGACATCCAAGTACGACTTCAAGCTGGGCAAAAGCCTGCCAGAGGGCGGCCCCGAGCTGCACCTCGACGACCGCGACATCCTGATGCTCGAGGGCATCCACGGCTTGAATCCGGGGCTGCTGGGCGACGCCGTGGACCGCGATCTGGTGTACCGCATCTTCATCAACCCGCAGACGGCGCTGCCGTTCGACCGGCTGAACCGGGTAAATGTGTCGGATCTGCGGCTGTTGCGCCGCATCGTCCGCGACCGCCACCAGCGCGGCTACAGTGCCGCCGACAACATCGCGCGCTGGCCGTCGGTGCGCCGGGGCGAGAGCCTGCACATCTTTCCGTTCCTGCCCCAGGCCGACGTGGTGTTCGACTCGTCGCTGATCTACGAGCTGTCGGTGCTGAAGGTGTTTGCGGAACGGTACTTGCTCGAGGTCGACCAGACCCACCCCAGCTACATGACGGCGTATCGGCTGCGGCAGTTGATCGATCGGTTTGTCACGATCTACCCGGATCACGTGCCGCCGACGTCGATTTTGCGCGAGTTCATTGGGGGGAGCGGGTTTGAGTATTAGCGGGGGGTGGGCGGGGGGTGTCAGGACTAGACACCTGACATCTTTCGCCGCCTGCCAAGCGCCTACACGCCCTCGCCCTTGAACAATTCGGACCGGTGGCGGGCTTGTCAGATGGCTGGGCAGATCGCCGTGAGCAAGGTTGCCGTTCCGCCCGTGTCGCGCATCTGCGAGGAGTGTCCATGCGCCTTCCGGCTGCCTTCGTCGTGCTCGCCCTGACGGCGTGCAGTTCGCCCAGCGGCCCGGGGCAGCCGGCCTCGCCCTCGACGGCAGACGATGTCCACGACGCAAACACGGAAGAAATCGAAGACGTTACGGACATGCCTGAGGAGCTTGGCGGCATGGATGCCGAGGTCTCGCCCGACACCGAAGACGGGGACGTTGCCTTCGAGAGCGACGGCGACACAGCGGCCAACGACGCCGAGTGCCTGTCGCGTGGGGAGATGCGGTGCGTCGGCAACGCGGTGCAAGTGTGCTCCTCCGACGGCATCTGGCAACCGCCCGAAGACTGTGGCGCAGGGTCGTGCAACCCCTCGTTCGGCTGCATGATTTGCACGCCGGACACCCGGTTTTGCCAAGGCGACGTCGCCCACAAGTGCAAGCCGGATGGCTCGGGTTTCAAGGACGAGGACTGCGACCCGCTGCTCGGCAGCGCGTGCGTGGATGGTGGATGCACGGGTCCATGCGCGCCCGAGGCCGTCGGCCGCAGCTACGTCGGATGCGACTACTTCCCAACCGTGACAACGAACGAAATGCCGCTGCAGACCGCGCACTTCGCCGTGGCCGTGTCGAACACGACGCCCGACGAGGCGACCGTGACGGTGAGCAGGGGTGACGACATCCTGGAGGTTCGGCAGGTGGCGCCGAATTCCGTCGAGCTCGTGCCTTTGCCGTGGGTCGAGGCGCTCTTCAAGCCGTCCACGACCGCGCTCGTGCCCCAAGGTGCATACCGAGTGCGGTCGACCCGGCCTGTGACCGTCTACCAGTTCAATCCACTCGAGTACCAAGTGGGGAACGACTACACGTACTCGAACGATGCTTCGCTGCTGCTGCCGACAACCGCGTGGCGGCTGACCTACATGGTGGCGACGCGGCCGCACTGGGCCAAGAAGGACTTCCCGGCCTTCTACGCCGTGACCGCAAACGTCGACGGCACCACGGTGACCCTGCAGCCGAGCCCTTCTGGCTGGAATATCCGCCCGGGCGCAGGGGTCGCCGCGGACGGGACCGGACAGGTGCTTCTTGACCGTGGCGACGTGCTGCAAGTGTTGAGCGCGGGTGGGGACCCGACCGGCACCCTCGTGTTGGCCGACCGGCCGGTGCAAGTCATCGCCGGACACCACGCGTGCAATGTGCCCGAAGACACCCCGGCCGCCGACCACTTGGAAGACGCGATGTTTCCTATCGATACACTGGGCAAGGACTACCTCGTCGCCGCACCCGCCGTACCGTCTTCCACCGCGCCCCAAACGCATGTCGTCCGCATCGTCGCCGCCGAGGGGCCGACCGTTCTGAAATATGACCCGCCCATGGACGCGCCGACGGTGCTCGACGGCGTGGGGTCGTTCTTCGACGTCAATGCGGCGCAGGCGTTTCGGGTCACCGCAGACAAGCGCGTCCTGGTGGCCCAGTTCATGGTGGGGCAAGAGGCAGGCGGCGGGGCGGGCGACCCAGCGATGGCGCTGGCGGTACCGGTAGGCCAGTATCTGGCCCAGTACCTGTTCCATGCGCCCGTGAATTACGAGCAAAGTTACGTGAATATCGTCGCCCCGTCCGGCGCACAGGTCACGCTCGACGGGGTCGCGGTGCCGGTCGTCGCCTTTCAGCCGATCGGTGGCACGGGCTACTCCGCTGCACGCGTGAAGTTCACCAACACCGGCAACGGCACGCACCGCGTCCAGTCCGAGTCGAAAGTCGGAATCAGCGTCTACGGCTATGGCCAATACACGAGCTACTGGTATCCGGGGGGCCTGAATCTGGGCGACCTGTGACGGCCCCGGCTACCACCCGAAGAACCGCACGGCGATCCGCGACACGGCCACCTCGCCCGGAGCGGGCACGACTTGGGTGTTCCACGCGACGAGGATGCGTCCGTCAGGAAACGTCGCGACCACGGGCGCGCCCGTACCCGCGAGCGAACCCGCGACGTCGGTCGGCGCGCAATCGAACGCGTCGTCGGCGGGGTAATAGCGGTTCAGGCGCACCGCGTGCTTGGGCTGGGTGGCGTTGTGCCAGGCCACGATGGCACGACCGTCGTGGGCGACGGCAACTGGTGCCTGACCCGGGTACTGCCCCGTTCCGTCCTGATCCAGAAGATGCGTCGTGCCGAAGCTGCCAGGTGGGGACCCAGCGGCCACGCGGCGGGCGAAGACCTTCACGGCATCGGTCTTTTCCTTGACCGAGCCCGACTTCCAGGTCACGAGCAGCGAATCGTCGTCGAAGGCCGCAAGGCCGGGCAGCGCCTCGTAGATCTTGACCTTTGGGCTCAGCGCGAACGCCGCGCCGGACGGCTCGCCAGTAGTCTCGAACACCCGCCCCTGCGCAAACGGATCGCCCTGCTTGCCATCCGGCCACATCTCCCACGCGAGCGCGGCCCGGCCGAGAGCGAGTGGCGCGATGGCCGGTGACATCACCCTCTGCCCTTGGACGACCGTGCCGGTGTCGAGCTCGCCCGACGGGGCCTCGCCCTCGCCGTCGTACCGCCGAAGGTAGATGCCAAGCTTGATGCCCTGCCCCTTTGCCCCGCCGGCCCAAGCGGCAAGCACCCCGTCATCCCGCGTCCTGACAAGCACGGGCGCCACGATGTTGGAGGGACCACTGCTCTCGCCCAGACCCAACGGGGTCGTGTTGAGCTGCCGCGGCTCGCCCAACACGGTCGAACCGTCAGCCGCCACCCGGCGCAAGTAGTAGGCGATGGTCTGGGTGGCCTCGTCCTGCATCCGCCATGCGACGAGCCACGAGCCGTCGGTCAGTCGCGTGACCGCCGAGCCAAAGTGATGGCCCGGCAAGCCACCGCTCAACAACACAGGGGGCAGGCCAGCGAGGTCGCCGCCGGGAAACACCTGCAAATACAGACTGCCCTTGGGCCACACGCCGGTCGAGTTGGCGAGGGCCCACGCGCCGTCGGCCCGGGTAGCGAGCGCTGGCGAGTGGGCGGTGCCAATCGGGGCCGGCAGCAGCTGGGGCGAGTCGGGCAGACACAGACCGTGAGTGCCCATGCACACCGTTCCGGTCGGGCAAGTCTTGCCCTCGCACGCAGGCGGAATCCAAGGAACGGGGTATGCGCAGCCGAACGCGGCCGTCCACGTCGGCGCAGGCGACACGACCCCTTGCGGCGCGGAGTCGGCCGCGTCGGCCCCGGCGTCTGATGGCACGTCCGGCGCCACCTCGGCGTCCAGAATCTCCGCCGTCTCAGCCAGGTCCGGCGCGTCCGGGACAGGCATGTCCAACAATTCGGAGAGTTGCGAGTCTTCGAAACCGTCCTCCAGCTCTGTCGGCGCCGGCACGTCGGTTTCGACGGCATCGTACGGTTCAGCGCTGTCTCCCGGCACAGTGAGGTCGGACACCGCGTCACCCGGCGTCGCAACGTCCGGGACAGGGGCGGCGGTTTGGTCATCGCGTGGGCCGGAGCACGCCAGCACACCCGCGGCCACGAAACCGAAGAGGGAACGCCGACGTAGCATCTGCAATTCTCCCCGGCTGATGCTCGACCAGATGCTGCCGGTGCGCCGGCGCTTGAGGCCACGAGGCGTGACATTCAAGTCACAGATGCGGCCCAAGCGCGCCAGCAGTGTCGGGCAAGCCTGTACGCCGACGCCAAGCGGCCGTCAAGGCGGCCATTCGCCAGCGTGCAGACCAGGTGGGTGACGGTGTCAGGACTAGACACCTGACATCTTTCGCTCCTGCTTGCCGCAGCCTCTTGCGTCGATCCCCGTCCGTCACCTCCCCCCCCCAAGGCCTCGACCCACCCAGCAAACCGCGCCTCGACAACCCGCCGCGCCTCGAACCGCCGGATGTCCCGGGTCAAGCCGTCATGCCCGACCCCAAACGCCGCGCAAATGCGCCCATGCTCGACGCCCCGCTTGCGACTGAGCCACCACATCGCCAGCCACCGCGCCGGCACCCGCACCCCACGACCCGTCGGCCCCACAAGCAGCTCGCGCGGCGTACCAGTGACCTCCACCACTCGCTCCAACACCCGCGCAACCTCGAATCGCATATCCGGCGCCGGCATCGCCTCGGTACCGGCCGAGTGCTGGTGCGTCCAGAGCCGGTCGGCGTCGAAGCCGGACGGAGGCGCGAGCGTCCCGCCTACGTGGTCCCGCCAGGTCTCGGCGTAGGCCGCCACCGAGCCGTAACCGCGGGTCAGCGAAGCCGTCTCGAGCCAGGGTGGCGCCGGCTCCAGGCCGAGGTACGCGCGGTGGCTGGTCCAATCGGCGCCATCGGCATCGGCAAGCCCTGCCCGCACGGGGTTGGCGTGGAGGTAGAGCAGCAGGTAGTGCCAGTGGTCGTCGGTCTCGACCAGGCGGTTCTTGTAGCGGCCGCGGAACAACGGCCCGTCCCAGCCCATGCGCGCGTTGGTCAGGCGGGTGAACTCGGCGCCGACGAACCGCATGGCGCGGTCGAGCCGGCCGCTGCGGGAGGTGACGAGCAGGTGGTAGTGGTTCGGCATCAGCGCGTAGGCGTGGACGTCGACGCCGAAGCGCTCGGGCAGCGGTGCGAGCAGGTCGAGGAAGAGGCGCCGGGCGACGTCGTCGGGGAAGATCGTTTCGCGCCGCGCGCCGCGGTTCATGACGTGGTGGCGGGCGTTCGGGTAGTCGATTCTGGGGTAGCGCATGGGATCACGTTCCTTGTGTGTGGGTCGAAAGGTGTCAAATGCCTAGTCCTGACACCCTCTTTTCGTTCGCTGCGGGAGGACGCCGCGACTCGCGCAGGCGATTCCCTTGTTTGCGGGGCTTGGACACCACACCGGCGACGGTGTCAGGACTAGACACCTTACACCTTTTCGGCCCGCGCCGGCCCAAGGGAAGCCCATGCGCCGATCGAGAAACCTTTGTCAAAGCAGTGGCTTGGATCGCACAACACCCGTGCTCTCTGGGTCTCGTCTGAAGCAAAGATGTCAAGTGTCTAGTCCTGACACCCTTGACGCCCTTGGCGCAATGCAGAGTGACCCCGCCTCGGCTGGCTGGTAGGATGCGATCGAGGCTGACGACGGGGAGCGAACGATGCCAGAAATCAGTCGCTTCTTCGGAATCATCGTCCGCATGTACTACCGCGACCACGATCCGCCGCACATGCATGTGGAGTATGGCGAGTGGCATGCGACGATCGACATCACCACCGGCGCCATCGACGGACGCTTTCCGCGACGAGCGCTGCAGCTCGTCCACGAGTGGCTGGACCTGCACCGAGACGAGTTGCTCGCCGACTGGCACCTGGCCGCCCGCCGCGAGCCGCTCTTGCCCATCCGCCCCCTGGAGTAACCCATGTCGAGTGCACACCGCTACGTGAAGGAAGCCCGACATCTCGGCGACCACCGCGTCTGGCTGCGCTTTGACGACGGCGTCGAGGGCGAGGTCGACTTGCAGGACGAGCTTTGGGGCCCGGTTTTCGCGCCCCTGGCCGACCCGGCGGCGTTCGCTGCCTTCGAGGTCCGTCGCACGCTCGCCTGGCCCAATGGCGCCGACCTCGCGCCCGAGTTCCTGTACGAACGGGTACTTGCCAGCCGTGTCCACGCCGCTTGAGCCGTGGGGAGCGGGGCGGTCACCCATCACCCCGGCGGCTCGAAAGGTACAACCGCCTGAACCCGCGCAAGCTCGACCAGCGCCTGCACAAACGCCGCATAACGCCCCCGCGTCCTGCCCACCTGCCGCACCAGGCCCTCGAGCGTCCGCGCCGGCCCCTTGCGCACGAAGCGCTGGACCGCAAAATCCGGCAGCATCCCGCCCACATCCAGCGTCATCACGATCCTTGCAAAGGCGTGCTGCTTGTCGACGTAGCGAAAGAACATGCTGCCGCGCACCACCGGCATCCGCGTCACGCCGTCGCGGGGCGGGGCCTTGGGGTGCGTCACTTCCCGATAGTGGACGGCCACTTCCAGCTGCTTCAGGTTCTGCGTGATCACCGACTCGACCATCGAATCCCGGTCGTCGAGCGGCCACGGCAGGTGGAAGCGCTCGTAGATCACGACCTTGGTCTGGATGTCGCCCGCCACGATGCGCGATTCGTCCAAGTCGCCGACCCACTGCGGCCGCCGCGCGGTGTCGGACAGGACTGCCAGCACGTCGAACAGGTGTGCATCGATCACGCTTTCGGCCTTGAAGGTCGCTCGCTCGGCGTCGGTGTCCTCCCACACGCGGACGTTGCCTTCGCGGTACAGCAGCTCCCAATGCTCGGCGCGCGCGGTCGAGGCCAGCAGGGTGGCGACCGTGGCGAACCACGCGAGACTCATCGCGATCGTGTACCGTCTTCGTTGCCGCATCGGGCTCCTGGCGAGTCGCGGTTCGAGCGCGGGTCGGACGATAGCGCGACGAGGGTGTCAGGACTAGACACCTGACACCTTTCTGCCCGCACCCGCCCAAGGGTATCCCGCACGCCGCTCCGGAAATCTGTTTCGAACCAATGTCTTGGAAAGCGTTGTGCGCGTACTGCGTGAGTCCTGTCCGAAGCAAAGATGTCAAGTGTCTAGTCCTGACTCCCCTGTTCCGGCTAGACTCCGCGCCCAACCCGCGACCCGCCGCTGCTGCGAGTCCCCCGCCCCGGCCCCGCCGCCGGCGCCCCGAAGGAACCCATGGCCGTCCCCGAACTGAACAAGATCATCTACTCGATGATTGGCGTGAGCCGCTTCTACGACAAGAAGCCTGTGCTCAAGGACATCTACCTCTCCTATTTCTACGGCGCCAAGATCGGCGTGCTGGGCCTGAACGGCTCGGGCAAGTCTTCGTTGCTGCGCATCCTTGCGGGCGTCGACAAGGAATTCGTCGGGCAGACGGTGCTGGCCCCCGGCTTCACGGTCGGCCTGCTGGAGCAAGAGCCCATCCTCGACCCCACCAAGACCGTGCGCGAAACCGTCGAGCAGGGCGTGCAGGCCATCGTCGATCTCGTCAAGGAATACGAGCAGATCAACGAGAAGTTCGCCGAGCCCATGGACGACGACGAGATGAACAAGCTGATCGAGCGCCAGGCCGCGGTGCAAGAGAAGCTGGACCACGCCGACGCCTGGGATCTGGACAGCCGCCTGGAAATGGCGATGGACGCCCTGCGCTGCCCCCCGGGTGACGCGCTGATTGGCCCGCTATCGGGCGGCGAGAAGCGGCGCGTGGCGATGTGCCGTTTGCTGTTGCAGAAGCCGGACATCCTGCTGCTCGACGAGCCCACCAACCACCTCGACGCCGAGTCGGTCGCGTGGCTCGAGCACCACCTGCAGCGCTACGAGGGCACGGTCATCGCCGTCACCCACGACCGCTACTTCCTCGACAACGTGGCGGGCTGGATCCTCGAGCTGGATCGCGGCCATGGCATCCCGTGGAAGGGCAACTACTCGTCGTGGCTGGAGCAGAAGGGCGCGCGGCTGGCCCAGGAGGAGAAGACCGAGTCCGACCGCCAGAAGACGCTGGCGCGCGAGCTCGAGTGGATCCGCATGTCGCCCAAGGGCAGGCACGCCAAGGGGAAAGCGCGTATCACGTCGTACGAGGAGATGCTGGCGCAAGAGAGCGAGAAGCGGGCGACCGACCTCGAGCTGTTCATCCCGCCGGGTCCGCGGCTGGGCAACATCGTCATCGAGGCCAAGGGCGTCAAGAAGGGCTACGGCGACAAATTGCTGATGGAAGACATGACGTTCTCGCTGCCCCCCGGCGGCATCGTCGGCGTGATCGGTCCCAACGGCGCCGGCAAGACGACGCTGTTCCGCATGATCACGGGGCAAGAGACGCCCGACGAGGGCACCTTCCGCACCGGCGACACGGTCAAGCTGACGTACGTGGACCAGAGCCGCGAGTCGCTGGACCCCGACAAGACGATCTGGCAAACGATCTCGGACGGTCAGGAGGTCCTGCAACTCGGCAAGCAGCAAGTGCTTTCGCGCGCCTACGTCGGCCGCTTCCAGTTTCCCGACCAGCAGAAGAAGGTCGGTCTGCTGTCGGGCGGCGAGCGCAACCGCGTGCATCTGGCGCGGATGCTCAAGGCCGGCGCCAACGTCATTCTGTTGGACGAGCCGACCAACGACCTGGACGTCAACACGATGCGGGCGCTGGAAGAGGCGCTCGAGAACTTCGCGGGTTGCGCGGTGGTCATCAGCCACGATCGCTGGTTCCTCGACCGCATCGCCACGCACATCCTGGCGTTCGAGGGCGACAGCAAGGTCGTGTACTTCGACGGGAATTACTCGGAGTACGAGGCCGACCGCAAGCTGCGCCTGGGCGCCGCCGCCGACCAGCCGCATCGGATTCGGTATCGGCAGTTGACGCGGGCTTAGGCCTGGCTGCCTACCGCGCCGCCTCGACTTCACCCCCACGCGCTGCCACGATGCCTTGCGCCGGACCTCGCACCTGCCGTCCGCGCGGAGGGACCGATGTCGCTGACGCCACGAATCCTGTTCCTGGCTGTGCTGTTACCGGTCCTCGCAGCCTGCAGCGGCACGGAGGAAGGCACGGCCACGCCAACCGCCGACAGCGACGCGCTGGTCGACGGTGCCCAGCTGGACGACACGGCCCCGCCGGTCGATACGGCGCTTGACGCGACCCAAGACACCTGGGCAGACGCGGAGTTCGACGGGGCCGCGGACGCAGCGACGGACGCGGTGGTGGCGGACGTGCCCGACGTGCCGCCCGACGCCGCCGACGACACGGCCGGGGATGCGGTCGAGGACGCCGTCGCCGAAGTGGCGCAGGACACGGCGGACGACACTGCCGAAACGACCGACACCGTCCAACCGCAACCAGGCCTCTACGCCGGCCACTGCAACGCCGCCTTCGCCATGCCCGCCGAGCAGCCGTGGAAGCACACGATCGCCAGTCCCATCATCGCGCTGGCCGCACCCAACCACCGAATTCGCGACCTGATTCTTCCGGTCGGCACCGCCGGCAAGCTGCGCGGGCGGTTCACGTACGGCATCATCGACAAGGACCTGGGCGACGAGGCGGTCGAGCTGTGGGTGCAGACCTGCCCGACCTGGGTGTCGTGGGGCAAGGGAACGACCGACGGCGACGGCATCGTGTGGTTCGACGTGCCGGCCAACCTGCCCCAGGGCGACTACCGCGTGAAGATGGTGGTGCTGGGCGACACAACGGTGGCCGACGGGGTGCTGGCGGTGTGGCCCAAGGGCGTGCAGGTCATCGTGACGGACGTGGATGGCACGCTGACGACGAGCGACTGGGAGCTGTTCCAGGACGTCCTGACCAGCCAGGACGCGCAGATGTGGCCGGGCGCCGATCAGGTGATGCAGGCGTGGGAGACCAAAGGCCTGCGGCTCGTGTACCTGACGGGGCGCCCCCAGGCCGTGAACCGGTACTCGCGCACGTGGCTGGCGGACCACGGCTTTCCCCTCGGCCCCCTGCAACTGGCCGAGACGGCTGCGGAAGTCTTGCCCACCGAGAGCGGCGTGCAGAAGTTCAAGGGCGACTGGCTGACGGCGCTGCAGCAGGACGTGGCGGTGGTGCCGGTGGCGGCGTATGGCAATGCGACGACCGACGCGGGCGCGTACCTGGCCGCGGGCGTGGCCAAGGCGAATGTGTGGCTGATCGGACCGAACAAGGGCGACCAGGGGACGATGCCGATCGAGAGCTATCCTGCGCACTTGCCCGTGCTTGCCGGGTATCCGGATGCGGTGCAGCCGTAGGGGTCGGGCGTCAGGGTTTCGGGCAAGCGTGGTTCGCCGCGCCGGGGGACATGGGGTCGCCGGTGCACCAGCACATGTACCCTGCGGGGTAGCAACCCGGCCCGAGCTGCTGCGACTTGCCGCACTGCGCGACGGTGTAGATGGCCTGCTCGCTCACCTTGCCCTCGAACCACAGCTCGATCGTGTCGCCGACGTCGTCCAACGTCAGGTTCTGCCACTGCGCCGCCACGTCGACCCCGCCGTTGAACAGCTTGTTCGTCGAGGCGCCGATCACGTAGTAGCTGTCGGGCGGGATCGTCAGGGTCGAGTCGAGCGGAATCATCCAGACGCCGTGCTTGTAGGTCTTGACCGTCACGCCGGCGAGCGGCATCGGCGTCGAGCCGGAGTTGCGCAGTTCGATCCACTCGCCGTAGGCGTCATCGACGTTGTCGGAGCAGGCGAACACCTCTGTCACGAAGACATTGTCTGGGCGAGGCAGCGTCGGACAGCCCTCGTCCGTTTCGCCGTTGCAGTCGTTGTCCTTCTGGTCGTCGCAGACTTCCGCGGTCGGGGCGTCGGCCAGGCAGACCGACAGTCCGCCGCCCGGGGGTGCGTCCGGGGCACCGGCGGGCAGGCAGGAGCGCAGGCCCTTGCACTTGGCGCCGGGAAACGAGGCGTAGCACGTTGCACTGAGTTTCTGCTGGATGGCGTAGGGCGAGCAGGGGCAGGTTGCGCCCATGGCGGGGACGCACTGTTTCGATGTCTGTCCGGATACGTCCAGCGACTGCTGGCACACGTACGCTGCGGGACAGTCTTCGTTCACCTCGCACGACGCCCCGCAGAAGAAAGCGTCGTCGCCGAAGTCGACGCATCGGGCCCCCCCGTTGCCGGGCGCCTCGCAAGCCCCGTTGTGGTCGCATGGGTTGCACAGCCTGGCGTACTTCGGCACGCAGATGTAGATGGCGTTCGCACCGGGACCTGAGGCCGTCGTGCACTTGGAGTCCGCCGAGCACGCAGACGAGCACAAGGCTGCACATCGCTCGCCATCTTGCGTCTCGATGCAAAACCCGGAGTCGCAAGCAGAATTGAGCCAAGTGCACGGGCAACCCGCCGCACCAGGCGACGCGACGCACGGGTCGGCATCCGAGTCCTGAACATCTGCCTTGTCCGAGGTCGCCGGACTGCAAGCGACCATCGCGCCAGCGAGAAGCGCAACCGGGAACCATCGGTTCAGTGGCATGCTCGACCTCCGGCCGCCAAGCTACGCTTTGGGTCTTCGGTGGGCAAGCCTCGTCCAGATGACCGCCGCGCTAGCAGGGAGGGCACTTCAGCGTGCGCCTGGATCGTCACCTGCGCGATGCCACGCGACCGCGGCGGGGGACAAGCCCCCGCCCTACCGGTATTGACCAAAAGCGGCGGGGGACAAGCCCCCGCCCAACCGGCATGGACCGAAATTCCCACGGCTTGGCTCGCCAGCTCCCCGTCGACCGCAAGCCGACCTCAACAGGACCAGCCAGCGCAACGCCCCCATGCGTGCAGCCCCGGCACGACCGGCGGCCGTCGACGGCCTTCGAACCAACCTGAACGTTCGATCGACGAGGCGGGGAGGAGGAGGACGGCGGAAGCAGCACCCCCCCATGTCAAACGCAAGACCGATCGGCAAACGCGCCGGACCGCGCCCGCCAGTCTCCATCACCATCCCGCGCCAGCTCAATCTTCCTGCAGCGCCGCCAATTCCTGCGCCGTGCGGTCGCGCATCTGCAGCGCACCGGCAAAGCACATCAGCGAGCAGATCGAGCAGCCTACGCAGTGCTCGGCCGCCACGTGCGGAATCCCCTGCGCATCCAACGCAATCGCCCCGTAAGAGCACCGCGTGCAGTTGCCACAGCTCGTACACAACTCAGGCACCGGGCTCGAAATCCGCTTGACGGGCGTGAGATCCATGAAGCCGGTAATCGGCTCAGGCAACGCCGCGCCGATCAATTGCTGCACCGAAGTCATCCCCCGCGCAGCCATCAGGTGCGACAGCCCCGAGTGCAGCTCTTGCACGTAGCCCACGCCGTACTTCATGGGCGCGGTGCAGAACTGCACGGTGCCGGCGCCGAGCGCGAGGAAGTGCGCCGCGCTCTTGTAGTCCATCGTGCCGCCGTTGCCCGACACGTAGACGCCCAGATGCGCCACGCTCGCGAGCGTCAGGTTGCTGATGGGGGCCACGCCCGCGCCGCTCATGCCCAGCACGATGCCCTCGTCCCAGGTCGTCTTCTTGCCGGGGCGGAAACCCAAGGACGGGAAGGTGTTGGCGAGCGTGATGCCCGCCGCCTTGCCGGGGTGGCGCAGGAACACCTCGCGAATCGCGCGCACGATGACCTCGACCGACGTGACCGCGCCTGTGAGCTTGAAGAGCTTCGGAACGGTCGGGTCGCTGACCTCGAGAACCCAGTCGATGATCTTGGCGGTCACGCGCGCGTTCTGCGACACGATGGCGCCCTCGGTGCCGTCGCCGCCCTGCGGACACGACAGGCTGTACTCGACGGCCATCGCGCCCGCCGCATCGAGCTTGCGGGTGTTCGCCTGCCAGCCCTTGCGGTCGAAGTCGTCGTCTCCCGTGACCGGGCCACCGGTGGAAGCGGCGATCAGGCGGTCAGGAAACTCCGCGCGCAGCAAGGCGATCTCGCGGCAGACGCGCTGCAGCGAGTGGCCCGACACGTTGTCGCAGTTGCCCCACGTCACGCTGTCGAACGCGTACATGTAGTCGGCCGGGATGTGGATCGGCACGTTGTCGAACGCCGTCTTCATGATGCCGCCAGCCCAGCCTGCCGCCAGACCCTGCCGCATCGCCTCGTAGCCGTCAGACGGCGGCGCGGCCGAGAGCAGGAACGGCGAGATCAGCTTGCGGCCGAAGAAGTCGGTTTCGAGCGAGACCGGCAACCGATCATAACCCGGGATGACGACGGTACTCTTGCGCGGGCGCTCGACCACCGGAACGGCCTGCTTCGCCAGGAAGGCGTCGACCGCAACCGCTGCGTTCTTGCCGCCCGCCGCCGCCTCGACCACCGTCGAGGGCCCCGTGTCGCAGTCGCCGGCGGCAAACACGGCCGGGTTCTGCGAGCGCGTCAGGCCCGAGCGCGCGCCGATGGCGACAATCACGTGGTTGAAGTCGCCGCGGGTCTGCGCCGTGCCGGGCACTTCCGACAGGCCGCGCAGCGTGAAGGGCTGGCCCTCCTCCAAGGCGACCTTGACCGTCTCGAGCCCCGCCATGCGACCCGCGCTGCCCAAGACACCCGTGACGCGAACGCGACCGGTCACGGCCACGCCGTACTCCATCACCTCGGCCAACTCCTTGTGCGTCAACGGCATCTCGCCCAGCTTCTCGAGCGCCAGAATCTCGACGCCAGCCGCGCCCGCCCGCACCGCCGTCACCGCGCAGTCGACCGCGGTTGCGCCGCCGCCGACCACCGCGACCCGCCCCGTCATCGGGAAGGCCTCGGGCGTCTTCAGGTACTTCAGGCCAGCCACTGCCAGGTCCTCGCCCGGCACGCCCAGCGCGATCGGATTCCAGAGCCCCACCGCCACGAGCACGGCGTCGAACCCCTGGGCCAGCAGCGCGTCGGGGTCGGCCACGGCCTTGCCCGTCTGCACCGTCACGTTGGGCAGCGAGAGCACGAAGGCCAGATCGCTCTGGATCACGGCGCGCGGCAGACGGTGGGCCGGGATCACGTTGCAGGCACCGCCCAGGGTGGCATCGCGCTCGAACACGGTGACGGCGTGACCGCGCTGGGCCAGGACGGCGGCCGCGGCCACACCGGCGGGTCCGGCGCCGACGACCGCGACCTTCTTGCCGGTGGCAACGGCCTGCGGCGTCAGCTTGGGCATGTACCCGCCGCGCTTGGCCTTTTCGACCAGCGTGGCCTGGATGGCGGGGATCTCGAGCGGGCGGTCGAACTTGGCGTGGACGCACTTGGCCTGGCAGAAGCGGTCGGGGCAGACCAGACCGCACACGCCGCCGATGGGGTTGGCCGTCATGATCTCGGCAACGGCGCGCTGGACGTCAACGGGGCTGCCCTGGCGTGCGGCCATGATGAAGTCGGCGGGCGAGCAGTGCACCGGGCACGCCTCGCGACAGGGCTTCTCCTCGCAAAATTCGCAGCGGGCCAGCTCCGTCGCCAACTGGGCGTCGGAAAGGAACAATTCGTGCTTCATGGGTAACCTCTCAGGGGGGGTCGATGATACCTTGAAGGATGTCGGGACGGGGCGCGCGCCTCAGTCGATCGCCGCAAACCTCCGCCAGGTCTGGGGTGCCGCCTTGGCTGCCTGCTGGCAGATGGCCGCCCAGTCTAGCGTCTGCAATTCCTTGTGGCGCATCAGGATCTTGCCGTCAGCGATGGTGGTGTCGACCGCGGATGCCGACACGCCGAAGATCAGGTGACCCAGCACGTTGTTCGAGTCGAGCGGCGTGAACGGGATGTGGTCGGACACGATGACGTCGGCCGCGGCGCCCACCGACAGCTCGCCGAGCTTGCGCCCCATGAACTGCGTGGCGATCGCGGGGTTGGCGGTGACCAGCATGTTGGCCATGTCCATGAAGCCCACGCGCGGATCCTCGGCAACGTGGTGACGCAGCCACAGACCGGCGCGAACCTCTTCCTTCATGTCGCTGGTCATGCCGTCGGTGCCCAAGCCCACGCGGATGCCCTTGGCGGCCATGTCGACGACGCGGGCGGCACCCACGGCGTTGTTCATGTTCGACTGCGGGTTGTGCACGGCGTTGGTGTGGGTCTCGGCCAGGCGCTCCATCTCGGCGTCGTCGATGTGGATGTTGTGGACCGACAGCGTCTTGGGGCCCAGACCGCCCGCGACGTACAGCCGCTCGAGCACACGCATGCCGTACTTGGCCACGCTGTCGACCTGGTCGGCCTTGTCCTCTGCGACGTGAACGTGCAGGCCGGTGTCATAGCGCTTGGCCAGGTCCACGCAGCGGTCCAACGTCTCGGGGCTGATGGTCATGCCGGCGTGCAGACCGACCAGACCGTGCAGGCGGCCGCTCGTGTCCGCAGCCGCGCGCTGCAGAAACGCCTCGCTCTCGGCGATGCCGTCGTCGGTGCCCTGCTGGCCGTTGCGGTCGGTGATCTCGTAGCAAAGCGAAGCGCGAATGCCGCTTTCGAGCACGGCGTCGGCGATGACGTCCAGGCTGCCGCGAATGGCCGACGGGCTTGCGTGATGGTCGAAGATCGTCGTCGTGCCCGAGCGGATGCAGCGCACCAGCGGAATCAGGGCCGACAGGCGCACGTCGTTCATGTCCAGGGCGCGGTCCAGCTTCCACCACAAATTCTCGAGCGTCTCTACGAAGTTGGCGGCGGGCTTGGGCGCCAGACCGCAGGCAAACGTGCTGTACAGGTGATGGTGGGCGCAGATGAAGCCGGGCAGGATGGTCTTGCCGCCCGCGTCGATCCAGTCCGCGTCGGGGTGGTCGCGCCGCAGGCCGGCCGAGTCGCCGATCGCCGCGATCTTGCCGCCCTCGATCAACACGGCACCTTGGTGAATGACGCGGTTGTCGGCACCCAGGGTCAGCACCACGCCGTTGCCCACCAGAATCTTCGGGTCCTTTGTCATGACGGGTCCTCAAGCAGGAAGGGGGGGGAGTGTCCAGCAGCCGCGCTGGCGGTCATGGCCCGGTCTGGGGGCGGTCCCGCGCGACGTCGAAAGGGGCGTCTATCCTGCGAAGCGCGCCTCGTCAATGTCAACGCGTGCGCTCGCGGTCGCGATTTCTTTGGCCCTGTCCAGCCGAAAAGCACAGGCAAGCGGCGAAAACGACCGACGGTCAGCCGGGAGTCACGCGTGATCTCGCATACTTGGCCATCAGATCGATCGAGCCCACCACGTGGCCTTGCAGCTGGCCGGTGACTTCCGCGACGGTGGCGCCGATGGGGAGGTCCAGCTCGCAGTCGAGGGCGTACAGACGAAACACGTAGCGGTGGGCGCCCTGGCCGGCCGGTGGCGAAGGGCCGCCCCAACCCACGCGCCCGAAGTCGTTCGACCCTTGGCGGGGTGACGTGGCGCGCGACGACAGCCCCTCGGGCAGCTCGCGGGCATCGACCGGCAGGTTCCAGACCAGCCAGTGGATCCACGGACGCTGGTCCTTGGCCTTGACGCGCTTGCGGCCGGCTGCCCCGGCGCTGTCGTCGTGGCTGTGGCCCTTGCCGCCGCAGCCGCCCTTGCCACCGCAGCCGCCCTTGCCGTCACAGCCGGGCACGCCGCTGGACTTGCAACCGCCCGTGCCCTCACCGTGTCCGCCGCACTTGCCGCCGCACTTGCCGCCACACTTGCCACCGCACTTGCCGCCGCAGGCCCCGCCGCAGCCGCCACGCTCGACCGGGCGCAACGCGTCGGGGTCCTCGACGACCAAGGCGAACGACCGGGTGCCGTGGGGACAGCCGCGCCAGACCAGCGGTGGCGACACGTCGGTGCCGTCAGCGGTAAAGCGCACCGGCAGCGTTGCACCGCGGGTAAAGGCCGGACTCGAAAGGTCGACCAGCGAAGCCATGTTACGCCACCTCAGCCGGGGTCTTGCCAGCTTGGCGAGCAAAGGGCGTGCCGGGCCCGTCAGGAGCCGCGGGCAGGTGCGGCATCGACTGCGACAGACCGCGCAAGAGGCCCGTCATGATCACGGCGGGTTGCAGCGAAACCGCCAGGCCGTCTGCGGGCTTGCCGACGACCTGAACGTCCTGCAGGGCAAAGGTCGCGGGATCGAAGGCTGCCGTGAGCTGCGGCGTACGGTACCGGATCGCACCGTCGAGCACCACTTCGTGGGTCTGCCCACCGAAGCGCGCCTGAATGGCGACGGTGGTGCCGTTGCGGAACAGCATGAACGCGTTGTCCTGCTGAGCCTCGAAGTCGGCGCGGTGCAGGTACAGCCGCGGTTTGTCCTTGTACGGCGTTCCCGACGTCGGGCAGAAGGTCGTGCAGTTGCCGCACTCGTTGCAGAAGTCGGTCAGCACGGCGACTTGCACCTGCTGGTCGATGCGCGCGGTCTGTCCCAATCCGCGCGTCCACTTGCCGCCGCTGAGCACCAGACCCGGCAGCTGGGCGTCCAGCAGTGCCGTCTGGTAGGTCAGGAACGCGAGGTTGGGGCACACGCTGACGCAAAGGCTGCAGACCTGATCGCAGTCGAGGCACCGTTCGGCTTCCGCGCGGGCGTCCTCTTCAGAGTACTGCAGGATGACTTCGCCGAAGTTCTGACGCTCCTCGACCGGACGCTCGGGCACCGGCACGCGGAAAGTCCGATGTGCGCGGCGGATCACGAGGTCGGACAAGTTGGCCTCGGCCAATCCACGGCCCTTGGTAGGCTCGAACCCCTCGACCTTGCGTCGAATGGCCGCTGCGATGGTCTTGCCGTCGGCACACGCCTTGACCGCCGACGACGGACCGTCGAGCGCGGTGTCGCCCCCCGCGTAGACGCCCGACACCGACGTCTCGAGCGTGGTCGGATCGGCGTGAATGGCGCCGTGGCGCGAGAGCTCGGGCTCTTGGGCGCCAAAGAAGTCCAGCACCGACCGCTGACTGACGGCCAACAGCACCGCGTCGGTGGGGAACACCAAGTCGTCGCCGTCTGCGGGCACTACCTCGCGCCGCCCGTCCTTGCCGCGCTCTCCCAGCTTCATCGGATGGCAGATCAGGGCGGCCGACTTGCCGCCCTCGACGTGCACCGCCTTGGGCGAGACCAGCTCGGCAACCTTCAGGCCCTCTTCGAGAAGCCCTTGCACTTCCATCGGGTCTGCGGGCGCTTGGTCCATCGTGCGCCGATAGGCGACCGTCACGTCAGCGCCCAAGCGGTGGGCGGTGCGCGCAGCGTCGATGGCGACGTCGCCGGCGCCGACCACCAAGACCTTGGGACCGATCTCGACCTTGGCGCCATCGCGCACCTGGCGCAGGAACCAGATCGCATCCATCACGCCCTCGGCGTCTTCCCCCACCAAGCCCAGCTGCTTGCCAACCTGCGCGCCGGTCGCCACGACGGCGAACTCGAAGCCCTGCTGACGCAGGTCGCTGAGCATGAAGTCGCGCCCGGCCTTCTGACCGAAGCGGAACTCGACGCCCAACTTCTGCACGATGGCGATGTCCTGATCGACGCTGGCCTGCGGCAGCCGGTAGATCGGGATCGTGCCCGACACCATGCCGCCGGTCTTCTCGAATTGTTCAAACACCGTGCAGGTATAGCCCGCTTGGGCGAGATAGCTCGCCGCCGTCAGGCCACAGGGACCGGCGCCGACAATCGCGACCCGGACGTTGCGATGTGGGGCCTGCGGACGGAATGCGGGCTTGTGCTCCTGCGCCATCACGAAGCGCTTGACCTCGCGAATCGCCAGCGCATCGTCGTAGTGGCTGCGAATGCACGTGTCCTGGCACTTGCGGTCGCAAATCCGGCCCAGCACGGTAGGGATGGCGCTGTCCTTGCGCATGACCTCGACGGCATCGGCGAAGCGACCCTCTCGAACCGCCCGCATGTACTGCGGAACCTTCTGGTCGATGGGGCACTCGTCCACGCACGGCGCCTCGACGCAGTCGAACAGGCCAAGCTTGCGCGGTGTCTTGGTCTTCGCCGTGGCCATCCCCGACTTGTGCAGCGTGGGTGCGCGGGTCACGGCGTCGGCGTGTACTTGCAGATTCAGGCGGGCGCAGGCCTTGACGACATCGTCGGCAAACGCGACCGGGTCCAGACCGTGCTGCTTGGCAAACAAGCGCGCCGCGGCAACGCCTTGGCCTCCTGCTTCGGTCAACGCAGCCGCCAGCGTGTCGAAGTCCTGGGCATCGAGCGCCACACCGTTGCTCGTGGCAAACGGACCGGCCAAGCGGTGGCCCAGCACAGGAGCGAACTGCTCTGCGAATTCGTTGCTGATCGCGGCCGTCCGCACGACGTAAGCGTCCAGATCGTTGGCGTCGAAGGCGTCCATGGCCCGCGCCGTCTCCCGCATGTACTGCAGCATCCGCAAGTAGCCGCCGGACTTCAGGATGTCGGAGCAGACCGTGATGGTCTTCATGCCCGCGGACAACAGGCCCGGCATGAAGAACGCGTCGGCGCCGCCCGCGTACGACATCGGCAGGTCGCCGTCGAACTCCGCCGAGAGCTTGGCGGCCAAGCTGGAGGAGATCGCCTGTAGCGGTCGGCCTGACAGGTACATCGTCTTTTCGTTGGCCGGGAAGACGTTGCGGTGGTTCACGACTTCCAGCGTGTTCGTCAACTTGACGCCGAACGTCAGACCACGCTCCAGTGCCAGCGCCCGCAGACGGGTCAGCATGGGTACCGCGTCGACGTACTTCAGGTCGTGGCCGAACGCCTCGTCCGGCACCGTGACGTCGTCAAATCCCAGCTGCGTGTTCAACAGACCGCGGACGCCCTCGGCCCCCAGCAGCGTCGGGTTGAGCTTGACACTGGTGTGGAAGCCCAAGTCGGCCAGCAGGTACTTGGAAATGCTCTCGATCTCAGCTGGCGGACAGCCGTGCATGGTCGACAGCGTAATGTTGTCGGACAAGGTCGACGGGATCTGGAGCTGGCGCACTTCGGGCAGGTACTTGGCCACGATGTCGATCAGCGGCTTCTGGTCGGCAGCGGTGTCCCGCACGCGACGCAAGTAGTCCTGAACGTTGGGGTTCTGGATGCCCTGCAGGTTGTAGCCCACGCTCAGGTTGAAGACGATGCCCGGCCGGTCCCCCGGCAGGCCCAGCTTTCTGTGCAGGGCGTGGATCAGCACCCAAGCGCGCAAGTACTCGGCGTACGACTCGTGGACCTTCAGCTCCTGCGACCACTCGCAGTTGTAGCCCTCGTCCTGCATGTCGATGCAAGGCTTGGAGATCTCGAGCTCGTCGAGCGTCTGCACCGTCTTGAGTTCAATGAAGCGCGCGCCACACAGCCAGGCGACGATGATGTTCTGGGCCAGCTGGGAGTGCGGCCCCGCGGCGACACCGAACGGCGTGTCGAGCGTTTGGCCGTACTGCGCGCGGCGAAACGGGTCCGTCGGCGTGGGACGGAAGAAGGCCTTGCGCGGAATGCCGAAGATCGCGTCTTTGCGCTCGAGCTCGTCGAACACCCAGGCGGTCAATTGTTCCATCGAAAGCGGGCGGAAACGGTCGGACATCAACAGAACCTCGGCTGGACCCCGAACGGGGGCGGCGGAGGCTACCACGGGTGCAGCAAGGCGGCCAAGACGAGATCATCACCTGCGTGTCACGCGGCGATGGGCGTACTTAGCGCGCGTAGACCATGCCCCATGCCTGCGTGCCGCACCAGCCGCGGTGGAACGGAGCGTGCCCGCCCTCGTGGGTGCCCAAGTCGCGGCCGTCCTGGTTGCACGTAAGCGTATTGGCATAGCCGAACGCCCACGAGTAGCCCTGGGTATCGCTTGCGTGCCAGTGCCAGCCCTGACTCCAACTCGGCGAGTCGGCATAGGAAACCGTCCACTGGTGGCACGATGTCGCGCGCACTTGCGAGCTGTTTTGGTTCATCTTGAACACGCAATCTGAGCGGTGGAAGATCTCCGCACCGTACTTGCCGGTTCCGCTGCCCGGCGTCGTGACCCAGTAGCCGATGGCCGCGCCTGAGTCCTTGCGCAGCAGGTTGATGTTGGCGTCGGAGATCTTCTGGAGCACGCCGTTGTTGGGCTGATCGGCGTCCGTTGCCGGCACGTCGAAGGCGCCTGCACGGTCGACGGAGGCCAAGTCGGCGCCGAGGCCCGCCTTCAGCACCAGCGTCCAGCCGCCACCGTAGTCCACCATGTTGCAGTAGACTTGGAACGGGTTGCCTGCGCCGATCTTGATCCAGTACGCGCCGCTCTTGGGCGTGAGCGCCTCAGCCTTGGCCTTGGTCAGGATGTCGAGACATGAGCTGCCTGGCTTGGACTTTGCGTACCCCGTCGAGGCCGCACACACCGACGAGCAGCCGTCGCCGTCTGCGTTGTTGCCGTCGTCGCACTCCTCGTTCGCGTCCAGCAGTCCGTTGCCGCAGCTGTCCGCCAGGTTGCGCCACACCGCACCGTCGCAGTAGCGCACCGCCTTGATCTTCGTATCGAAGTACAGCGACCCGGCAACCGTGGCTCCGCACGCATAGGGCGGCTCGATGCCGTTCTTCAGCACCAGACCGCCGCCCACACCGACCTTGCTGGAGGCCATGACCTGCACCTGGATGCTCCAGCTCTTCAGGACTCCGTCCTTGGCGTTGTTGAGGAATGCCGTATCGATGACCTCCAAGTACCACTTGCCCTTGGGGTTCTTTCCCACCCAAGTCGTCAGGTCGCCCGACACGGTCTTGGTGTCGGTTGGCCAAGTGGTCTTTACCGCCGTGCCCTTGGCGGTCTTGCTCCACAGCACGAACTTGGTCCCCGCCGGGTCGATCAGGTTGACCACCAGGTTGGTCGTGTCGCTGTTGGCGATGTCGGCCGTGACGGTCAGCGCTTGCGCGGTGCCGAAGTCCGGCACTTCGATCAGGTCGCTGATGCCAACCGGGTTGTTGTCCGTGATCTCGACGGGGGTCTTGGTGCTGGCGGCGACCTCGTTGAACTGGTTGGTCAGCAGG
Organism: uncultured Myxococcales bacterium; assembly: GCA_903955385.1. Taxonomy (GTDB): domain Bacteria; phylum Myxococcota_A; class UBA9042; order UBA9042; family UBA9042; genus CAJBNH01. Next base: position 85,329 of record CAJBNH010000189.1, on the reverse strand, counting down.
CCGTTCGAGACCTCATCCAGCAGGTCCTTGGGCACCGACGCCGCGTCGAACGCCTGGACGCACTCATAGCTGCCGTCTGCCTTCAACCCCTTGACGACCAAGCCCGTTCCACATGCCTTGCCCAACTCAGGCAGGGTCGGCAGGCTGGCAAGATCGGCGTACGCACCTGTGGTCGCCACTTTCGCCAGCTTGGGCGTGCCGGTCAGGTCGGCGTAAGCACCGGTCGTGGCGATGTCGGCTAGAGAGGCGGTCTGGGCGAACCCCGAGAGGTCGGGCGTCCCTTGCAGGTCGGCGTACTTGCCGGAGGTGGCGACGTTGGACAGCTCGGACTTGCGCGCAAGGTCCGACACCAGCTTCGGGTCCAGCATCGCTTCGGTCACGCACCCGGTGCACGACAGGTTCTCGGCCACTGCGGCCCGCAGCGCCAGAAACACGGAGGCAAGCGGCTTGCGCGTCAATTCCGGGTCCTCGCCAACCTGCAGCCCCAGCCATGTGTTGTTGGCCAGCAGCGCCGGGTCGATGGCGGCTGTCGCACCCAAGGCGGCAGAGAAGCTGCCGTTCGCCACATCCACGGCCTGCGCCGCCTCTTGCCACAGCGCCGCGCCGCCCTGCGCCTGACCGTAAATCCGAAAGGTCATCTCGTACTTGCCGTCGGCTGCCGGGCCACCGCCGGTGCTCGTCAGCAAACCCTCGACCAGCACCCGACCCGGCACGCCCGCGCTGGAGGGAGCTGCCGCCAGCACCGCCACCAGAAGCGCCAAACACCCCAACGTCCAAGAACGCAACCCCAGCCGTGCCATTGCGAGCCTCCTCTAGCCAAGTTGTCCCTTGCGACGGTTGTAGCTGACGGCCAAGCTCGCGGCAAGGCGACGATTTCCCGCAAGTCATTTCCCGCGGCGAGACCTCCGTTGGATGACAGGCACCGGTGGACCGTGGACGTCACTGGCCAGTTTCTGCCAAGCTGCGGTCCTCCCGGGGGCCGGGACGGGAGGACGGGGAATGCGCAAGGTCTGGTTCATCTGCACGATTTTGTTCGCGGCGTGTTCAGGGGGCAGCACGACGGCCTCCACCAATCCGGATGCGACCGACACGGTGGCCGACACCGCGCAAGAGACAGTTCAGGACGTCGCAGACGCAACGACCGATGCCGACGCGACGACGCCTGCGCTGGTGCTGAACCTCTCGGCCTTTTGCGACCCGTGGGCCCAGTGGGCGTGCGACCGGGCGGCGAGCTGCGGCTGCGGCGCTCCCAAGGGCGGCGCGCTGTCGACGGCGGACTGCCTGGCCAAGATGCAGTCCGTTTGCCAAAAGGACATGGACAAGGTCGGTCAGATGGTCGACCAATCGCAGGCCCTCGGATTTGACCCCGCTGAAGTCTCCAAGTGTCTGGAATGGCTGGACAAGACGCTGCCGGCTTGCATGGTCGCCGCCAAAGACGCCATCCCCTATACCGCCTGCCGCGGCATGTTGGTGTGGACCGCCAAGGGCTCCGAAGCGTGCATGAGCACCGAAGCTCCGTGCGCCGACGGCACCGGCTGCGTGTCCGGCAAGTGCGGGGCTGCGGGCCTGGCCGACGGCAGCCCGTGCCAGAGCCACGGTGAGTGCGCGTCGCGGGTGTGCTATCCGGACACCCACGTGTGCATCAGCACCCACGCCGTGGGCGAACCCTGCACGACGAACGCCGAATGCCCCCCACTGACGCAGTGCCTTTCGAGCAAGTGCACCGCCCCCAGCGAGGCGGGCGCGACCTGCGGCCAAGACGAGGACTGCGGCTTGATGCTCGCGTGCATCGAGGGCAAGTGCGCGATTCCTCAGACGACCTGCACTGCGGGCGAGTCCTGCGGCAACGGCGGCAAGTGTCTGGGGCCGTACTACAACGCGTGCGCGCCGCAGAAGGCGGACGGGGCGCCCTGCACCCAGGACGGCGAGTGCCTGTCGGGCCTGACGTGTCAGGAGGGCAAGTGCCAGCCGCTGCCCGGGTTGGGACTGCCGTGCGCGAATGGCACCGGCTGCGCGAACGGTCTGGCCTGCAGTCAGGAGAAGCAGACCTGCGAGGCGATGCCCAGCGACGGCCAGCCGTGTGCGATGGGCGAGATGGGGCCATTCGTGTGCGGTGAGGGCCTTGCCTGTCAGGCCGACACGTTTGTCTGCAAGCCCCCGCCGGGCAAGGGCGAAGCGTGTGCCAATCCGTCGAAGTGCAGCCAGGCCGACGTGACCGGCGACGGCAAGGGCGGCGACTTGGCGTGCGCGTTCGGGCCGTCCGGCAGCTTCTGCGTGCTCAAGCTGGCGGAAGGCGACAAGTGTGAGAACGATGCGTGTCAGGACGGCCTGTTCTGCAGCTACACGCTCGGCAAGTGCGCGAAGGTCCTGGCAACGGGCGAGAAGTGCAAGGACGGCAACGAATGCGGCCCGCAAGGCTCCTGCGTGCCGGACGGCGTTGGGACGCTGCGGTGCGCGCCCATGCCCAAGCAAGGCGAAGGCTGCCTGTTCGACTGCAGCCCCGGCCTGTACTGCGACAAGGGCATGACCGATCCGACCTGTCAAAAGCCGTTGTGTCAGCTGTTCTACAACCTCGACTAGCCCTTTGCCCGGCAGGAGTCACGCATGGCCGCGCCAGCCTTTGGAACCCGCCGTCTGCACTGGGTATTGGCGCTGGTCACCGGACTCGCGCTCGCCTCGTGTCAACCGCGGGCCTCGGTGCCCTCCCAAACGCCACCGACCACCAACGTCGGCGCACCGGCTGCCTCTGTCCATGGGCCCTCCGCGACGCCGACGCTGGGTCCGGGCGCTGCGACGATTGCCGCCAAGCCTACCCCGGCCCTCGCGTCTCAGGGCGCGTGGCATCGGTCCTGGGTTGCCGACCTGCCTTGGGGAGCTGCCCCCGGTCAGGCGGGGCGGCGCTGGGCCGCCGAGCAGAACCCGGAGGCGCCGATGGCCCTCGACGTCGCCCCGGACGGCGCTGTGTGGCTGCTGGACCAGGTCAACGGGCGGGTGCAGCGGCTGCGTGTGGCAACCGACGGCGGCGTGACCCAGCTGGGGTCTGTACAAGTATCTGCGACGTCTCAAGATCTTGCGCTGACCCCGACGGACGGTCTTTGGCTGCTGGATCGCTTCGTGTCGAAGTCGGCGCGCCTGGTCGACGCGGCGACGGGAGTGACACGGGCCGATGTAGCCCTGTCGGGAAGCGGCATTGCTGAGCCCGGCGCGGTGTCGGCCTTGTGGCAGCGCGGCGATGGTCTGTGGGTCGAGGTTGAACACGCAACCTTGGTGCGGGTGTCGAACTCTGCCGGGGTGCCGGATCCGGTGCGGCCCTTGCTGCCCGGACGGGTGGCGCCGGGCGGGCAGCGCGCGGTCAAGGCGCTGCGGGTGCCGCCGAATCGTGTGGTGCTGCAGGCGCTTGCACTGCCCCACCGCCCCCAGACCGCGCCGAAGTGGGTGGCGGACCTCAAGCTGCCGCTGCCGATCTGGGCCATCGCCGACGTGTCCTTTGACGCGACGGGGCGAACGTGGGTGGTCGTCGACCTGGCTCGCTTTGTGCCGGGAGAGGACGCTCCGGTCGAGCGAGGTCGCATGGCCGTCGCAGTCGATGCGACCGGTCGCGAGGTGCAGCGCCTGACGTTGTGCCCTCCCATCGGCCCCGAGGAGCAGTTCCGCACCGCCCGCATCGGAGGCGACGGCGCCCTGTACAGCATGTGCCGCGGTGAGTCTGGCCTGCGCATCGAGAGGTGGGCGCCATGATCGCAAAACGCCTGGCTTTTTTGTTGCTGGTGGCGATGGCGCTCACGTGGACGCCGCCCGCCCTGGCCAAGCCCGAGCCGATGACGCGCGACGCAGTCATGGCCCTGGGCAAGACCGTCGTCGGCTTCAGCTATTGGTGGGGCGGCGCCAAGTGGCAGCCGGGGGCGACCGCGAAGGGAACATGCACCCCGACTGGGGCCGACGGCTGCCCGGACTGCACCCACTCGGGACCCTGGGGCGCCGACTGCAGCGGCTTCGTGGGCAAGGCGTGGCAGGTCGACAAGCCTACTGCGCTGGACACGTACTACCACCCGTACAGCACCGCCAACTTCACCAACCAAGAGACCTGGTGGAGCAAAATCGCCAAAGGCGACGTCCAGAAGGCCGACGCGTTTACCTACAACAAGAACGGTGCAGGGCATATCTTCTTGTATCACAAGGGAGATCCGTGGGGCAGCGTGTACGCCTACGAGTGCAAGGGCTGCGCGTCGGGCTGCGTGTACGGCCTGCGGTCGGTCAGCGCGGACTACGGCGCCCGCCAGCGCAAGCTGCTGCAGACCGCAGCGACCTGCCAACCCCACTGTGAGGGCACCGCCACCGTCGACGCCAAGTGCGACAAGGTCGACTGCGCCGCATCGGCCGCCAGTTGTGTCGCTGACAGCTTGGGCGTGCGCTGCGTGTCAAGCTTGTGCCCCGCCACGGGCGTGACGCAAGTGTGCACGCCGGATGAGAAAGGCGGGACGTTTGCGACCTGCGACAACGGCAGCCTCAAGGACCCCGGCGACTGCGGTGCCTACGGTGCGTGGTGTTCGACCGTGCTGGGCGGCCCCGCAACCTGCATCTCGGCGTTCTGCGCGGCCAGCCCCAGCACGGTTCCCACCGCGGGCGACCTCTGCTTCCAGGGCAAGCGCTTGCGGTGTGATGCCAAGGGTGGCCTGACCGAGGTCCCCTGCCCGCCAGACCAACCGTGCTCCCAGCTGCCGGGACAGTCCGGCCCAGGCAGCGCCGTCTGCGGGGTGCCCGCGTGCGCCGACTGCAACGACGGCAACCCGTGCACAGACGACCCGTGCGTCAATGGTACCTGCCAGCACGTCCCAAACGCGGCCCCGTGCGACGATGGCAACCCCTGCTCGGCCGGTGACATGTGCGCAAACAGCGGCTGCCTCGCTGGCCCCAGCTTCGGTTGCGACGACGGCAATCCTTGCACCAGCGACGCCTGTCTGGGAGGGCAGTGCACCCACGTCGCGCAAACCGGCAGCTGCAACGACGGCAACGCCTGCACCTACGCCGACGCGTGCGCGGACGGCGTGTGCGCGGGCGCCCCCAAGCCTTGCGACGACGCCAACCCGTGCACCTCAGACAGCTGCCAGGACGGAACCTGCACCGCCATCGCCACCGACGGGGCCTGCGACGACGGCGACGGCTGCACCGTGGGCGACAGCTGCTTTGCCGGCGCATGTACCGCTGGCGCCGCACAGAGCTGCGACGACGGCGAGACGTGTACGCAGGACGGCTGCGAGGACGGCGCCTGCACCCACTCGGGCGGCGACCAGCCCATCAAGGCCAGCTGCGTGGGCAGCGCGGTGCAGTTGACCAGCCCCTGTACGGGCGGGGAGGCCAAGCTGCTGCCCTGCCCCGAGGACTCGCCGTGCAAGTTCGGTTTGTGCGGTGGTTTGTCCTTCGATCCGAACGACTTCTTCCCGCCCTCTGGCGATGCCACGACAACGACCGATGGATCGCTGCGCGACGGGCTGCCTACGGGCGACGGCGGCGGAAGTGGTGTGCCGGTGAACGCGCTGGTGGCGTCGAACGGCGCTGGCTGCTCCGCATCCCACTCCGCTTTGCCGGATGGCGCGCTGCTGCTGCTTGCACTGGCGGGCCTGACCAGACTGCTTCGGCGCAGGGCCGGGATGCGCCGCCACGGCGTCTGACGTCGTGTCCAAAACCCTTGACGCTACGGAGAGCTGGATGGTGGCCCGGCAGTCTGGGCGGGTCAACGCTGTCGAGGCGGGACGTTCGGACTGTCGGACGGTCAGACGTTGACGCCGGTGCCGCTGAGCGCGGGCGCGGTGGCAGACCAGCGGTCGTATTCCTCAGCCAGCACGGTCACGTCGCGCAGAATGCGGTCGGCATCGAGCGTCAGGTAGCGGTCGCCCTCGCGCACCACCTCACCACCTGCCACGACCAACCGCACTTCGCTGCCGTCGGAAGCCCAGATCAGGTTCTCGACGACGTTGTTCAGCCGCGTGGGCACCATGTTCGGCTTGTCGAGGCCCAGCAGCACCAGATCCGCCGCCTTGCCGGGCTCGAGACTACCGGCGTTCACGCCCAGAACCGCCGCCGCGTCGATCGTGATCATCTCGAGCACCTGCTGCGCCGGCAGGAATTCCGCGTTGCAGTGCAGGGCCTTCTGATACTGCGAGGCCAGTCGTGCCGCCGCGAGGATGTTCTGATTGTCGGCGCTGCCAGAGCCATCGGTCGAGACAGCGACCGGAATGCCCTTCTCCAGCATCCCCATGATGGGCGGCATGCCCGACCCGAGAATGGTGTTGGCCAGCGGGTTGTGGACGATGCGCGTGCCGGTGCGGGCCAGGATCTCCAGGTCGCCGTCGGTGGTGTGCACCTGATGGGCCAGCACGGTGTGCTCGTCCAGGATGCCGATCCGCAACGCGTACTCGACCTCTGTCTCGCCGTACGTCTGGCGGAACCACGCGGTCGTCGCCTTCTCTTCGGCGCTGTGACAGTGAAACAGCGTGCCGTGCTCGCGTGCCCAAGCCTTCTGCGCCTGCAGCATCTCGGGGCCATTCGAAAACAGCTGGTCGGGGCCGGGGATCACCTGGATGCGCGCCTTGCCCGCGTGCTTGGCGTGGTAGCCGTCGAGTCGGGCCACCGCCTGCGCTGGCGTGTCGAGGATGGCGGCGTAGTAGTGCCGATCCTGACTGCCGACCGCCGCGATGAGGCGAGTGCCCGCGGCCTCCGCCGACGCCACCAGATCATCCGCAAAATACTTCGAGTAGTTGCAGTGGTGCGTCATCGCGGTAGTGATGCCGTAGGACAGGTCGTCCAGCCGCGCCTTGAAGTACGACACCTGCTGCGGCGTGCGACCCAACAGCTGGACCAGCCGATCGCGCTCCTCGGTCATGAAGCGCGTGAACGGATTGACGATACCGTCCAGCCACTTGGTCAGCGGCACGTCCTTGACCAGACCGATGATGGGCGGCTCGTGGTCGTGGCCATGGCACTTGACGAAGCCCGGCAGCACGACGCCCGGCAGCTGCACCAGATCCGCAAGCGTGGCGGGACCTTGCGCGTCCTTGCGACCGATCACCTCAAGCGTCGGCCCGTGTGCGGCCACCAGACGCTCACCGACCTCGGGCGTGTACGCGCCGACCTCCAGCAGGCGATCGCCCTGCCACAGCACGTAGCCGTCTTGGATGCGCGTGGAGCGGCCGAGCGTGTCGCCCAAGGGCAGCAGGTAACGCGAGCGGAGGAAACGGGGCATGGGGGGATTCTCCTGGTCGGCAGTCCGCCGGACCTGCCCGAAGTTCGTCGGGCTGGGTCGGGTCTGGGGTCGCGGCGCAGCACCGTGCGACAAGTCCCTTGCGACGTCAAGGCTTCGCTGTGTGTCGATCGCTAGGGTCCACTGGGCCTCGGCGCAGCGCCTCGACAACGCCGGCGCCGACCCGCTCTGCCTTGTCGCTGGGCACGTCCAACAGCGTGCGGTCCCTCCGCGGGTCCACGTCACCGACCTTGCGACCTTGCTCGATCCACAGCCCGTCGAGTCGCAAGCCTCGAATCATGCCGGAGATCGCCGCCACGACAGGCTGCCCGTCCACGGTGGCCACCACGTCGCCAGCCTCGACAAGGTCGCCGATTTCCTTGCGGCGCCGCAGCACGCCCGCCGTAGGGCTGCGAAGAAGTCGTTCATTGGTGAGCCCTTGCACGTCACCGGGAATGCCCGTGTGCAACTGCGCCGTTCCGTGGTCGAGGACGCGGCCCAAGTCGGGTCCCCGCTGGGTTTCGATGACGTAGGTGCAGTGCTCGCCAGCGCGCCAGCCGGGACCCAATGCAACGACCACGGGCGCGACGACGGGGGTCAGGTCGGCGTCGCTCAAGCCCCGCAACCGCGCATCCACCAACGCGTGCGGGCTCAACTGCGCAAGCAATTCTGTCAGATCGCCAGTCCAAACGGGCACGTCGCCGCACTGTAGCGACTGATGAACGGCGTCGAGCGTCGGCGCGTGCACTCCCGTGAACTCGCCCACTTGCACGCGGCCGGACAGCGCCGCCGATGCAAACGCAACGGTCAAGCGCAGGGCAGTCGGACGCGGCAGATCCTGAACGACCACCGGCCAGCCCGCCCTACGAAGCGCCACCACCACGCCGCTGCCCAAGTCACCGCCACCGCGCACGACGACGACGCTGACGAGAGACGCAGGCTGTTCGGCAGGATCGGGGGTCACGGCAGGTCCTGGCGGAGGGTCCGGGGGGAGGCTCTGGGGCCAAGGTCTTGGGCGGCCGCGACGATAGCAGCCCCCCGCGCGACCGGCCAGTCCCGGAATGCCGGAGCAGGATTGTCCCGTTCCGGGTCAGCCGAGATTTCGCAAACTCGTGCGAATTTCCGGGCCCTTGCTCAAGCGTCACGGCTTTCGGCGCAGGAGAAACGAAGTTCGACGAACCACTCGCAGAACCGGATCGTTCGCAGTATCCTAGCCAACACCACGGCACGTTGAATCTTTGTTTGCGTCGCCGTGCTCTCCCCAGGGACTCGCCTGCAGCGCGTCCAACCGAACCTTGCCGGATCTCGTGATCGCTTCAATTCGAGACCCAATTTGCCCTAATAAGGGGGTTCCCATGTGTCGACGTCTTCGCCTTCGCTCGACGACCGTCGGATTTCTGGTGCTGGTTCCGATCTTCCTGCTCTCTGCCTGCGGCAGCGATGACATTGTGATCGGACCTGAAGGGGAAGAAGGGGACGTCCTCGCCGACGCCGTCGATGCGGTCGTGGGCGACACTGCGGACGTCGCGCTGCCCGACACGGTCACGGCCGATGGCGTGGGAACGTGCGTGCCGGCCGACTGCAACGACCAGAACCCCTGCACCACCGACACCTGCGATGCTGCTGGAGTCTGCCAGCACGTAAACAACACGGTCGCCTGCGACGACGGCGACATGTGCACGACCAACGACGCTTGCAGTGCTGGCAAGTGCGTGGGCGGCGGCGCGGCGAACTGTGACGACGGCTCTCCTTGCACGACCGACTCGTGCGAGAAGGCCACGGGGTGCGTCCACACCGCGTTCGAGGGCGCCTGCGACGACGGCGACGGCTGCACCCAGAACGATGTCTGCAAGGACGGCAAGTGCGGCAACGGCGCGGCCCTGACCTGTGACGACGGCAACCCCTGCACCGACGACAAGTGCAGCGCGGCCACCGGCTGCACCTATCTGCCCAACACGACCGCGTGCACCGACGGCAACGCTTGCACCAAGGGCGACAAGTGCGCGGCAGGCAAGTGCGAGCCCGGCTCCAGCGCCGTGACGTGCGACGACAACAACCCGTGCACCGACGACTCGTGCGACCCGGACACCGGCAACTGCGCCTACAAGCCAAACACCGGCGCCTGCAACGATGGCAACGACTGCACCACGGGCGACGCGTGCTCGGCCGGCCTCTGCTTCGGCAAGCCCAGCTGCAGCTGCACCGAGGACAAGGAGTGCGATGACAAGGACGCCTGCACGTTCGACACGTGCAATCAGGGCGTTTGCCAGTTCGACGCCGCCTCCGACAATCCCTGCGACGATGGCGATGCCTGCACTCAGGACGACAAGTGCTTCGAGGGCAAGTGCAAGCCCGGCACCGCCAAGATCTGCGACGACAACAACGCTTGCACCACGGACAAGTGCGTCCCCGGCTTGGGCTGCGTAGCCGGCTTCAACGCCGACGTGTGCGATGACGGTAACGCTTGCACGCAGGGCGACGCCTGCTCGTACGGCAAGTGCCTGGGCACCCCGTTCTGCGAGTGCAAGGCCGACGCCGACTGCAACGACGGTCTGGACTGCACCGACGACGCCTGTGTGGCCGGCAAGTGCGCCAGCAAGCCCGCCGGCAACGGCAAGGCCTGCAACGATGGCAACAGCTGCACGGTGGACGACACCTGCCAGTCGGGCGAGTGCCTGCCGGGCAAGGCCAAGGCGTGCGACGACCAGAATCCGTGCACGACCGACGCGTGCGACGTCAAGACGGGCAACTGCACGACGACGCCCAACACGACCCCCTGCAACGACAACGACTTCTGCACCTCGAACGATGCGTGCAAGGAGGGCAAGTGCCAGGGTGGCGGCGTCACCAACTGCGACGACGGCATGCAGTGCACCAACGACAGCTGTGACCCTGGCTCGGGTTGCGGCAACTCGCCGAAGAGCGGCTCGTGCGAGGACGGCAACCCGTGCACGGAGGGCGACTACTGCGGCACCGGCGAGTGCAAGACCGGCACAGTCAAGTCCTGCGACGACAAGAACCCTTGCACCAAGGACAGCTGCGACCAGGTGAAGGGCTGCATGTACGAGGAGCTTCAGGGCTCGTGCGACGACGGCAACGCCTGCACCACGGACGACACATGCATCTCGGCCGTTTGCACAGGCGCTGAGAAGGTGTGCAACGACTCCAACGCCTGCACGACGGACGCTTGCGACCCGGCGACGGGCTGCAAGCACGAAGTGACCGCGTCCGCTTGCGACGACGGCGACGCCTGCACCAAGGGCGACACTTGCATCGATGGCACCTGCAAGCCCGGCGCCGCGCTGACCTGCGACGACAACAACCCCTGCACGGAGGATACCTGCGACCCCAAGACCGGTTGCGCGGCCAAGCCTTTGGCGGACGGCGCGGTGTGTGTCGCGGCAGGCTGCAGTGGCTTGACCTTCACCTCGGCCGGCGTGTGCCAGAGCAGCACCTGCGTGCCGGGCGACAAGAAGGACTGCAACGACGGCAACGTCTGCACCGACGACGCGTGCGACCCGGCGAAGGGCTGCAGCGCGACAAACAACGTTGCATCCTGCAACGACGGCTCAGCCTGCACCAAGAGCGACACGTGCAAAGACGGCGCCTGCACCGCCAGCCAGCCCGTGGTGTGCGACGACGGCAACGCGTGCACGGTCGATTCTTGTGACCCGACCAAGGGTTGCCAGAGCGCCAGCGCGACCGACGGCACCACCTGCATCGCGGCGGCTTGCGACGGCCTGACCCAGGTTCCCGCATCGACCTGCACCGCAGGCACCTGCGTCAAGACGGGTGACCCGATCAACTGCAACGACAACAACCCGTGCTCCGACGACTCGTGCAACCCCTCTGGCGGCTGCGGTCATGTCAACAATACCGTCGCCTGCAGCGACGGCGACGCCTGCACGACGCAAGATGCGTGCTCTGCTGGCCTTTGCAAGGGCGGCAACATCGTCATCTGCAACGACAATCTGCCGTGCACCGACGACTCGTGCGACAAGTTGGTCGGCTGCAAGACCGTCAACAATACGGCGGCCTGCGACGACGGCTCGCTGTGCACGGTGAACGACGCCTGCGCCAACGGGGTCTGCAAGTCTGGCGCCGCGCTGGTTTGCGACGACAAGAACCCCTGCACCGACGACAAGTGCGACCCCACCAAGGGCTGCACCACAACGCCAAACACGGTCGCGTGCAACGACGGCAATGAGTGCAGCACCGACGACTTCTGCGCGGGTGGCGTCTGCAAGGGCACCGGCGGCAAGAACTGCGACGACAACAACCTGTGCACGACCGACTCGTGTGACGCACAGGGCGGCTGCATCAACCTCACCGTGGCGAACGGAACGTCTTGCGGCGAGACCAGCTGCACGGGCAACGGCCAGTTCCAGGGCGCCCCGGTCTGCACGGACAAGGTCTGCGGCGCGCCGCCGGCCCCCAAGAGCTGCGACGACAACAACGTCTGCACCAATGACCTGTGCAACCCGCAGACCGGCTGCATCCAGCAGAACAACACCAACGCCTGCAACGACAACAGCCTGTGCACCGTCAAGGACGTTTGCAGCGCGGGCAAGTGCGGCGGCGAGGCCGTGGTGTGCGACGACAAGAACATCTGCACCAACGACACCTGCGACCCGGTCAAGGGCTGCGTGTACACGGCCAACACCGTGACCTGCGATGACAGCAACGCCTGCACGACCAACGACAAGTGCGCCGCCACCAAGTGCGTGGGCGGCGTGCCCCCGACCTGCGACGACAAGAACGCGTGCACGGACGACAAGTGCGACACCGTGAAGGGCTGCGTGTTCACCAACAATGTCCTGAGTTGCAGCGACAACGACGCGTGCACGACCAAGGACACCTGCGCCAACGGCTCCTGCGTCGGCGGCCCCAAGCTGGTGTGCAACGACAACAAGGTGTGCACCAACGACTCTTGCGACCCCGGCAAGGGCTGCGTGTTCGCCAACAACACCGCCGCTTGTGACGACAACGACGCCTGCACGACCAAGGACGTCTGCGCGGTCGGTTTGTGCGTCGGCAGCGTCCCGCCGGACTGCGACGACAAGAACTTCTGCACCAACGACCTGTGCGACGCCGTCAAGGGCTGCGTGCACTTGCCGTGGGCCGACGGCGTGCCGTGTGCCGATGGCTTGTGCGCCGGCACGCAGTACCAGCCGGTGTCTACCTGCATCTCGGGCAAGTGTGTGCCGCCCGCGCCGAAGACCTGCGACGACGGTCTGGAGTGCACGACCGACGTCTGCGACCCGAAGGCCGGTTGCGGTGCCGTGGACAAGGCGTTTGGCACCGTGTGCAAGTCCGGTGCGCCCAACACGATCGGGCAGTTCTGCTCCGGCAGCTTGTGCACGGGCCTCGAGATCTCCGTCCAGGCCATGCCGGGCGGTACGGTGCAGGGCATGCTGACGGGCATTGGCCGAACCGGCGACAAGGCTCCGGTCAACCTGTCGGCGTGGAGCGGCTACTACAACGGAACCACGCTCTCCTACAAAGTTGGCTCGATGGTCGAGACGGCGGAGACGAACCTGACCATCTCTGCTCGCGGCACCCAAGGATTCAACTCCGGGTGGTACACGTCGATGAACGCCATGGCGAATCGGCTCTCCGTCGGGGACTACTACAACAATCAGTACCCCCTGACGATGGAGCCAGCGGGCGCACCCGGCTACTGGTCCTCAAACAACTCGCCGCAACTCTGGAACTTGTTCAGCTTCTATCCGCGTGGTCTGACAGCCGTCGACGTCTACGCCGCGAACAACAACTGGATGTATGTGTACGGTGGTCCGTCGTACAATCAGGGCCTCGTCAGCACGCTTGGTCGTGTCAGCCACGGCGCCAACAATGCTTGGGTCGGCGCGACCCGCATGGCGATCGGCTCGCAGACCTCGCTGTCCTGCGGTCAGGTGCGCATGGATGTCGCGGACATCTTCGCTGCGTCGGACAAGGCGGTCTTTATCGCTGGCTCGGTGCTGGATGCCAACGGATCGCCGACGTATGCAGGCGTGGCGTTCTGGGACGGCAACGCCGTGAGCTCATGTGGCGGCGCGGCCGGGTTCAGCGGCCTGGCGCTGATCGAATCGAACACGTTGAAGGAGCCCTTTGTCGCGCCGATCAATCCGGTCGGCAGCCCGTCGATCGGTGCCTTGCGTGCGATCGACGGTTCGGCAGCTGACCATGTGCTGGCCGGTGGTGCTTACGGCACGCTGCTCAGCTTCGAGGGCGGCAAGTGGGCCTCGGAAACGCCCAACTTCGTCGGCATGCCTGTGGTCTGGAGCGCCGCGTTCGACGTTCGCTCCATCGAGGTCTCCGACAAGACCGCCTGGGTGGCTGGCGAGTACTACTCGCTGGGCGTCTGCCGCGCGGTGTTCGTGCTGCACGGCACCTACGACGGCACCAAGTGGGTGTGGGACAAGCTGCTGATCTACGACAAGAACCTGATCACCTGCGGCTCGCCCAATGAGCAGACGTCGGTGGGTCGCATCTGGCTCGATGGTGTCACCGGGTCCTTGTACGTCGTCGGGTCGCAGGGCACCAACGACAGTGGCACCGTGGTCACCAACAGCCCGACCCAGCGCCGCCCGCTGGTCGCCCGCATCAAGCTCAAGTAATCCCCTTCGCTGCGCCACGCCCCCCGTCGCTTCCCGGGGGCTTGGCGTACGGGGACCTTCATGCCGGTCGCTTCACCGCTGCATCCTTCCGACACACTGCCGGCGGCACTGGCTGCCGTGGCGACGCATCAGGCCGCGGCGTTCTACACGGGGTCCGTCGCATTTCTGGATCACCTGGGAGACCTGTTCACCGACGAAGGACGCCGTCCGGTGCAGGGACGTGACGCCGTGCGCCGCAGCTTTGCGCCCGTTCTCACAGCCAACGCCCGCGCCGGTCGCTTGGCGCCGCCAACGTTCTGCGCGGCGGGGTGGTGCGACGTCGGCAGCCTGCGCTCCCTGGCGCTCGAAGGCTGGGTCACCGCAAGGCCGCAGCTACAGGGTGCGCTCCGCCACCTGGCAGAATCCGACGTCGTGGTCTGGCTGGCCGCCACCGCCCAACCCCACACCCCGTTGTTCTTCAATGCGTTTCGTCTGCAGGAAGAACAGTGGCGCGTCGTGGCCTTCGGCATCGCATAGCCGCCCGTTCCCGCGCCAAGTGTGACCCTGTTGGCGCCAACCCCGAGGGCCTGTTACAAGTCGCGTCCACGCAAAGGGCGGTCGACATGGGTAGACGGGAAGACAACAAGGCCAAGAAGCGCACGGACCTGGAGGCTGCGGCCCTGCGGCTGTTTCTGGGACAGGGCTTCCACGCCACCACCATCGAGCAGATCGCGGCCGAGGCGGGCGTCGCGCGCGGCACGTTCTACCTGTACTTCGACGACAAGGAGACGATCTTCCGCACACTGGTCGGTGCCGTGTTGGACCCCGCGGTGGACGCCTTGGTCGATGCCCGCAAGGCACTGGACGAGGCAATGGACGAGGACGGCACCCAGGCCGCGTATCTGGTGCTGGCCCAAGCGTTGATCGAGGCCGTGTCTCAGAATCCTGAGGCGACGCTGCTGTTCTACCGCGAGCAACGCAATCCGGGCTCCGTGGGCGACTGGCTGCGTTCGCGTGGTGCCCAGCTGGACGCGTTCGTGGCGGACCTGCTGTCGTCGCTGATGGTGCGCGGCCTGATCCGCAAGACCGACGACCGCTTCGTCGCTCTGGCGATCCTGGGCGCCATTGACCGGCTGGTGTATGCGTGGCTCTGTGGTCACCTGCCCGACGACCCGTGGCCCGTGGCGCGCGAAGTGGTGCAGCTGTTCGGCGCCGCTCTGGTCAACACCGATCAGGAACCGGTCGCCCCGTCGACCTGAAGTCGCGCAACCTCCCGAGCTGACTCACGGCAGTCGATGCCTGCGGCCCGTTGGCGTCAGGGTGCCGTCGAGGTGCAGGTGCCGGGGAAGTTCGGGCTGGACACGCTGCAATACTGGGCGGCGCTGCAAGTCTTGTAGATCTTCCAGTCGGACCACCAGTCGTCGGCGGCGTCGAACGAGCACCACGTGCTCGACCCGGTGCAGCCGCTGTAGGACTCGCGCACCAGGATCTCCGCGCCCTTGTCGACGCCGGCGCACTTGTACTCGGACTTCTTGACGTAATCTCCGCACTTGGCGCCCTTCGGAGCGTAGTCTCCATCGGGTGTGCAGCAGGACGTCCCGGCGTTGCAGACGATCGCGCTGACGCAAGACCCCGAGGTGCCGCTTGCGTTGACCTGACACTTCTCTGTCGCGCCGCAGGTCTCGGAGTCGGTCCAGACGTCCCACCAGGTGTCGATGCTGTCCCACGAGCAGGACGATCCGGTGCCCGTGCATCCGTCATAGCCCTTGCGAACCAAGATCTTGCCGCCCTTGGCCGTCGAGTCGCACTTGTACTGGGTCTCGCTGGCGTACGAGCTGCACTTGCTCCCCTTGGCTGCCCAAGCGCCGTCTGCGGTGCAGCAAGTCGACCCCGCCTGACACTTGATGGCCGACACGCAGCTGGCCGAGCCCCACTGCACCTCGCACACCTGAGTGGAGCCGCAGGTCTTCTCGACCGCCCAGTCCGTCCACGCCAGGTACGCGTCCTGCGACGAGCATGAGGTCGAGTCGCCCGTGCACCCCTGGTAGGACTTGCGGGACAGGATCTTGCCGCCCTTCTCGGGGCCGCTGCACTTCTGTTCCTTGTCCAACTCGTAGCTGCCGCACTTGGTGCCCAGCGCCGCGTAGATGCCGTCTGCGGTACAGCAGGTGGCGCCAGCCTTGCAGGGCGAGATGCACTCCGCGCCGTTCCAGGACTCCTGACAGGCCTGGAACTGGGTGCAGGACTTGGTGACCTCCCACGGCCCCCACGAGTAGGAGCTGCTGGAGTTCTGGCAGTAGGTCGAGTAGCCCGAACAGCCGGCAACGGCCTTGCGCGTCAGGATCTTGCCGCCGGGTTCGGTCGTCTCGCACTTGGTCTCGGTGTCCAGCGTGGTCTTGCCGCACGCAGAGCCTTCCGCGGCGTAGGTGCCTTCCGGGGTGCAGCAGGTGGTGTCCGGCGTGCACGCCGGCTTGGCGACGCAAGTGCCAATCGTGTTCGGGTCCGTCACCTTGCACACCTGGTCCCACGAGCAGGCCTTGGCGATCTGCCACTGACCCCAGGCGGGGCTGGCTTCGGTGCACTGCATGGCTTCTGACCCGTCACAGCCCGCGACGGAGTTGCGCACCATCACGTCGCCGTCCGCCCCCGGGGTGCTGCACTTGTACTCGGACTTCAGGGGCTTGGTGCCACACGCGACACCCGCAGCGGCCGGTCCGTACAAGCACTTGGTATCCTTGCAGATATCTGTGGTGCAGGGATTCTTGTCGGCGCAGCCGGCATTGTCGACGCACTCGGCCAGCTTGCCGTCCTTGCAGGTGGGCAGCTCGCCCGGAGCTCCCGGGATGCAGCCCGCGGTCTTGTCGCACACGCTGATGGTCTTCCACTCGGACCACACGCCGTCATTCGGGTCCTGGCTGCAGACTTCCGCAATCTGACCGTCGCAGCCGGCCACCTTCTCGCGCTGCTGGATCAGGTTGTCGTTGCACTGGGTCTCGGTCGCCAGCAGCTGCGTGCCGCACGGCGCTCCGGCTGGCTTGATCTGGCTCTTGTCGAAGTCGCAGCACTCGCCGAATGCGCAGCAGCCCGGCTTGGGCTTCTCGACGCACTTGCTGTTCTCGCAGGTGGGCATCGAGCAGCCCATCGGCGAGCCGCAGTCCGAGTCCAGCTTGCAGCAGCTGAGGTCGGCGGAGTGCACGCAGCTGCCGTCGTTGCAGTCGTCGAACGTGCAAGGGTCGCCATCGTCGCAGTTTCCCGCCACGTTGCAGGTCGTCGCGCAGAACTTGTCGTAGTCCGTGCAGCACGTATTGGTCTGCAAGCACTCGGGATTGCATTGGCAAGCGGCGACCGAGTCGTAGGCCCCGCAGCGCCCGGCGCACGACAGCGGGTTCACGTCGGGCGTCGTGTCGGTCTGGCTGTCGAACGGCGAGACGTCGCCAAACAGGTCGTACGAGGCATCGGTGTCCGTTGGAACATAGCCGCCGCCGCCGCCCCCCGCGGATGAGCCGCACGCGAGCATCCCCGCCATCAAGGCCGTCAGAGAGAGGGCAAGGGTCCAGTCACGAGAGGTCGGGAGGAGGCGCTTCACGGCAAGTCCTGTTGGCCGCAGCAGCGGCACGGGCTGGCGGCCGCAGTGGACCGCTTGGCGCGAAGTTTCCAGTCACCCGGGTCTGCTGGCAAGCTTCCTTACCCGCCAAGCGCGTGACTCCCGGTATCGCATCCGACGCGGTCCGCGCTATCCTGCCGCAAACGCCCGCGATCTGTTGCCGGGCAAGGAGCATGAGATGTCCGGAGGACCGCTTTCCAAGCAACGCAGCGAAGCCGCCAAGAAGGGGGGAATCGCACTGGGCGGCTGGGGTGTAACGCTGTTGGCGTTGCTGTTTAGCCACAGCGCGTTTCTGGTCATCGTCGGGATCGGAATCTCCGTCTGGCTGACGTGGAGCTGGTTCAGCTATCGCGCCAAGTGGGGCATGAGATTCTGAGCGTGCTTTGTCAGTTCCCGCGCTGCCGGGGCTGCGTGCCTGTGCCCGCCTTGATCTTGTACTGCTTGGCCTTGATCGCGTTTTGCACGTCGATCAGCTTGAGCTGCGTGCCCTGGCACTCGTAGCTCTGGGTCGTCTTGGGATTCGCCGCGGCACCGTACCGGCTCTCGATCTCGGCCGTGATCGCGTTGATGCGGTCCAGAGTCTCCGGGTGCGACGACAGGAACTCCGGCATGGCCACGCCCGCCGCCCGCTCCTGCGCCAACAGCACTTGGAAAAAGTCGACCAGCGCGTAGGGGTTGTAGCCCGCGTCAAACGCGATCTGCAGACCGGTCGAGTCGGACTGCTTCTCCTGAATCTGGCTGAACTTGGTGGACGCCAGAAACTCCCACGCCAACACCGCCAGATCGCTGCCGGTGCCCTCTCCCAGCAGAGCCGTCGCCAGCTCGGTCGCCAGATAGCTCTTCTCCAGCGCCTTGACGCCGTGGCGGTGGGCGACGTGCCCCATCTCGTGCCCCAACACGCCCGCGATCTCGGCGCAACTGCTGGCCGACAGGATCAGGCCCGTCGAGACGTAGGTGTAGCCGCCCGGGGCCGCGAACGCGTTGACCAGCTCGTCGTCGGCGATCACCTCGACCTTGTAGCCCCCGAACTCGGCCGGGTCGCGGAAGCCGACCGACGCCGCTTGAAGCTTGGCGGCAAGCTGCACGCCCCACTGAGCCAGTGGCTCGCTCGCGTCGACGATCTTGTATTCCTTCTCGATTTCCACATCGACGCCCTTGCCGAGCTCGACCTCCTGCTCGTTCGACACGAGGTAGCCGCCCGTGTCGATGAAGCCCGAGTCGCACCCTAGCGTCGCTGTGAGTGCCGCGCACGCCAGCACGGCGGTCCAACGGTTTCGGCTTGACATCTGCAACGCTCCTGCAAGGGATTCGCGCGGTTCCCGGCGAGAACAGAAACTCCCGGTCGATCTGTGCGGGCCGCACGATGCCAGACCCGCCCGGCTGAGACAAATGCCGGCCCTCGCCGTGGTCGGAGCAGTTGCATCGCGATCCGGAATGCGGTATCGCGGCGCCGTGTTGGGAGAGTTCGCGGCCGCAGCTGCCGCGACGCTGCTCCTCATCTGCTGTCGATTCTTTCCGCAACGAGGCGATATGAAACGCGACCATGCCCTGATCGTCCTTTTGGCCCTGGTGATTGCCGGCTACGTGGGCGGCCGGATCTCCACCCGGCACGCCACGCAAGCCCCCGGCGTCGCTGCCGACGCGGCTGCTGCGCAAACCGTGACGGCACAGGCCCCGACGACATCCGAGCCGACGTCCGCTGCGGCTCCCTCTGCGATGCCCGCGCCGTCGGCACCCACGGCCGCCCCCAGCGCGCCCGCCGATCCCAACCAGGTCTGGCGCGTGCAGATCCACGCCGACGACCCCAAGCTGGGTCCTGATTCGGCACTGGTGAAGGTCGTCGTGTTCTCGGCGTTCGGATGCCCCGAGTGCTCCGACTTCGCCCCGGCCATCGCCAAGGCCGCCAAGGAGTACGGCGACAAGGTGCAATTCCGCTTCAAGCAGAAGGTGATCGCCGCGCCGCACCCCGACGCCGCCACCGCGGCAGAGGCCTCGCTGGCCGCCAACGCGCAGGGCAAGTTCTGGCCGTTCCACGACAAGCTGATGGCGTCGCAGGCCATCGACCGCGGCACGATGGAGTCCGTCGCCGCCGGCGTGGGTCTGGACGTCGCGCGCTTCAAGAAAGACTTGGATTCCGGAAAGTTCCGCGGTCAGGTGCTGCGCGACAGCCTGCTCGCCAATGAGGTGGCGGCCAACACCTTCCCCAACATTCTGGCCAACGGCGTACGCATCAAGCCGCCCAAGAACTTCGACCAGCTCAAGGTCCTGATCGATGAGCAGCTGGTCAAGGCCAAGTCGGCGGTCGCATCCGGCACGCCTGCTGCCAGGCTGTACGAGTCGACCGTCAGCACCGGCAAGTTCTTCGAGCAGACCGGCGGACCCGCAGTGCAGTTCCAGACCCAGGGCAGCCCGGTCAAGGGCAACCCGACCGCCAAGATCACGGTTGTGTTGTTCGAGGACTTCCAGTGCCCGTTCTGCTCCAAGCTCAGCCCCAGCATCGAAGCATTCCAGAAGCGATTCCCCAATGACGTCAAGGTCATCTACAAGCACATGCCGCTGACCATCCACGACAACGCGCAGATCGCCGCCGAGGCTTCGATGGCCGCTGCGGCTCAGGGCAAGTTCTGGGAATACCACGACATTCTGTTTGCGAATCAGCAGGCGCTGACCCAGCCCGATCTCGAGCGGTATGCCCAGCAGGCAGGCCTTGACGTCAACAAGTTCAAGGCGGATCTGGCCGCGGGCGTCGGCAAGCAGCTGATCCAGCGCGACAACAACGAGGGCGGGCAGGCCGGTGTCACCGGCACCCCGTCGGTCTTCATCAACGGCATGCGCTATCAGGGCCCGCGCGGCTATCCGCCCGAGGGGCTGGAAGCCGTCGCGCGCGTCTACTTTGGCCTGTAGCCTGCCGAAGTCGGCGTCGTTACTTCGCTTCCTCGGACTTGCCCGTCGGCTGGAACAGACCCGCGGCATCCGAACCCAGCAACCCCGCCGCGTACAGCTTCTCGTCCACCAGCGACAGCCCAGCGATCATCGCGGGTGTCAGCAGCCGCTCGTGGTGGATCGTGTCCAGTCGAGTCGCGATCCGCTCCAGCCCGGCATCGGACCCCATCCAGTCGAAGCGGTCGAATACGCTCAGGTCCAGCGGCCGTGAGTACTCGCGCAACGCCTTCTTGCGGTCCAGATTGTAGTAGAGGTCGAAAAACGACATCGCGAGCTCGCGCAAGCTGCGGTACACCGGCTCCCGATAGCGCAAAACCGAGGTATTGGACTTGGCGATGCAGCCGAAGTGGCCGTCGCGCTTGAAGATCGCCAGCACGTGGTCGTCGTCGTCATGGGCGCGCAGGTCGAGGATCAGCGGCGGTTCGCCCATGCGGCGCAGGGCCGCGGCGGCCAGCAAGGCGCCATCGAAGCAGTGGGCCCGGCGGTCGCGCAGCACCGACAGCGGCGACCGGTAGATCGACTCGGTGCTGTAAGGGGTTTCGTCCAGAAACACCTGGATGGCGAACGGATCGCGCAGGGTCTCGAGCACTTGTCGCTCGCGCTGTGGCCAGTTTCGTGTCAGGTCGTCGAACGTCTTGCCCGGCATGAAAGTCTCCCCGATGCGCTGCAGCCGTTGGGTCGGCCCGCGGCTTGTACCCGAAAAGGTGCGCGGGGCGCCAGCCCAACCCCGTGCGCGCGGAATCACGAGGCGCTGCGGTAAATTCCACGCTGCGGCCCCGCGCGCGACACGCACTGGACTATACTGTTGGCCCTTTCCCGCCTGGCGGACTCGGCACCTTTCACGCCACCTCCGCCCCCCGACCGGACCTGCACGCCCTGCCCCCGAGGACCGATGGATCCCAAGCTCGCGCTGCACATCCACGACGTGATGGTCCAGTCGCGCCAGACCGAAGAGGCGCTGATCCGCATGATGCGGTCTGGCCACGGCTACTTCTGGATCGGCGGACCGGGCGAGGAAGCGTTCGGCGTGCCGCTGGGCCTGCTGGTCGACAAGGGCTCCGGTCCCGCCCACGACTACCTGCACCTGCACTACCGCTCCAGCTGCACGGTGATGGCGATGGGCACGGCGCCGATCGACTTGCTGCGGCAGATGCGGTCGACGATCACCGACCCGTTCTCGGGCGGGCGCAACTTCGCGGGACACCTGTCGATTCCGCAGTGGAACGTCGTCCCCGGCACCTCGACCATCGAAACGCAGTACGTCACCGCGCTGGGCACGGCGTGGGTGCAGCGACGCCACGGCGGCACCGGCATCTCGATTGTCAACGGCGGTGACGCGGGCACGGCTGAGGGCGACTTCGCCAGCTGCCTGAACTGGTCGTCGCGCCCGGGGCAAGAGCTGCCGATCCTGATGATCGTGACCCACAACGGCATCGGCATCTCGACGCCCGCAGCCCAAGTGCAGAACACGCCTGCCCTGCACGAGCGCGCCATCCCGTTTGGCATCCGCCATGGTCGCGTCGATGGCAACGACCCGCAGGCGTCGTGGGCTGCGCTGCAAGAGGCGATGGCCTACGTCCGCACCGAGCGGCGCCCGTTCTTGCTGCAGGCCGACGTGTCGCGCCTGTACGGCCACTCGTCGTCGTCGGGCGCCCGCCCGGAGGGTGGCCGCGACTGCCTGTCGGAGTACGAGGCGAAGCTTGCGGATCAGGGCCTGCTCTCCCCGCAGCAGGCAGCCCAGATCCATGAGCGTTGGCGGGAGCACCTGCGCGACGCCGTCCACCAAGTCCTGAAAGAGCCGATGCCGACCAAGGACGACGTCTTCACCCACATCTTCTACCGCGCCCCCGACTAGTCCGCCCGCAGGAGTTTCGACCCATGGCCAACCTGGCCCAAGCCATCCGCCTCGCGCTGCACTACGGCGAGACCCATCTGGGCGTCACCGACATCTTCGGCGAGGACGTCGGGCCTCCGCTGGGCGGCGTCTTCACGGCAACCCAAGGCCTGACCAAGACTTGGAACACGCCGCTGGACGAGCGTGGCATCCTTGGCATGGCCATGGGCATCGCACTCGCCGGTGGCAAGCCCGTCGCCGAGATCCAGTTCTGCGACTACATGTTCAACGCCCTCGACCTGATGAAGCTGGCGGGCAACGCCCACTGGACGACCAACGGCGGCTGGCACCTGCCGATGGTGGTGATGACGCCGGTCGGCGCAGGCATCCACGGCTCGATCTACCACTCGCACTCGATCGAGAGCATTGCGACGCACCTGCCCGGCTGGAAGATCGTGATGCCGTCGAACGCCAAGGATGCGTACGGCCTGCTGATCTCCGCGATACAGGACCCCAATCCCGTGCTGTACATGGCGCCCAAGGCTCTGCTGCGGGTCAAGGGCGACGAGTTGATCCCCGGCGAGCCGGCGGACGAGCGCGAGCTGCACCGAAGGATTGATGCACCGCTGGGCGACCGCTCTGGCTGGACGCCAAACTGGCCGCCCGTCACCGACTTTTCCGTGCCGATCGGCGAGGCAAAGGTCTGTCGCACCGGCGACCGCGTCACCGTCGTCGGCTACGGACACCTGCTGCCCGCGTGCGTGCGCGCGGCCGATGTGCTGGCCCAAGAGGGAATCGCTTGCGAGGTCATCGACTTGCGGACGCTGATTCCATTCGATCTGCCGACGCTGCAGCGGTCGCTGGACAAGACCGGGCGGCTGCTGCTCGTCAACGAGGACACCGAAGTCACCAATTTCGGTGAGCATTTGCTGCGCAAGCTGGTCGAGCGCTGCTTCTATAGCCTGCAGGTGCCACCCGTGCTGCTGGCGGGTGCCGATGTGCCCGGGGTGGGTCTGGCCTGGGAGCTCGAGCGCCACAGCGTGCCGCAAGAGGAAGACATCCTCGCTGCCATGCGCAAGCTCGCGACCGCAGGGGAATAGCCGCGCCGGCTTGCGGACTTCGACGTACGGTGCGACCGGTGGCTCAGCAGCCCGCGAACGGCCCTTGCCCTGCGGGGGTGCGCGTCCTTTCGTGCCTGACACCCGCGACCCGACGTTCCGCCGCGCCGCGCGACCCCTTCGGGAGGTACGCCCATGTCCCCCAATCCCCTCGTCTCCGCCCTGTCTGGCCGCCCCCGCGTGCTGCTGGCGGTCGCGCTCGGTCTGACCGTCCTGACGCTGGGGCAGTGCCGCCACGCCGTGCAGAACCCGCCGGCCGCTGCGCCGATGGCCACCGCTTCTGCGCCCACGCCCCCGCCGATTGCCCCCCCCACACCGGTCGCGCCAGCCCCCGCCGCACCGACGCCCGCGCTCGATCCCATCGCTGCGTCGAACCTCGTGTCGGACATCGCCGAGCGCGCCGTGCAGAGTGTGGTCAACATCTCGACGACCCGCATCGTGCGCCAACGCTCCGCCGCCATTGACGAACCGGCTTTCCGCGGCTTCTTCGGCGACCCGGAAGAGCGCAGTCGTCGCGAGAACAGCTTGGGCTCGGGCGTGATCGTCGGCGACGACGGCATCGTGGTGACCAACAACCACGTGATCGAGCAGGCATCCGAGATTCAGGTCAAGCTGGCCGATGGCCGAATCTTCGAGGCCAAGCTGGCCGGTGCCGACCCCCGCAGCGACATCGCCGTGCTGCGCTTGCAGGGAAAAGTCGAGGGGCTGCAAACCCTTGCACTGGCCGACTCGGACCGATTGCGGCTGGGCGAGACGGTGCTGGCGATCGGCAGCCCGTTTGGGCTGGCCCAGACCGTGACGCAGGGGATCGTGTCCGCCAAGGGCCGCGCCGACATGCGCATCGTGGACTACGAGGATTTCATCCAGACCGATGCGGCGATCAACCCAGGCAACTCCGGGGGTGCGCTGGTGAATTTGCGCGGAGAGCTGGTCGGCATCAACACCGCCATCCTGTCGCGGACCGGCGGCAACCAGGGCATCGGCTTCTCGATCCCGACCAACATGGTTCGACCGATCATGTCGGCACTGATCAAGAACGGCCGCGTCTCGCGGGGTTGGCTTGGGGTCGGGATTCAGGATCTGGACACCGAGCTGCAACAGGCCTTCGGGTCAGCCAAGGGCGTTCTGGTCTCGGAAGTGCAGCCGGGCAGTCCCGCAGACAAGTCGGGGCTGATGCGGGGCGACATCGTGACGAAGGTGGATACCACCACGGTCGACACCTCCGGGCGTCTGCGCAACCTGGTGGCCAGCCACGAAGCAGGAACCCACATCAAGGTAGAATTCGTGAGGGCGGGCAAGGCCTTGACCGTTCCCGTCGTGTTGGGCCAGCAACCGGGCACCCAGGCGGCCCAGCGCGGTACAGAGGAGGCCGGTGCTGCCATCGCCGGACTTCAGGTCGCTCCGCTGAGCCCCCAGCTGCGACGTGGACTGCGGCTGCCTCCCCAGCTGCAGGGTCTGGTCGTCGTCGATGTGACCGAAGACTGCCCGGCGGACAAGGCGGGGCTGCGGCGCGGCGACTTGCTGCTGGAGGTCAATCACCACCCGGTTGTGTCGGTGGACGAGCTTGCGCGGGCGGCTCAGGGCGGTCGGGTGCTGCTGTTCGTGCTGCGCAACGGCCACTCTCGCTACGCGCTGCTGCAGCCCTGACCCGGTCGGCGACTCGACCGTGTGGCCCGTCGTTGCGGCGGATTCTTGGCGCTGGCGGATCCGGGATGCTATGCAGCAGCCCATGACCGCGTCGGCCCGCCCCACCACACACAATCCCCGTGCTGCTATTCGCGTGGCCGTCTGGGGCCTGACGTGCGCGTGCGCGCTGCTTGCGGCCCCTGCGTCCGCAGGCCCGCCCCTGCGGCCCCCAGACCCCCAAGGACGCCCCGGCAAAGCCATCGAGATCGTCGACCCGTCCCAAGCGGCGCTGGACCCCTGGTTCAAGGCAGTGAAGCGGGCGGCACGGGGCAAAGGCCAAGCCCGCATCGCGTTTTACGGCGCCTCGCACACAGCGGCCGACCTGTGGACGGGTGAGCTGCGGCGGATCCTGCAAGACCACTACGGCGACGCGGGCCACGGGTTCGTGTTCCCCGCCAAGTGGCACGCCGGGTATCGCCACCAGGACATCAACGTCGACGCGAGCAAAGGCTGGGCGGTCGACCGCTACAAGACCACCAACCCCGATTTGAGCGGCGACTACGGTCTGGCCGGGCTGACGATGACCAGCGCTGACCCCGCCGACTTCGCGTTGGTCCGCACGACCGAAGACAATCCTCACGGCCGCCGGGTGGGCCAGATCGACGTGTGGGTGCGGGGTTCTCCGCAAGGTGGCGACCTGTTGGTGGACATCGATGGCACCGTCCACGTCGTCGCCACCCGAGACACTGAATCCCGAGTGCGCAAGCTAGGTTGGCGGGTGCCTGACGGAGGCCACGCGGTGCGCATCGCTCCGGCCGGCACGGGACCCGTGACGGTGTATGGCCTTGCATTCGACCGCCGCCAGCCCGGCGTGATCCTGGACCAGCTGGGTATTCCCGGCATGAACGCCGAGGTGATGCTGCACTGGAGTGAGGACACCTGGCGCGCGATGCTGAACGACCGCCGCCCCGACCTTGTCGTGTTCGCCTATGGCACCAACGCGGTGGGCGACGAGGGGCAACCGATCGATGCGTATCTGGACACCTGGCGCAAGGTCTTGACCCGCTTGAGAGAAGCGCGACCGACCGCGGCCTGCCTGCTGGTCGGCCCAACCGACCGGCTCAGCAAAGAAGCGGACGGTACCCGACGCCCCATGGCGCGGACGCCTGCGGTGATTGCGGCCTCCCGGCAGGCGGCAGAGGAGCTGGGCTGCGGCTGGTGGGACGCCGTAGCCGCGATGGGTGGCCCGGGTTCCATGATCGAGTGGCAGAAGGCGGGGTTGGGCACCTCGGACGACGTGCACCTGACGCGCAAGGGCTATCCGTGGATGGCCGAGCTGTTCCACTACGCGCTGATGAAGGACTACGGCGTGACGCGCAAGAAGCCGGCCGCCCACAAGCAGAAACACGCGCCGGTGCACTCCAACGCGCGACCCGCGAAGAAGGCCAAGCGGCCGGCGACAAAGGGGCACCGGTAGAACCGCGTCCGCTGCTCAATCCGCCTTGGCGGTGGTGCCCTTGACGCGCTGCAGGTGCTGTTCGAGGCCCTTGAGCAGCGCCCGGTAGATCCCGACGCCCATCGCCTGCTCGCCCCGCGGCGTGAAGTGCGAATAGTCCGCCCAGCCAAGCCCCGCCGACACCCAGCGTCCCATCGAGCCCTGACCGCCCATCAGCGCGATGGCGTCGAAATAGCCGCAGCCCACCTGTCCAGCCAGCTTCTGCTGCCACTGGTTGATCTTCCAGACGGTGGCGTCGCTGACGACCTTGCCCCGCCGCTTGACGCCGTGGTCGCCGGGCCCCAACAGCAGACACGCACCCTGGGGATGACCGGCACGCATCCGGGCCACCGACTGCTTCATCTGGTCGAGGTAATCGGCCTCGCTCAGCTTGTCCGTGCGCTCGTTGCCACCGTAGTTGAGGATCAGCAGGTCCACCGGACGGTCACGCATCTGACCCTCCAGATGCTTGGCGTCGGCATTCAGCCAGCGGGTGCCGCGCGCGCCGACCTCTCCCAAGCTGTCGTAGATCAGCCCCCTGTCACGCTCCAGAGCCCCGCCGTATACGCGCACACGGCCGGCCTTGACCCGCCACTGCATCGCCTGCACGCCATTGGGCGCCGTCCAGGTGTAGCTGCCGTCGGTGCCGGGCGCGGTGTCGATCTCCAGCGGTGCCAGCGCCTTCTTGTTCAGGGTCGCGGTGATCGTCGCCCTTCCCCGACTTCGGTAATACAGCGTCATACGGCTCGCGGGGTGCTTGGGCACGGTCGCCAGACCGAAGGTGGCACCCGGCGTGCCGTCGGCTGCCACGCCGCCGAAGCCGTAGGCGCCGTCTTTCGCGTTTCCGGTCAGGAAGTTGACGAGCTCCCAGCCGCCAGAGGACGTGCGCTTGATGCCCTTGTGCACGTACCACTGGGTGCGGCCCTCGACCAGCGTGAAGCCGTGGCCGCCGTCGCCGAACCGACGCTGCAGCAGCTGGCGAACCACGTGGGTGATGCCATCGTTGGCCGTGTGCGAGTCGCCGTAATGGGCGATGCGGACATAGGTTCTGCGGCCCTGCGCAAGCTCGACCAGCGCCCGGAAGAACGGGTCCAGCATGGCCTGTGGGTCTTGCAGCCATACTTTCTGGTCGCCGAACGCCTTGGCCTCGATGTCGAGCGGTCCCTCGGCAGAGGCGACGGCCGTGCGGGGTCCGGGTGCCGTGGGCGTGTCGGCTTCGGCCAGTTCCAGAGGCTCGCCGACCTCCTTGTCGCCCGCGGTCGGCAGCGCCCCGGCCTTGGCTCCTGCAACGGTGACCCCCGCCAGCTTGTCCAGGTCGTCGCCAGAGATCTCTCCCTCGTCGTCGTCTTTCGCCGCCGGCATCCCGGCCAGCAGCGCGGCCTCTGGCTGGGGTGGTGGCGTGAAGGTCGCGGCGCGCAGCAACGGGCTGGCATCGACGCGGTCCCAATACCGGTAGTCCTCGAGTCGGGCGTCGAAGTACGGGACCAAGCTGACGGCAAACAGGATGGCGACGACGGTGGCCAAGTGCCCCAGCGCGCGCCACGGCAGTACCGGCGTCGACGACGGCGGTACAGCGGGCGATGCTTGCGATGCTTCAGTGCGGGGAGTCATGGTCCTCAGGGTCGACGCGGCCGGTCTGGAGCGAAAAGGCCTAGAATTGGAAGTAGATGAAGGGCACGACCTCGGTCTCGGCAACCGAGCTCATGGCGGCACCCAGCAACGCGAGCACCATGCCCTGCGCATAGGCGGGCAGACGGACGAAGGCCTTGTGCAGGCGGCCGGTCAGGTCGGGCGGGCTGAAGTGGATCGCGAAGGAACCCAACAGGATCACCCAAGTCAGCGTGTCGATGCGGGCAAAGCCCCACCCTTGCGTGAAGAGCGAGCCCGCGAGATTCCAAGCCTCATCCAGTCCCGGCGCGCGGAACAGGATGCGCGCGAACACCACGAAGTGGAACGTCAACACGACCTTCCACAGCGTCTGGTGCCACGGTTGTGCCTGTTGGGTGAACGCCTTGGGTTTGTGGCGGTGCTGCACGCGGTTGATCATGACCGCGAGCGCATGCACCACGCCGTACAGCACAAACGTCCAGTTGGCGCCGTGCCACAGGCCGATCAGCACAAAGGTGATGAAGGTGTTGCGGTGGGCGCGCCAGACCGACCCGCGAGAGCCGCCCAACGGGAAGAACACGTAGTAGCGCAACCAGGTCGACAGCGTGATGTGCCAGCGACGCCAGAAGTCGGCGACGGACGTGGCGCGGTACGGTCGGTTGAAGTTCTCGGGCAGCGTGTAGCCCAGCAGCGCCGCCGACCCGACAGCGACGTCGGTGTAGCCCGAAAAGTCACAGTAGATCTGCATGGTATAGGCGTAGAGGCCCACCAGGATCTCGGTCGACGAGTAGACGTCCGGGTTGGAAAACACGCGGTCGACCAAGTTGACTGCCAAAAAGTCGGCCACCACCACCTTCTTCAGCAGGCCGCGAGCGATGCGATACAGCCCCTCAGACACGCGGTCGCGGTCCAGCTTGGGGCCGGCATGAAGCTGCGGCAGGAAGATGTGGGCGCGCACGATGGGGCCGGCGACCAGCTGCGGGAAGAACGTGCTGAACAGCGCGAACCGCAGCAGCGATTTCTCGGCGGGGATCTCGCGCCGATACACGTCGATGGTGTAGCTCATCGTCTGGAACGTGTAGAACGAGATGCCGACCGGCAGCACGATGTCCCACACCGGAATGTGCGTCTCCAGCCCCAGCCCCGTCAGCGCAGAGGCCACGTTCTGTGCGAAGAAATTCAGGTACTTGAAGTATCCCAGCAGCGTCAGGTTCATGCCGATGCTGGTCAGCATCAGCGCCTTTCGCTTGCCGGGCCGCTCGGGCGCGGTCGAGGCGATCAACCGGGCGAGCGTGAAGTCGATGACGGTCGACCCCAAGATCAGCAGGATGAACACCGGGTTCCAGGCCATGTAGAACAGGCAGCTGGCCAGGAACAGAAACAGGATCCGCAGCATGCCCGCGCGCAGCAGCAGCCATGAGCCGGCCACCGCTACGGTGAGGAACACGAGATAGAGCACGCTGTTGAAGAGCACGGCCGGACTTCCCCCGAACGCTTACGCCGGAACCTCGAGCACCCACTCGCGCATGGCCTCGCGCACGCGTCCCCACGCCTCTTCGTCACGCCGCAGCCGCACAAACGCGACATACAGCTCGTCGATGATGGCCTCGACCTCGTCCAGCAGCTTCAGCCGCTCCTCGATGCGCCACAGGTCCTCTCCGCCCGACACAACCGGCAGCTTCAGCTGCGACAGCGTCAGCGTCTCGGCGTCGATGCCCAGCTCGTAGTGCTTGTCGGCGACCTCGAGGATCAGGCGCGCCCGCGACACCTTCTTGCCCGTGCGCAGCGCCGTCCGGGCTTCTTCGGTTTCCGTCGGAGCGTCGGCCGACACGGTGCTGCCCTCCCGCACGTTGCCGCCGGTCTCCAAAGTCAGCCGCTGGCCGAATTCGACCTGCACGGCACCAAACGTGTCGGTCTGCACGCGGCTGTTGTTGTGGGCGGACTCATACCACAGCCAAGTCAGGAACTCGCGTCCCAGAAAGGCGTATCTCTCGCGGCTGGTCTCGGCCATGGGCGGCTCCTTCACAGTCCAATCTTGGGGGTACGGCTCAGATGCGCGCCAGGTGGAAGGGCTCGGGTTCCAGACCGGCCAGATGGTCGATCTCGGCGTCGTCCATGCCGCGCAGCCACAGCACGCTCAGCAGGCCCACGGGCTTGAGTTCCTGGTGGAACGTCTTTTCGAAGCTCTCGACGAACAGGGTGGCCGCCGCCCGCGACGTCGACATCAGCCGCACCTCGCCGGTGGCGATCGTCCAGCACACTTCGAGCAGCTGCATCCGCGGCAGGCTGCGCTTGCGCAGGCCCTTCTTGACCTCGAGCTTGAGCACGTCGATCTCGCGGCGGATCAGCTTGTCGCGCTTGTCCGCAGCACACCGCTCACGCGCGGCCTGCTCGACGTAGGCTTTCAGCGTCACCGCGGGGATCTTGAGGGTGTCGACACGCAACCGCAGCAGCACGTGGCCGCTGGGCGTCACGAACGTGCCCGGGTCCCAGTCGCTGGAGAACGCGTCTTCGAACTGCACCCAGCCCGTTGACCGCTCCAGGTCGCTGTTCGGGTCGATCTCGTGAAAGCGGTGCTCGCGCAAGGCGGCGCAGTAGGCCTCCTCGAACGCCTCGGGCACGCCGTTCGCCACAAAGCGCAAGTAGCTGATAGTGCCGTTGACCAGACCCATGTTCAGCTCCGATTCCCGAGGCACCCGAAGAAACCGCGGTCGGCTCGCAGCGGCATCACGGCCAACCGTTCGCATCCGGGTCGACACGAGGCGGGCGGGGTGGCTTGTGCGGGGTGTCGGCGCGTCGGTCCGGCGGAGTGCAGGAGTTGGGGTCCACAGCCGGGAAGGCGGACCGGGCGCGCGATCTAGAC
This sequence comes from uncultured Myxococcales bacterium, assembly GCA_903955385.1. Lineage (GTDB taxonomy): Bacteria > Myxococcota_A > UBA9042 > UBA9042 > UBA9042 > CAJBNH01. The sequence continues at coordinate 54,402 of CAJBNH010000189.1, read as the reverse complement.
CCAACCCGGGCCGCTGTCAAACGATCGCTGCGAAGTCCGCGGGACCGGACAGTTCTGGTTTGGGACGTCGCGACCTGCCCTTCGACATTGACCCTTTCCCGGCGCGCCCGTACCATTCCGGCCCTCGCCGGGGCCCAGTGTTCTCGTCTCCCCCCAACCTTTCCCTGCCCGGCATCGGAGTCCGCCGTGACCCTGCAAGACAAGATCCGCTCGCGCACCGCGACCGTAGCGGTCGTCGGCCTCGGCTATGTCGGCCTGCCGCTGGCCACGCGCATCGCGTCGGTCGGCCTGCGCACGCTTGGCATCGACATCCAAAAGTATCGCGTCGATCGCATCAACGCCGGCATCTCGGACATCGGCGACGTGCCCAGCGAGCTGATGGCGCCTCTGGTCCAGAAGGGTTTGCTGACTGCCTACACGACGTTCGAGAAGGTCGCCGAAGCCGACGCCGTCGTCATCTGCGTGCCCACGCCCCTGTCCAAGACCCGCGACCCCGACAATTCGTACATCATCAAGGCCGTCGACTCCGTCACGCCCTTCATGAAGAAGGGGCAGCTGTTCATCCTCGAGTCGACCACCTACCCCGGCTTCACCCGCGAGGTGATGGTGCCGATGCTCGAGCAGGCCAGCGGAATGGTCGCCGGTCAGGACTTCCACGTGGTCTTCTCGCCCGAGCGCGTCGACCCGGGCAACGAGAAGTACGGCGTCAAGAACACGCCCAAGACCGTCGGCGGCCTGACGCCTGCCTGTAGCGCGGCTGTCCAGGCCTTGTACGGCCTGTTCATCGATGACGTGCGCCCGGTCTCCAGCCCCGACGCGGCAGAGATGAGCAAGCTGCTCGAGAACACGTTCCGCGCCGTCAACATCGGTCTGGTCAACGAGCTGGCGCTGATGTGCCACAAGCTCGGCCTGAACACGTTCGAGATCATCGACGCCGCCGCCTCCAAGCCGTTCGGCTTCATGCCGTTCTACCCGGGCCCCGGTCTGGGCGGCCACTGCATCCCGATCGACCCGCTCTACCTGTCGTGGAAGCTGCGCACGCTGAACTATCAGGCGCGCTTCATCGAGCTGGCGGACACGATCAACACCGCGATGCCCGCGCATGTGACCCAGCTCTGTCAGGACGCGTTGAACGAGGCCGGCAAGGCCCTGAAGAACGCCAAGGTGCTGGTGCTGGGCGTGGCCTACAAGCGCGACATCGACGACTACCGCGAGAGCCCCTCGCTGACCGTCATCGAGCTGCTGGAGAAGAAGGGCGCGCACGTCGATTACTTCGACCCGCACGTTCCCGAGTACCGGCACGAGAGCGCCACCGGCAAGAGCATCGCCGACCTGTCCAAGCTCGAGTCCTACGACTTGGTGGTGATCACCACGGACCACAAGGTGTTCGATTACGAGGACATCTGCGCTCGCACCGACGTGCTGGTCGACTCGCGCAACGCCACCCGCAAGCTGACGAGCAAGCGCGCCAAGGTGTACGTCCTCTAGGCCCCGTTGCCAGGGAAGCCCACACCTTGACGTCGCCTGCCCTCCAACCCGACTCCACCCCGGCTTCGGCTCCGTCCCGCGTGACGCTGGGCAAGCCGCTGCCCTTACCCACTGGACGGCTGCCGCAGTGGGCGCGGTGGGCGATTGGTTTGGCCATCGGGGTGCTGTTCACGTGGTGGTCGTCGCGGTCGTGGCCTATCGACGCGCTGTTCGGCGGCGTGCTGTCGGTGGGGCGCGACGCGACGGGAGAGCTGGCGATCCAACACCGACGCAGCGAAGCCGGCAGCGTGCTGTGGTCGGTCGATTTGTGGGCGATCGGTGCGTACTCGCTGATTTTGTTCGTGATCCACTGGTTGCGGGTGCTCCGCTGGAAGCCGCTGCTGCTGCCCTATGCCGACGTGCCGGTGCGCGTGCTGAACCGCGTCGGCGCCGTGGGCTTCATGGCGGTGTTTCTGCTGCCGCTGCGACTGGGCGAGCTCGCACGGCCCCTGATGCTCGTGCAACCGCGTCCGCTGGAGGGTCAGGCGTCTGTACCGTTTGGCGCCGGTCTGGCGTCGATCGCGGTGGAACGGGTGCTGGACGGACTGGTCGTCACACTGATGCTGTTCTCCGTGCTGATCCAGATCCCTTCGGCGACGTTGGCGCGCCACCCAGAGGTGGAACTGGGCGCCTGGATCGCCTTTGCTGTGTTCGGCGGCGCCCTTGTGGCGCTGGGCCTGACGATGGTCGCGCGCGATTGGACGCTGCGGACGACGCGGGCCGTGGTCGGCGTGGTGTCGAAGGGCCTGGCAGAGAAGCTGATCGGCCTTGTCACCTCCTTCGTCGATGGTCTCGCGATCCTCAAAAGCCCGTGGTTGATCCTCGAGTTCGTCGGTATGACGATCACCTACTGGGGGCTGGCCGGCTTCGGCATCTACGTTCTCGCGCGTGGATTCGGTCTCGACATCCCCGTGGTCGCCGCCTACGCGATGATGAGCTGCGTGGTCGTCGGCATGATGATCCCCAACTCGCCGGGCAACGTCGGGTCCTTCTGGTACTTCCTGCTGATGCCGGTGGGCCTCTACGGCCTTCAGGGCGACTCACCGCGCACCATCGCATTCGCGCTTGGGCTGTGGTTCGCGCAGACGGCCCAACAGACCGCGTTTGGCGTCTGGGGCTGGTGGTCAGAAGGTCGCGCCGCCGCGCGCGAGCGCCGTCAGGACCGACTTGCGTCGGGAATTGCCAGTCCTGACCTTCGCGGATAGGCTGCCCCTCGTGCGGAACGAATTTCCCCAACCTTTCGGTCCTTACGAGCTCTTGCGCAGGCTGGGGCGCGGTGGCATGGCAGAAGTCTTTCTCGCGCTGGCCCCCTCGAGCCACGGCGAGAAGCGGTTGGTGGCGCTCAAGCGCATGCACGGTGCCCTGTCCGAGGACCCCAGCGCCGTCGAGATGCTGGTGCAGGAAGCGCGCCTTGCGATGCGCTTTCAGCACGAGTGCATCGCCCAGACCTTTGAGCTCGGCTGCCACGAGGGCGCGTACTACTTCATCATGGAGTACGTCGACGGCGTGGATCTGGGCACCATCTCGTCGCTGGTCGAATCGCGCAACACCCGACTGGACCCCGCGCCGGTGGCCTACCTGTGCGCCCGCATGGCACGCGGGCTGTCACACGCCCACGAATTGCGCGATGAAAACGGCCAGTTCCTGGGCATCGTGCACCGAGACGTCAGCCCGCAGAACGTCCTGATCGGCCGCCACGGTGAGGTCAAGATCATCGACTTCGGGGTCGCCAAGGTGGCTTCGCGCATCCAGCAGACGATGGCCGGCATCATCAAGGGCAAGTACGCCTACATGTCGCCAGAGCAGGCGAGCGCCGAGACCGTCGACGCCCGCAGCGACCTGTTCAGCATCGGCATCTGCATGTACGAGCTGTTGAGCGGCCAGCCGCTGTTCCGCGGCATCGGTGGCTCGTCGCCCTACGCCATCCTGCGCGCCGTGCGTGACGAGCCGATTCCGCCCATCCACAAGGTGGTCCCCGGTCTGCCGCACGAGCTGTCGCGCATCGTCCACAAGGCGCTGGAACGGCGGCTCTCGCACCGCTACCAGTCGGCCGCGGCGCTGGCGAACGATCTGGAGGCCTGGCTGCGGCGCCATGCCCCCCGCTTCGATGCCCTGACCCTGCAGGTCTACGTGCGCAAGATGCTGGACGAGGCCCCGGCGGGCTCCGTGCCGCAAAATGCCATCGCCACGCCGCCGCTCGCCAAGATGCGGGTCGACGAATTCCTGCCGTCGCAGATGAGCGTGGTCGCAAGTTCTCCCTTCGATGCGCCGACTTCTCCGGTCCGGCCTCCGGCACTCATCCAGCCGTCGGAGCCCGCGCCCTCACCCGGTGGCGGCCGGTCGCCTTCGATGCTGTTCCCGCGGTCTTATCCGGGTCAGGCCGGTGCCTTGGGGCCGTCAGGTCACGCGGGAGTAGACGCCAGGACCTTGGGGCCTGCGTTTGCGGACGTGGGGCTGCGTCCCTCGCGTCGGCGAGTGCTGCAGGTGCTGTGGGTCGGGGTGATTGCGCTGCTGTTCGCGCTGGGCTGGAGCACGATCGCAACGCTGGTCAAGATCGGCGGGCTGTGAACAACGCCTGACGCCACCCGGTCTAGGCCAACCGCACCTGGTCCAGCGGCACCTTCACCGCCATCGCTCCCAGCATCACGTGGACCTGACCGCCGCTGATCTCGGCCACGGTCGCCACCTTGCCGGCAAACAGGCCACCCAGCAGCTGCACGCGCGCTCCGGGGGCCACCGTGGTCGGCTGCTCGCGCTCACGCGGGTCGGGACCCAGCTCGTACGGACGGCCGGGGCCGCCGCGGAAGCGGTCGTCGCGTGGCCGGTCGTCGCGCGGCCGCTCACCGGGACGCTCTGGACCACGGCTTGGGGCACTGCCGCGGGAGGCAGGCGGTCCGGCGGGTGCGCGACGGTCTGCGGAAGGTGCCGAAGGTGCCCGGCGGTCGTCGCGGGGACGGTTGTCTCCGGCACGCGGGTCCGGCCGAGGCGGCTGGGCGGTGTCTCGCGGCGGCCGCTGTTCTCGCGGCGGCTGCTGGTCTCGCGGTGGCTGCTGGTCTCGCGATGGCTGCTGGTCGCGGGGGGGCGGCGGCCCCCGGCGGTCGTCACGCGGCGGCGGTCCGCGGCGCTCTTCGCGCGCGTCGGGGCTGGCGCTGCCCGGGGCGGCCGGGGATCGAAAGCTGGCCTGTGGAACGGTGTCGCGCGCCCAAGCCGGGCGGTACGGACCGACGGCGCGATCCGTCGCGGCTGGACGCTCCGGTTGCGCAGAGCCCGCGGGGGCCACGGGGCGCATCGGCCGCTGGCGCGGCAGAGGCATCGCTGCTGCCGCCGGCACGGCTTCGGCAGGGGCGGGCTGCATCGGTTCGGTGGCTTCCGTCGCCGTGTCGATCGCTTCGGGCACGGGCCCCAGACAATCCTGCAGCAGCGGCAGCGCGACATCGAGCCACAAGGCGACCTCGGGCAGACCGCCCTGACCCTCCAGCGCCAGCTCGCGCGGAATGCGTCGGGCCACCCGGACTTCGACCGCACGGTCTTGGGACGCTGCCGCCGCCAGTGCCGCGAGGTCGCCTTGCTGACCATCGATCTGCAGCAAGTGGCCCGGTTCCGCGGCCCAGATCGCCAGACGGTCGACATGGCGACGCCAAGCCGTCTGGTCGAATTTCGCGTCCACCGGCACACGCAACACCAGCACGACGCCCTCGAGGCCGACGCTCAGACCCGCGTGTGCGTGGCTGTTGACCGGCTCGCTGGCCGACACCGCGTCATCGCGGGCCTGCAGGCGCTCGCGGTCGGCGGCCATGCGGCACCAGAAGGCCTCTTGGTGGTCCACGGTGTGGGCATTGACGAAGGCGGGGTGGTCGCGGCTGGTCCAGAGTTCCAAGCCCGCGAGGTCGCGCCCTTGGGTGGCCTGTTCCACAAGCGACATCACGCGTTGCCGCACCCGCCCACGTTCGAGGTTGAAGCGGTTGGAGCGCCACTTCGTCTCGACATACGCGTCGAAGTCCGCTCCGGTCCAGGCCTCGAAGGTCTCCTCGAACAGGGCCACGCGCCTCTCCTTCGCAGAATCAGAACGCCGCGGTCGGTGCCGACGCGTCGCGGGCCGGCACGACATCGTAGTACGTCAGCCAGCGGTCGTACTTGGGAACGCGGCCGAACACGATGTCGAAGTACGTGCGCTGCAGCTCCTCCGTCACCGGACCTCGCGAGCCAGCGCCAATCGAGCGGCTGTCGATGTCGCGCACAGGCGTCACCTCGGCCGCGGTGCCGGTCAGGAAGACTTCGTCGGCAGAGTACAGCTCGTCGCGAGCGAAGACGCGCTCGACCACGGTGTAGCCCAGGTCGCGCGCGATCTCGATAAGGGTGGCGCGCGTGATGCCGGCCAGAATGTTCATGCCCAGCGGCGGGGTGATGATGACGCCGTCCTTGACCATGAACAGGTTCTCGCCGGTCGCCTCGGTGACGAAGCCCTGCTCGTTGAGCAGGATCGCCTCCTCGTAGCCGTTGGTGACCGCCTCTCGCTTGGCCAGGATCGAGTTGATGTACTGGCCGGTCAGCTTGCCCTTGGCCATCGTGCCGCTGACGCCCGGCTTGGGGAACGACGAGATGCAGCAGCGAATGCCGCGCTTCATGCCGTCATCGCCAAGGTAGGCGCCCCAGTTCCAAGCCGCCACCATCGCGTGCACCGGGTTCTTCATCGCGCCGATACCCATCGCGCCGGACGCGATGTAGATGACGGGGCGTGCATAGCCGGTCGGCAGGTTGTTGGCGCGCAAGGCGGCCACGACGGCGTCTTCCAGGTCCTGGCGCGTGTAGTCCAGCGCCTTGTCGATCGTGACGAGATGACAGCTCTCGAAGAGTCGGGTGATGTGCTCCTTGAGGCGAAAGACCGCGCCAACGCCGGGCCGAACTTCGTAGGAGCGAATGCCCTCGAAGGCGCCGAGGCCATAGTGGAACGTGTGCGTCAGGTGCGGGAGCCGAGCTTCCTCAGCATCGACCAGCTTGCCATTGAGCCAAACCTTGACTTCGGACACGGTAGCCTCCTCCGATGGCGCGTAGGGGGGTTCGCGGCATGGGCGGCGGATTGTACCCTCAGGCCCACGCGACTGGCAACCGAACGGGGCTCAGGCAGCGCATTTTCGCCTTCGTTGCGACAGATTCTGTCGTTTTGCCCCAACGCTTGCACACACGGGCGCTCCGACCGATTCTTCGCCCCCCGAAGGCAACGGCCGCAAGGCGCAGCAAGGAGGACAGATGGCGAACATGCGACGGGCCGTGGTGGTGCTGGCGGCGGGTCTGGGCAAGCGGATGCAGAGTCGGCTGCCCAAGGTGCTGCATCCGGTACTGGGCGAACCGATGCTGGCCCACGTGCTGCGGACCGCGCGGGCGCTGGATGCCGGCCGGATCGTCGTCGTCACGGGCCACGGGCGAGAGGCGGTCGAGGCCTGGGTCGCGCAACACGGCGCGGTTTCTGGCGATCCCGTCCCGCCGACCTGCATCGAGCAGCGCGACCCCAACGGCACCGGCCACGCCGTGCAGTGCGCCCTGCCCGCGATCGGCGATGTCGACGAGGTCTTGGTGCTGTACGGCGACGTGCCGCTGCTGACGGTCGGGACGCTGCAGCGGCTGCTGGCCGCACGTGGCGACGGTCCGTTGTCCTTGCTGGTGACCGAGATCGCCGACCCCACGGGCTATGGCCGCGTACTGCTGAACGAGCAAGGACGGATTGCCCGGGTCGTGGAACACAAGGACGCGACCGCCACCGAGCGCTTGGTGCGGGTGGTGAACGCGGGGATGATGGCGGTGCGCGCGGACTTCCTGCGCTCGGCCCTGCAGAAGCTGCGCCCGGACAATGCGCAAGGTGAGCTCTACCTGACCGATCTGCTTGGATTTTCTGCAGCGCAGGGCGAGCCGGCCGCTGCGTGCTTCGCCGCGGAGGCCGAAGAAGTCCAGGGCGTGAACAACCGCGCAGAGCTGGCCCAGGCGACCGCTTGGTTGCGGCAGCGGGTCGCACGCGACTGGATGCTGACAGGCGTGGCGCTGGAAGACCCGGCGACCACGTGGATCGAGGCCAGTGTCGTCCTGGAGCCCGACTGCACCATCGGCGCGGGCGTCGAGCTGCGCGGTGCCACGCAAGTCGCCGCCGGCGCTCACATCGAGCGAGGCTGCGTGCTGCGCGACACCCAGGTCGGGCCGGGCGCGCATGTGCTGCCGTACGTCGTGTCGACCGAGGCCTCCATCGGCCCGTCGGCCTCGGTCGGGCCCTTCGCGCACCTGCGCCCCGGCACCGTCCTGCACGAGAAGGTCAAGGTCGGCAACTTTGTCGAGACCAAGAAGGCCGTGCTGCGCAAGGGCGCCAAAGCCAGCCACTTGAGCTACTTGGGCGACGCCGACATCGGTGAGGGCTGCAACATCGGCGCCGGCACCATCACCTGCAACTACGACGGCGTGAACAAGTTCAAGACCGTGTTGGGCAAGGAAGTCTTCATCGGCAGCGACACGCAGCTGGTGGCGCCGGTCACACTGGGCGACGGGGCGTATGTGGGTGCGGGTTCGACGATCACCCGCGACGTCCCGGCCGGCGCGCTGGCCCTGTCCCGCACCGCCCAGACCCACATCGAGGGCTGGACCGACCGCAAGAAGGCCCGCGACGCCGCGCGCAAGGCTCAAGCTGCGGGAAAGTAGCATCGCCGACTGCGCTCGATGACCCGTCAATTCCGCCAATCGATCCAAGACTTGGCCACGACGCAAGAGTCCGGTTCTCTGCGCGCAATTGTGCAAACCGATGGGATACGCTAGAGCCGATGGGCTCGGCAATCTGGCAGAAGAGGGGGCGGCATGTGCGGCATCATCGGTTACATCGGCGCGAATCAGGCAGCGCCCATCCTTGTCGAGGGGCTGCGTCGCCTCGAGTACCGCGGCTATGACTCCGCTGGCCTTGCGATCGTCGATGGCGACATTCACTTGCGCCGCGCCGTGGGCAAGTTGCGCAACCTGGATGCGTTGTTGGCGGAGTCGCCGGTGCTGGGCACGCTGGGCATCGGCCACACGCGCTGGGCGACGCATGGCCGGCCGACCGAGATGAACGCGCACCCGCACATCGTCGGCAGCGTCGCGGTCGTGCACAACGGCATCATCGAGAACCACCTGGAGCTGAAGGCCGAGCTGGCCGCTGAGGGCCGCAAGTTCGCTAGCGAAACCGACACCGAGGTGTTCAGCCACCTGATCGACCGCGCGCTGAAGCAGGGCAAGGACTTCGAGGCGGCGGTGCGTGAGGCGGTGGGGCTGGTGCGCGGCTCGTACGCCATCGCAGTGGTCGACCGCAACTGCCCGGATCGCCTGATCGTCGCCAAGCAGCAAAGTCCGCTGATCCTGGGCCTGGGCGAGGGCGAGCGGTTCGTGGCCAGCGACATCCCGGCCGTCATCAGCCACACCCGGCAGGTCGTCTATCTCGAGGACGGCGATCTGGCCGTCGTGACGGCAGAGGGCCACCGCATCCTCCGCGTGCAGACGGGGCAGGAGGTGCAGCGTCCGGTCGTCCACATCGACTGGAGCGCGGTGGCTGCCGAGAAGGGCGGCTACAAGCACTTCATGCTCAAGGAGATCCACGAGCAGTCCCGCGCGATCACGGACACCTTCCGCGGCCGCGCGTCGGTCGAGCAGGGCGAAGTCTTCTTCGAGGAGCTGAACTTCGATCGCACCGTGCTGGACGACATCCGACGGATCGTGCTCATCGCGTGCGGAACCAGCTGGCACGCGGCGCTGGTCGGCAAGCACTACATCGAGCAGGCGGCGCGCATCCCGGTCGAGGTCGATCTGGCCAGCGAATTCCGCTACCGCGACCCCGTGATCGACACGCACACGCTGGTGGTCGCGATCTCGCAGTCGGGAGAGACGGCCGACACGCTGGCCGCCCTGAACGAAGCCAAGTCGCGCGGTGCCCGCACGGCCGCCATCGTCAACGTGATCGGTTCGTCCATCGCGCGGGCGGCGGGCGAGGTGATCTACACGCACGCGGGTCCTGAGATCGGCGTGGCCTCGACCAAGGCGTTTACGACGCAGATGGTCGCGCTCTACCTGCTCGCCATCTATCTGGGCCGACGCATCGACCGGCTGTCGGTGGACCAAGCCCGCAGCCTGATCGAGACGTTGCTGCAGGTGCCGGCCGAGGTCGACAAGGCCATCCAGCTGAACTGGCACGTCCGCGATGTTGCACGCAGGTTCATGAACGCGACCAGTGCGCTGTACATCGGCCGCGGGCTGCTGCACCCGATTGCGCTGGAAGGTGCGCTGAAGCTCAAGGAGATCAGCTATATCCATGCGGAAGGCTATGCCGCGGGTGAGCTGAAGCACGGCCCGATCGCGCTGATCGACGAGCACACGCCGTCGGTCGTCGTCGCCCCGCGCGGTCCCAGCTTCGAGAAGACGCAGTCGAACCTGTCGGAGATTCTGGCACGGCGCGGCAAGGTCATCGCGGTCGGAAACGCGGACGACGAACCCCTGCGCACCGCCGCCGACGACTACCTGGCGCTGCCGGCGACGACGCCTTGGTCCGCGCCCATCGTGGCCGTGGTGCCCCTGCAGTTGCTGGCGTACCACATCGCCGATCTCAAGGGCACCGACGTCGACCAGCCGCGCAATCTGGCCAAGTCGGTCACGGTCGAGTAGCGCAAGCCCCTGACGTCACACCAGATCGTGCTCGCCCCAAGCCACGCGCCACAGGGTGGGATCCACGAGCTCGGGCGGCGACGGCGGCACGGTCGCGCGCACCGACAGCACCACGTCTTCGGGGACCAAGCGACCGGGCACCGGCAGAAACCCGTTGTGCAAGCAGGCGTTGCGCGCCGGATCGCCGGGGAATGCCAGCGCCGCCGCGGCATCGCAGTCCTCAGCCCGCGCGGCGTCCAGCAAATCGGCCATCAGCTGCCGCCACGTGGAGGGGTCGTCGTCGGCCGCGAACGCCTCCGCAACGAACGCCGTCCGCAAGCCCGCCTGCCAGCGAATCCCCAGAACGCCCAGCCCCATCAGCCGCCCACCCCGACGGGTCTCGACCATCAGGTAGCGCCCACCCGGCCGACGATAGCGCCACGTCAGGTAGTCGAGGTCCCGCACGAGGCCGACCTGCGTGCGCCGCGCGGCGTCTTGCCACAATTCACGAGCGTCTTCAGGAGGATGCGCCGCCAGTGCCGTGAGCCGCGGAGTCGACCGCAACACCATCCGCCACGGCCGACGCGCCATCGCAAGGGGGCGAAACAGGAAGGGAAACGGTTGCAGCGCGATGCGTCCCTGATGCCCCAGCGCGCCGGGGGTCGACTGGCGATTCGAGAAGCCGTAGACGACCTCGACACCCTGCTGCTCCAGCTGCTGGAACAGGTGTCGGCTGAGGACCCGGTTCAGCCCGCGCCGCTGCCAGTCGGGGGCCGTCATCGCGTCAATCGACTGTCCGCACAGGGTGTTTCGGCCGGCCATGCGAAAGGCTCGGGTGACGGTTCCCGCGTGGGCGACGATCTTGCCGCCATCGACGGCCACGACCGCCACGCCGGGACCTGCTGGCGTCTCACGGTAGAACCAGCGCCACAGCTCCGGGGACCGAGCGGCGCCGAAGACCTGCCGGAACAACGCGCAGATCGCGTCGGCATCCGCGTCAGTGACGGGACGGATCTCCAGGTGAGACGCAAGCTCGCTCAGCGCAGCCCCAGCTCTTCGGCCCGCAAGCGGGCGAACTCGCGGGACAGGAGCTCGACGTGCTCCCGCTCCTCTTCCTCGAGCTCTCGGTACAGCGTGCGCTCCGGCGAGCCCTCCGCGAACTTCGCGCCCTGAACCGCAAAGTAGGTGACGGCCTTGCGCTCCAGGTCGACGGCCAGCTGCATCAGGCTCGCCCCTGACTCAAAACGACCAATGGCGTCGCCGGCATACAGGGCCGCGCGCTCGGGCGACATCGTCATGTCGTCGGGCAACTGGACGTGATAGCGGCGGGCCAGCGCCTGGGTATGCGCGACCTCCATCGACACCAGCTGCTCGAACAGCGCCTTTGCGGCGGGCTCACGCGCTTGCTTTGCTGCTTGCTGGTAAAAGGCCATGCCGCCCAGCTCGATCTCCAGTGCCTCGCGAATCGCCGCTGCGGGTGTCGCGCCCACTTCCCCCCGGATCTCCGACAGCGCGAGCTTGCCGCCGCAGCCGGGACACTGACCGTAGGGAAACGCAAAGCCTTCCGCCATCTTGTGACAGGCCATGCAGCGCCACTCCAGCGTCGCGCCCGCGCAGCAGACAAATTCCTCCGCCTCATCGACCAAGCGGTGACAGCCCTGACACTGAAGCGCAGCAATCATCCGAACCTCCAGGAAACTCAGCCACAGGGGCCCCGGCATGGAATGACCGTTCCGGAGAGCGGGGACGAACGACCTCGACGCGCACCAGAGAGTTCGTGAAACTCCCAAGAATCCTAAGGGGCAGACAGCTTGAACTCAAGCTTCATGAAGGCGTTCTGGTGCTCGTTGCCGCTGCGTCCCAGCGCCAGCTCCGCGCCCTTGACGTACTTCAGGTACATCGGGTCTGACTCGGCAGCGCCGGGGCTGTCGGGCGGCTGGTCGGCGTCCTGCACCTCAAACCGCAGCTCTGTGCCCGCGTTGAGCTGAACGGGACAGGCGAGCTTCCATTGCGGGTTCTCGGTGTCCATGACCACGTTGGTACGGCAAACCTCGACGCCATCGATCTGCAACGTGGCAAACGGGTCCGGAAGCTGCTGCTTGCCGTCGCCCTTCGGGTCCCATGGCAGGCCGTCGTCGCCGTAGCTGGTGCCGACCAACGCAGTCTCCAGCGTCAACACGAAGTCCTTGCGGCACGCGTTCTTGACGCACAGCCCTGCCTCGCCACAGTCGGCGTGCCCGGCGCATGGCTTGGCCGTGGTGCCGGGGTCGCTGTCGCAACCGACGACGGCGAGCGCCAGACAAGCAACGGCCACCGCGACGGGTACAACAGCACGTCGACGGCGGGACATGGCAAAAAGTCTTGCAGCTGCGGGCATCTGGAGAGTTCTGCTCCTAGTCCGCAGCGGGCGAGGGGTCGCCGGCGGGGTCGCCTTCGCGGGAGACGGCCTTGGCCGCGGCCCGTCCCAGACGCCGTGCAACGCGCTTGCCCGTGGATTCTGCCTTGGCGGTGGCGGTCTTGGCCTTTGTCTTCAAGGACTTGCGGGCCTTGGGCTGGACCCGATCCGGATTGGCGTGCGGCCGGACGCTGCTCTGCACATCGGAACGCAACGTGCCGTCTTCGTTGGGGATAAATCGCACCTCAGTCTTGATCTCGAAGGTGACGCTGGTCAGGATCTTCGTCAGCTCCTGCCCCACGTTCAGGTTGCTGAGGAACTGCTGCATCTCGCGGCCGACCATGGCGACGGCTTCGCGCTTGCTGCTGTCGATTTGCTGCATGACGGTGTGGATCAGCTCGCGAGGCATCAGCGCGCCGACCAGATTGCGCCGTCCCTCTTCGCTGGAAAACACCGCCTGGACGCCACTTTGCACGGCACGCCGGATGACGTCGATCAGGAAGCCGCTGTCGGCCGCACCGCCGCCTTCCTTGGTCTCGCCGTCCCTGTCCCGCTTGTCGCCGCCGAACACCATGAGGCACCCCCGTCGGTCCCGCCGAGCGAAGTGACCGTAACACAGAGGTGCGCCGTCTTCACCTGCGCGCGTGAAGCTCGTCGCAGAAGGTCCTGATTGCCGGAAGTTTCGGGCGCGCCTAGTGGTGACCGCCGCCCGCGTGGTCCGCCTTGAACTCGCCGCCCTGAACGGCGGTGGAGGGGCCGTCCTTGTCGAGCAGGCTAACGATGGCGGTCTTCTGCGCCACGCGGGTGTCGGTCGGGATCGCGTGGCGGCCAGAGTCCATGCGGATCGCGTCGCAGGGGCAGGCCTCTTCGCAGAAGCCACAGTAGATGCACTTCAGCAGGTCGATGCCGAACGTGGTCGGGACCTTCTCGATGCCCGGGTCGGGGTGCTCGGCGGCGACGATCGTGATGCAGTTGGCCGGACACGCGGTCGCGCACAACATGCACGCCACGCAGCGCACCTGTCCGTCGGGACGGCGCATCAGGCGGTGACGGCCGCGGTTGCGCGCGGGATAGGGCGTCTTGACCTCGGGATACTGGACCGTCGGCGTGTCCTTGCGGCCGAACAGGTTGCGCACGAACTGGCGCGAGGTCAGGGCGACGCCCTTGGCAACCTCGATCACGTAGCTCTGTGTCACCAGGTCGGGCTGCATGCGGTCGACGAGCTTGGCCATGGTAGAAACTCCTAACAGAACGTGCAGCTTACGCGCGGTCGAGGGCCATCAGCACGATGCCGGTGACGAGCAGGTTCACGAGGGCCGCGGGCAGCAGGATCTTCCACCCCAGGCGCATGATCTGGTCGTAGCGGAAGCGGGGCAGCGTCCAGCGGATGGTCAGCTGCAGCCACACCAGAAACAGGGCCTTGAGCAAGAACGCCGCGATTTGCAAAGCGATCATGCCGGGCGTCGTGCCCTCGACCAGACCGGGGATCTGCCAGCCGCCCAGAAACAGCGTCGCGCCCAGGCAGCCGATCATCACCACTTCCACGAACTCGTTCAGCATGAAGACTGAGAAGCCCATCGCGGAGTACTCGGTGAAGTAACCAGCGACCAGCTCGGACTCAGCCTCGCCCACGTCGAACGGCGCGCGCTTGTTCTCGGCGATGGCGCAGGCCAGATACAGCACGAACGCAAGGGGCTGCATGAACAGACCCCAGGCGGGCAGGAAGCCGAACAGCACTTGGCCCTGCGCACGCACGATCGACTGCAGATCCAGCGAGCCGTAGACCATGAAGATGCCGCACAGCGACAGGCCCATCGCCACTTCGTACGAGATCATCTGCGCCGAGATGCGCAAGCCGCCCAACAGCGACCACTTGCTGTTCGACGCCCAAGCGCCCATCACGCCGCCGTACACGTTGAGCGACGAGATGGCGAAGATGAACAGGATGCCCACGCCAAGTGCGGAGATCTGCATCTGATCCGTCGGTCCGAACGGAATGACGGCAAACACGACCAGCACCGGCACCAGCCCCACGTACGGCGCAAGCCGATGCATGATCGGGTTGGGCGTGGTGGGCGTGAAGTCTTCCTTGAACAGCATCTTGATCGGGTCGGCCATCATGTGGAACAGGCCGCCCAGACGGAAGCTGCCGATGTTGGCACGGTTGGGGCCGATCCGATTCTGCAACAGGGCCGAGTACTTGCGCTCGAGCCACGTCAGCACCAGCGCCGTTCCCAGCACGAACACGAACAGGAAGCCCAGGACCTTGATCAGCGTCCACAGCACCGTGTCGAGCACCAGGTGTCCAGTCAGTTCCATGGTTTCCTCGTCTCAGGCGCCGCGGCGCAGGGCGAACGGGCGGGGATAGGTCGGCGCGACGGGATCGGGTTCCCACTCGGGCGTGCCTTCGGTGCGGGCGCGGCGGGGTGCCAGGTCTCCGCCATTCGTCAGTCCCCGACCCAAGTCGCCCACTTCGACGTAATCGAGGTGCTGGAAGGCCGACACGGTGGCGGCGATGTGGTCGAACAACTGCGCGGGGCGGGTGCGGTCGGCAAAATCGAGCTCCAGCCCGTACACCGCCTGCGCCAGCTGCGCGGCGGCCACGTGGGGCGCAACGGTGCCCACCGGGGCCTTCAGCGGCGAGGCCAGACGCTGCACCCAGCCGTCGGCGTTCACCACCGTGCCCTCGCGGTTATGCAGCGGCGTGGCGGGGATGACGACCTGCGCGGCATCGGCCAGCGGTCCGGAAAGGTCTGTGATCACGGCCAGATGCGCGACGTCACCGAAGGCCTTCGCCAGCGCGTCAGTCACGGCGATGTCGTGGTCGACGACCGTCAGGACCTCGAGACCCGCGGCGTCCTTGGCCAGCTCGACCGCGCCGCCCCAGCCGGGAGCCACTGTGTCGAGAATCGCCTTGGTTCCCGCGCGGTTGGCGTCGCGATCCGCCAGACGCAGCAGCTTGTCGCCTTGCGCCGCAGTGCGGTCCAGCACGTAGACCTTGGCGCCTGACGCGGCGGCAAGGCGTCCCCACGCGTACACGTCCTCGTTGGTCAGCGAGGCAGACAGGGCCACGCCCGTCGCACCGCCCGACGTCTTCGCCTGCTGCAGCCACGCGGCCAGCGCGCGCACGCCGTCCAGCGCGTTGACCTCGCGCGGCGCGCCGCTGGTTCCCGGAGCCTTGCCGGCCGAAAGCACGCGAGTCTTGCGGACTTCGAACACCCGGCGGCCGTCGTCGCACATCCACCACTTGTTCACGTCGGGGTTGTAGCGCGGCAACACCCGCTCGACCTGATTGCCGTGGCTGTCGACGCGCACAGAGCAGCCGCGCGCGCAGCCGGTGCAGACCGAGTCGCGCTGGTCCAGGAACCACACGCGGCGGCGGAACCGGAATTCGCGCGACGTCAGGGCACCCACCGGGCAGATGTCGACCACGTTGAGGCTGTATGGGTTGTCCAGCACCTTGTTCGGCGTGTTGGTCAGCTCGGCGTGTTCGCCGCGATCCTGCACGGCCAGCTCGTAAGTGCCTGTGACTTCTTCGGTAAAACGAACGCAGCGGGTGCAAAGAATGCAGCGTTCCGCGTCCAGCACCACCGTCGGTCCCAGAATCTTGCCCTTGGGCTTGGCGACCTTCTCGTGGAACAGACGCGACGGCTTGGTCGACCAGGTCGCGTAGTGCTCCTGCAGCACGCACTCGCCCGCCTGATCGCAGATGGGGCAGTCGACCGGGTGGTTCAAAAGGATGAACTCGAGCACGGACTTCTGCGTCGCCGCCACCTTTTCGGTGCGCGTGCGGACGACCATGCCCTCGGTGACCTCGGTGTAGCAGGCCGGCAGGGGCTTGGGCGACTTCTCGATTTCCACCAAGCACATGCGGCAGTTGGCGGGAATCGAGAGGCCGGGGTGATAGCAGAACACGGGGATGTCGACGCCCAGCTGCTTGGCGGCGCGTACCACCGTCGTGCCGGCAGGGACCTCGATCTCGTGCCCGTCGATCGTGACTTTCGGCATGGCAAAAACCTAGCGATCGACCTCGCCGCCGATCATGTTCAGGGTGTCGAACGTGGGGATGATGTCGGCGAGCATCTTGCCCACCGACAGCTTCTTCATGATGCCCATCGCGTAGAAGCACGGCGCGCGCACGTGGATCCGGTACGGCCGACCGCGTCCCTGGGACACGATGTAGAAGCCGACCTCGCCGTTGCCGCCCTCGACCGCGCTGTAAGCTTCACCCGCCGGCACCTGATGGCCATCGGTGATCAGCTTGAAGTGGGCGATCATGCCCTCGATGCTGTTGTAGACCTCGTGCTTGGGCGGCAGCACCACGTTCCAGTCGCCCACGTTGATGGGGCCGCCGGGCATTTGCTTGAAGATCTGCTTGATGATGCGGATCGTCTGGTCAAGCTCTTCCAGCCGGCACAGGTACCGGTCGTAGTTGTCGCCCTTGGCGCCGATGATCACGTCGAAGTCGACCTCGTCGTACGCCAGATACGGCTGGTGCTTGCGCAGGTCCCAGTCCACGCCGGTCGAGCGCAACATGATGCCGGTGCAGCCCGACGAGATCGCGTCCTCGCGCGTCAGCTCGCCGGTACCGATCATGCGGTCGTAGAAAATCCGGTTCTTGGTCAGCAACTTGTCGAGCTTGGTCACCAGTGGCCGCATCGTCTCGATGGCCTTCATGACCGTGCGCTCGTAGTCGTCGGGCAGGTCCTTGGCCACGCCGCCGATGCGCGTGTACGAGGTGGTCAACCGCGCGCCCGTCAGCTCCTCGATCACCGGGTACAGGTACTCACGAGCCTCGACGGCATACAGGAACGGCGTAAAGCCGCCGAGTTCCATCGCGCCGGCAGCCAACGACGTCAGGTGGTCGGTCAGGCGGCTGAGCTCGGAGATCAGCATCCGGATGTACTTGGCGCGCGGCGTGATCTCGACGCCCCACAGCTTCTCGACCGCCATCACGTAGCCGACGTTGTTGATCATCGGGCTGACGTAGTTCAGGCGATCGGTGTAGGGCAGGACCTGCTGCCAGGTGCCCATCTCGGCCATCTTCTCGAACCCGCGATGCAGGTAACCGATGTGGATGTCCATGTCCTTGATCGTCTCGCCGTCGAGCGTCAGCACCATCTTCACGGTGCCGTGCATCGCGGGGTGCGACGGACCCATGTTGAGGATCATGTCCTCGCCGACGCGAACGGTGTCTGCGGCTGCGGGCGTCATCGTCATGGCAGATTCCTCAAGAGGCGCGCGGGCTTAGCGGAAGTTTTCCTGATCCGTGTAGTGGCCGAGCTCAGGCATGGGGATCAGCGGCTGATAACCACGCAGCGGGTAGTCCTTGCGAACCGGGTGACCCTTGAACTCGGGGTACGTCAGGATGCGACGCAGGTCCGGGTGACCCTCGAAGCGCACGCCCAGCATGTCCCAAGCCTCGCGCTCACCCCAGTTGGCCGCGATCCACAGGTCGCACATCGACGGCACGACCGCGTCGTCCTCAGGGGCGAACGTCTTGACGCGCAGCCGGTGGTTCAGCGAGAGCGACAGCAGGTGGTACACGACCTCGAAGCGGGGCAGCCGCGCCGACGTGAAGCCGAACCGGTTGTCGGCGTCGCACGGGCTGACCTGGCCGCGCAGCTCGGGCGCGTACTCCAGATAGTCGGCGACGGTGACGTCGATCAGCTGCTCCATCCGGCACCTGGGGTCGTCGCGCAGGAACTGCATGACGTCGACCAAGTGCTCGCGCGCCACGAGGATCGTCGCGTCGCCGGCGGTGTTGTGGCTGCCGAACACGGCCTGAGGCTTCTCAGCCCGCAGCAGTGCGATCAACAGGTCTGACATGGGTCACCATCGCCGCCGTGCGGGGCCACGGGCGGCTTTCTGGGCAGGCGCAACGGCAGCCTGCGGTGTCGGTCGGCTGCGCTCCCTCCCCGCTGGTCCCGGCGAAGACGGCTGCGCAGAGCAGAAAAAGGTGGGCTATTCCCAGTCGAGCGCACCGCGGCGCCACACGTACGCCAGACCGGCGCCGAGGATGCCAATAAACACGAACATTTCGCCAAACGTTGCCCACCCAACGCCCGGCTCAACGATCATGTCGCGGAACAAGGCCGCCCACGGGTACAGGAACACGGACTCGATATCGAACACGATGAAGAAGATGGCGACGAGGTAGAACTTGACGCTGAACCGGTGTCGGGCGCTGCCGACAGGCTCAGAGCCGCACTCGAAGCTCGCGTCCTTGATGGCGTTCTTGCGCTTGGGCCCGAGCAGCCAGTTCAGCGCAATGATGGCGCCTGCGAGGCCGACGGCGACGACAACCACAGTCAGGATCGAGAGATAGCCCAGATGGCTGGTCAGCATGGCGGCTCCGCGAGGGTCGTCCGACCGGGTGCGCTCCCGACTCAACGGGAGGCGACCCCACACTTCCCGGGTCGGCGACAGGGCTGCGCTGAAAGAAGACTGGAAAGCCTGAGAAGCCGACCGCAGGGCAGACTCCGGGCCGCGAGCGAGATACCGCCATGCAGCGTTTGCGTCAAGGCATGCGGCCCGGAAAGCGGCGAATTCGCCCGCTGCGAACCCTCCCACAACCGCCACGCGGCCCTTTCGGCCGGGGCCGACGGATGGGGCAGTCAGACCCCACGGTTCCGGGCACCAGAGGGTCCGCGTTGCAGCGACTGGAGGTTCTCGCTAGGCTCGACGCCGACCTGCACCCTCAGGCCGCGCGCTCGCCCCAACCGGAGAGGCCCCCATGTTGATGGAACGTGTCAAGCGAGAACCCTTCAAGGTCCTGGGCGTCGTCGTGGGCATCGTGATCGACAACAAGGACCCCGACGGCCACTACCGCGTCAAGGTGAAGTACCCGTGGGTCGCAGAGAGCGGGGACTACGCCGACGTCAAGGATGCCGAGGACTTCCGCTCGAACTGGTGCCGCATCGCCACCTTTATGGCGGGCAAGGACCGCGGCGCGTTCTGGCTGCCCGAGGTCGACGACGAAGTGCTGATCGCGTTCGAGCATGGCGACGTGCGGCGTCCGTTCGTCATCGGCTCGCTGTGGAACGGGGTCGACACCACAATCCACGCCAACTCTGAACAGGACGGCAAGAACTCGTTCCGCAGCATCCGCTCGCGGTCGGGCCACATGCTGCAGTTCGTCGACAAGAAGGACGACAAGACGGAGCGCATCGTGTTGCAGAACCTCGTCCAGGCCAAAGACGAGGAAAAGGACCCCAAGCAGCGCGACGGCCACTGGATCGCCCTGGACCAGAGCGGCAGCGTCGACCAGATCGAGATCTACGACCACACCCAAGAGCACTACATCCTGATCGACACCAAGAACAAGAAGATCACCATCGAGTGCAAGACCGGCGACATGCTGATCAAGGCCGAGAAGACGATCACGATGGAGTGCACGGATTTGGTGGTGAAGGCGTCGGCGAGCATCAAGCAAGAGTCCGGCTCGACGACCGACATCAAGGCCGGGTCGAACATGACCGTCACCGCAAGCGGCAAGCTGACTGAGAAGGGCGCCGTCATCGAGCTGAACTGACCCCGGCCCGGAGTCCTCTTGCCCAATCGTATCCACGGCAACCTGACCGGCCTTTCCCATGCCGAGCGCGCCGGTATCGAGCGTCTGGCCCATCACCTGACCGACCCCACGCAACTGGCCAGCGAGGCTCTGGTGCTGCGGCTGACCGGCATGGCGGCGCGGCTGAAGCGCCAGATCGGCGTGCTGATCGATCGCGGCGGCCACGTCACGCACGTCATCGTCGGCGACGACCACCAGATCGAGCTGCCGGACCTTGGTCGCTGGGGCCAGGGCTCGGGTCGATTGCGCGGGCTGCGTCTGGTTCACGTGCACCTCAAAGGCGAGGGACTCAGCGACGACGACATGAATGATCTCGTGCGGTTGGGTCTTGACCTGATCGCCGCGATCACACTGGACGGCGACCAGCCCGACTGCGTCTTCCTCGGGCACCTTGCGGCCGACCGTCAGGACCAGCCGCACCGCAGCGTCGAGCCGGCCGTCGCGTGGCCCGGGCGGGCTTGGCACGGCTTTGATCTGGACTGTGCAGAGCTGGTGCGGGAGCTGGAGACGCAGCTGGGGCGCTCACGGGCGCCTGCCCGGATGGTCAACGCCCGCGAGACGGCGTTGCTGGTGCACGTGGGACCGGAGCCGCTGCCGGACGCCGAAGATCGTCTGGATGAGATGGAAGAGCTCGCCCGCACCGCCCGCGTGGAGGTCGTCGGGCGCGTCATTCAGCGCCGTCGCGAGCTGGACCCGCGCACGCTGCTGGGCGCCGGCAAGCTGGCCGAGATCTCGCTGCGGGCGATGCAGAAGGACGCAACCCTGCTGGTGTTCGACCGCGAGCTGACGCCCAGCCAGATGCGCGGGATCTCCAAGCAGACCGACATGAAGGTGCTGGACCGGACCCAGCTGATCCTCGACATCTTCGCCAGTCGCGCACGCAGTCAGGACGGCAAGCTGCAGGTCGAGCTGGCGCAGCTGCGGTACTCCCTGCCGCGCCTGGGAGAACGCGATGATGCGCTGTCGCGCCTGACGGGTGGCATCGGCGGCGTGGGACCGGGAGAGACCAAGCTCGAGATCGATCGACGCCGAGCGCGAGACCGCGTCCATCGGCTGGAGGACGATCTGGAGCGGTTGGCCAAGGGCCGGGCGGTGCGACGTCAGGGGCGCACCGAGTCCGAGGTCGCGTTGGCGGCGCTGGTCGGCTACACCAACGTCGGCAAGTCGTCGCTGCTCAACGCGCTGGCGAAGTCCACGATCTTTACGGAGAATTTGGCCTTTGCCACGCTGGACCCGACCGCCCGGCGCATCCGGCTGCCGGGAGGTACACCCATCGTTGTGACGGACACCGTGGGCTTCATCCGCGACTTGCCCAAGGAGCTGCTGGGTGCGTTCGAGGCGACGCTCGAGGAGGCCCGCGCCGCCGATCTGCTGCTGCTGGTGCTCGACGCAAGCCACGCGCAAATCGAACAGCAGCTGGAGAGTGTGGAGCGCATCCTTGCGGACCACGATCTGGGCGATAAACCCAAGCTGGTGCTGATGAACAAGTGCGACGACGTGCACGACCCGGCCACCGTGCGCGAAATCGGCGGGCGCTATCGGGCGTTGCATACGTCGGCGGTGACGCGCGAGGGCTTGCCAGAACTGCTCGATCGGCTGGAGGACCGTGTGGCCACGGCACGAAGAATGCGGCTGCTGGCCGGTGCACCTGAGCCCGCCCAGACCTGGAGTCCGTTGGAATCCTGAGTGACTTCGATGGACTCGCGAGCAGAACCGACGGCCGCCTCGTGAACTTCCGGGTCCGAGCGGCGTGCGTTTACCTCGCTTCGGCTTCGTACTACCATGGCCCTTCGGTTCGGTGCGCCGTGCGACTGCCGAACGACCACTCTGTGTGCACCTTCCACTCTTCTCTGCGTCACCCCATCAGGAGCTTGCCATGCGCTCGACCGCTTTTCGCCTGAGTGCCGTCGCCCTGGCCCTCGCCACCACGATGGCCCTCGCTGCCACGCTTGGATGCGGCAAGGGAGATCCCGACGAGAACTTCCGCCTTTGGAGCAACAACGAGGCCGGCTGGGACGAGATGGCCAACTTTGTCGGCGACAGCGCAAACGAGCTGCGCCTGCGCGTCCGCGCCGTCGAGGTTCTGGTCGACGAGGGTGGGCAGCCTTCGCAAGCACTGCGCGTGACCAACAAGGCCAAGGATCAGGTTGAGGTGCTGCTGGGTCTGCAGCCGGCACTGAAGAAGATGCTGGAGAACCCCAACGTCAAGAAGCAGGGCCACGCCAAGCGGGTGCTGTTCGACATGCTCAGCGTCCTTCCCGATGCCAAGAAGCCCGCGATCCGCAAGGTGATCGCCGACTGGGCATTTGCGGACATGAGCATCGACGATCAGGCTGCCCGGATCACCGACAAGCTGGGCCAGAAGCTGCGTCCCGAGGAGCTCGAGCAGTTGGGCGAGGAGGGCATCCCGGGCGCCGAGATCATGCTCAGCAAGGCCATCGCCCGCGACGGCGTGGTGGGCATGCTGGTGGCGCTGAAGACTCCGGCGTCCAGGAAGGCGCTCATCGATGGCATGCGCCGCTACCACAAGCTGAAGAAGGACATCAAGGTCACCGAGGGCGATCTGGCCGCCATTCAGGGCACCGACAGCCTCGATGGGTTCCTGTACTTCCTCGAGCTTTACGAGACCCGCGGCGCCAGCGCCCACCCGGACGATCAGGCCGCCGCCAAGCTGGCGATTGCCGCAGCGATCCAGTGGACGGAAGGTGCCTCGGCCAAGACGCAGATCAAGGAAGCTTGGGGCGGCGACAAGCTCAAGCCCGCCATTACGAAGCTGCTGGTCGGCAAGAACTGCGACGACCGCTGGTGGGCCGCGCAGATGTTCCTTGCGTACAGTGGGTTGGATGGGCTGAAGGATGTTCTGGCCAAGCTGCCGGATGACCGCAACTACGGTCTGGAAGAGCTCGCCAACAGCGACGTGAAGCTGATGATGACCGACCTTTGCGCCATGGACATCAAGCCGCTGGGTATCGAGAAGGTCCGCCCGCTGTTCGAGGCCTCGCTCGCCAGCCCCCGCGTCATCGAGCGCGTGTTGGCCCTGCGCTGCCTGACGACCTTGGGCGACGATGCCTCGCTCGCGCTGCTGAAGAATTACCGCAAGGACGACAAGGCGTTGGTCGATCCGATCATCGTTCCGCCGGTGGGCTCGAACATGGGCGTGTCGGACCTCGCCGCGGTCTTCGCAGAGGTGGTCGAGTACCTGCGCGCGCAGGACGCTCTGCTGGCCGAGGGCAAGATCGATGCGGACACGGCGAAGTGGCGCAAGAACTACGCCGCCTACAGCTTCGACCGTCGCGGCAAGGTGTTGGCTGCGTATGCTGAAGAGCGCGCCGCCGAGAAGATCGCGCACGACAAGGAGAAAGCCGCCAAGGGTGCCGCCAAGTAGGCGGTCCATACCGGGAACACGCCATGTCCCAAATCGTCTGCAGCCATTGCGGTGCCAGTTGGCCTGAGGCCTACCAGTTTTGCGGTCGGTGCGGCAGCGCCTTGCGCACGGCTGTGCCGCCTCCGCCCAGCGGTCCCGCGCCCATCGTTGCCGCTGTCGGGACGGTCCGGCTTGTTGTGCTGCGCGGCGCGGTGGCTGAGGGTACGCGCCACGATCTGGCCCAAGGCCGCACGGTCATCGGCAAGTCGGGCGACCTGGCCTTTCCCAGTGACCCGATCCTCAGCACGCATCACGCCGTCTTCGAGCGACGCGGGACTACCTTGCGGCTGGTCGAGGCTTCCGGCCGTAGCGGCTGCTTCCACAGAATCCGAGAACCGGACCGCGTGCCTTCCGGCACCGTGTTGTTTGCCGGAGAGCAATACCTGCTGGTGCGACTCGGTGACCGGGCGCCGGGAGAGACCGTCTCGTCCGATGCCCCTGCCGAGGTTTTCGGCACGCCGTTGCCGCCGCCGCACCTGCACGTCACCCAGCTGCTGGCGGGTGGACTGCCGGGACGAGTGGCGTCGACCGATGGTGAGGTGCTGACCGTCGGGCGTGAGAACTGCGACCTGTCGTTCCCGCTGGATCGCTACATGAGCGGCCGCCATCTCCGCCTGGAAGTGGTCGACGGCGAGATCCAGGTCACCGACGTGGGCAGCCTGAACGGCACCTTCCTGCGTGCCAAGCATCTGCCGCTCGAGTTCGAGAACCGCGACGAGCTGATGATCGGCACGCTGCTGTTCCGCGTCGACCTTCTGCCCGACTGAACCCCGCGACAAGGGGACCGATGGAAGGATTCGCGGGCGGCCGCGTCCTCGCCTACACTCGGTGGCGATGACTGCACCCGCTGAACGCCCTGCACCGCCCAAGCCCGTCGAGCGCCCCCGCGTACCCGCCGCTGGTACGGTCGGACGCTCGAAAGTCGGGTGTTTCGTCCGGATCTTCGCGACCTTGCTTGTGCTGACCGCCTTGGCCCTTGGGGCGGGAGCGCTGGGCTGGCTGTGGATCGACGCAAGTCTGCCCGACGTCTTCTCGTTTCAAGCGTACCGGCAGATCGCCCGGGAGTCGTCGCGGGTGCACGCAGCCGGCGGCGAGGTGATCGCCCAGTTCGGCGAAGAGATCCGCACCGTCGTCCCGCAGGAACGCATTCCCGACACCATGCGCTATGCCCTTGTGTGCGCAGAGGATGCGGCCTTTTTCAGCCACCCGGGGTTGGACGTCGTCGGTATCGCCCGCGCCGTCTGGGTCGACCTGACCACCGGGAAGATGAAGCAGGGCGCGTCGACCATCACGCAGCAGTTTGCCAAGACCCGATTCCTCAGCAGCGAGAAGTCGGTCCTGCGCAAGCTGCGAGAGCTGGTGTTGGCCCGAAAGCTTGAAGAACGCTTGGAGAAGAACGAGATCCTGACGCTGTACGCCAACGAGATCTACTTCGGCCACGGGCGCTATGGGGTCGAGGAGGCGGCGCGCTTCTACTTCGGCCGCTCCGTCAGCGAGATCGACGTCGCCCAAGCGGCACTGCTGGCGGGCATCATCAACAGCCCCGCGCGTTTCTCGCCGCTGCGACACCCGGACAATGCTCGGTCGCGGCGCTCGTATGTGCTCAAGCAGATGCAAGAAAACGGCTACATCACCGCCGCGGACCTCGAACGTGCGGAGGCCGAGCCGCTGCCGACCGCCAGCCACGACCCGATCCAGCGCGTGGGGCCGTGGTTTGTCGAAGCCGTGCGGCGCGAGGTGCTGCGGAAGGTCGATCAGGAAGCCTTGCTGTACGGTGGGTTGCGGATCGAAGTCGCCTTGGACACCGAGCTGCAGCGGGCCGCCGAGCTTGCCGTGCGGACCGGGCTGACGAACCTGGACAAGCAGTACGAGAGCGCCAAGCCGCTGAAGTCCTATGCCAACGAGGTTGAACTGGCCGACGGTCTGGCGCGCCTGCGGTCGCAGCAACCCACGCCCGCCGCCGGTCGTGTCCTGCTGGGCGTGGTGGTCGGGGCGGATGAGAAACGCAAGGCGTGGCAGCTGGATCTGGGAACGGCGCAAGGGTGGCTGCCGTATGAGGCAGCGGAGCGATACCGGGTGCCGGACCCGACGAAATCGCCCCAGCCGCAGCCCGGCACGGTGCCGGCGCCACGGGACGCGGGCGAGCTGCCCCAGTGGAAGCGCGGAGATCTGCTGCGGATCTCTGTCCGCGAGAAACGCGACGGCGAGATCCTGCTGTCGCCCGAGATGGGGCCGCAGGTCGCTCTCGTCGCTCTGGAGCCGGAGACGCGGTTGGTGCGGGCTCTTGTGGGCGGTGACGACTTCACGCTGCACCCGTTCGACCGGGCGTTGCTGGCCCGACGGCAACCGGGGTCGACGTTCAAGACCTTCGTCTATGGCGCCGCGCTGGAAGCCCGTATGGTGACTCCGGAAACGGAGCTTCGCGACGAACAGCGCACCTACACGGGGACCGGCCGGGCCTGGACGCCGCGCAACTACAGCGGCCACTTCGACGGCCAAGCGCACTCGCTGCGCAACGCCTTGGCCCAGTCCATCAACTCGATCGCCGTGGCTGTGGCCGCCCAAGTCGGCCCGGAGCGCGTCGCCTCGTTCGCCAAGCGCGTCGGTGTGAACAGCCCGCTGACCGTCGGCCTGCCGCTCGCGTTGGGGGCATCGAGCGTGTCGCTGCTGGAATTGACGAACGCCTATGCGACCTTGGCAGCTGAGGGTCGGGTCGCCGCGCCGATCCTCGTCACCCGCATCGTCGACCGCACCGGCCGCGACCTGTTCCTGGCTGCCCGCGAACCCGGTGTGCGCGTGGTTGAGCCCGAGGTTACCCGCGCCCTGACGGACATGCTGGGTGAGGTGGTGCGCTCTGGCAGCGGCCGCGGCGCCAGCAAGGTGGGGCGTCCCGTCGCGGGCAAGACCGGCACCTCAAACGGCAGCCGCGACGCATGGTTCGTGGGCTTTTCCGCAGAGTTGTGCGCGGGCATCTGGGTGGGACACGACGACCGCAAGCCGCTGCCCAAAGGCTCGGGCGGCACCCTTGCGGTCCCGATCTGGACGGACTTCATGCGCGACGGGCTGGAGCGCGTTCCGGTCCACCCGCTGCCGCGCCTGCCGCACGTGCTCGCTGGTCCGGTCGCGGGTCTGCCGCCTGCGGTGGACCCCGAGGTGGGCGCCGAGGCCGTGCGAGACGATGCGCTGGAGCCCGCAGACGACCCGGTGCTACCGCCGGATGCGCTGCCGCCGGTGCAAAGGCCCGTGGAAGACCGGGACGACGAGTAAGGTCTAGGGCTTGTGGGGAGCCGGAGCACCGGCCGGCCGCGTCGTGAAGAAGCCCTTGCCCGCGTTTGCTTTCTCAGCCTTGGCGAACGCCAGCTGCGCCTGCTTGGTCGCGACCTGACCCGCCATCTCTCGGTACATCGCCGCCTGCTGCGAATTCGGCTCAGCGACCACGATCGGGCGCCCCGCGTCGGCGTTTGGCGACACGGCCATGTCCAACGGCAGCTTCCCCAGCAGCTGCAGACCGTGCTTTTCGGCGTGATCCGCGGTGTGGCTTGGCCCAAAGATTGGGTAATCCTTGCCGTTGTCCGGACAGTGGAAGTACGACATGTTCTCGACGAGTCCAATCATCTCGACGTTGAGCATCCCGAACATCTTGACCGCGCGCAGCACGTCGGCGAAGGCCACGTCCTGCGGCGTAGTGACCACGACGGCGCCCGACAGCGGAATCGCCTGACAGAGGCTGAGGATGATGTCGCCGGTGCCGGGCGGCAGGTCGACGATGAGGTAATCCAGCTCTCCCCAAGCCACGTCTTCAATGAACTGCGTAACCGCACGCGCAACCATCGGACCGCGCCAGGCGACGGCCGTGTCCTCATCGATCATGAAGCCGATCGAGATGCACTTCAGGCCATAGCGCTCCGCCGGGACGATCTTGCGCGCGGCATTCACCGCGGGCTTTGCGTCCCGAAGTCCCAGCATGATCGGCACGCTGGGGCCGTAGATGTCCGCGTCCAGCAGGCCGACCTTGGCGCCCGCCTGCGAGAGCGCAAGCGCCAGGTTCACCGCGACCGTCGACTTGCCCACGCCTCCCTTGCCCGCACCGATGCCGATGACGTGACGCACCGGACCGAGCTTGGGCTGCACCTCGGGAGCGTCTGCGGCCAGCGACAGCTCGACGTCGCGAATGCCCGCAACCCCGCGCACGGCTTGATCCACGGCCTGGCGCAGCTGCGCCTGATGCGGATGCGCCGGCGTCGTCAGGGCCACGCGCACCTTGGCCGTACCGTCGGAAACCTCCACGCCGCGCACCAACCGGGCCGCCACGAGGTCCTTGCCCAGGTCGGGCTCTACCACCGTCGCGAGCGCCGCCCGCACCTGATCTGCCGTTGCCGTCATCCTGCTGTCTCCTGTTCGTGGGGGGCCTGCATCCGCCTTGCGTTGACAACCCGGCGGAGGGACCCTAAAGTACGACTAGTTTGGTCAGACTTCAAGAGCACCGACCGAACGTTCGCATACGAAGCGCCGGGAGCGAGCCAAGCCCATGATGCGGTTGTCGAAGAAGGCGGATTACGGACTGGTCGCGCTCAAGGCGCTGGGCAGCCTTGCGCCCAATGATTCGTTGTCCGCACGCGAGCTTGCGATGCGCAACCACCTGCCGCTCGATCTGACCCCGAAGGTGCTGGCCAAGCTGGCGCAAGCGGGTCTGGTCGAAGCCACGATGGGCAAGTCGGGAGGGTATCGGTTGCTGCGGGACCTGTCACAGATCACTGTGGCGGAGGTTGTGCGCGTACTGGACGGGGAGTCGCAGTTCGTGTCTTGCCACGAGGGCGACGGGGCGTGCCACCGCTTTGCCCAGTGCGACATCCGCTCGCCGCTGGACACGCTGAACCGTGAAGTGATGAAGGTGCTGGACCGGATGACGATCGCGCAGCTCTAACCTCCCGATGACGAACCTGCCGAGCTGAAACCAAACGAGGAACGATGGCCGTCAAGCTTCCGATCTACATGGACAATCATGCGACGACCGCCGTCGATCCGCGCGTGCTTGAGGCCATGCTGCCGTACTTCACCGAGATCTACGGCAACGCCGCATCGCGCACCCACGTGTTCGGACGCCAAGCTGAAGAGGCCGTGGACCTGGCGCGCCACCAGATCGCCCAGGCCATCGGCGCGACGACCGATAAGGAGGTCGTGTTCACGTCGGGCGCCACCGAGTCCGACAACCTGGCCATCAAGGGCGCGGCCCACATGTTGCGGGACAAGGGCGACCACCTGATCACGCTGGCCACCGAACACAAGGCCGTGCTGGACTCGTTCAGCGCACTTGAACGCGAGGGGTTCCGCGTCACCTATCTGCCCGTCGATACCTTGGGAATCGTGTCGATGGAGGCCCTTGCCGCCGCGATCACGCCCCAGACCCTGCTGGTCGCCATCATGGCCGTGAACAACGAGATCGGCGTCGTCCAGCCGCTCGCCGAGATCGGCCAGCTGTGCCACGAGCGCGGGGTGCTCTTCTTCTGCGACGCCGCCCAAGCCGTCGGCAAGATCCCGTTGGACGTCGAAGCGATGCACATCGACCTGCTGGCGATGAGCGCCCACAAGATGTACGGCCCCAAGGGGATCGGCGCCCTGTACGTGCGGCGCAAGAATCCTCGCGTGCGGCTGGAACCCATCCTGCACGGTGGAGGTCACGAGCGTGGGCTGCGGTCGGGCACGCTGGCAGTGCCGATGATCGTCGCGATGGGCAAGGCCGCTGAGCTGGCGCGGCTGGAGCTGCACGACGAGTCGCAGCGCCTGCTGGCCTTGCGCAACCGTCTGTGGACCGGGCTGAAGTCGCGCTTGGACCACATTTACCTGAACGGGCACGAGGACTTCCGCACCCCCGGCAACCTGAACGTGTCGTTTGCCTACGTCGAAGGCGAGTCGATGCTGATGGGCATCGCGGACATCGCGGTGTCGTCGGGGTCGGCTTGCACGTCGGCCTCGCTGGAGCCCAGCTACGTGCTGAAGGCGCTTGGCGTGGGTGACGAGCTGGCCCACACCTCGATCCGCTTTGGGATCGGCCGCTTCAACACGGAAGAAGAAATCGACTACACGATCGAGCGCGTCGTCGAGGTCGCCAACCGCCTGCGCGACATGTCGCCCCTTTGGGAAATGGTGCAGGAAGGCATCGACCTGAGCACCGTGTCGTGGAGTGGCCACTAGAGCGCGCGGAACCGCGGGAAACAGGAGACGAGACAATGGCTTACAGCGACAAGGTCCTTGACCACTACAACCAGCCGCGCAACGTCGGCTCCCTGTCCAAGGACGACCCGAACGTCGGCACCGGCGTCGTGGGCGCGCCAGAGTGCGGCGATGTCATGAAGCTGCAGATCAAGGTCAACGCGCAGGGCGTGATCGAGGACGCGCGCTTCAAGACCTTCGGCTGCGGCTCAGCCATCGCTTCGTCGTCGCTCGCGACCGAGTGGGTCAAGGGCAAGACCGTCGCCGAGGCCGCAACCCTGCGCAACACCGACATCGTGCAGGAACTGAACCTGCCACCCATCAAGATCCACTGCTCGGTGCTGGCGGAGGACGCCATCCGCGCGGCGCTCGCCGATTACAAGGCCAAGCAGGACGCTGCTACCAAGAGCGAGGTGTAATCATGGTTTCCATCTCTTCCGCTGCCGCTGAGCGACTGCGTTCCGTGGCGGCTGAGCAGAGCATCGAACTCGTGGGCGTCCGCGTGGGTGTCACGGGCGGCGGCTGCTCCGGACTGTCGTATGTGCTCGACTTCGAAAAGGAACCTCGTCTGGGCGACCGCGTGTTCGGCGAGAATCCCAAGATCTTCGTCGACCGCAAGAGTCTGGTGTTCCTCGACGGCACGACCCTGGACTTCGAGGGCGGTCTGAACGGCAAGGGCTTCGTCTTCCAGAACCCCAACGCCAAGGGCAGCTGCGGTTGCGGCTCGTCGTTCACGGCTTAGCCACCGACGCCGACGTCACTCCCCGCCAACCCGTTCCCGCGCAGGCACATGGCCATCCTGAACGACAGCGCTGTGGAACCCGGCACGCCGCCGGCCGAGTCTCCGCCCCCCTTCGTGGTGGATTCCGACGGCAAGGTGGACCTCGACCGCTGGTCCGGGCCGGGCGAGCCGCCGCCGGACGCCTTCACCGTGCTGGGGCTGCCCCGCCGCCTGCTGCTGGACCCCAAGCATCTGGACCTTCGCTTCCGCAGCCTGATCCGTGACTTGCACCCGGATCGCTTCCACGTGAGCGGCCCCGACGCCGTTCGCAAGGCGGAGCGGCACTCCTCGCTGGCCAACGACGCCTACCGCGCGCTGCGCGACTTTGAGCGGCGGGTCAGGCTGCTGCTTGAGCTGGAAGGGCACGCCGTCGACGAGAAATTCCGCCCGTCGCCCGCCCTGCTTGGCCAAGTGCTCGAGATCAATGAAGCGCTGGACGCCCTGCAAGAGGCGCTTGCCGACGGCGCCCCTGCCGCCGCCGCCGCTGCTCGTGGCGAAATCGCTGCGACCGGCCGCGAGCTGGGCGACGCCCGTCAGGCCCTTTCCGACCGACTGTACGACGCCGCCCGCCGCTGGGACGCCGCGCAAGCCCCTGATGCTGCGGCAGATCTTGCCTCGCTTGCCCGACGCGACCTGCGCGCTGCACTGGGCGAAGCCAGCTATCTGGACAACCTGCTCGCCCGAGTCCAAGCCGCTTTGCTGCCGACCCAAGCACCGACCCCTACGCAGAGCTGATCCCTCAGGAATTCGACCATGTCCATCCCGATCTTTTCCTCCCGCCCTCCTGAGCAACGCAAGACCCGAGCCGTCGGCATCGACCTGGGCACGACCAACAGTCTGGTCGCCGTCGTCGCGGAAGACGGCCAGCCCAAGATCCTTCTGGGTGACGACGGTCAGGCGCTGGTCCCCTCCGTCATCGGCTTTGAAGTCGACGGTCAGCTGGACGTGGTGGGCGCTGAGGCGGACGACCATCTGGCAGAGCGCCCGGACCGCACCATCTACAGCGTCAAGCGCATGATGGGCCGCAGCGCCGACGAGGTCGTCAGCGAACTCGGGATGCTGCCGTATCGCGTCCACCGCGACGACCAGTCTGCTGCCGTGCGCATTCAGGTCGGCGACCGCCGCTATACGCCGCCCGAACTCAGCGCGTTCGTGCTCCGCGAGCTGAAGCACCGTGCGGAGAAGCAGTTGGGGCAGGTCGTCGACCGCGCGGTCATCACCGTTCCCGCCTACTTCAACGACGCCCAGCGCCAGGCCACCAAGGATGCGGGGCGACTGGCGGGGCTGGAAGTGCTTCGGATCGTGAATGAACCCACGGCCGCCGCACTCGCTTACGGGCTGGACAGGCGACCGGAAGGCCGCATCGCCGTCTACGATCTGGGCGGAGGCACCTTCGACGTCTCGATCCTGCACATGCACGCGGGATTGACTGAGGTGCTGGCCACGTCGGGCGACACGCACTTGGGCGGTGACGACATCGACCAGCTGATGGTGGCCAGCGTCGCCGACCAGATCGAGAGCGCTGGTTTGCAGGTGCGCGGACATCTGGACCGGGTGCAACGCCTGCGCAAGGCCATGATCCAACTCAAGATCGCGCTGTCCTCGCAAGAGAGCGCCGCGGTGAAGGTCGAGCTCGGCGGCCCGCTGCCGCTCGAGTTGGCTTGGGACCGCGCGGACTTCGAGGCCCTGATCGCCCCGCTGGTCGAGCGAACGCTGGGTCCCTGCCGACAAGCGCTGCGCGACGCGGGGTTGCAGCCTACCGATCTGGACGAAGTGATCCTGGTGGGCGGCTCGACGCGAATTCCGCTGGTGCGTCGCAAGGTTCAGGAATTGTTCGGGCGAGTGCCGCAGTCCGGGATCGACCCCGACCAGGTGGTGGCTTTGGGCGCTGCGGTGCAGGCCGACATCATGACGACCGGTCGCCGCGACATGCTGCTGCTGGACGTCACGCCTTTGTCGCTGGGCATCGAAACGGTCGGCGGCGTGGTCACCAAGCTGATCCAGCGCAACAGCCCCATCCCTGCATCCGCGACCGACGAGTTCACCACTTCGGTGGACAATCAGACCGGCGTGGTGCTGCACGTCCTGCAGGGCGAGCGTGAATTGGTCAAGGATTGCAGGAGTCTGGCGCGGTTCGTGATTCCCGTGGCGCCGCTGCCTGCGGGCCTGCCGCGCGTCGGCGTCACTTTCCTGATCGACGCCAACGGCATCCTGCACGTCACTGGCCGCGACGTCCGCACGGGTCAGGAGAAAACCATCGAGGTCAAGCCGAGTTACGGACTGTGCGACGAGGAAGTCGTGCGGATGCTGACCGAGGCCTATGACCACGCCGAGGACGATTGGGCGGCCCGGCAGTTCATCGAAGCCAGGACAGAGGCCGAGCAGGTCGTCGCCGCCACCGAACACACGCTGGCCGGTCCCGCGGGAACGCGGATCGATGACGAGGAACGCGACGAAATCCAGAGTCGCATCGGCAGCTTGCGCGCGGCCATCGGCACCCGCCAGATCGACCCCGTGCGCGAGGCGCTGTCCCGCCTCAACGACGTGACGCTGCATCTGGCCGAGCTTGCGCTGGCGAGCACGCTGAACGATGTGGTTCATGACGCCAAGCTCGCGGGTCGCATCGAGAATGACGCGCCCGAGGCTGCCGAGCGCCTCAAGCACGGCCACCATCGCCCCGGTGTCATGGGCCACTAGCCGCGAGGTCCCCCCGTGTCGACGCCCCTGCCCGATCTGATCGCGCGCGTCGAGACGGAGTACCGGCATTGCCGTTTGTGTCCGCACGCTTGCGGGATCAACCGCCTGACGCAGGACCCGGCCCCGGGGGCCTTCTGTCGTCTGGGCGAGACGGCCTACGTCTACAAGGAGCTGCTTTCGCTGGGCGAGGAGGCGGTCATCTCGCCGACCTGGCTGCTCGACTTGGGTGGATGCTCGCTGCGCTGCCTGTTCTGCACCGAGTGGGCCCACGTCGTCGAACCGCGGGCCGCCCCGGCCGTACCCCTCGATCCCCAGTGGTTTCGCCAACGTCTGGCCCTGCGCCGTCAGCAGGGCGCGCGCACTGTGTCATTTGTCGGCGGCGACCCAACCGTCAGCCTGCTCG
This sequence comes from uncultured Myxococcales bacterium, assembly GCA_903955385.1. GTDB lineage: Bacteria > Myxococcota_A > UBA9042 > UBA9042 > UBA9042 > CAJBNH01. Next base: position 20,752 of record CAJBNH010000189.1, on the reverse strand, counting down.
GCGTACTGCGTGCACTGCAAGCGGTGCCAGCCGATGAAATGCTTCCAGTGGTGTGGAACGCGAACGGCCTGCTGGGTGACGTTGCGCGCGAAGTGCTGGCGCAAGTCGTCGACACTTGGGTACTGGATGTCAAATTCGGCAACTCGGCGTGCGCGAAGCGGATCTCTGGAGAGCATGGGTTCGATGCGGCAGAGCAGCCGTGGCACACGCTGCGGTGGCTGCTGCGGCCGTCGGCGCACAATGAGCGCGTGCCGCAGGTGGTCGTGCGTCATCTGGTCATGCCGGGGCATGTTGACTGCTGCACCCTACCGGTGCTGAACGGGCTTGCGGTTCTGCAAACGGGTCTGGCCGGCGACCGGCTGGCGGTGAACCTGATGACGCTGTTTCTACCGGCGGGGCCGGCGGCCAAGCGCATTCCGGCAACGCCCGAACTCTCCCGGCTTGCGACAAAAGACGAGGTCGCGCGGGCGGTTGGTCACGCCCGTGCGACGCTTGGGTTGTGGGGATTGGACGGCGACGTCCGTTGATCAGCGCTGCGACAGGGCAGTGACCGTCAGCGGGGCGACGCCTTGATGGTCCCGCTGGACCGGCGCTGCCGTTCGCGTCCCGTGCGTTTCTCAGCTTCGTTCTCGAACTGGCGGGTCAGCTTGTCGACGGCGGCGTCCAGGGCCTTGAGCAGACTGTTGTCGTGCGCCTTGCCGATCAGCTCAGGGGTCGTTCCGGACACGGTAATCGTGACATCCCAGCCGACGGTCAATTCCTCCAGAGCGATGCGGGCGGCGATGGGCTTGCCCAAGCGCGCCTCGAGCTTCTCGAGCTTCTTGCTCAGGTGCCGCTGCACCCGCTCTTCGGTCTCCTGTTCTTTGGTGCCTGGGTTCAGCTTGGTCACGACAGTCAGATCCATGCAGAGACCTCCTGGCGGACGCGTTTCCGGCACGGCCGGCCGAAATCGCTCCGCGTCGTGGCGAACTCGACCGCGGGACGGTGACGCTGCCGATCCCAATGCCAAGCCGCCGAGTGAGCATAGCCCACCGATCCGAACCCGTCACATGGTTCTTGCATTCCGCGATTTCGAGGGAATCCGCAGGCGCGGCGAAAGCTAGGCGACGGACCAGTTCTTCGGGCCGTCCAGCAGCTTCTGCAGGTCGGGCTTCTTGGCCTTTTTCACTTCCGTCACCTGTAGTTCCAGCATCTCGTTGTAGACCGGCCGGTGCACGGAGCGCAGCACGCCGATCGGCACGGGGAAGGCCGGCGATTCCAGACGCGACAACAGGAACGCGCGGGTCGGGTCAGGGTCGTGCGTCTGGTGCACCCACAAGTCCGCTTCCGTGATGCCGTTTTCGCCGAGCTTGACGACCTCGGGGGTCAGACCGTTCAGCCGAATGCCCTTGTCGCGGTTGGCGCCGAAAACCATCGGCTTGCCGTCCTCGAGGAGGATGGTCATGTCGGCGCGGCTCTCCTTGGCGGTCAGCGAGTCCCATGCGCCGTCGTTGAAGATCACGCAATTCTGCAGGATTTCGATGACGGCCGTCCCCACGTGAGCGGCAGCCGCCGTGTAGACCTCCGCGCTGTTCTTGGCGTCGACGTCGATGCAGCGGGCGACGAAGCTGGCCTCGACCCCCAGGGCGACCGACAGCGGATTGAACGGGTTGTCGACCGAGCCTTGCGGGGAAGTCTTGGTCTTCTTGCCGAATTCCGAAGTGGGCGAGTACTGGCCCTTGGTCAGACCGTAGATTCGGTTGTTGAACAGCAGCAGCTTGGCGTCGATGTTGCGGCGCGCCAGATGGATGAAGTGATTGCCGCCGATCGACAGGGCGTCGCCGTCGCCGGTCACGATCCATACCTGCATGTCCGGACGCGCGATCTTCACGCCGGTCGCAAGCGCCGGGGCGCGGCCGTGGATGGTGTGAAAGCCGTAGGTCGCCATGTAGTACGGAAAGCGCGACGAGCAGCCGATACCGGCGATCGTGGCGATTTTCCAAGGCGGGATCCCCTGCTTGGCCAGTGCGCGCTGGATACCGGCCAGAATCGCGTAATCGCCGCAGCCGGGGCACCAGCGCACTTCCTGGTCGCTGGCAAAGTCCTTGGGCTTCAACTCGAGGGTGGTGGGCGTGTGGGCCATCGTCATCTCAGGTTCCTTGCGGTCGGTGCGGTTGCCGCCGTTGGGCGGGTCGGACGCGGACGGATTACAGCCAACTCGAGATCGCTTCGGCGACCTCGGCCACGCTGAGCGGTTGGGTGGCGATGCGGTTGAAGCCCTTGGCATCGACCAGGTACTTCGCGCGAACCAGCGGCAACAGCTGACCGTTGTTGATCTCCGGGACCAGCACGCGCTTGAAGCGGTGCAACACCTTGCCCAGGTCGGCGGGCAGCGGATTGAGCCAGCGCAGGTGCACGTGAGCGACCTTGTGGCCCTGGGCGCGCAGCTGGTCGATGGCGGTCCGGCAAGAGCCGTAGGTCGACCCCCAGCTCAGGACGCCGACCTTGGCATCGCGCTCGCCGTAGACCTCCGTCGGAGGAATGTCCTGCACAACCGCGTCCACCTTGGCTTGGCGGGCAAGGGTCATGCGCTGGTGGTTCTCGGCGTCGTAGGCGATGTGGCCGGTACGCTCCCACTTTTCCAGACCGCCCAAGCGGTGTTCCAGCCCTTGCGTGCCGATCTTGACCCAGGGACGCGCACCCGTCTTCGGGTCGCGGTCATAGGGCAGGAACTCGCCGTTCTGCAGCTTGGCAACGTCGTCCAGCAGGTCGATCGGGATCGGCGCCAGGTCGGCCACGCGCGGCACCCGCCAGGGCTCTGCGCCGTTGGCAATCGAGCCGTCGGACAGCAGCACCACCGGCGTCATGTACTTCAAAGCGATGCGACAGGCCTCGTACGCGGTCTCGAACGCGTCGGCGGCGCTGCGAGCCGCCAGCACGGGCAGCGGCGACTCGCCGTTGCGCCCGTACAGCACCTGCAGCAGATCTGCTTGCTCCGTCTTGGTCGGCAGGCCCGTCGAGGGACCACCGCGCTGCACGTCGATGACCACCAGCGGCAGCTCGGTCATCACGGCCAAGCCCATCGCCTCGCTCTTCAGCGCGATGCCGGGGCCAGAGGTTGTGGTGACGGCCAGATGGTTGGCGTAGCTTGCGCCAATGGTGGCGACCACGGCCGCGATCTCGTCCTCCGCTTGGAAGGTGCGGACGTCGAACTCCTTGAGGTTGGCGAGCGTCTGCAGGATCTCGGTGGCCGGCGTGATCGGATAGGAACCGCAAAACAGCGGAAGACCGGCCACCTGTGCGGCGGCGACCAAACCAAGCGACAGCGACTCGTTGCCCGAGATGTTGCGGTACAGACCCGGCGGGATCGCAGCGGCCGGCACCGTGTAGCGGGTGCGGAACAGCTCCGTGGTCTCGCCGAAGTTCCAGCCAGCGCGAAACACCTTCAAGTTGGCGTCGAACAGCAACGGCCGGGTGCCGAACTTCTTCTTGATCTCGTCCTCGACCACCTGCGTGTCGCGCTCGTACAGCCAGAACACCAAGCCCAAGGCAAAGTAGTTCTTGCAGCGCTCAACTTCCTTGGCCGAAAGCCCCATGCCCACAAGGGCTTCCCCGGTCAGCCGACCCAGGTCGATCTGCACGACCTGCAGGGTGGCCAGCGAACCGTCCTCCAGCGGATGAGTCGCGTAACCCGCCATCTTCAGGTTCTTGGCCTGGAAGGAGTCGGTGTTGACGATCAGCATCCCGTGCGGTTTGAGCCACTTCAGATTGCTCTTCAGCGCCGCCGGGTTCATCACGACCAGCACATCGGCCCTGTCGCCGGGCGTCAGGATGTCGCGGCTGGAGAAGTGCAGCTGAAAACCCGACACACCGGCGAGCGTACCCGCAGGGGCGCGAATCTCAGCCGGGTAGTCCGGAAAGGTGGCCGTGTCGTTGCCCGCAAGCGCGGACGCCGCCGTGAATTGATTGCCCGTCAGCTGGATGCCATCGCCAGAGTCGCCCGCAAAGCGGATGACCACCGATTCCAGTACCTCTGTCGGTCTCGTGCTCGTCGCCACTGCCGTTCTCCGTGTTCGTATAGAAGTTCGCACACCCGGCTCGGGGTGGCATGGCCGGTCCGCTGTGCGGTCCTCCGGAATTGTGGTTCAAATTCGTCCCCGTCGCGACGCCCGGGTCCGCGCTGCTTCACCGTCCGGTCCCGCCGATGGACGGCCGGGAATCGCGCCCATCCACTGGGATGACGCGACGGAAGGAAACGATGCGGGGTCCCCCCCTGGCACAGAGCTACTCGGGAGTCTCTGGTCCGCGGTGACGCTCGGCATCACGCGCAATCGCCTTGCGGCGCTTGTTGAGCTTGGGCGTCACCGCCATCGCCTCGGGGTCACCGAGCTTGTGGTAGTGGGCGGCGGACAGGTCGACCGTGTGACCGCGCAACATCAGCATCGTGCCGAAGATGTAGAGGGCGACCGTCACGCCCAACACGATGAGTTCTCGCAGGAAATCAGGATCCATCTCGCTCTCCTCGTCCGTTGCGCGCCGCGGCAGCTTACCCCGGTCGCCGCCTCGTTCCTAGTCGATGGCCAGTCGCGGCCGCCACATCGAACCCTCGCGGGTGTCGCGGACTTCCACGCCGCCCTGCAGCAGCTCGGCCCGCAGCTCGTCGCTGCGCGCCCAATTCTTGTCCGAACGCGCCGTGTCACGCTCGCGCATCTTGTCCAGCACCCACGCCAGCCCTTCGCTGCCGGGAGGGAACATGCTGTCGCGCGCCAGCTCGACGATCAGCTCTGAGAGCTGAGCGGCCGGGTACTGGAACACGCCCAGCAGGTCCGCCGCCCGTGCGATGAAACCCCGCACGTGGGCGATGCATTCCATGTTGCCCGCGGCCTTTGGCTTGGCCAGCGCCGCCGTCAGCACCGTGATCGGCTCGCTCAAGGCGGCCAAGGCGCGGGGCGTATTGAAGTCGTCGCAAAGCGCTTCCATCAGCTCGGCTTGCGCGACCTCGACCACTGCGGGCGGCTTGCCGGTGGCTGCCGTGGGCTGGCGGGCGAGGAGCTCGTCGGCCTGCGCCAACTTCTCATACACGTTCAATACGCGCTTGGCGGCCTCGTCCATCGCCTTGTCGCTGAAGTTCAGCGGGTGCGTGTAGTGGGCCGTCAGCAGGAAATAGCGCAGAACCTGCGGGTGGAAGCGGGCCAGCACGTCACGAATCGTGAAGAAGTTGCCGGTCGACTTCGCCATCTTTTCGGAGTCGATCGTCACAAACCCGTTGTGCATCCAGTGCTTGGCAAACGCATCGCCGGTGGCCGCCTGAGCCTGAGCGATCTCGTTCTCGTGATGCGGAAAGACCAGGTCCTTGCCGCCACCGTGGATGTCGAACGCGCCGCCCAGATGCTTGCAGGCCATCGCCGAGCACTCGATGTGCCACCCGGGACGACCGGGACCCCAAGGCGAAGGCCACCAGGGCTCGCCGGGCTTGGCCGCCTTCCACAAGGCGAAGTCGCGCTGGTCCTTCTTGCGACCGTCGAACGACACGCGCTCAGAAGCCCCGTCGGCGTTGTCTTCCTGCACCCGACGACTCAGGGAACCGTAGGTGGGAAAGGACTCTACCGAGAAGTACACGTCGGATGTCGCCATCGGCTGATCGTTCACGGGCACCGGCTCAGACGCCACGACGTAGCCGTGCCCGCGGGCGACGATCTGCTGCACCATGTCGATGATCTCGCCCATGTGCGTGGTGACGCGGGGTTCGATGTCGGGGCGCTGGCAGTCCAGACGGTCCATGTCCTCGTAGAACGCCTGGATGAACCGCTCGGTCAGCGACTCGACCGACTCACCGTTCGCGTTGGCGCGGGCGATGATCTTGTCGTCGACGTCGGTGAAGTTGCGGACGTAGGTCAGATCGTAGCCGAGGTGCCGCAAGGTCCGCTGCACGACGTCGAAGACGACGCAGACCCGAGCGTGGCCGACGTGACAGTAGTCATAGACGGTGACACCGCAGACGTACATGCCGATCCGGCCGGGGGCCAGCGGCGCGAAGGCTTCCTTCTGACGCGTCAGGGTGTTCTGGAGCCGGAACAGCAAGGGAAACCTCGGGCAGATCTGGCGAACCAAAGGGGGCAAGAGTGTACGCTTTCGACACGGCGAACTCAAGGCCATCCGCCCGACGTCGAGCCGTCCATTGGCCCCCGTGATCGGCAACCCAACGGCCCGCAAAGGGGTTCGTTCTGAAGGCCCGATCGCGCCTGCCGTCGCGCATTATCGGTTGACACGGCCACCCGAGCCATGGGAAGGTCGCTTCGGTTCTGTACCCCTACTCCCACCTGAGCGGCATGACCCTTCAACTCGCACGACACCCGCGGCGTCACGCAGCGATCCTGCCTTCGGTGGGCGCGCTTGCCGTCATCACGGCGGTGGTGTTGGCGAACGGCTGGTCGCTGCTGTCGTCCGAGCCCGAGCTCGCGCCGATGGACGCCCTCGCTCGTCTGGACGCCCTGCAAGGTGAGTCGTTGCCCAGCACCGCGCTTGCCGCAGCCGGAACGCCGGAGTCGGCCGCCCGCTCCGACGCTCGCGGCCCCGCGCTGACAGGTGCCGCCAACGCTGGCCCGATTCGCGTGACGGCGCCCCTGCCGTCGGGTCCCGACAGCGACCCGCTGCACCCGACCGTCGGTCCCACCAATCGCGTCTCACGCTTGTGGACGGTGCAGTCCGGCGAGTCGCTCAGCGAGGCGCTGGCCCACCTGCACATCCGCGGTACGGCCCGTGACGCCGTCATCCGCGCCTACGAGACCGTTCGCAACCCCACGAAAATTCAAGCGGGTTGGCAAGTGTGGGGCCAGTTCGCCACCAGCGGCCTGATCGACGACGGCGAGCTGGTGCGTCTTGTGGTGGCGCCGCAGTCCGGCCAGGGCCTGACGGTCGAACCCCAAGGCAGTGCCTACGTTGCGCGGGAAGGCGGTTTGCCGGGTACGCTGGTGCGGCAGGCGCTGCGCTGCGGCATCGTAGGCACGCTGGAAGACTCGCTGCGGCGTTGTGGAGAAACCGAGGAATTGGTGCCCATGGTCGCGTCGCTGCTGGCGGACCGTCTGGTCGAGCCCATCGAGCCCCGCACGGGGGACGAGCTGCGACTGGTGATGGACAAGCTGGTCGACGGAACTGCGCCGGTCCGCTACCACCACATCGCGGCGCTGGAGTACCGGACGACCCACACGACGATCACCGCGCTGTGGTTCGACTCCGAGCACGACACGTCCGGCTACTACGACCCGAAGGGCGCGTCGGTCGAGCGTCTGTTCCTGCGTCAGCCGCTTCGCACGGCGCGCACGACCTCGCAGTTCGGCATGCGTCTGCATCCGGTCCTGCACCGCACGCTGGCGCACTACGGTGTCGACTATGGTGCCCCCCGCGGCACGCCGGTTTGGTCGGTCGGAGAGGGCCACCTGATCTCGGCAAGGCGTGCGGGAGCGGCCGGCAACCTGGTCCGCGTCAAGCACGACGAACAATACATGACCGAATACATGCACTTGCAGCGTTTTGCCCCGGGCCTCAAGCCGGGGGAGCGCGTTGCCAAGGGTCAAGTGATCGGTTACGTCGGTTCCACCGGCCGCTCGACTGGGCCGCACCTGCACTTCGGCGCCAAGCACGAGGGCCGCTACATCGACCCCAATGGCCTGCCCGACGTTGCCAAGCCCGGCGTCACCGCGCGCGAAAAGGGCGATTTCGCCGCGAAGAGCCGCGAGCTGCTGGGGTTGCTCGAGTCCTTGGGCCGCACGCCCGGCGCGTCCGGCACCTAGCCTACCTGCCACCACAGCGAGCAAGTCCGCAGCGGATCACGTGATCCGCGAGCGAAAGCCTCGTCCGGCGACGTCGTAGCCGACCCACCATAGCGGGGCGCCGGTTTCGCTGCCCATGGACCACGAAAGCTCCTGCCGCACGGCCTCGCGTGTCCGCGGTGCGGCACCGTCCCACCACGCAAGGGCGAAAAGGCCCGTGTGACCGCGGTCTTCGGCCACGCCCCACGCGCCCAGCAGGTCAGCTCCGCGGGTGGTGGCACAGGTGCGCAACCAGGCGTCGGTCTCGCCGTCGCCCAGCCGGTCGGTCCAGAGAGGCAGGTTCAGCGTCGTCAAGCGCGCTTGGTTCCGCTCGGACGACCGCTGCAGGAGCACCGGAGCGATCGGAATGTCCACTAGCGGATCCTGCGGTTCCACGCGTTCGAGGCGGATCTCTGCCCCGGCCGCCACAGCCCGACCACGCGCAACGTCGAGCGCCACCGGGCTTTGATCGCCCAGCACGGCGTCGCGCCCCAGCAGCAGCGCGGCGATGCCGACTGTGCCCGAGCCCGCCATCAGGTCCAGCATCTTGCCGTCTGGGGGCAGCGAGGCTTGGATGATCCGGGTCGCCAGTGCCAGCGGCTTCTGGGTGGGATAGCCGGTGCGCTCTGGATCGCGGTTCGACAGCGTTTTCTCGATCAGCGGGTCCGGCCAAGCGCGCAGTAGCGGCGCGGCGTCGTCGCGGTCCGGCGTCTGCCAGGTGTCGGTCGCGCGCTTGGGTTGCCCGGCCAACATCGACGAGGTCGCGGCCTCGGACGGCGCAGAGAACCAGTGTTGTTTCAAGTCCTTCGCATAGAAGTAGAGGACGTCGTGTTTGCGCTGGAACCGCCGCCTCGACGAACCGCCCAGGCCGTACGCCCACACGATCTCGTTGAGCAGGTGGTCGGCGCCGAAGATCTCGTCCAACAGCAGGCGGACGTAAGGACCGCGACGGAAGTCCAGGTGAAGGTAGAAGGATCCGCGAGGCGACAGCAGCCGATGGCAGCGGCGCAGGACGGGCTCGAGGCCCTCGAGGTAGCCCGCCAAGTCGCCACCGTCGTCGTCCCCGTAGGCAGGGAGCGTCAGCGTCGCTGAGCGGCCATCGACCTCAATGTCGCGAATCCGCCCGTAATTCGCATCGCTGCCGAACGGCGGGTCCAGATGGATCAGGTCGAAGGTTCCGGCCATCCCCTCTTGCAGCAGCCGGTCTGCCACGCGCTGCGCTGGCCCCTGCAGCAGGCGCAAGCGGCCCCGGTCGGTCCCCGCACTCGGCAGGCACAGGACTGGCTGCAGGTCCACGGGCGGCGCCGCGGCGGGGGATTCCGGCTGCCGACCCGGCCAATTCAGGAGAACGGGGCGCATCAAGCGACTCGCTGTGCGGTCGAGAGGGTGACAATGGCGGCGGATCGGCGTTTCATGTCGCTCCCTGTTCCGGTGGCGCCTGGGGGTGCCCGTGCGTCGGGGCCCCGAATGCGGCGGGCAGGTTCGTTTCCGCGCCAGGAGTCGTCAAGTGCCGCGTCGCCCTCCCCCTCGCTCGTCGAAGCCCGCGCCCCGTGGCCGTGACCCCCGCGAACTCCGCCCGCAGCCCCATGAACTTCGTCCGTCCGGCGCACCGCTCGAGGTCACCGTCGCAGCTCTGGGCGGCTTGGGCGACGCGGTGGTGCGGTTGGACGACGGTCGGGTGGTGCTGCTGCCCGAGGGCGTACCGGGCGACCGTCTACGCATCCAGTTGATGGGAACCCACCGTGGGGTAGCTCGCGGTCGGGTGCTGCAAGTCGTTGTCCCGTCTGTGGATCGGGTCGATCCGGCCTGCCCCGTGGCCTCGCGCTGCGGCGGCTGCACTTGGCAACACGTGTCGCTTCGGGTGCAACGGACCACCAAGCTGGACGCCGCCCGTCGGGCGCTGGGCCCCGACGCGGCCGAGCTGCGCATGGACGACCGGGTGCCGGATCTGGCCCACCGGCGCCGGGTGCGTCTGCATCTGCGGCGTGATCCTGGGGGGTTGCACGCGGGATTCATGGCCAAGGGCAGCGAACTCTTGGTGGCGACCGACGCCTGTCCGGTGCTGGAGCCCGTGCTGGCGGCCCTGCTACCGCGACTGGGTCCGGTGTTGGAGCGCTTCGTCGATCAGGGAGAGGTCCACGCCGTTCTGGGCATCGAGGGCGTGATCGCCGCCGTGTTCGCCAAGCCGAAAGGTGGCGCGGAGACCCCGGATCCGGCGAGGCTGGCGGACGCGCTGGGACTCGCGGGCCTGCGGCTGCAGCTGGGCTCGAACACCTTCCGCCACGGGCTGGACGAGGTGACGCTGCCGGAGACGTTGTCCGCGGAGGCGGGCGAGGCGGGGCTGCCGGTGCGCGTCGATGCCGCAGGGTTCGCGCAAGCGACCGTGACGGGCAATCAGGCGATTCGGCAGGCCGTGCAGCTGGCGCTCGACGAGATCGGCAACATTCCGCGTTGTCAGGAGTTTTATGCCGGTTCGGGCAACTTGGGCGTGCTGCTGGCCGGCCGCACGCCAGAGCTGCGGGTCGTCGAGTGGGACCAAGCGGCCGCGGATCGGGCCAGACGCGCGTTGCTTCCGGCGCAGGCGTTGGGGACGCGGGTCACGGTGTTGTGTGGCGACGCCGCCGAGCTGATCGAACCGGCAGAGTCGGGCGAGCTGTGGCTGTTGGACCCGGGGCGCCCGGGAGCCCTGGAGGTCTGCAAGGCGGCGGTCATCGAGCGTCCGTTGCACCTCGTCTACGTGTCGTGTGCGCTGGATACGCTGGCCCGCGACCTGAAGGTGCTGCGCGCGGCGGGGTACGTGCAGCAGACCGCCGTACTGATCGACACCTTCCCGCACACGCCCCACGCCGAGATGGTCGTGCGGCTGCTGCTCTCTTGATCTCGACGTCAGAACGGGGGCTTGTTAGGCTTCGCCGCCAGTCTTCACCACAGGCGCGCACCCGACGATAGATCGTCCGACGCGCACGAACGTCAGAGGGGATGCGAGCGCGATGTGGCTTCTCGCCATGGTCATCGGAGACGATCCCACCGACGAAACGCTCATGGAGCGGTTCCTCGATGGGGACGCGCGCGCGATGGGCACGCTGTACGACCGGCACGCACGATCGCTCAAGGCGTTCGTGGCACAGCAGGGCGCAGCGCGGCCGGACGACGTGGTGCAGGACACGTTCCTGCGGGTCATTCGCAATGGCGCAGGGTTCAAAGGACAAGCGAAGTTCCGGACGTGGCTGTTCACCATCGGGCGCAACTTGTGCATCGATGCCTCGCGGCGCGACCGGTTTCGCTCGGGTCCTTCGCTGGACGCGCCGACGCGAGGCGACGAGGGGCCAACCCTGGGTGAGCGGGTGTCGAACGATTCGCCTGAGTCCGACGCAAGTCGGCAGGCCGCCGACGGACAGTTCCGCACCGCCTTCGAGGAGGCGATGGCGAAGCTGCCGACGGAGCAACGCGAGGTGTTCGCCATGCGAGAGCTGTCGGGGCTGAGCTTCGCAGAGATCGCAGAGGCAACGGACTGCAACGAGAACACGGTCAAGAGCCGAATGCGCTATGCCCTCAAGGCGTTGCGTGACGCGCTGCAAGACCACATCTGACGGGGCTGGACCCCGAGTTTGCGTCGGCCTTCGGGCCACCCTACGGTGAGGGGGAAGTCCCCTGGGCGCAACGAGCAGGAAGACGGCGATGGTGCGTAAGCCCACCCAAGACCCGCAGACGCGCGAGGCCCTCGAGGTTCTGGCGGAGTATGAGCGTCGCCTGGCCCAAGGCCCGGGAACGCTTGGCGAAGCTGCCCCCGCGGCGCGCGACGAGATCGACGACTACCTGCGCCTGCATCAGCGCGTAGCGGCACTGGAGCTGCCCGCCGTGGCGCCCTCAGTGCGCGGAGTGGTGCTGGGTGCCGCGTTCGAGCAGGTCGAGAAGCAGCGACAGGAGTCTGGTTTCGCCCGTTGGATCAAGGCGTTGCTGCGTCCGGGTCCGATGGTTGTGATGATGGCAGGTGCTGCGGTCGTGCTGGCGCTTTTGGTCCGTCCGGACCGGCACGCCACACCGGAGTCGCCGCCGCCTGAGGCCGTCGCCATGGCCGAGGCCCCGCCAGCCCCTCAGGCGGCCGCCCCCGCTGAGCCTGCAGCCGAAGCGCCCGATCTTCCTGTGGAAGCTGCCGCCGCCGCCCCTGCCCCTGCCGCAGCGCCAGCCGCTGTCACGCCCGCGCCTTTGCATACCATCGAGGCCGAACCGGCGTCGCTGGGTCCCGTGGCCGCCGATGGGACCAACAAGGGTCTGGCTGGGCAGGACAAGCCCGCAGCAGGCAAGAAGGAATGGGCGGCAAAGGACGATGCCAAGGCCGCGTTCGGTACCGCTCCGCAAGCCGCGTTCAACGAGCTGAAGGCAGAGAAGAACGTTGAGGATTACCCGCAGGGACTGTCGGATGACGGCTTTGCGGCACCGCCACCGGCTCGCGCCAACAGCGCCCCCGAAGGTCAGCTGGCCAAGCAGGCCTCCGCTTCTGCCGAGGCGGAACAGCAGGCCGCACTTCGCGAGACGCTTGGCTCCGGACGGGCCGCACGCGCAGAGGCGACCCCCTCCCGTCGCCCCGCCCCCAGCAGCGCGCCCGCACCGGTGCAAGCGCAAGCTGCCGAGCCCGATGCCACGGCGGCGACCATTGCCAAGCTGCGCGAGCAGGTCGGCAAGACCAGCGACCCGGACGCCCGGGCGGCATTGTTGGGCAAGATCCTGGTGTTGGCGCGCAAGTCCGCTGATCGCAAGACAGAGCAGTGGGCTCAGGCGCAGCTGGACAGTGGCACCGCCAAGTCGGGCGCCAAGGCGAAGATGGCCGCGCCCGCCGACGAACAGGTTCCCGCCGAGTCGCCGCAGAAGTAGGTTGGGTTGGCTGAGAGTTCAGCGGCCGATCAGCTTGCGCACCGTCCCCACCAGCTCCCACACCTGCTCGCCCACGCGCTGCGCGTCGGCGGCAACCCGCAGCCAGCGCGCGGCCTGCACGGCCTGGCCCACCAGGCCCGGATGCGGCAACGGCTTGCGAACCCGACCGAGTCGGCGCACGCCGCCAGCAGCCTGCGCCCAGTGTTCCAGGTCAACGTAGCCGTCAAAGGGCCGGTGCTGCCAGGCCCGGCGAGAGATCACGACGACCGGCGTGCGCCCTGCCCCCACGATCACCAGCGGAGTGCCACGTCGCGCGATGGTCAGGGCCTCGTTGACGCGAACATCCGGTGTCGCCTCAGGATCTGCCAGCACGACCAGATCGGCCTCGCTGGTGCGCAGCGCGATCTCGATCGACTGCAGCGGCTTCACCAGACCGCCGGGACGGTGCAGCACGGTCGCTTGGGCGCGCTCGCCCTCCGCCGCGCTCTCGTCGACCGACCCCAGATCAAGCAGCCACCAGCGCAGGTCGACGCGGTCGAGGCGCTCATGCCACGCGGCCAGGCGGTCGCGCACCACGGCGGCGTGGTTGCGGCTGACCAGGAAAAACGCAGTCGCGACCGCGGGTTCGTAGCTTGCCTCAGGGCTGCGTCCTGAGTCGGGCACAGCGGCGACGGCAGCGACCTGTGCGCCGCCGGCAGCGTCACGCCGACGACGGACCGCGTCAGCGGCCCGATCGGCCATCGAGGGACCGTCGGGTTCCGCAGCAGGCGCAGCAACTTCTGAAGCCGCCGCGGCTGCGACCGCCGGCAGGCCTTGGGCGGGGGTGTCGTCGCGGTCCAGACGATACGCCATCGAGTTGCGGGCGGCGCGTTCCGCCATCGACAGCTGCGGGCGCTGCGCCGGGGTCTCGGTCGGGGGCGGCGGCTCCTCCTCGACCAGACGCTCGCGGCGGGCGGCATCGCGGGCCAGGCGGTTGCGCAGCGCGATCTCAGCCATGTCCAGCGGCTTGGGGCGATTCAAGCGCGGGTCGTCCGGCTCACGCGTCGGCCGGGGCGGCGGCGCGACGACGTCAGGCACTTCAGCCACGACGGCAACGGCGGCAACCTCAGGCGCAGCGAGGGCAACCTCGGGAATCGACTCCACAACCACGGCTGGGGGAACGGGCGGCGCGGGTGGCACGGGCGGCGCGGCCCGCAGAACGGCAACCTCCGCCGCATCGGCAGCCGGCGGAGGCGGGCGACGGGAGAAGCGTGCGGCACGCTCTGCCATGCTCAACACCGGGCGGGGCTCGGCAGGCGTCGGGGGAGCAGCAGGGGCCCGAGGCGCGGGCGGCGGCGGAGCCACAACGGCTGCCGGTTTCGGGACCGGCGCTGCGGGCACCGCGGGTGCGGCGGCTGCCGTGGGTGCCGTGGGTGCAGCGGACGCTGGCTCCGATTCGCCAGACTCGAAGAGGACTTGCTGGGTCTTGGCGTGCTTGCCGCGACGACGGCGGCGGCGGCGTCCCTCGTGGGCTTGGGCGTCGTCCGCTCCGGCTTCGGCCGCCTGGTCCTCTCCTTCGACCGCTGCTTCGGGTTCTGGCGCCACAACCACGACCGCGGGCTCAGCAACCGGCGTGGCGGCTTGGGGAACAACCGGGGGCGGCTCGACCGACGGTTCCACCGAAGTGACTGTCTCGACAGCAGTTTCCAGCTCGGCGGGGCCGCGTCGACGGCGGCGACGGGGAGCAACCGCAGGCTCCACCTCGGCGACGGGCTCTGGCTCGGCAGTCAGCTCAGGCGCCGCAGTCAGCTCAGGTGCAGCGACCGCCTCGGGCTCCGTCACCGGCACAACCTCGACCACCGGATCCGGTGTCGGCTCCGGGAACATCCCCAGTTCCTGCAGGGCCTTGGGCTTGCGCTGACGCTTGGGCCTGTCGGCAACCGCGACCGGCTCCGGAGGCGGCGCGACCGGCAGGTCGTCCATGGGAAGCGAAAGGGTCTCGTTACCGCTCGACTTGCGTGCGCGCGGTCGCCTTCGTGGGATGTCGATCATGGGGGTCACCGGGCGATGTCGCTGGGAGGGGGCGATGCAGCGAGCCTACCCAAGCGCTGGCAGTGTGTCACGTCCGCCGGGAAGATCCTTGAAGGACAGCCAAAAACGCCGACGCGGGGCCGACCGGTGAAAGTCGGACCCCGCGTCGGGAGGTCAGGTCGGACGGAAGCGGTTCCGCCTTACGGGATGACGATGGCGCCGGCGCCGCCGGTCGTGCCCTTGTAGAAGCCCGTCGACGGGAGGAACACCGAGCCGAAGTCCACGCCCTTGGCGGTGCGCAGGTTCACGGTGAACTCGTCGGGGTAGCAGGCGCAGCCGCTGTACGCGAAACCTTCACGGTCCGAGCCAGAGTTGGGCTTGTAGGTCGTGTCGACTTCATAGATGTCCAACTCGTCGCCGGACTTCAGGGCCACGAGAGCGCCCTTGCCGTCGCAGTCGAACGCCGTGCTGGCGCCGTTGGTGCAGGCGCCGATCTCGAGCTCGAGCGAGCCGCCGTTCAGGCTGACGTAGCCGGTGTCGGGCTTGTCCGCAAAGACCTTGCCGTTCACGGGACCTTCGGCCGACGAAGGGATGTTCTTGTCGTTGTCCGGGCACTTGCTGCCGGACGTCGCGATGTTGGCGCTGTTGACGCGGCCCACGCCCAGGAACGTGTTGCCACGCCAGGCGCCGATGGCGTCAAAGTCCATACCCGGGCTCTTGGTGCAGACCGGATCCTCGGACTTGTCGAAGATCACGATGGACTTGTACTCCGTCGGCGGGGTCGTCGTGTCCGTGTTGGTGTCGATGGTCGTGTCGGTACCCTGAGTGGTGTCACTGGTCGCGTCATCGGCGTCGAGCAAGCCACCCACGGAAGCATCGCAGCCGGTCAGCATCATCGCGGCGCCGACGCCCATGAGAGCCAGCATCTTCTTGATTTCCTTCATGATGTTCCTCCGGCGCTATGCCTTCTCTTGGTCGTTCAGCCTCGTGATCCCGCGACCCCGACAACTGTCCGTTTTTCCGTTCCGTGTGCGCCGCGGCATAGGATAGGCGAGCCCGGAAGCAAGTCAACGCCGCGACGTTGGGTCCCACCATGGAACCGGCCACGTCGCGCGGTTTGCGTCGGACGCGCTTGGCTCTCGCCGGATTCACTTCGCGCTCGAATGGTCGCGGAATTGCCTCTTGAGCCGCAGCCCGTGCTGCCCCACACTGCTCAACCGGATGCTGGCATGGCTTCCGCCCGGAGGTCCCCGTGACTTGCCCCCGCTGCGGTCAGCCGCTGACTCCGGATGCCCTTGCCTGTCCGCATTGCCGGTCCCGATTGTCCGGACTCGACTCGGTGGCCGACACCTCCCTGTTTCGTGCTACGGGCGAATTCGACGTGATCGATTCGTCTGCGATCGGCCGCGCGACGGTTCCGGTGCCCCGCAGGACCCTTCCCTGGCGTGAACAGGCGCGAAAAATGCCCTGGACTGGTCGGGATGCAGAACGATCTGCGCTGACGGGCCGGGTGCTGGAGGCGCTGGAACTCCACAGAACACTTCCGTTTGTTGTGCGCGGCGCCGTGGGCAGTGGCCGTTCAAGGCTGGTCGAGGCCGTGCGACAGCGGGTGCTCGAACAGCGCCCCGAGACGCGGTGGCTGGTCGCAGCCGGGCAAGGTTTGGCGCGACCGTTCAGCACGATCGAGCGACTGCTGCGCCTTCGCTTCGATATCCCGGAATACGTCAACGGCACGATCGCGGGCGATCGGTTCGAGCGCGCGGTCGAAACCTTTTTCGGCGATCCCGCGGGCGCGGACGTGGCGCGTACCTGCGGACCGATGCTGGGGTTTCGCTTCTGGAGCGACCACGTCATCGATTTCGCCGACCGCTCCGAACAGGCCCGGCGTGCGCGTACCGCCCTGCTGAACCTGATGACACGCGATCTGGGCAATACGCCAACCGTGCTGGTGGTGGACGAAGCCGCCGAGGCTGATCTCGACAGCCTTGCGTTCTTTGCCGATCTGGCGCGCGAAGCCCCTGATCTGCCTGCGGTCCTGCTGCTGGTGTGTGATCCGGCCGGTTTGCAGCGATTGCCGTGGCTGGGCGAGCTGCCAGGGGTGGACGTGCCTCCGCTGGACGCAAAATCGCTGACGGCGTGGGTGCGTTCGGTACTGACCGGGGTCTCTGGCGTCGATGATCGCGCCGTCAAGAAGCTGGTCGATCACGCAGCGGGGCGACCGGGGGCGGTGCTGGAAAGCCTGGACCACTTGCAGCGCAAGGGCGCGTTGGTCGAGACCTCCAGCGGTTGGCAGCTGAACGCGGGACAGCTGGCCGAGGTGATCGCCGGTACGCAGCGATCCTCGAGTCGCAGCGGGCGGTTCGAGGGGCTGTCGGACGAGCAACTGACCGTCGCGGGCCTGGGCGCCGTGATCGGCACGCGGTTCTGGATCGGTGGCGTGGTCGCCCTGCGACGGCTGGACCGCTCGGGTCCGCGCACGGTGGCGGGTCTGATGCAGGAGGAAGCTGACGTCGCCGAGGTCCTCAAGGCCTGCGAGGCACTGACGGACCGCCACCTGATCGTCCCCGAGCGCGCGGCATTGCTGAACAGCGAGCAAGGGTTTCGTTTCGTCGAGGCGGCCGATCGCGAGGCGCTCCTCGAGTCGCACTCGCCTGAGCAGCTGCGGCGGCTGGCACGGCAGGCGGCGGTGTGGCTGCAGCTGGTCGCGGGCGAGCGGTCGAGCGATCTGGCTGAGGTCCTGGCACCGCTGTGGCTGGCAGCGGGCGACCCGGTGCACGCCTCGCACGTCTACCTGCGAGCCGGGCTGGTCGCTGTCGACGAATTCCGCAACGAAACAGCCAAGTCGCTGCTGGAGCAGGCACGGGCGCTTGCACCCGCAGACTCGGCCCACTTGCACATCGAGTCGGCGATCGCGCTGGGGTCGCTGGCCGAGTCCGACGGCCGCTTCGCCGAGGCCGAGACGCTGTACCGCGACGCGCTGCAGCTCGCCTGGCGCTTCCGTGCACGTTCCCGCGAGGCTGACGCCCTGCAGAAGCTTGGGCGATTGCTGCGGAATCAGGGCAAGGCGCGCGAGGCGCTGGAGCACCTCAAGCCCGCATTGAAGCGGCACGAGGCGGTCGGCGACCTGCGAGGGCTGGCCTCAGCGTGCGATGACGTGGGCCGGGCCTATTGGACCGGCGGCGACATGCGGACGGCGCGGGCGTTTCTCAAGCGGGCGGCGCAATACCGTGAAAAGCTTGGTGATCGTCCGGGACAGGCGGGAACGCTGACCAGTCTCGGCGTCGTGTCGCTGACGCTGGGGCACCTGGATCAGGCGAGGGCGTGGCTGGACAAGGCCGTGCAGATGCAGCGGCAGGCGCGCAACCTGCCGGGACTGTTCGAGGCCCTCAATGCCTACGGTGCCATGTTGCTGGCATCGGCTGAGGTCGACGGCGCCATCGCCAGCATGGAAGAGGCGCATGAGCTGGCGCGGCGGGTCGGCAACCGCCGCATGCAGGCGATGATCCAGAACAATCTCGGAGAGGTGCTGGTGCAGGCCGACCGCCTCGACGAGGGCGAGACACAGCTCTACAAGGCCGTCGAGGGTGCCGGAAGACTCGAAGATCACGCGCTTCTTGCCGACGCCGCCCGCAACCTGGCGATTGCCGCCCGCAAGCGCAACGACCCGCAGCGCGCACTGAAGTGGGCGCGTCGCAGCGTGGCCGCGGCCCTTTCGAGTGACCTGTTGCACACGCGCGCCACGAGCCAGCGGACGCTGGGCGAGGTGCTGGCCGACCTGAGCGACGTCGACGGCGCCGATCAGGCCTTCACCAAGGCCGAGGAAGTGCTGGCCCAGGCGCACGAGGCCCGCGAGCTTCAGGCGTGTCTGCAGGTGCACGCGGCGTTTCTGATGCGGTGCGGACGCGCGGTCGATGCCGAGAAGCTGGTCGCCCGGTCCGACGCGTTGCTGGCAGGCCCCGAGGCGGCCGCAGAGGCACCGGGCACAGCCCAGCCCACCGCGACGCGCACCAGCTAAGCCAGCCGGCGATTCGGGCGCACGCCCCAAGATCGGACAACACTTGTCCGGTTTGTGCCAGCCTGTCATCGCGGACCATGACACCAATGTCAGGTTTGGACGCGGGCGCGGTCGCCGCTTGGCGCCGACATATTCCGCAACACAGCCACAATCCAACACTTTTGTCCTGCTCCGAACCCATGGCGCGTGTCTTGCATCCAATCTTTTCCGAGGGTCAGGTCCCTTGTCGATGTCCGGTCCGTCCGGTCCCGACCCGAGTCTCAGGCTTCCAGAACCCAGTCCGCGAACCCCGAGGTACCGCATGCACCCGCCCGCCCACGATCCCCACAGCGTCGAGGATCTTCCCATGGACGAGATGGAGTTCAGCGCGATGGACACGACCGAGGACCCCGACAGCCCGTGGGTCGCCCCGATGCCGCGGCGGCGCCCTCGCAAGGACGAGCCGGACGACGCAACGCACCTCGACCCCACCGTGCTGTATCTGCAGCACATTGGCCGCGTTTCGCTGCTGACCCGCGAGGGTGAGGCCGACGTCTCGCGCCGCATCGAGGAGTCGTCGGCCGACATCCTGGATATCCTTGAGCGTCTGCCCGCCTGCCGGCCGCTGATGACCGTGCTGCCTGTGCAGATGGCGACCGACATGGAGTTGCTCAAGCAGTGGACGGAGACCGAGTGCTGGAAGGACCGCGACTCGCGCATCACGACGCTGGCACGGGCCGAGCGCTTCCGGGACCGCGTGTTGGCCCACGATGCGGAGCTTGCCGCTCTGGCGGTGCCGGCCGGTCAGCCGCGCACTGATGCGTTGAATCAGGCGATGCGCAGCAAGTACCGCACCTTCTGGGAGGACCGCACCGGCGAGCGACTGATCTCGAAGGCGATGGAGACCTTTCAGGAGCTGGCGCGCGATGCCGTCCGCTCTGAGCAACGCCTGCGCCGCGCGCTGGAAGAAGCGGGCGTCACCCGGGCCCAGGTCGCCAACCTGCCGGCCGAGCCGCGGCGAATCCGCAGCGATCGCGCCAAGCAACACCTTGCCGTGCGGCAGACGGCGATGGCGGCAGAGGCAGCGGCGCTTGCGTATGGCTGCCCCGCCGATCAGGCAAGCCGCGACCTGCGCAAGGTGCGACTGGCCCAGCGCGTGATCTCCGAGAGCCGAAGCGTGATGATTCAGGCCAACTTGCGTCTGGTGGTGTCGATCGCCAAGCGCTACATGAACCGCGGCATGCACCTGCTGGACCTGGTTCAGGAAGGCAACATCGGGCTGATCAAGGCTGTCGAGAAATTCGAGTGGCAGCGCGGCTACAAGTTCTCGACCTACGCCACTTGGTGGATCCGCCAGTCGATCACCCGCAGCATCGCGGACAACGGCCGGACGATCCGCATTCCCGTGCACCTGATCGAGGCGCTGAACCGCATCATGCGCGAGCGTTCCCTGCTGGAGCAGGAGCTGGGACGCGAGCCGTCGGTCGAGGAGCTCTCGGTTCGATCGGAGCAGCCCATGGAGCAGGTCGACACGATCCTGCGGATGGTCAAGGCGCCGCTGTCGCTGGACGCGCCGGTCGGCGAGGATGACGCGCAGCTGGTCGATTTCGTAGAGGATTCCCAGGCGATCAAGGGCATCGACTTCTGCATGCAGCGCGACCTTGCGGCCCAGACCCGCCGCGCGCTGACTCGGCTGCACCCGCGCGAAGAGGCGGTGCTGAAGCTGCGGTTCGGCATCGGCCATGACGAGGGCCTGACGCTGGAGCAGGTGGGCGAGATGTTCAACCTGACCCGCGAGCGCATTCGCCAGATCGAGACGGGCGCGCTGAAGAAGCTGCAGTCGCCGGCACACCGCGACGCGTTGGCGATGCTGTACGAGGCGTAGATCGCTACCGGTAGGCGACGTTCAAGGTTCTCCTCCCTTGAAGCGTCCCGCCCCGGTGCAGGGTTCAGGCTCGGGAGGCGCGCAACCGACGGACGTTGCGACGCCACCCGAGTCGGAGCCCGTTTTGCCCCCCTGACATCCATGTCATGCCCCGCCAGAGGCCGACTTTGCCGACGGACTCGGTCAGGTTCGGCCGTGGCAACG
>CAJBNH010000188.1 GCA_903955385.1 uncultured Myxococcales bacterium | reverse complement strand
TCCTGGCTATCGCCAGGCTCGGCGGACACCTGAAGCGCAACGGGTCGCCGGGCTGGCAGACGCTACAATCCGGATGGGCAAGACTGCAAGAATTATCGCTAGGTGCGAAGGTCGGGAGACGAGATGCGATCAATGCTTAGAGGCCGCCCTATGGATCCCACCCCCACGCCGCGGGGTTCCACCGCTCCGGCTGACCGGTTGCCAGCGGTTGGATGAATGCGCGCGCAGCAGCCACTGCGTCGTCGAGTGTCCGCCACCGCAGCCCCAAAACTGCCGCCACCGAGCTGTACGGCGCGGCCCAAGTCGCGGGCAGTGGTGGCACGTCTCCGGTCCATGGATGGGTGTCGCGATAGTCAAACGTGGACCGTATCGCCGAAGTCAGCAGCTTGGCTTCGATCGGCCGTAGCCCAGCCAGAACGAGCACATCCGGCAGATCACGCATCCGCGAGTTTGGCCCTGGCCGCGGCAACGAGAGTGCGTGCAGTTTCTCGGCGATGTGCTGTTCGACGGGCAGGATGCGCAGCATCGCGGGGTCGATGTCGGCAAACCGCAAGAACGGCTTGCCCTCGACCACCTCGATCGACCCGGTGACGGGGCCGCCAAATACGACGTCGACGCCAAACGGAGCACCGTAGGCCCGGCCAGCGAGCATCCCCTGCGCCCGATACCGGCGCCCGCCGTATACCACGCCGTCCCCTTCAATCGTGGGTGCTTCCCGATCCAGTTGAACGTCGAACCTGAGGAAGTCGTTCAGGTTCAGCCGCCCTGCTTCTTGCAGAGTCCCCAGGAAGCCATCGGGCTCTCCCACAGCGCGCAGGTCCACGTCTCGCGTGGCTCTGGCGTTCTCCACTCGAAGGTCCAACGCCAGGCCGCCCTTCAGAACCAGTCCGCCGTCCAGCTTGAACGCGCGAGCGAGAGAGCGGTCGAACACCAGCAGCTGCCGCAAACGATTGACCTCGCGGCCCTTGCTGAACGCCTCATCGCGCAGCCGCCGTTCGACGGCGTCCTTGAAGGCAAGCGGCGTTGCGTAGGTGCGCTTCATGCGCCTGCCTCTTTGGCTTCCAGACGGTCACCCAGGCTTCCCCGTTGCTCCGCCGTCAGCCAGCCGCGTTGCACAGCTTGACCGAGAGCCTGCCGCACGAGGTCGAGCCTCACGTCACTCTCCAGACAGTCCGCAAGGGTTCGTGCCACCGCCGTCATCGGGACGGCGTCCATCCACGTGCGGTCGGCATCTGCCACGCTCGCGAAGTGCAGCACGACCACAGGCGGTACCCTGAGCCTGCGCCCACGCCATGAATCAGGCAGCGTGACGAAGATGCGGTTGGGCAGTGTGTCGGACAGGCCGTGTGCTGCAAGGGCCGTCTCGTGGCTCAGCACCCCCTGACGGTCGGTCCACAGCCAGACAACGACGAGTTGCTCGCGCTCGCTCGCGGGGAAGCGGCTGACGCGGTAGATTCCATGCTGAATTCGCTCGATCCGTCCTGTAATCAAGTGCTTCCGCAAGGCCTGCGGGGAGTAGCCGACCTCGGCGGCTTGGCGAGTCGTGAAGTACCCGGATTGCTGGAAGGCAACGTCTTGCAGGGCGCCGAAGTCGGGGCGAGGTCGACGAGAGGATGCTGTCTGTTCGGACGTTGCCATGCACAAAAGTGAACCAGCGGTTTAGTTTGTTGTCAAGGATCCCCTCTGGGCGGGCACGCGCCAACACAACGGGACCCGCCAGCACCAGGACTTGGCCCCCCCAAATCGCCCCTGTCGGTATGCGACACCAGTTGTCGCATCCGCGAGGTACGTTTTCGTCCATGTTGGTCCAACGGTCAGTGTGGCGCACGCGCAGTTGCGCCGCCCCGTGTCCTTCCACCCAGGAGAACCGATGCCTCGCCCCCTCCCTCGCCCCTCGCCCCAGCGTCCGTTGCAAGCCATGATGCGGATTGGCCTGCTTGCCACCCTGACGATGTCGCTGGGCTGCACGTCGTCTGGCAACAGCGGCGGCGGCTTCTTTCCGGTTGCCGACGCCAGCAACGACACCTCCATCCCGACCGGCTGCGACGCGTGCTACCCCGGTCAAGCCGAGTGCTACGGCGGCGGCCAGTACCGCACCTGCATCCAGGTGGGCGGCTGCTGGATCTGGAGCGGCGCAACCGCCTGTGGTGGCAACGAAACCTGCTCAGCCGGTCAGTGCAAGCCCATCGGCGCCACCTGCACCAACGAATGCACCGCCCCGACCTGCGCATTCGGCCTCGAGGTGGGCTGCACCAAGGGCAGCGACGGCTGCTGGAAGAAGCTGGCCCCGCAGGCGTGCACCTTCGGCGAGATCTGCGGCACCGGCATGGCGGGCTGCGGGCCTTGCGAGAGCCACTCGCAGTGTACGACGGACGAGATCTGTACCGCATGGGGCAGCTGTTCCAGCCCCTACTACTCGACGCTGGACGTGACGATCCAGAGCGCGACCTTCCCCGTGTACGACCCGACGGGCGAGGCCTGGGACGCCTTCGGCGGGCTGCCGGACCCGCGCATTTGCGTCCAAACCAAAGACAAGATCCTGGGCTGCACGACGACCAAGTCCGACACGCTCTACGCCTCGTTCTGGCAGACCATCTCCGTATCGATTGCAGAGGGAGAAATGCTGTGCATCTCGGCCTTCGACACCGACGTCTCCAGCGACGACTACGCCGACGGCACCTGCTTCTCGGATCTGGCTGGGCTGATCAAGGCGGGCGGAGACTCCGGCCTGCTGCTCGACGGCATGGTCAGCGTCGACTTCACCGTCAACGTCGCCAATTGACGTCACCACCAGCTGGGACCAGGGGTGCCGCAGGCCGGAGTCCATAGCACGCGCCGATTTGCCGCGGATCTGACGGGCCGGAGCGAGGACGGTCAAAAGGCTAATTCCATGGCTTTTGTGACCTGATGTTGCGTGGTTCAGTGCCCCGTTCAAGCGCTTGGACGGCGCAAACGACGGCCCTGTGTGGGCCCTTGCCGGGTGGGGAAAGGCCTCTTGCCTGTCAGGTTCTTGGTCGCGCCCTTCCCGGGCGGGGACAGGCCTCTGCGTTGTCAGGTTCTTGGTGGGGGGTCTCTTGGAGTTCGTTGACGGGGGTCGCGGTGCGGGGGTCGCGGTGCGGGGGTCGCGGTGCGGGTGTCGCGGTGCGGGTGTCGCGGTGCGGGGGTCGCGGTGCGGGGGTCGCGGTGCGGGGGTCGCGGTGCGGGTGTCGCGGTGCGGGTGTCGCGGCACGTGCAACCCGGCATTGAAATACCGGGCTATCACACGAGAAGCCCGCCTTCGCGGGCTAGCCGTGGAGTCCGACATGAGTCAGTTCGCGCCCCCCCTCTCCTCTGCCACCGCCACCAGAAGGAAGTCGAGATGAACATGCCCGATTGGACCGAAGTCGCCGATGCGCTGGGCGACATCACCGACGCCAAGGCGCGTCAGGCGGTTGCGATGCTGCTGCGGCAGCTGGAAGGCGCGCTGGACGACGTGCAGGTCCGCGACTTGCGCTGCGATAGCCCGCCTGACGACTCCGCGTTGCAGGACGCGTACATCGCGGTGGACGACACGGCTAGCGCGTTGCATGTGGCGTGGTTTGGCAGCGACGACGGCAACTCGGGCGGCGAGTCGACTGCCGAGCGGCTGGTGTCGCGGGCGGTTAGATGCGTGGAGGGGCGGTGAGGTCGGGGTTCCAGGCGGTGACGGCGCGAACACGGGCGACGAAGGATGCGGTGGAGCCGAGGGGCGTTGCACGCGTCGCTTCCTCAGGGGTCGCGTCTCGAATGGCTACCAGTTCGTGCAACGCGTGGTCGGCGCAGGTCGGCCCGTCCGAGAGTGCGTAGAGCTGAGACTGAAGTGGCGGCAACCCGACCTGTTCCGGCACGAAGTACGTGCGGGAATCGAGCTTTGCGACGACCTCGGCAACCTCGGCCGGCGAGATTGCGCCGGTGAGGAACGCGGAGGCGTGCGCTTTGTAGTTGGCCGCATCACGGTAGAGGTAGTCGACGGCTGTGAGCATGGGCGCGAGGTTGCCCAGGCGAGTTCGGCGGGTCAAGGGTGTTAGACGGCCAGGCGGCGCCCTGGTAGCCTGGCGCGGTTTGGAGGACCCGCTCATGACCGATCAGGCAGCGCCCAGGCACACAGCGGCTTGGTATTACGGCACACGCGAAGAGTTTCTTTCCACGCCCAGAGACTCCATCGCCAACCAACTTGCGGGTCGCGCAGCGTCGGAGAGCCTTGAGATCGAGTCGGCACAGAGTGAGGAATGGCGACGCAGCGTTGAACTTCTTCAGCGACATCTGGACGAGCGACTGCCGATTCTCCGACATGCCTTGATGGCCCCGGGTTGCGAAGCGGTCCGGCATGTCATCTTGGAGTTCGATTTCCGTCGTCGCGGTTTGCGCATGGACTGCCTGCTGCTCGCGGATGGCGCACTCTTTGTCATCGAGTTCAAGCGGACCCAACTTGAACGCGCCGATCGCGACCAAGTGATGAACTATGCCGTAAACCTCTTCGAGTTTCACAAGGTCACACGACAGTGGTGCGAGGCCGACAAGGCCATCATCATACCGGTTCTGGCGCTTACCGAAGGTCGGGCCAGCGGCAAGGTCGTGTGGCCAGGGCTAGGAGGCCACAGTTGGCCCTCGCTGGCGCACAAACCGCTGGAGTGCGACCGCGACACGTTGCGTGATGCGTTGCAATTGGGTTTGTCGAGTCGACGCGCAGAGACCGCGACATCACGCACAGGTTGGCTTGACTCGCCGTTCTGCCCATCGTCGTCGATCCTCGACGCCACGCTTTCCCTCTATGGCAACCACGACGTCACGGCGATTCAGGAACACGCCGCGCCCAAGGCCGCCATTGACGCAAGCACGAAGGAGATTCGCGAGCACGTCGACACCGCGCTCAAGAGCGGGGCGTATCACATCGTCTTCCTTTCGGGCGCACCAGGAGCGGGCAAGACCTTGGTCGGACTCGACATCGTCATGCGCGGCGCGCACGCGGACGGGACTGTGTTTGTGACTGGCAATGCGCCGTTGGTGGAGGTGCTGAGCAAAGCACTCGAAAATTCGTATCAAGCGCAGGGCAAGCGCACTGCCTCGTGGGCCCCTACGGGCTACCGGCGTCAAGACGCGAAACTGGTTTCCGCGGCCGCGAGCTTCAAGATCGTCAAAGCCCACAATTTCCTCGGCAAGCGGGGGCAAGCGCATCGGCAAGAAGACGGACGAGTTCTCGTCTTCGACGAGGCGCAACGGACATACGAAAAGGGCCGAGTCGTGCTTGGTGAGAAGCTCGCGGACCACGAAGCTGACCTCATCTTGACCGTTCAACGCGAGGCATTCCCGACCGGTGGCGCTGTCGTCGTCGCGCTCATCGGGCACAACCAAGCCATCAACCGCGGCGAGCGCGGCATCGTAGCGTGGCTGGAGGCCGCGGAAACCAAAGGTTGGTCCTTTTCCATCGGAGACGAAACGTTGGCGCTGGCCGAATTCCAAGAGCGCGACAAGTGGGCCGCGCACCCAAAGCGCACGCGCCTCAAGAACGGGCATCTGCACCAGTCGATGCGGTACTACCGGAACTCCGCGGTGGAAGAATGGGTAGGTGCGGTGCTCGATGGTGACGCTCCGAGTGCTGCAGGGTGCATGGCGCGACTGCAAGAGCACGACAACCCCATTTGGCTGACGCGGAGTTTGGACGCTGCACGTCGCTGGACCAAACCAAGAGCAGTCGGTGGCCACCGCTCAGGCGTCATCGCGTCGGGGCAGGCACGGCGTCTGGCAGCTGAAGGCCTCTTCGTCGACCACAAACCCGACATCGCGACTTGGATGCTCGCCCCGTCCACCGACATCCGCTCTTCGAACGCGCTGGAAACCGTCCAAAACCAGTACCAAATCCAAGGCCTCGAACTCGACCATTGCATCGTCTGCTGGGACGCCGACCTCCGTCGCGAAAACGGCCACTGGGCCGCCTACAAGCTCTCCGGCGCGGACTGGCAGAAGGACAAGCTGCTCGACATCGCCAAGAACGGCTACCGGGTCATCCTGACGCGCGCTCGGAAAGGCATGGTCATCTTCGTGCCGAAGGGCGACCCCAGCGGCGACGACCCGACCCGCGATGTGGCGTTCTACGACAGCGTCGCAGAGTTCTTGCTGGCGTGCGGCGCGAAGGACCTGGCGGACTGAGCTGGGTGAGAATGTGCTAAGGATCATCCCGGCTCGCCGAACGGGAACCCCTGCCCCCCCACCCCCCTAATTCCCCAAACAAACACCCCAAAAACCGCGAACTTAAGCCCCCCGTGCAAGCGCTTGAACGGGCACTACTCCCCGCCCCCAAGCCCCGCCAGCACCGCCTGCATCTCGGCGACGGCGGCCTGCAGCTGCTCGCGCACCCGCTTCTTCTGCACGTCATTCAGGTTCTGCAGCTGCGGGTTGAGCTTGCCGGCGTGCCGCAGCGCCGTGAAGACCTGGGCATAGGCCCGGACCGGCTTGGGCGTCACCCTTCGGCCGCGCCTTTTGCCCGTCTTCAGGCTTTCCTGATGGGCGGCGATGGCTTGGCCCAGCTCTCGCGAGGTCCAGCCTTCCATGGCTACGTCGTGGGCCAGCTGGGCGCGGACCAGCGGGTCGTGCACCGTGGACAGGCGGTGCAGGTGGGTCAGGTCCAATTGCTCGCGCACCGGGGGCGGCAGCTCGCGCCAGGTGCACGCCGCCAGCAGGTAGTTGCGCAGGGTGTTGGCCGACAGACCCAGGTCCCGCAGCGCGTCATGTCGTTCGCTGGTCAGGGCGTCGAACATCGCGTGCTCGGCCGACTTGCGCTCGCGGTAGATGCGGATGTCGCCCCGATACCAGACGTCCAGCAGGTGGTCGCCCACGTCCAGCGCATAGCGCAGCAGGGCCGTGTGGTTCAGCAGCCGTAGCTGCCGCAGCGTCTCGTCAAAGCGGGCAAGGTCATGCGGGGCGATGGCGGTGGCAGGCGGTGTGGGCGCGGTGTCGGTCATGGTCGCAAGGCTCCTGTGGCGGGGGACGATTCCTCCGGTGGTGAAGGTGCTTTTGGTTGCAAGCGCCGTCAAGAAGTCGGCGGGTCGGCCGGGCGCCCCCACCGCACCAACCGCCCACAACCAAGTCCTGAGCCCCCGCGGCATTCAACGCCCGGCCCCGACAGAGTCCGTACCGACGGCGTCCGGCTCCCGCCGCAGGTAGAAGACCACGCCCACGCGTTCGATGTGTTCGCGCAGGCCTGCGTGCGTCAGCTCGGCAAAGACGGACAAGTCCACCTCCCACGGCAGCAGTAGCTCGTCCACCTCTGCGGCGATCCGCGAGCACTGGCGCCAGTCAAGGCCCTCGCCCCACAGGGTCAGATCGATGTCAGAGCCGGGGCGGAAGGTGCCCTTGGCGCGCGAACCGTACAGTACGGCCCTGTCGACCTGGGGAAAGCGCGCGAACACGCCCCGGATCCGGTCGGCGACCCCGTCGGGAAGACCCCAGCTCATCGGGTCCCGTCCTCACGTGCCAGAATGGCCGCGAATCGGTCGCGCAGGTCAAGCAACGCAGGGTGAAAGCGGCTCGCGATGTCCGCCGCGACGCCCTGCACCACGTCTTCGTTGTAGGTGTGGGACGTCAGGTTGCGCGCCTGGATCATGTCCATCCAGGCCTCACCGTCCGTGACGAGCGCATTGCGAAACGCTGCCCGCGTCGCGTCGCGTGAGCCGATCAGACCCGCGATGCCCTGGTCCGTCAGGTAGTCCTTCAGCAGGTTCCATGCCAGTTCGTGGGTGAATTCAAACGCCTGAACCAGCCCCAGCCGCTCCAGGTCTGACAGGAACCTCGGCGCGGTGACATCCTATCGATCGCTGGTTGTGGTCCATACAGATCAACACCTTACGTAGACCGTGGGCAGGCGGCCGGCCTGGTCGATCCACCCACCATTGAAATGGTGGGCTATCAGTTGAGAAGCCCGCCTTCGCGGGCTACCTGGCC
>CAJBNH010000187.1 GCA_903955385.1 uncultured Myxococcales bacterium | reverse complement strand
GGGCTGGTAGACCAGTGCGCCCCGTTCGGGACTCACGACCGCGGACACGACGTCGAGCAGGTCCGCGTCGAGCCTGCGGGCGATCGCGTGCAGCACCGGCAGGGACGGCAGCTTGCGGCCCGCTTCGATGTGGCCGATGTATCCACGATCGAGCGCACAGTCCCACGCGAGTGTTTCCTGCGTGATTCCAGCGGCGTCCCGAAGTTCGCGGATCCTCGCGCCGATTCGACGGGCGATTTCGGGGTCTTTGCGCGAGCGCAGCAGCATGGCGCAACGGTAGGCGATGCTGCGCGGGCCGTTGCCGTCCCACAGACAGCAGGCGCATACGCTCGGTTACGCTTGACCCGTCCTGCTACGCTGCGGATACTCGCGGGCCGCCAAAGGGGCACGCCCGGAGGGACGCCATGCGTGGTTGGATTGTCGCAGGAGCCGTTGCGTTGGGCGCGTGCCAGTCGACGCCGCCGACGTTCACGTGGAACCTGCCCGAAGCTGACGCGGGCCAGGACGCCGAGTCCGATGCTGCTGCCGGAATGTGCGCCGAAGGTGAGACAGTCTGCGTCTCGTCGAGCGCGATCAAACTGTGCGTTTCGGGAAGTCCTGGAGTCTTCACCTGTGCCGAAGTGTGCGCACCGTCGCCGGCATCGGCGTGCGGCTACTCCAACACCAAAGGCAAGGACGTGTGCTTCTGCGGCTCAGCACCGGTGTCCAAGGACTCGGCGAACTGCCCGACCTGCTACGACACATGTACGAAGACGGCGCGCACATGCGCGTCCAAGTGCATCGCGGGCTGCGGCTGCTGCGATAGCGCGTGCGCCACGGACTGCGAGCACAACTCGTGCATCGGGGCGCTTCTGACATGTGCGGCGAAATGCGCGACGAACTGCCCCGCGACCCACGTGTCCGCGTGCCAGAAGGCCTGCAAGACGGACTGCGACTACCTGTATGGGCTTGCCGCAGAGGCCTGCCAAGCCTGCGCGGGGGGCGGGATGGGGGGCGCCGGTGGGTACGGCGCCGCGAGCAATTGCGCCGCGGAGTGCGTAGCCGCGTGCCCTTGAGGGGCAAGGAATGTTGAACATGCGCCTTGCGTGGTTGATTGTCGTTGGCCTCGCCGCGTGCCGGCCCCAGCCGCGGAGCGACGCGGATTGCGAAGGGAAGGCCGAGTGCAGGGAGCAAGGGCGATGCGCGTTCGCGTGGTTGACGACGGGCGACGGGCCGGTGGGCGTATGCCAG
Organism: uncultured Myxococcales bacterium; assembly: GCA_903955385.1. Lineage (GTDB taxonomy): Bacteria > Myxococcota_A > UBA9042 > UBA9042 > UBA9042 > CAJBNH01. Next base: position 37,653 of record CAJBNH010000187.1, on the reverse strand, counting down.
CCCGGCAAGGCGTCGGACTGCACCGAATCCCGCGCTTGCAGGGAGCACGGCTGGTGCACGTTTCGAGAGGATGTTCCCGAGGTCGCGTATCTCGGAACTCAGCCGTACCGCACCTGCGAGCGCAGTAGCGACGCAGAGTGCGCGAAGGGATTCGACTGCTCCTACTACGGCGAATGCACCTACGTTGACGGGCGGTGCAGAATAGGCAAGGACGCCGACTGCGCGAGAACCCGAGGATGCCGGTCGCGAGTGTACTCCAAGATTCCTAAGTGTCTATTTCTGAATGGATTATGCGTCGCCCAGGGCGAAGCGGATTGCGGCAAGACTAAGGGCTGCGCCGTCGAGGGAAGGTGCACGTTGGACCACGGCTGGTGCATTGCCGGAAGTGACGAGGACTGCCAGCGTTCGCACGCGTGCGCGGCAGACGGCAAGTGCATGGCATCGGGGGGCAAGTGCGTGGCGGGATAACGCGTGCCGCACCAGGGGGGACTCGATCAAGCCCCGCCGGCTTGCTCCACACGGATGGCCCCTCCGGGCGCGCACCGGGATTCGGATTCGGGGATGGGCTGGCGCCGCCCGCGCCGGGAGCAGGTGCCCGCAGGGTCGGGCGGAAGGGGGTTGCGATGCGATCTTGGCTTGTGTTGGCGGCAGTTGCGCTTGTCGCGTGCACGTCGACGGCTGGCGGGGGCGGGGCCGCGTGGCAACTTCCCGATGCGAGCTTGCAAGACTCCGACGCGTCTCTGTCCGACGGAACCTTCAGCGACGACACGCCCGCCCCGCCTGACGAATCGGTAGCCGCGGACGGTACGCAGGATGCCGACGACACCACGGACCCCGGCGACGCAGCAACCACGGACACCACGCCCGACGCCGCGGCCGACGTGGAGGTCACCTGTGCTGCGTCGGAAGCATGCACAAGCCTTGGCCTTTGCACGGCGGCAGGTGGCGCGTGCGTCGCTGGTAGCAACGCCGACTGCAAGGCGTCGGCGGTTTGCCAGGACAGCGGCAAGTGCACGGCGGTCGAGGGCGAGTGCAGGGCCACTGCCGTGACGGACTGCAAGTTATCGTTCTGGTGCAAGACTTGCGGGATCTGCACGCTGAAGGACGGCGAGTGCGTTCCTGACGGGTACCCCTATCCCCAGTGCTCTTGCTGCGCCACCTTCGGGCTGTGCACGCCCGCGGCCGGCTGGTGCGTCGCCGGAGGGGACTCCGATTGCGCTCAGTCGAGCGGGTGCAAGAGCTACGGCAAGTGCACCGCGAAGGCCGGGACTTGCACGGCAGCGTTCGACGAAGACTGCAAGCAGACCTCCCTCTGCAAGAAGCAGCACAAGTGCACCGCACTCGCAGGAGAGTGCGTGCTCGGCGATGCTGATTGCGTCGAGTGGGGTCTTTGCGCGCAAGGCCTTTGCACGGCGAAGGATGGCGAATGCGTCGCCAACAGCAGCGAGGACTGCGCCAAGACGCTGAACTGCAAGCAATACGGAATGTGCGCGTTCAAGGACGGCGCGTGCAGGGTCGTCAGCAGCGTAGACTGCGCGGCATCGACCTGGTGCGCCTCGCACGGGTATTGCGCCGCCCAAGACGGCAAGTGCGTCGCGACGTCCGGTGAGCACTGCCAACCTACCGTCGGGTGTATGACCTACGGCAAGTGCACGGCCAAGGACGGGAAGTGCAGGACAGAGAGCAACGACGATTGCGCGCTCGCGGCGGTCTGCAAGACTCAAGGGCACTGCACCGCAAGCGGCGGCGAATGCATCGCCGCAACAGATGCGGATTGCGCGCAGTCATCGAAGTGCTTGGCGCCGTTCGGCCAATGCACGGCAAAGGACGGAGAGTGCGTCATCGGAACGAGCGCAGGATGTGCCGTGACTTTGCAGTGCACGGAGTTCGGGAGATGCACCTACGACAACGGCATGTGCGTGGTGGGCAGCGACTTGGACTGCGCGCAATCGTACCACTGCAAGGTTTCGGGCCTCTGCACCAAGGGGAATGGCAGTAAGTGCGTCGCCGGCAGCGACGCCGACTGCGCCCAGTCCGCAAAGTGCAAGTCGCTCGGATTGTGCGTCGCCCAGAACGGCGAGTGCGTGTAGCGCCTGTACCGGTTCGCCACCGCGCACCCGGGGGGGGGGGACCTGGGTCCTCGATCAAGCCCCCCCCTTCCCGTAGATGTATCCCCCGTCGGAAGGCGCACCGGTTTTTTGGATTCGGAATTCTGCCGCCGGGGTGCCGCACAGGTTGCACGGGAACGGCCGCAAAGCCTCGCCACGCGGCCCAGGTTCGGCTGTGCGCCCCGCAAAGCCTCGCAGGCGGGAACGTGGCCTTGGCAGGCTTCCGCCCGTCCTGGAGCCGCTGGTGCGTCCGGTTCCCCTGCTGGCCCCGGCCGGCCCGGCGCCGTCAGCCATGCAGGAACTTGCCGGCGTGGCCGCCGGTCCGCGCCTTTCTGCGTCCGCTTCGTCCGCTGCGTCCTTTGCTACTCATATCATCCGGTTGTCGCGCGTCCGCCGCGTCGACCGCTTCGTCCGGGGAGCGTTCGACCCCGTCCGCGCCAACACCGCGCATCCAATGCGATAGGACGGAACGGACGCAACGGACGCAGGAATACCCCCGGTTCAGAGCGCGGCGATGCGAACCATGCGAGTCCGAGCCGCGCCAACTCGCAGCCCCGTCTCGACGCCGACCCCGGCGGCGCGAAGGAAGGGTGCCAGCCGGCGCAGCTTGTCTGCCAGCCCTCTTGGTGACTTCGGCAGATTCGCGGCGCGCGGGTCGGGAAACGTCGCCGCCAGCGTCGCGAGCAGTTCGGTCGCCGTACCTTCCCAGCCGCCCGGTTGCTGCGCCAACTTGCGCACTCCCGCAGCCACGGGATCGCCGTCCAGCGTCGACTCGACCGTGCCCGCCCGGTTGCCGCTGTAGGCGCGCTCGAACGTCCCCGGCGGCCAGAGGGCCGGCTCGCAAGCCGTCGCCCACAGCGCGAAGTCCGCCATGCGCGGAAGCGTCGCTAGTCGGATCGAGGGAAGGTTGCGAAGGCCGGTTGCCACCGCGTCGAGCAGCGCCCCCAGGATGCCCGGTCGCACATCCTCAAACCCGGCCCACAACTCCGCTTCCGTGAGCCGGGCCCCTTCCGCGATCGGTTCGAGCGTCAACACGATGGCTCGGTCCGCCAAGTCGGCACGCGTCACGAACCCGTCAATCCCGTTGAGAATCATCGGGCGCATGGCGTCGAAGATTGCCTCGTCCCGATCCTTGTAGTGCTCGCGAACGGCGAAGCCCCCACCGGTCGAGACCCTGCACAGCGCATCCGACAGCCACGGGTTCACGGCAGACACGTTGTCGAAGGCCAGGACGTGTGCGTTGTCCGCAGACACGGCAAGGTCGCGCTCGTCACGGGGAAACGCTCGCACCGGGGCCTTGAAGGGGTCTACCAGGGACCGCAAGAGCCGGGTCAAGGTCGACTTGGCCGTTCCCTGCTCCCCGTTCAAGACCAGCATCGGATACGGGCCGGTCGGGCGCAGCGCCGCGAGCAGCCATGCGACAACGAGGGTCCAGTCGTCGTCGCTTCGGACGTTGACGAACCGCCGCAGGTCTTCGATGGAACCGCCCCGCGTCGGCACCGGAAGCGCGTGCATGGATCGGACGCGCCGGAACCGGACCGGTGGGGTCGCCACGATGCGCCAGCCGTCGGGATCGACTTCGACCGAGCGCCACGTCGGATCCCCGAGGTCGAGGTAAAGCCGGCCGTCCAACTCCCCGACGCGGTAGAACACTCTGCGCTCGGGGCCGTCGAACTCCGCCCTGGACCCGAGGGTGCTCAAGGCCGACTGCAAGGCGTCTTCGTTCGGCGCACCGTGCCCCGCGTTGTGGTACTCGCGCCGCAGCCAAGCGCGCAGCCCGCCCGCGACCGCAATGGTCTCGCGGTGCCCCGACACGTGCACGTCGGCAAAGGTCTCGCCGTCGGCGTTGTGGAAGAGTTCCGCGCCAGCCGCGAGTTCGAGCAGCTGCTCGGCTTGGCTCGGGTCGCGTGACCGCTTCCCCTTGCCGCGGGGCTTGTCGCCGTCCGCGTCGGGTTCCGCAACCGCCGACGGGCACGGCTCGGCCAGGGCGAGAATGTCAGTTGGCATGTCGCCGCGCCTATTCAAGTCTGCGAAATCTGGTACACTTTGCATGTTCGTTCTCTTGCGGCGGATCACTCCCGCCGCAGTTCAGACCGGCCCCCACGCGCCAACGTCGGGGGTCGGTCGCGTTCTAGGCCGCCTTTCCTCTCGCTTCGGTCGGTCGACACCGGACGCATCGCACGCCACGCGGTTCGAGTTCGCGCCGCCACGCGTCTGCCATGCCGTCGCCGCCCCGGTCGGCATGGTGCGCGAGCGCCGCCGTCCAACCTTTCTGGACAAGAGCCGCCGTCGACGGTTGCGCCGAGCCCTCCCAGGTCCCGAGCAGCGCGCCGCGCTCGGACGCGGGCCGAACTGCCCAGGCGAGCCAGTCGGGGACGCCTTCGGTCAGCGTGACAAGCCGGCGGGCTTCGCCTTCGCGCAGCGGGTCGTCGTCGACCGCGAAGAGCAGCCCGGCCGATTCGTATCCACGGGGAGACCGCGCCTTGTCGCTCGGCTCGCACGGTCGGACGCAGCGCGCGTGAAGGCTGGCGAACCGCACCTTGCCCGGTCGCCGCGGGTCGGGTTCCCAGGTCGCCACGATCAAGCGGTGCCCGGTCTCGTTCCAGTTCCCGCCGCGCGACGCGGCCCAGCCCGGCAGCGGTTCGCCGGGCGGGAGCGCCCGCACAAGGTCGTGCAACTGTCGTGGGTCGAAGCCGCGACCGTCGAGATACGCAGCGCACTCAGGGTCTTCGTCGACGTTGCGGCAGGCAAACCAGAGTGCGCCAGCGAACTCGGGACGCGCGATCGCGAGCGGACGGGGCGGGATCGGGGGAGCCAGACGCGGATGGGTTGGACGGGTCGGCACCGGCGCGGCGTCGTCGTCGGGCTCGACCCAGCCGTGCGATGCGTACCACTCCCGCAGAACACTGGCCGTCGCCGCGTCGCCGCTCGCCCAGTCCCCGCCCGTGAGTGCGAGCGCAGCCAGGCGCAACCCGTCGCCCTTCGCGCCGCACCCGCCGGCCGACCCGTCCGCGGTGCAGACCCAGCCGGTTCCGCTCGGCACGACGCGACAACGACGCGGCTTGCCGGTGCCGCTCCTGCCGCGATGCGTCGCACCGCACTCGGGACACGGCCCGAAGGTCTTTCGGTTGGGGGCGACGTCGAGCCCCAACGCTTCCGCGACGGTCGCGACCGGGACGCGCCGCGCCTCTTCGACCCAGGCACTCACGGCCGCACCGGTGCACGGGACGCCGGCACGGCGCGGGCCTGAATCCACTCCTGCACGGCGGCTTCGTACCAGCCGATTGCGTGCAGACCCAGGTTCAGCTTGGGCGGGAACTGGCCCTTGCGTTCGAGTCTCAGGATGCTTGAGCGGCTCAGGCCGCAAAGGTGGCAGCACTCACGAATGCGGATAATTCGGCTGGACATGGCGTGACTCCGACGGCGCATTCGAGGCACCGGCGGGTCCGACTCTGCCAACCCTTCCCGAAGAGTTCCTCCGGTTCCCGAATCGGAACTTCGATTCAGGAATCGGCGCGTTGAACTCAGCTATTTCTTAGGAGATTGTCGCGCACCAGCACCCAGGAGCGTCAGCCCGGCGGAGATCCGGTCGCGAACCTGGCTGCGAGCCTGCCCGCGGATCCCGTCGCACAGCGCCTCGACGTCAGCAGTAATCGCCTCCACGTTGGGCTTGTCTTCGGTGCCAAAGGCTTCGTCTGTCTTGCCCAGCAACTTCGCCATGGCGCCCATCGTCCGGTGCAGCGAGTCTAGTGTCGCCTTGGTCGGCGCGGGGCCGACGCCGACAGGCTGGACCGGCCAAGTCCATTTCTGCCGCTCGGCGACTTGCTTTGCGGAAGCGACGGCGACGAGCACGTCGTCTGGCGCGACAACAATGCTTGTGACCTGCCAAGTCGCGTCGCTACCACCTTCGCCGCCAACTGCCGAACCGGGGTCGACCGGAAACCCGCGCTTCCGACGGGCCCCGAGGGAAAACGCTTCCGTGAAGTCGATCAACTGCACTGTCTGGCATCGCGCAAGCGTTCCGTAGTCCGCCGATCGAAGCTCCACGAAGCCGTCGAACGGCTGCACTTCGGACAGGACACCGCCCACCGCGTCGGTCCGCAGAAGACCTGGATCGTTGGATTCTGCGCCGGCCCGGAACGGCGTTGCATTCCACAACACAGCAGGGCTGGTCAGGCGAACGTATGCCGCGACAGGGAACGTGTCACGGCGGCGGCTGTAGTGGAAACACTGCGCCGCGACCGAAGCGGTTGGCCGACCCACCCGTTCGGCGAACTCGCCGATCGTCAACATATCCAGTTGATTGTCACTCGGATTCGCCACGCCGCACCTCGCCCACGTCCACCCTCACAACCCCCGATACACCTCGCGCCGATGCCGAACGCGAGTCACCGTCACGACGAGCACGGCATCGGCCACGCTGTACAGCACGCGGTAATCGCCAACGCGAACGCGGTAGTACCCGGCCAGTCCCTGGATCGGCTCAACACCGTTCGGCCGCGGATCCTCAGCCAGACCATCGATCGCCGCACCGACGCGAACCCGCACCTTGCCGGGCAGGTCCGCGATTTCGCGCTTGGCGGCTTTGAGGATAAGGATCGCGAACTTGCCCACGCGCCTACTTCAGGCCGAGTTCAGCCTTGGCGTCAGCCCACGGCTGCGCCACTTCATCGCCCTGCTCGGCAACGGCACTCGCGATCGCCGCAACATCCGCTTGATTGTCCCAGGCTTCCAACAGCCGCAGATCATCCATGGACACCAGCGCCGCCACGTCCCGGCCGCGCCGCTGCATGATGATCCGCTCGCCCCCGTAGGCGACGCGGTTGGCCGCGTCCGGCAGGGTGTTGCGCGCTTCACTCAGACCCAAGCGTGTCATGCGACACCTCCTGTCCGAACTGTACGATTCGCACAGGTGTCCGTCAATGTCCGGCGGTGCCAGCCGCACGCACAACCCGCAGAACCGGATGCGCCTCGATCCTGGCCACCCTTGCGCCCCACCGGTTGAACAGGTCGCGCAGTTCGTCCGCGTACCCGTGCCGAACGTACTTCGCAGTCTCGCCGCGCAGCTTGTGATTCAACGCCTTCTGCAAGAGGGTCCAGTCCGCCCCGAGCGCCGCCATGCCCGTTGCCGCGGTGCGCCGCAGGTCGTGAGGGTGGAACTCCGCGACGCCGAACACGCCCAGGCTGTCCTTGACCGCGTGCGCAAGCGCGCTGGAACTGACCGGCCCCGCCTTCTTGTGCCGTGGCGACGGGAACACGAACCCTGCCCCACATTCGAGCGCCTTGGCCTCGCGCAGCACGTCGAGCGCCTGCCGGGACAGCGGGATCGTGTGCGCCTCGCCGTTCTTCGTCCGGTCCTTCGGCAGCCGCCACACCGCGTCGGCTTCGTGGTCTTCGTCCCACGTGATCTCGTCCCAGCGCGCGCCGGTCGCTTCGGTCGGCCGCGTCGCCGTAAGCACCTGGAACCGCAGCGCCAACCGCGTCGCTGGTGCCATGCTGGCGCGGTCGAGCCCGCATAGCACGCCCCGCAGTTCTTCGTCCGAAAGGCACCGCTCGCGCGACGCTTCCTTGACCGGCGCGTGCAAGCCGACAACGGGGCTGTGCTCGACGTACTCCCGCTCGACGGCCCAATTGAACATGCGCGACAGGACGGAGTGCGTCCGGTTGGCCTGAATCGCCGCGCCGCGCGCGATCACCTTGTCGAGCAGCTCGGCCACGTCGGCACGCTTGACGGTCGCCGCCTTGCGATCCTTCCACGCGGGCAGGACGTTGCGCTTCAGAAGCGCCTCGTCCCGGTCGGCGGACCGCTTGCGCGGCTTGGCGTAGAGTTCAAGGTACTGCGCGACCAGCTCGCCGACCGTCGCCGCCTTCCGATCCTTGCGCCGCTGCTCGACCGTCGCCGTCGCGGGGTCCAGCCCGGTCGACACGTCCAGCGCAGCCTTCGCCGCCGCCGCGTGCGCCTCTTCGACTGTCATGGCAGGGAACCGGCCAAGGGTCTGCATCCGCACCTTGCCGCCGTGCCGAAACTGGTAGACCCAGGTCTTCGTCCCATGTTCCGAGACCCGCACGCCCAGGTTGCCCTGCCCGTGCGCCCCCGGCTCCCAGACGGTGTAGCGCTCTTCCTTGGCCTTGAGCGCGTCGACGGCCCGATGCGTGAACCGTCCGACCTTGCCCTTCGTGCCCGTCGTGCCTGCCATGGTCTGCCCCCTGTTGCCGGGGGTCGGGTCCACGGCTATCACCGCGGCTATCATTCCGACCCTGGCAATGGAGGATACGGCTAGACACTACCGGACACAAGAGATGCCGATTCTTCCTCAACTTTCTCTGTATTCCGGCAGGGTTCAGACACTTGCAGACATCACCTGAAACGACGGCTTGGCGGAAGTGCAGGAGAATCGAACTCCCCCGAGACGCTCGTCACGCCCCACAGCGGTTTTGAAGACCGAGGGGTTCACCAGAACCCACGCACCTCCGCTGGCGGGAGTACGGCTTTGCCGACGCGAGGTCAAGCGCAGCGAGCGCCCGCATCCGCCTGAAGCGGTCGGCACGCTGGAAAAGGGGTGCTGTCCGCTGTCAGACCCTCGTCGCTCGCAGCGCTGCTCGGGCCGCGCCGACAGGGCCGTGGCGCCCTGCCCGTGCGGAACCGACGCGGGGCGCGAATGTGGTGCTAAACTGTAAACTGCTCATACCTGACCCCTAGATAACCAACCGTTATTGCTGCGGTAGCTTGGCCGAGAAACTGTAAACTGCTCATACCTGACCCCTCCGCCAAACCGTCAGCGCCACCCCAGCCGCCGCCAGTCCAAGTAGCGCCGCCACCGCCACACCACTCTCGAACCCCCGAGCCAAGAACCCCTCATCCGCCGCAGCGGGCAGCCAACGCGCCAAGTGCGCCTGCACCGAGACGATTCCCACGGGTCCCGGCAAACTGGGTGCCACGACGTCGCCGGCCACCAGGTACAGCAGCCCCATGCCAGCGGCTGCCTTGAAGTGAGCGGAAATGGCCAAGAAGATCGACGTGTAAGCCATCGCGGCCAGCACTACCGCAACGGCCATCCTTGCCACTGCGGTCCAGCTGGGCGCCAGGACCGTGCCTGCCGTCGCCAGCAGCATGCCTCCCAGCATCAGCAGCCCCAGCGACGCCACCAGAATCACCACCGCCGCCCACCGACCCAGCGGCAGCGCCACCGCCGCCCGCGGCCGCAGCAGGTGCAAGGCCAGCGCGCCGGAGTCGGCATCGCCTCTCAACGCTGAGGTCGCCATGCCCAACGCCGCCAGCGCGCACGCCCGCAACACGAACACAGAGAAATACTCTTGAATGGCAGCATGTTGCGCAAGAGCCAGCCGAACCAGTCCCAGACTACCCGCCACCACCGCCACCGCCAACAGCAGATACGGCCATAGCGCGCGCAGGGCGGTCGCTCGGCGCAGATGCAGCCCCCACTGCAGCAGGATGGCGCCGGGCAGCGTGGGGGAAGCGGGCGCGGCCACGCCGGTGTAGGTGAAGGCGGGTTCGGGCATCAGCGCACCTCTCCGCTCAGCGTCTTGAACAGGCCGACCAGATCGTCGCCGTCCGTTGCCACTTGCGTCACCCGCACGCCGCTGGCCACCACGGCGGACGGTAGCGCGCGATAGACCGTGGCAATGTCAGGAGCTTGCACCGTCACCTCGTCATCCTGGAACCGCAGCAGCCCCACCGGCGCCCGACCCAGCAGCTCGCGCCCCAAGGCACGCGGGTCCGAGCACTGGATCCGCAGGGCGTTGGCGCGGTTGTGCAGCAGTTCGTGGATCTCGCGCAGCGTGCCCGCCGCCACCAGCCGACCGCGGAACAGCAGGACCAGCCACGACGTCAGCGACTCGACCTCTTCCAGAATGTGGCTGGAGAGCACGACGCACGCCCCCGCAGCGACGGCCTCGTGCATCAAGGCCGCAGCCTCCAGCCGCCACACCGGGTCCAGCGCGTTCAGGGGCTCGTCCAGCAGCACCAGACTCGCAGGCAACGCAAAAGCCTGTGCCAATTTCACGCGTTGCCGCTGCCCTCGCGACAGCTGCCCCATCGGCGTGTCGCGCTGGCTGTCCAAACCCAGACGCCCCAGCACCGCCTTGGCGCGTGTCTCAGCCGCAAGCGCATCCAGCCCCGACGCACGCAGCAGGACGGTACAGAACTCGAGCGGCGTCTCACGGGGCGGCAACAGCTCGCCGTCGGGCACGTAGGCGATGCGGTTGTCCAGCCGTGGGTCATCGCGCTTCAGGCCGTCCAGCCAGCGCACCTCGCCACTCGAGGGCGCCAGCAACCCCGCAGCCAGTCTCAGCAAAGTCGTTTTGCCCGCGCCATTGGGGCCCAGCAGGCCCACCAAACCCGGCTGCAGCTCGACCGTCACGTCCAGCAGCGCCACCCGCGCACCGAACTGCCGGGTGACACGCCGCAACATCAACACCGACGGGGGGTTCGACGGGGTCACGAGCGCCCCCTGCCCAGCGGCGGGTTCGCCAGGAACCGTTGCAGCAGCCACCACGCGCCCACCGCCAGCCCCACCCAGATCGTCACCCCCAAGCCCGCCTGCACCAAGGCGAACCGCGGCAGGCCGTCGGGCTGCAGCAGGCCGAAGCCCACGGTGTGGAACGACCCCAGCGCGTGGTGCAGGTCGACCGACCGCGCGACGGTTTCGCGCCCCCAAGCCGCTTGCAGGATCCACGACAAGGCAAGACTGCCCAGGATGCCGCCCCCCAACAGCAAGGGCGCGGTCGTCGGATTGCGCACCGCCGCGCCCGCCGCCAGCGACACCAGCGACAGCAGCCCGGCCGAAGCCGCGGCAGCCACGACGATCACCAGTGCGGCACCGAGCCAAAGCAGAGCGGACATCCACCCTTGCAGGGTCGCCCCCCCCAGCTGCGGGCCGAACGAGGCCAGATGCACGACCAGCGTCAGCAGCACCGGCAGCGCCAGGGCCGCCGTACTGGCCGCCGTCACGGCCGTCAGACGTGCGTACAGGTAGTGCGGACGCTGCACCGGACGCGAAAAGTAAAGCAACAAGGCCCCTTGCGAGGCATCACGGGCGATCAGCGGCGCGACCTTGCCCGCGTGCGCCAGCATCAGCCAGCCCAGATCGAACGCGAACACGGCGGCCAGGTTCGACAGCAGGAAGGCGGTCTGCTCTGGGGCGGGTACGGCAAACACCTGCACCTGCGTGCGCACGATGGCATAGGCGCTGTAGCCCACCGCCGGCAGCAGGAACACCGCCGCCCCCAGCTTGGCGGGGGCGCCGTCGAACAGTGCCGACAGGAACACCCCGGTCAGTCTGAGGAAGCGCGTCCGCTCGGTGTCCGTACCGCCGTCGTAGGGCGTGAAGCCGCCAGGACGCAAGAACGCGTGAGCGCGGCCGGTCTGGGGCGCCGGTGTCGTCATGACGCCCCCCCCGCCGCACCCGGCGGCGGGCCGATCAGCCCTTGGCGACGCAGCGGGTCGTCCAGCCGCAGGTGGCGGACGAAGGCGTGGGCCATGTCCTCTTCGACCGTCGCAAAACTGCGGATGCCGACACCGGATTCTGCCGCGGCCTGCCAGAAGCGAGCGGCGGTGTCTTCGGGCAGCTCGACCAGCAGGTCGCCGGCCTCTACCGTCGCCGTCAGCCCCACCACCTGCAAGGCCGCCTGCAACCTCGTCGCCTCGCCGACCACGCCCACGCGATAGGCCGCGCTGCCCGCCGCCGCCCTGAAGCGCTGCAGCGGCCCCGTGAAACCGACCTGGCCGCGCGACAACAGCGCCACTTGGTCGCACACCGTTTCGACGTCGGCCAGCACGTGGGTCGAGAGCAGCACGGACACCCCCGCCGCGCCAATTTCCCGAATCAGGTCGAGCATCTGCACCCGCCCCTCGGGGTCCAGGCCGGCCGTGGGCTCGTCCAGCAGCAGCAGCGCCGGTCCGTGCACGACGGCCATTGCAAGCCGCAGCCGCTGCCGCATACCCAGCGAAAAGCCAGCGCCCAGCCGATAGCGCGCATCCGAAAGCCCCACCAAGTCCAGCGCTTGGTGCGCCCGCGCAAAGGCGTCGACCTTGGACACGCCACACAGTCGGGCCGCGTGCACCACTTGACCGATGCCGTTCATGTCCGGGAAAAGACAGTCGTCTTCGGGCATGTAGCCCACGCGCGCCCGGATCGCCAACGACCGGTCCGGCAGCGGCTCACCCAGCACGTCGACCTGACCCTCGTCGGCGTCTTCCAACCCCAGCAACAGGCGAAACAGGGTCGACTTTCCCGCGCCGTTGGGGCCCAGCACGCCCACCACACCACGCGGCAGCTCAAGGTCCAGGTTGCGCAGGGCCGTCACATCGCCAAAGCGCTTGGTCACACCGCGCAGCACGGCCACTGGCGTCGTCTGGGCGCGGGTGGCGGGCGGCGGCGGCGGCGGGAAGGGGTGTGCGGAGGGCATGGCGCTCAGTGTGGCACAAGGGCTGATCGGGTCAAACACCAGGGGCGGCAGCAGGATCCGCAACGGGACCGCTTGCCTTGTTCGGCCGTCGGTGGCTAGCCTGCCGAGCATGATGAACACCAGAAGCCAGCGACTCCTTCCCCTGATGCTGTCTCTTGCCGTCGCCGTGTCCGCCTGCGACAGCGCGACCTCCGACACCGGGGCCCTCGCGGTTGCCAAGGCCGGTTTCGGCGAGCGCTGCGACGGCGACGCCAGCTGCAGTCCGGGCCTGACCTGCCAGCATAGCGAGTACAGCACGTTTCCGTGGTGCGCCCGCCCCTGCGACAACCCCGGCGATTACTGCACCGCCGAGGGTCTGGGGGGCGGCAAGGGCTTCTGCGTGCAGATGACGGCGGGTTGGCGCGGGCCGGCGGCGGCGTTCTGCGCGCCGTACTGCGGCAAGCTGACGGATTGCAAGGGGTTGGACGCGGATTGGGAGAGTTGCTCGAAGCCCCAGTACAAGGACGTCAAGCTCTACCCCGCGCTGCCGGTGCTCGTGTGCCAGGCGCCCAGCGCGCACGGACAATTGGTCGTCGATCCGGTCACTTGCGATTGGGAGAGCCACTACACCAAACCGCCGCTCCTCGAGTTCAAGGCCGAGTGCAAGTACTTCTGCCAGTTCCTGACGACCTGCAAGCTCCAGCCCGCGACGGTCAAGCCCGAGTGCTGCAGCTGGACGTGCTTCCGCCACCTGACGCCCAACGATCAGCCCGACAACGCCATGCTCGGCCACCTGAAGTGCTTCACCAAGTCCTACACCAGCCGCCTCGATACTCCCAACATCTGCACGGCGTGGACGGACGACTGCGGCCCCCTGCCCTGGTGAGGTGGCGCAACCGCTCCGGCCGACTCGCCAAACGCGGCCGATCTGGCGAACTGTCCGAAATGTGGCAACCTGTCGGCGCGACGCTGCCCCGCTACGGCCCTCCCCGGTATCGAATCGACCGCGGCGACCGTGCGTCCCCGAACTCAACCGCCGCCGACTTGCGCGCATCCCGCCGCCCCGGCCGCTCAGGAGAAGCCATGCCGACCCGCCTCACCTTCGTCTGCCTAGCCGCAAGCCTGTTGGGTCTGCTGGCCGCCAGCCCCGTGTTCGCCAACGACATCTTCCTCAATGGCACCAAGGTCGTAGACCTGAAGAACGTCGAGTTGGAGAATTGCTCCGTCAAGTTCGACGCTTTGGGCAACCTGCAGATCCTGTCGCCGGGCTACCGCGTCGTCACGGACAAGGACGGCAAGGTGCGCGTCGTCGGCTCGTCCGACCTGTCCGACGCGAAAAGTGCGCGCGCCGGCAAGCTGGCGATGCGCTATGTGCTGCAGTACACCCCGAATCCCAAGGTGAATTTCCAGTTCGAGGTGCTGGTCAACGGCAAGTCGTTCCGCAAGATCGGTCTGGAGACGGGCGCCTTTGCGGTCGAAGTGACCCAAGAGCTGGTGGCCGGCGCCAACGCGATCCGCGTCGTCGGGCGCCCGGGTGACGCCAACCCCAACGGGCAGGAGAGCGACATCGCCGCCCTGAAGATCTTCAAGGGTTCCGAGAACGCAGACGGTGTGTTCGTGGCCAAGCCGCCGGCCGTTTGGGAGCTGGTGCGGTCCTCGATTGACCGCGACCCGCTCGACCGCGTCTACAACGTGTTTGCCGAGTAGTCGGCATGGCGCACAAGTCCTCGCATCTGTTCCGTATTCTCGCGGTCGATAACGGCGGTTTGTGGCTTGGTCAGCAGGGCGCGACGACCTACCGTACCTGGCCTGCGGACCTGCCGCGCAGCGTGCGTCCCGGCGATATCGTGGACCTGCGGCAGGACGCCGCGACGCTTGCCAGCCCCTGCACCTCGCCGGAATTCCCGCATCCTGACGGTGACTTCCACCGCATGGTCGACCGAGGGGCGTTGCGCCATCAGGCGGTTCTGGACCGCGCCCGGCTGCTGCAGGCGATCCGACGCTTCTTCGACCGCCGCGGCTTCGTCGAGGTCGATCCGCCGGTGATGGCGCGCTCTCCCGGACTCGAGCTGCATCTGGACGCCGTGCGGGTGCAGCTGCGGCAGGGCATGGGCGGCGAACCGGTCGAGCGGTTTCTCGTGACCAGCCCCGAGTACCACATGAAGCGGCTGCTCTCGGCGGGATTCGAGAGGATCTACAGCCTGGGCCATGCCTTCCGGTCGGGAGAGCGCGGCGTGCACCACAACCCTGAGTTCGCGATGCTCGAGTGGTATCGGGCCGGCGAGAGCTACCAGTCGCTCGTCCGCGATGCGCGCGATCTGATGCGCGACTGTGCGGCGGCGCTGGCCAAGGGCCGCACAGCGTCCGGTCGACCGCTACCGCCCAAGCGGCTGGACCCGCGATCACCGTGGCTGCGGCTGTCGATTCGCCAAGCGCTGCAGCGCTTTGCCGGCTTTGACCCGGGGCGCGGTGACGACGACGCGCTGGTGCGGTCCCGCGCCCGGCAGGCGGGACTGCAGGTGGAGGATGACGAGACGGCCGACGCGGTGATCGTGCGGGCGCTGGTCGAACGAATCGAACCGCAGCTCGCGGACTTTCCGGCAGTCGTGCTGGACCGCTGGCCCGCGTCGATGGCGTCGCTGGCGCGGCGATTCGACGACCGGCCGTGGCTGGCGCAGCGGTTCGAGATCTACCTGCACGGCATCGAGCTGGCCAACGGCTTCACCGAGCTCGTGGACCCGGTCGAGCAGCGCGCGCGCTTCGAGCTCGATCTGGCCGCGCGGCGACGGGCGAGGCTGCCCGAGTACCCGATCGACGAGCGTTTCTTGTCCGCGCTGGCCGAAGGTTGTCCCCCGGCCGCCGGCGTGGCGCTGGGCGTGGACCGGCTGCTGATGGCGCTGGGGGGCTACGACGAGATCGACGAGGTGCTGGCGTTTCCGTTCGAGCGCGCGTGAGGTTCCCCTCGGCGCCGGAATGGACAAAGGCGACGCGCGAGTCCAATATCCCGCCCCGCGCCGGCCGAGCTAGCTGCTGCCCGGACGCACCGGCCCACCCATCGACTCTTTCTGAACTGGAGGAATATCCATGGCTTATGTGATCACCCGCCTCTGTACCGACTGCAAGGACACTGCCTGCGCCGACGTCTGCCCGGTCGAGTGCATCTACGACTACAAGGGTGACAACCACTCGAAGTTCGCCAACCAGCTGTTCATCAACCCGGACGAGTGCATCGACTGCACCAACTGCGAGCCGGCGTGCCCCTGGAAGGCCATCTTCGAGGAGGACGAGGTCCCCGCCGTCTTCAAGGACGACATCGAGATCGGCCGCGCGATCGTGGACGAGATCGGCGACTTCGAGGTCGCGACGGTCGTCAAGGACCACTCGCCCACCGCCGAGCAGGTTGCCGCCAACTTCGCGAAGTACGGCTACAAGCCCTGATCGACCGCCTGACCGCCTGACGCCCACCGGTCCGCAGCCATCGCGGCCACAGCGCGCTGCGCCTCTCTCGCTGCCAGCCGCAACGGCGTCCCCCTTGCCAGCCCAACCGCCAGCACCGTCGCAAACCGGCACCCCGTGCCCCGCGTCGGTCCTGGCCAATTCGCCTCGGGCGCCAAGGGTTCCAGCGTTCGGCCGTCCCACACCCAGTCCACACCCAGCCACGGTTCCGGGGCATGGCCACCCTTGAGCACCGCCGCGCAAGGCAGCGTGCGCAAGGCGATCTCGGCCTGCTGCGGCGACACAGGCACGGGCGTTCCCGCCAGCCACGCCAGCTCTGGCCAGTTGGGCGTGACGACGGTTGCGGCGGGCAGCAGCCTTTGACGCAGGGTCTGCAGCACGTCGGCCTCTGCCTCGCCGGGCCACATCCAACCGCCAGACGAGGCGTACGCGATCGGGTCGACGACCAGCGGTAGCCCTCCCGACGATGCGCAAAACTCCAGACATGTCATGGCGTTTGCGATGGTCGCCAGCATGCCGGTCTTCACTGCCACGCCCGAAGTCGCGCCCACAGGCCCGAGGTCGAGGCCCCGCGCCACGGCCGCCGTCTCCGCCGCATCGACCGGCCAGGCCGCAAGGAACCGCGTGTCGTTCTGGGCGGTGCGTGCCGTCATCACGATGCGCGGCGACGCTCCGGCGTACCGGCAGGCTTGCAGGTCGGCCGCCAGCCCGGCTTGTCCGCCCGGATCCAAGCCGCCCCACAAGACGACGATCGGCCGCGCGTGTCTTGATTTCTCTTGTGTGATCATGACATTGCCTGTAGTCACGGCCCGCTCTCCCCCGGGGCCGGTCGGATGCGGGCACCGGTTGCAGTCACACCGGATCGCGGCGATAGTGCCCGGATTCCGCCCGCTGCGACAGGTGCCGCCTTGACCCCAGCCGACGACGATCCCCGCCCCGCTGCCGCCGAAGCCGCCCCTGCCGACGAGGACGAGGCGTCAGGAGTCGTCCAGGGTCTCAAGGACATCACGCTCGCCCCGGTTCGCGCGATCCAGGGCCACGCCCGCTGGCTCAGGGCGGCCCTGGTCGTCCATCTGGTCAGCACCATCGCGGCGTGGCTGGTGGCGTGGCGGCTGCATCTGCCCGACACCTGGCTGTACGTCATCATGGGACTGGCCACTTGGATACTGGTGGCCAACTTCGTGCGCTGGCGACCAGAGGCTGGGGTGATTCGGCGCTGGCTGGGCACCGTGTTCGGCGCCGTCACCGTGCTCGGCTGGGCGGTGCTGCTGGCCGACCGCGCTTGGGGCCCCGTCGAGGTCGCGGGACAGAAGGTGGCGGATCACGGGCTGTTCTGGGTACCGACCGGGCTGCTTGCTGCGTCTGCGCTGCTGCTGCTGCTGCACTTGGCGGTCAACCCGCGTCCCCAGTCGCACGCGCACGCCCGCGTCGCCTGACCGCGCGCGGCAGGGACCGGACGACCGTGGACGCCAACGGGTCTGCCGGGTAGACTGCCGCGGCGGGTCATCCTTTGGCCCCTGAACCGACCGCTGCACACAGGCCCTTGGAATGCTTCGAGAACTGTTGGCCCGCTACCGCCAGACGCTGCTGCTGACGCTGGCGCTCGTGCTGCCGGTGGGCTCGATGTATTTCCACGGCAAGACGCGGACAGAGACCAGCCTGTTGGAGCGCGCGCTGCTGACCATCACCTCGCCCGTCACCGGTGCCGGCAACGACCTGATCATTGCTGGTCGCGATCTGGTCGCCGGCTACGTGATGCTGACCCACACCGAGACGCGAAACCGGGATCTGGAACACGAGAATCGCATCCTGTTGGGCGAGGCACTGAAGAGCCGCGCGCAGGCCGACGAGCTGCATCGCGTCAAGCAGTTGTGCGGCTTTCGAGAGGAACGCAAGGACCTGGCGACCCTGCCAGCACGCGTGGTGGGCCGCGATGTGTCGCAGTTCTTTCAGGTGGTGCGGCTGACGCTCGACGTCGAGGGCGCCCAAGGCGTGCGCGAGGGCCAATCGGTGATCACCCACGACGGCGTGGTCGGCCACATCGAGCGGGTCAGCGGCGGACACGCCGACGTGATGCTGGTGACGGACACGCGCTCGCAGGTACACGCCACCATCCCGGGCAAGGGCGTCATCGGTTCGGTCCACGGCAAGGGCAAGCGCAACGAATTCGAGGCGCGTTTCGTGTACTTGGACCGCGTCGACCGCACCGTGCCGATCCGCGCTGGCGACGCCGTGCTGACGACAGGCCACGACCGCATCTTTCCCCCAGGGCTGGAGATCGGCCATATCGCTGAGGGTGCGGCCATCCAGAACGGGCCCTACCACGAGTTCGTGCTGGCCCCGGCGGTGTCGTATGCGACGCTGGAGGAGGTCCTCATCGTCACGGGATTCGCAGCCCCACCGACGCCGGCCGACACGGGCAAGCCGGCCTCGCGCGTTGTCGACCCCGCCAACACGCCAGACGGGCCGCCTTAGGGCACGCAGGGAGCCATGAAGGAAACCACCTGGATCCTGCTGACGTTTCTGCTGCTGGCGCTGGTTGCCCCGCTGCTGGGCCGACTCGACAGCCAGTTCTTCGCGCCCGACATCGCCCTGCTGACGGCGCTGTTCGTCGGCAGTCGCTCGACACTCGGTTCGGCCATCGTGGTCGGATTCGCCACCGGCCTGCTCAAGGACGGCTTCTCGCTTGCGGCGCCGGTCGGTCTATACACCGAGATCAACGTTCTGGCGGTGCTGGCCGCGCGCCTGCTGGAACGCCGCGTCGACCTGCGCAGCCCCGTGCCGCTGATGGCGACTGCCGCCGGGGCCTCGCTGGCCGCGACACTGCTTTTCCTGATTCTGGAGGCGATCTTCCACCGCAGCTTCGAAGCGTGGGGCGAGGTCGTGCGCATGGCGTTGCCACTGGCCCTGATCACCATGCTGGTGGCCCCGGTGCACTTTGCCCTTTTCGACCGCGTCACCCGACGCTTCGACGCACAGCAGCGCGGCCTGACGGCCAGCGTCCTGCGCACCCGCAACCGTTGATCTCAGGAATTCCAAAGGCATGAGCGTCCCCTTGGGTCCATCGCACGACGCACAGCGCTTTCACGGTCACAACCGGTTTGCGCTGGCCGTCGTAGTGGTGGGCGTGATGCTGCTGGGGGCGCGGCTGACGCTGGTGCAGGTCGTGCGTGGCGAGCGGTACGAACGGTTCGCGGCGATCGAGCGCGTGGCCAAGGTCCGCGCACAGGCACCGCGGGGACTGATCAAGGGCGCCGACGGTACGGTGCTTGCGCGAAACATCGAGAGTCACCGTTTGGAGTTGCTGACCAACCGCATCAAACCAGAGCGAATTCCCGAGATCGCCAAGACCCTGCGCAGCCTGCTCGACATGACCGATGCGGAGAGGGACGGCCTGATCGCCGATCTGAATCGCCCGGTCGACCCCCGCAAGCGCCGCCCGCTGGTGGTGCGCCGGGACCTGGTCTCCACGCACTGTCCCTATGATTCCAGTCAGTTGGAGCTTGTGTCAGAGACGAATTACGGTTTCTGCACGACCTGCGGCCGCTACTACGAGCCCCTGCCCAAGCGGCGCGCGTGCCCGTTCGACCAGAAGAAGCTCCTGGCAGTCGGCGATGGCTCGGGCTTTCACTGCGCCAGCTGTGACCGCGAGTTCCTGGACGGCGACGTCTGCCCGCACGACCACCACAACATCGCGCACGGCAAGCACATCCTGCGATGTCCCTTGTGTCGGCGGTCGTTCAACGACGAAGTCGCGGTACTGCGCGCCAATCTGCATCGGCTGCCGGAAGCCCGCGTTGTAGCGGATATTCAACGTGAATACCCGTACCGCTACCTTGCCAGCCACGTCCTCGGGTTCATGGGCTTCGTCAGCCGCAAGGAGCTCGAGGCGCTGGGACAGACATCGCAGCTGGGGCTGAACGACAAGGTCGGCCGCAGCGGTCTGGAGCGTGCGCTGGACGTCACGCTGCGAGGCACCGACGGCGAGCAAGTGTTGGTGCGCAAGGGCGGGGCTGAGGAACAGGCGCGCGATCTGGACGAGCTGATCGCGGCCATGCAGCCCAAGCCCGCGGTCCCGGGGCTGTCGGTGCGGACCACGCTGGACCTGGAGCTGCAGCGGTCGGCCAAAGTGGCGATGAAGGACGTGTACTCGGGCGCGGTCGTGGTGCTGGACGCGCACAACGGTCAGGTCCTGGTGATGTATTCCAAGCCCGGCTTCGACCCCAACACGCTGTCGGGCAAGCGAACGCCCCAGTCGCGGACTTTGGACGAGGCCGCCGCCTACGCGCCGCTGATGAACAAGGCTGTCACGGCCTTTCCGCCCGCGTCTGTCTACAAGGTGGTGACGGCGGCGGCGGCGCTGGAGGAAGGTGTCGTGCGCCCCACCACGACGTTCTACTGCGGCGGCTATCTGGAGTTCGGTGGTCGCCGCTTCCACTGCTATGACCGCAAGGGCCACGGCGAGCTGGACCTGCACGAGGCCCTTCGCAACAGCTGTGACATCTACTTCTACCACCTGGGCGATCTGCTGGGCCTGGACCGGCTGGAGAAGTACGCGCTGGCGATGGGCTTCGGCGAGAAGACCGGCATCGAGATCTCTGAGGCGGTGGGCCGAGTTCCGAACCGCGCTTGGTATCACGATCACGTCAAGGGCGGGTACTTCCCCGGGTTCGCGCTCTCGACCGCTGTGGGCCAGAAGGACGTGACGACCACGCCCCTGCAGATCGCCCGGGCGTTTGTCGCCATCTCCACCAACGGTGTACTGCCGCAGGTCAGCCTCATCCGCGGCTTCGAGACGCCCGACGGCAAGCTGACGCCCCTGCCGCCCCGACCGGGTCGCTCGATGGGCCTCAAGGACGCGACGCTGGCGTTCCTGCGCAAGTCGCTTGTGGCCGTGGTCAACGAAGAGGGAGGCACGGCCCGCAGCGCCCGGCCGACCGTCGTCGACATCGCAGGCAAGACCGGGACCGCGCAGGCGGCTCAGCGCGCCCGACCCGAAATCCTCGAGAAGCTGAAGGACGACCCGGTCGCCACCACCCGCCTCGTGAACTGGCTGCAGAACGACCACGCCTGGTTTGCCGGCTACGCGCCCACGGAAAACCCGGAGATCGTTGTGGTCGTGTTCGTCGAGCACGGCGGCAGCGGCGGGCACAATGCAGCCCCTATCGCCAAGCAGGTGGTCGAGGCGTGGTTTGCTCGCTCTCGTGTGGCCGCGCCGCCCATGGACACCCGCAAGCCACATCCGGCCGCCACCGCCCCCGATCTGCCGCCGACTGACGCTGCCCCCGCCGCAACCGCGCCCCTCGAGACGCCGGCCGAGGCACCGGCGGAGCCCGACCCGAACGCGCAGCCGTCCGAGCTGTTGGACGCCCCGCCCGCGCCTGCGCCGCACGAGAACGTCCCGGACGAGGGTGTGCTCGACGAAGCCCCGCCACCGCCACAACTGGCCCCAGTACCCGCTCCGAAGGCTGCACCGACCGCCCCCGGAGGTCCGCCGTGAGCGCATGGAAGTCCCTGAATCGCCCGTCGACCTGGTTGGGGCTGGTCAGCGTGCTGCTGCTGTGCGGCATCGCGATTGAAAACCTGACCTTCACCGACACGCTGACCGGGATGACCTACCACCGCACCCAGACGATCTGGATCGTGCTGGGGCTGATGGCCGCCGGTGTGGTCGCCAGCATGGACGTCGCGTTCGTGCGCAAGCTGAGTCCCACGCTCTACCAGGTGGTGGTGGTGTTGCTGGCCGCCGTGCTGGTCGTCGGACGCGAGATCAACTACAGCCGTCGGTGGATCGAACTGGGCCCGGCCAACATTCAGCCCAGTGAATTCATGAAGTTGAGTATCATCCTGATGCTCGCGGACTATTTCGACCGCAAGCGCGCCAACTCGGCGTCGCTGGCCCGGCACCTGCTGGCTCCCGTCGCGCTGATGATGCTGCCGGTCGTGCTGATCAACCTCGAGCCGGACCTGGGGACCTCGCTGTGCGTCGCCCTGGTGGCCGCAAGCATCATCCTCTACGACGGCATCCACGGCCGCACGCTGATGGCCGGCTTGGTCGTGGTGATGCTGGCGGTGCCGGTCGCTTGGGAATTCGGCGTCATTCGCAACTACCAGAAGGGCCGAGTCGAGGCGTGGCTCTCGCTCGACGAGGAAGCGGTTGCCGACAAGCGCTCGGCTCAGAGCTCGCAGGCAGAGCAGGCACTGTGGGCGGTGGGCTCCGGCAAGTTCTCGGGACGATCCGACGGTGACGCGCGAAGCTCGGTGCTGCGGCACTTGCCCTTCCTGCACACGGACTTCGCGCTGGCTGCCTATGCCGAGCGGTTCGGGCTGCTCGGGTGCTTCTTCCTGTTCGGGCTCTATGCCGCCATTGTGGCATGGGCGTTGCATCTCGCCGACCATGCGCAGGAGCGGTTCGACGCGCTGGTAGCCGTCGGCGTGGCGGCGCTGATCTTCTGGCAATTCTTCATCAACGCGGGGATGGTGATCGGTCTGCTGCCGGTCGTGGGGCTCACCCTACCGCTCGTCAGCTACGGCGGCTCCAGCTCGCTGACGGTGCTGCTGGGCATCGGCTTTCTGGTGAACATCGCCACCCGTCGCAAGTCGAGGTGATTCCTTGGAGATTCGTGATCCCGTCCACGGTCCCGTTGCCGTCAGCACCGTCGAAGTGGCCGTCGTCGACAGCCCCTGGTTCCAGAGGCTGCGCAGCATCAAGCAGCTCGGCTTCTCGGAGCAGACCTTTCCCGGCGCGAGCCACACGCGCTTCCTGCACTCGATCGGCGCCATGCATCTGGCCGGCAAGGCCTTTGACGCCGTGTTTCGCAACGCAACCTGGCTGACCGGGGACGACCGCGAACGCCTGCGCCAGACCCTGCGGCTGGCCGCCCTCTGCCACGACCTGGGCCACCCGCCGCTGTCGCACACGTCAGAGGTGTTGCTGGCGCCGCTGGCGCTGCTGAAAGTGCCGCACTTGACGGGTCCGATGACAGGCAAGGGCAGCCACGAGCACTACACGCTCAAGCTGCTGCTGGATTCCGGTCTCACCGAGACGGTCTCGAGAGTGGGCAAGCCGATGGGGATCGAACCCCTGCACATCGCCGGGTTGCTGCACGCCGGGGTCAACTGCCCGGCGTCGGCCTACGAAGTGGCCGGACGGGATCTGCGGGGCGTGCTGTCGTCGCTCATCAGCAGCGAGATCGACGTCGACCGCATGGACTATCTGCTGCGTGACTCGTACTACACCGGTGTATCCTATGGGCAATTCGACGCCGACTGGCTCATCGGCCACCTGACGCACTACGAAGCCTCCGGCGGTTCGCTGCATCTGGCGCTGCACGAGCGGGCCCTGTTCGCGTTCGACGACTTCATGCTGTCGCGACACCACATGTTCCTGATGGTGTATTTCCACAAGAAATCGGTCTGTTATGACCACATGTTGCGACACTTCTACGACGAGTTTCCGGACCTGTGCCGGGCTCCGACCGACCCGGACCTGTACCTCGAGTTCGACGACCCAGCCATTTGGACGGCCCTGCGGCAACAGCGCAAGGCATCGTGGTGGGCGGAGGGGATTCTCGGGCGGCGACCGCTGAAACTGATTGCGGAGAGTACGCCGTCGGGACGACAGGAGCCGATTGCCGCCTTGGCGCGGCGGCTCGAAGACGCCGGCATCGCCCATATCCAGGTCACCAGCCAAGGGGCGCTTTCCAAATACCACGCGGCCGACCGCGCGCGGGCCATCTTCGTTCGCAAGCAGCCCGTCGTCGGCGAGCCGTACCACCTGCCGCTGATGGAGGCGACACGTCTTTTCG
The DNA here is from genome assembly GCA_903955385.1 of uncultured Myxococcales bacterium. Lineage (GTDB taxonomy): Bacteria > Myxococcota_A > UBA9042 > UBA9042 > UBA9042 > CAJBNH01. The sequence continues at coordinate 13,874 of CAJBNH010000187.1, read as the reverse complement.
AGCGGTACGCAGACCACACCCTGTTGCAGCGCGTCTACGTGGATCCTGCCGAGGTCGAGCGCGCCAGTCGGTGGCTGCTCGAGCTGCGGGCGCCCATCCTCGCGACTTGACCTCAAGGCCCGGCGGTGGGTATTCCGTCGGGAGACGAATTCAGCGTGCCAGCGCCGCTGCCCCTGCCAACCCGGGAAAGCCGAACCATGCCAGCTCACCGCCACCCTTCGCCGATCTCGTCCGCCCTGGCCGGGTTCGCCTTCGTTGCCGGTCTGGCGCTGCCGACCCTTGCCGTCGCGCAGCCCGTCGAGCCACCAGCGACGACGCCGACAGACGCGCCTGTCGACGATGGCTCCGGCCTGTATGTCATCGTCGAGGCGACTTCAAGACCATTGGACGCGCTGCTGGTCCTGCCGCCGACGTGTACGCTGCCCAAGGCGTCGTGCGATCTGGTCGAGAACGTGCTGGCCAACGACACCCGCCTGTCCGGCATCCTGCGGCCGCTGCGAGGCAATCCGGGCATGATCGCCAGCCTGGTCAAGTCCGCCCCGCCCAACCTCGACATTCGCCGACCCGCCGCGCAAGGCACCGGAGCGCAGTACGTGCTGGCGACGGTCCTCAAGCCATCCAAAACGGCCGGACTCGTCACCCTGACCGCAGGTGTGGTCGATGTGCGCGACGGCAAGCGTCTGGATCTGGGCAGTTGGGCCGTGCAGGAGGCCCCCTCCGGCAGTTTGCGCTCGATGGCCCACCGGGTGATGAACGCAGTCCACGGCGCCCTGACCGGCGTCGAGGGCAGCTTCGACACGCTGGTGTTCTACAGCGCGCCCGGCCCCGGCTGCGACCGCTGCATCTGGCAGGTCGAGGCCGACGGGTTCAACCGCCGCATCATCGTGGGAGACAAGAGCATCCACATGTTCCCGGTCCAGTTCCTGGACGGCAGTCTGGCCTACACCTCGTTCCGTACCGACATGCCATCGCTGTTCAAGCTCGACTTGGCCCAGCTGAACGCCATCGCAGACTTTGCCCCGGTGGTGCCCAAGAAGAACAAGGGCAAGGGAAAGAAGGCCGCGGCGGCACCCATCGATCCGCTGGCCGTGCCGCAGCCGTTCGCCTCGGGCGAGGACTTGCAGTTCCGCGGCTGCGCCCAGAACGTCAACGGCGACATCGTGGCGACCATCAATGACGGCGATCAGGCCGACATCTGGCAGCTCGCCTACGACGGCAGTCCGTCGCGCAACCTGACACGCAACGAAGCCGACGACCTCGGGGCGTCCTACTCTCCCGACGGCAGCCAGATCGCGTTCGTGTCGGACCGCACGGGAAGTCCGCAGATCTACGTGATGAATGCCGACGGCAGCGACCAGCGCCGACTCACCTTCGTCGGACCCTACAACTCCGACCCAGACTGGGGACACGGTGGCAAGATCGCCTTCTCAGGCTTGCGTGGCAGCGCCATCGACATCCTGACCGTCGACTTGCAGGGGCGCATCCAACGCTTGACGCCGGGGATGGGCAAGCGGTCGCTCGAGCCCTCGTGGTCGCCGGATGGCAAGCGCTTGGTCTACTCGTCGAACGAAGACGGCAAGGGCTATCGCTTGTGGGTCACCAGCCACGACGGCGCCTCGCGCGAACCGCTCGACGTCCCCGCGGCCGCCGGCTACTACACACCCTCTTGGCAGAGGATCCCCGGCAAGGCTCCCAAGGCGTTCACCGGGCACTGACCGCGGTTCGACGCACCCTTGGCGGCGGAAGGACCCCGGAAGATTCCGTCGGTTGGACATCCTGCCGACTCGCCCCTAGACTCAGCCCACGCGGGGCTCCCAAGGATGAAGATTTGCGCCAGTTGCCGACGAACCTACTCTGAGGCCAGCCAGTTCTGCCTTGAGGACGGTTCGCCCCTGCAATCGCTGCCGCGCCCTGGTGACGAGCCTGCCATCCTCGGCCCGTCGCCCGTCCCTGTCGCCCCCGCCGACATGACGCTACCCACTGCTGGACTGCCACCGGTCGGCCGGATCGAGCGCCAGCGCACCCTGATCAACCCCAATCCTCCCGCGACGTTGTCGGAAGCGCAGACCTTCGTCACGACGCTTGAGCCCATCGACGACACGCCCCCCGCGCTCAACGAGGAAGAGCAGAGCGCCTACATCGGCAAGTTGATCGACGACCGCTATCTGGTCGTGTCACTGATCGGCCGCGGCGGCATGGGGGCGGTGTACCGCGTCGAGCAGATCCACCTGCGCAAGGTGATGGCGATCAAGCTGCTGCACGAGAACCTCGTTGCCCGCAAGCAACTGGTCAGCCGCTTCACCCGCGAAGCCCGCGCGATCTCCAGGCTTTCCAGCCCGCACACCGTGATGGTGTACGACTTTGGCCGCTGGGGAGAGCTGTTCTATCTGGTGATGGAGCTGCTGGAGGGTGAGGCGCTGGATGCCCTGCTCGAACGGGAAGGGCCACTGCCCGCCGAGCGTGTGGCCCGCATCGTGCTGCAGATGTGCGACTCGCTGGCCGAGGCCCACAAACACGGCGTCGTCCATCGCGATCTCAAGCCCGAGAACGTCATGATGGTCACCGGAGCGGCGCATCCGGACTTCGTGAAGATCCTCGACTTCGGCTTGGCCAAGGTCAAAGGCGCCGACGACCCGTACACGATCCACTCCCAGCGGGACATCTTCGGCACGCCCTACTACATGAGCCCCGAGCAGATCCGCGCCGGCGATGTCGATCACCGCGCCGACATCTACGCCGTGGGCGCCCTGATGTTCCGGATGTTGACCGGCTTGCACGTGTTCGGCGGCGAACGCCCGACGTTCGACATCCTCAAGGCGCATCTGATGGAGGCGCCGCCGAAGATGGCGGAGGTCGCGCCGGCTCACCCCGTTCCCGCGGTGCTGGAGCAGATCGTCGCCAAGGCGCTGGAGAAGGACCCGGCCAAGCGCTTCCAGTCGATGGCCGAGTTGGGCGAAGCGCTGATACAGGCGCAGCAGACCGGCTTTGCCGACGTCGCCCTGCCCGGCGGTACCAGTCCGAGCGCCAGCACCAGCCGCGCCCCGCGCAAGGCCAAGCTGCCAACGGCCGACTACGGTGCGTACTTGGTCGAAGACGAGCTGCTGCGGACCAAGGCTACGCGGGCGCAGAGGTCGCGCGCGATTGCGTTCTTCACCGCCGTGGTGGTGGCGCTGGCGGGTATCGGCGGCTGGCTTTGGCTCGACTCGAAGAAGTCCATGGGCCGCGAGAGCGAGCCCAACGACACGTGGGACCAGGCCAATTCGCTGGGTCCGCAGAACGACGCGACGGGCGTCATCGGCAAGCGCCGCTCCGGAACCGCCGCCGATCAGGACTGCTACCGGATGCCGCCGGTCAAGGACATGGACGACGTCACGGTGCAGCTTTCCGGCGTACCGAACATGGACCTGCAGGTGTCGCTGCACGGGGCCGACGGCTCAGCGCTGCTGACCCAGTCGCACCGCGGGCGAGGGCGGGGCGAGGAGCTGCGGCATCCCGACCTGCGCAAGCCCGTGCGGACCCTGTGCATTACCGAATACCTGCCGGCGGGCGCGGTGGCGAGCGAGAGCTTGAGCGACAAGTACACCCTGCACGTGCTGGTGCAAGCTGGCCATGCGGGCCTCGAACGCGAGCCCAATGACGAGGGTCAGGGCAACGAGGTCGCGCCGGAAGCGCTGGTCTCGGCCAGCCTGGACGGCGAGGGAGACCGCGACGTGTTCGCGCTGCAGGGCCGCCTTGGGCCGCACATCCTCAGCATCACGGTGGAGGTGGATGGCTCGCAACCCGGGATGCGCCTTGCCCTTGTCGATGCCACCAACCGCATCTTGGCCAGCCAGATGCTGCGCCCGGACGAACACAAGGCCACGCTCGCCTTCCTTCCCAGCCAGAACCAAATGCCCAGTCGGGTCGTCGTCCAACCGCAGCCTGCTGCCGGCGTGCCGTGGCCGGGCGTCGAGTACACGCTGCGCTACGCCCACACCGGGCTGGCCGACCAGCCCGAGTCCGAGCCGAACAACACCGCCGAGTCCGCGACCCCGATGGTGCTTGGCGCGTGGCACGTCGGACAGGCAGATGACGCGGCCGGCGTCGACTACCTGCGCATCGACGGCGGCGACCCTGCCATGCGGCGCATTCGCGTCGAGGCAATCGCGCCTCAGGACAGTTCCTACTGGCTCGTCGTGCACGACGTGGGCACCCGAGTGGACGTGCAGCGGGTGCTGGTGCTGGGTGGCTCTGTCGGCAGCGATCTGACGGTGTCTGGGTCGGGCGAGGGCTTCCTGCTGAAGATCCAGCAAACCGGCCAGACGCCCACGCGGCACGGTCAGGCCGCGCAGTTGTCCCGCTATCAGATCCGCGCACGCTTCCTGTCGGCCGAGGAAGCGTCGCAGCTGATGCCGATGCCCTGAGCGGGAATCCGGAAAGCTAGACGCCCAAGGTCAGGCGGCGAGCGAACTTCTCGTCATGCCCGACTTCGCGAATGCGCGCTGAAGCCGTGGGGACGTCGTACGGCACGCGGACGTGCTGCAGCAGCTTGGTCTCCGTGTCGAACAGCACGAAGCAAGCGTCGGGGTTGCGGTCGCGCGGCTGACCGACGGAGCCTACGTTGACCAGATAGCGACGCCCGGCGTGGAACTGGTAGTGGCCGGTCACGTCGCGCACCTTGCGGCCCGAGTACTCGTACATCGTGGTCAAGTGGCTGTGACCGATGAAGTTGTGGCTGAAGAGGCCGGTCTTCATGCGGGTCAAGGCCTCGGCTTCCTCGTTGCGAACCACGTAGAAGAAGCCCGACGGCTGGATCGGCGCCGAGTGGTAGAAGCCGACGTCGAGTTCCGGGCGCTGATTCGTGTACGGCAGCGAATAGAGCCAGCGGAAGTTCTCGTCGGTCAGTTCCTGCCGCGTCCAGAACAGAACCCGGCGCGCTGACTCGTAATAGTAGTCCGCGTCCATCACGCCCACCGTAGCGGCGTCGTGGTTGCCCATCAGGACGATCGAGCAGTGCTCGCGCAACAGGTCACAGCACTCATTGGGGTTGCCGCCGTAGCCGACCACGTCGCCCAAGCAGACAACTTCGTCCACCTGCTCGGCTTCGCAGCGCTCGAGCACCTTGGTCAGGGCCTGGATGTTGGCGTGGATGTCACTCAGGATCGCCAGGCGCATTCACCCTCCAAAAGCGGCACGTCTCAAACCCTGTGCGCTGCATCAGACCCCTCACCATAAGCCCGACTGCCCGACCGGGCAAGGTTGTTCCGCATTGACGCGGTCCAAGCCACCGTGCTTACTTGACCCGACGAACCCCGGAGGATTCCGTCCATGCCCACTCCCGCGATTGGCACCCTCGCGCCCGACTTCGATCTCGCCGCCGACAACGGCACCCGCGTCCGCCTCTCAGAACTGCGCGGCCGTCCTGTGGTCCTCTACTTCTACCCGCGCGACAACACGTCAGGCTGTACGACAGAAGCCTGCGACTTCCGCGACCGCGAGCCCCAATGGCGCGGCCAGGCGGGCACCGGAGCGGTCGTCCTCGGCGTCAGCGGCGACAGCGTCGAGTCCCACGCGAAGTTCAAGGCCAAGTTCGGCCTGCCCTTTCTGCTGCTGGCCGACCCCAGCCACCAGATGATGGAGACGTACGGTGCGTGGGGAGAGAAGACGCTGTATGGCAAGAAGAGCGTGGGCACGATCCGCTCGACGTTGGTGATCGACCGCGACGGCAAGGTGGCGGCCGCCTGGCCCAAGGTCACCGTCAATGGTCACGTCGACAAGGTGCTAGAGGCCCTGAAGAAACTCGGCTGACCCAATCCCGTCAACGCCCCTCCTCCACACGCCCCAACGCAAGGAGACGTGCCTCATGAGCGACTTCACCCCTACCGGTCGACTGACGTCGTGGGACGGCCGCGCGCCCGACCTGCGGGACTGGTCTGACGAAGACGTGCTCGATGGCCTGCGCCAGCTGGGCACCGACACCGACCAAGCGCGCTTTGCGGAACGCTGCGCGGCTGCCGGGATGCAGTCCGATATCGAGGAAGAGTGGATCGACCGAATGCCCATGCAGGACGAGAACTTCTCGGTCTTCGTTTGGATGGCGGCGCGCGAGCTGTGGGAGCGCTGGCGCGTGCCTGCGTGGCCCAAGGACCGCTTGGCTCGGGCGTTCTTGTACCTCGTCGACGCCGACTACAGCGCCGAGTGGGCCGATACCTACCACGCGCCGACGGCGCTCGAAGTCATGGACGCGCTGGATGCCTGGCTGGGTGCCGAGGGTCGAGGCGCCAAGGATCTGGAAGAGATGGTCGAGCTGTTGGGCATGCCCGCAGCCGCGTGGCCCGGCAAGATGCTGGATGCGATGGCCGAGTGGGCCGAGATCGGCAACGTGGCGCTTGCCCTACGCGGCGGCGCGTTCATGGCCCGCATGTTGGGCAACGGCCATGCGTTGGGCTTCCTGGCGGCGGCGCTGGTGTCGGCGCGTATGTTCGACCGAGCGCAGAGCGCGGCACTCGAGGTCCCGCTGGACGCACCGCTGGTCCGCGGTTTCGACGAGTTGGTCGGCTACCTCTGCTTGTCCGCCGGTGACGCAATGCTGGGCAACCACTGGATTACGCTGGCGGACAAGGCGTCGGGGATTCGCCACAGCGAGCTGACGTTTGCCGCTGAGGCCGTGCGAGATTACCTCAAGGAGTGGCGGGCCGAGGGCGGTGACCGCAGCGACCCCGTCACGGTTCCCGAGAGGATTCGGCTCGCGTCACGCCAAGGGGGAGCCCAAGCCTGCTACTACGCGTACATGGTGTTTGCCGGCACCAACCGACCGGGCGGCCAACCAGCCTAGTCGTCTTCATCGTCGGTGGGCGTCGGTGACGTGCCGCAACCCGGCATTCCGTCTCGACTCGCTCCCACCTCCGCGCGCGTCGGGGCCACGTGATCGCCGACGATGCGCCGCACCACTACACTCGCCGCCACCATCCCGAATACCGACGTCACGAACACCGCCGAGCCCTCGATCAGGTTGCGGCTGTGACACAGGTCGATGTCGTTCTCGTCGTGCGGGCAGATGCACTGGAAACCGTGCTCGCGGTCCCACGACGGCGGAATGGGCATGCGTCTGGACTCCCGCGAATACACGACGGTCACGCCGCTGACGACAGCCTTCTCCCGCTTGCCCACCGCCTCTGGCCAGCCGTACTTTCGCCGCAAGTTGCGGCGCAGCGCGCGGGCCAGCGGGTCGGTGTGGCTCTCGTACAGGTCACAAACCTCGATGACGGTGGGGTCGAGCTTGCCGGCCGCGCCCATCGACGAAACGATCGGAATGCCCAAGCGGCGACAGCGGTCCATCAGATGCATTTTCGCCGTCACGTGGTCGATCGCATCGACGACGAAGTCCGGCGGGTCATCGGCCGGCAGCAGCAGCTCTGCCGTGGCTTCGCTGTAGAACTGCGGCACGGCAGTTACTTGACATTGTGGGTGAATCGCCCGAACCCGCTCGGCCAGCAGCTCGGCCTTGGGCTTGCCGACGGTGTTGGCCAGCGCCTGGATCTGCCGATTCACGTTGGTCGCGCACACGACATCGAAGTCCACAAGCGTCAGCTTGCCAATCCCGGATCGCGCGAGCCCCTCTGCCGCGAAACCGCCTACGCCGCCCACGCCAAAGATGACCACGTGCGAGTTCAGCAGCAGGTCGAACCCGGGCTCGCTGACCAAGCGAACCAGACGGTCAAAGCGGCGCGGGCCAGACCGCGACTTGGCGATGCGGACGGACTCCACGGGGATGGAGGCAGCGGCCTCGAGGGGGGCAGCGGGTGGCACGGAAGCAGTCATGCGGGATCCAAGTGGCGCAAAGGGTAAGGGGAAACTGCGGAGTTCACGCGGGACGCCCCCACAGGGCTCGAGAGTTGCGGTCGCTTCGTTCCGCGACCTCCAGCGGAGTCTCGCCGCGGGCGACGGCCACGTGGGCACACAGGTCTTGCAGGGCCTGAAACGCCTGACCGTAGGTGTGGTCGCGCAGGGGCCAGTCGGTCTCGACCAGCAGCCGATCCGCCGGGATGGCGCGGGCAAGCTCGGCACGCTTCTCGGGATCCTCGCGCGGTTCCAGCGAAAGCGACAGGTACAGCCCCGCCGCGACCCAGCTGGGCACAAGCTCGACCGGACCCGAGTAGCGATGGACGACACCGCCGTTGGGCACGCCGCAGCGACCGACCGCCTCCAGCGCATGGCCGTGCCACCCGACGATGTGCAAGACGACGGGCAAACTGCGCTCGGCCGCCAAGCGCAACCCTCTGTCCATCCAAGACAATTGCGACGCGAGCGGGAAGGCGTCCCGCGCCCGGCGGTCCAGACCGATCTCGCCCACCGCTGCGACGCCCGCTGCGTCCAGTTCGCTCTGCAGGGCACGCCAGCCGGCCTCTCGCGTCACCTGGTCCGGGTGCGCCGCCAGCCACTCCGGATGCAGGCCGCACGCGCGCACGACGCGGTCGTCCGCCTCGCACAAGGCACGTCCTGCCAGAAACCGTTCGGGGCCGTACCCGGCGCACAGCGCGCCACGCCATCCGACAGCACGCAACCCCTCGAGTTCGCGCAGCAACTCCGGCAGCGACACGTCAGGGTCGTCGAGATGGGCGTGGGTGTCGAACACGGGCAGCAACGGCAACCTCTTCTCCGTCAGCATCCGCACAAGCCGAAGTCGCCGCAGCAGTCGCCCATGTCGAAGCAAAGCGAGTCGCACCAGCAGCCACTTGGCGCCACGTCCTGGCAGATGCCCGCACACGACTCGTACAGGTACTCCCCGCACTGGGTCACGCCGACGCAGCCGCTGACATCGAAGTCAGCGCAGCAGTCGCCATAGGTCTTGCAGTCCTGGTCGCAGTAGCAGCCGTCGATCGACTGGTAACCGCAGATGCCGTTGCAGGATCCGGGCAGAAACGCGCAGCTGGCCGACGCGCCGCCGACGGCCACCTGACACGACTGTCCCGCCGGGCAGGCCTGGTAGTCGGCCCATGCGCCCCAGACCAGGTCCGTCGTCGCTGTCGAGCAGACGTTCTGACCGTTGCACGCGGACTTGCCAGAGCGCTTCTGGATCGTGGTGCCCGAGCACTGGTACTGCACCTTGGTCGTCGACCCGCACAACGTCCCCTGCGGCTTGGGATAGCTGGCCGCAAGGTCACAGCATGTGCCGGAGGAACAGCCGCACAGCGCCACGAAGTCCTGACAGCAGTCTCCCTGCGCCTTGCACCCGCCGTCACACCAGCAAGTGCCGTTCTGCGCTTGGCCGTCGCAGCTGCCCTGACAGGAGCCGTCCGCCTCGCAGACCGGCTTCTTGCCGCTGCCCTGTTCCTTGCACGCAAAGCCGACGCCGCAGTTTTCGATGGTGGCCCACGGACCGGGAGACGAGAATGCCGGCAGGTTCGTGCAGCCTTCAGCGTCCATTCCGTTGCAGCCGGGCTTGATCTCGCGCTTCTGAATGGCCAACCCCACGCACTTGTATTCGGTCGAGATCGGGTTGGGCGAGCACACGGCGTTGCTGGGCAGGATGCTGTTGGTGGCAAGGTCGCAGCAGGTGCCTTGGGTGCAGCAGCCGGGTTTGACGGTCGACGCGCACATCCCCATGACCTGATTGCATTTTGCCGTCTGACAGGGGTCGTTCGCCGGGGCGCAGTCCGCGTCCTTCTTGCAGCAGCCTGCCAACGCTGCGCCAGTGCACGCGCCTTGGGCATCACAGACATCGCTGAACGTACACGCGTTTCCGTCGTCGCAAGCCACGCCAGCTTGTCCGGACCACGCAAGGGCGTTCTGCACCGGGTCGCACGCCAAACAGCCGTCGTCGGGGTGGACGGTGCCCGAGACGACACAGGCCCCGGCGATAAAGCACTGCCCCTCCTTCACCTCGGTGCCGCACTCGCCAGAGCCGGGGTCACAGACGCCTTTCTGGCAAGGTGAGGGTGACGGACAGGTCTTGGGCGTGATGGTGCAGTTACCGGTCTGCACGCTGCACGCATCGGTCGTACACGCGCTGCCGTCATCGCAATCCGCGTCGTTCTTGCAGCAGCCCAGCATCAGCTGAAGTCCGCAAGTCCCCGTCGCGACATCACAAACAGCCTGCTGACACGGTCCACCCGCCGGACATTGCGCGTCGGACGTGCACCCTGCATCGGACGGAGTCCCGGCGTCCACGGCGTCGGCTGCGTCCTCAGCGGCGTCGTCGTCTGCCTGGGTATCCGCTTCCGTCGTGTCCTCCGGTTCAGCGTCCGTCGTATCGTCGGTTTCTGGAGCCTTTGCGTCGGTGGAAGCGTCCTCGACGTCCTGATCCGCTGCGTCCACGTCCTTGGTATCGACAACGGTGTCGTGGGGCGGCGCTGTCGCGTCTCCGAATTGCGCCACGATATCGGGGTTGTTGCCGTTGCCCGTGCCGTCGACACTGGTGTCGAGCGCGTACTCGTTGCCGCAACCCGCCATCGCGGCCGCCAGCGCGGTCAGCCACACGGCGAGTCGCCCGGCCCCTCTGCGCACTTGCACTTGCCGTTGCAGCGCCATGGTCCCCTCCCGAGTCCCGCACCGTCGGTCCCCGCCCAGCGACGCGTTTGCGCTGCCGAAGGTCCACAGTCTAGTCGTCTCAGCCACACGAAGCCAGTCCAAAGGCTTGGAATGGTAAGGACTCAGGGCCTTGCCGCTCCCTTCTGGCCTTGACAATTCGCCCTTCCGCGCGGATCCTCTTGGCCCCTTTTGCCCCCCGGCCCGTGGAGCCTCCTCAACTATGCGCGACTACACTTTCACCAGCGAATCGGTTACGGCCGGCCACCCTGACAAGGTCGCCGACCAGATCTCCGACGCCATCCTCGACAGCATCCTCTTGCAGGACCCCTACGGCCGCGTCGCCTGCGAAACGCTGGTGACCACCGGGATGGCACTCGTCGCTGGTGAGATCACGACCAGCTGCTACGTCGACATGCCACATGTCATCCGCAAGACCATCGCCGAGATCGGCTACAACGACCCCAGCGACCACTTCGACTCCAGCACTTGCGCGGTGTTGACCTCGATCGGCAAGCAGTCGCCCGACATCAGCCAAGGCGTCACCGCAGGTCAGGGCATGGACCCTGAGCAGGGCGCCGGCGATCAGGGCTTGATGTTCGGCTACGCCTGCGACCAGACCGCTGAGCTGATGCCGCTGCCGATCACCCTGGCCAGCAAGCTGACGCGCCGGATGGAGGAAGTGCTGCACGCGCAGACGCTTCCGTGGATGCGCCCCGACGGAAAGAGCCAGGTCACGGTCCGCTACGTGGGCAACAAGCCCGTGGCGATCGACGCCGTCGTTGTCAGCACCATGCACCGCGAAAGCGTGACCTACGACGATCTGCGCAGCGCGATCCTCGAGCACGTCATCGCCCCTGTGCTTCCCGCAGACCTGCTGCACGCCGACACCAAGTACCACATCAACCCGACCGGCAAGTTCGTGGTCGGTGGCCCCCACGGCGACTGCGGCCTGACCGGACGCAAGATCATCGTCGACACCTACGGCGGTTGGGGCCGTCACGGCGGCGGCGCGTTCTCGGGCAAGGACCCCTCCAAGGTCGACCGCTCGGCCGCGTACTTTGCCCGCTACGTCGCCAAGAACATCGTCGCCTCCGGTCTCGCCAGCGAGTGCGAACTGCAGGTCTCCTATGCGATCGGCGTCGCTCGCCCCACGGGCGTGCGCGTTGACTGCCACGGGACCGAAAAGGTCGATCCGGCCAAGATCGAAAAGGCCGTACAGGAGATCTTCGATTTCCGCCCCGCTGAGATCATCCGTCACCTGCAGTTGTTGCGCCCCAACTACCGGGTTACTGCAGCCGGTGGCCACTTCGGCCGCAGCGGCGAGGGCTTCACTTGGGAGCGCACCGACGCCGTCGAGGCACTGCGCCGCGCGGTCGGCTAGGTCCCCAGAACCCGCCGGCAGGATAGTTCCGATGGGTGTAGCGGCGCGTCGGCCTTGACACTTCCGCCACCTCCCTTTAGTCTTTCTGGCCCTGCCGCCCAGCGATCCAGCTTTCGGCACCGATAGAGGAACAGCCATGAGCCTGACCAAAGAGACCCGCCACATGCGCGCTCAGGACGTTGCCCACGCTTGGCACGTCATCGATCTGAAGGGCGTGGTGCTCGGCCGTGCGGCCGTGACGGTCGCCAACCTCCTGCGCGGCAAGACGAATCCGGCCTACACCCCGAATGGCGACACGGGCGACTTTGTCGTCATCGTGAACGCGTCGCAGGTGAAGCTGACGGGTCGCAAGCTCGACCAGAAGATCTACCGTCACCACACGCAGTTCCTGGGCGGCATGAAGAGCGCCCCGGCCCGCATCTACCTGATCAAGAACAGCGAGCAGGCCGTGCGCGCAGCGGTTTGGGGCATGCTCCCCAAGGGTCCGCTCGGCCGCAAGCTGATCAAGAAGCTCAAGGTCTACGCCGGTTCGGAGCATCCGCACGGCGCCCAGAATCCCATCGCGCTCTCGCTGTAAGTTAGCGCTCCCCGGCGGTTCGAGCCGCCGTGTCTCCAGCGAACAGGTCCACAAGCATGGCAACCACCCGTCGCGTCACTGAGTCCAACGCCCCCGTCAAGCGGTGGTACGCCACCGGCCGCCGCAAGGAGGCTACGGCTCGCGTCTACCTGTCGGCCGGCACCGGCACGATCACGGTCAATGGCCGCGAGATCGCCGAGTACCTCCGTCGCCCCTCGCTCGAGATGCTGATCGGCGAAGCCTTCGAGATTGCTGACCGCAAGGGCCAGTTCGACGTCGCCGTCACCGTCGCCGGTGGTGGTCTGTCGGGTCAGGCGGGCGCCATCCGCCACGGTATCTCGCGTGCGCTGACCGTGGCCGAGCCCGAGCTTCGCCCCGCGCTCAAGTCCGCCGGGTTCATGACCCGTGATGCCCGCGCCAAGGAGCGCAAGAAGTACGGCCGCGCAGCAGCGCGCGCCCGCTTCCAGTTCTCGAAGCGTTAGGATTTCGAGGTCACGCGTCGCCGGGCGCCTTGGCACCCACGGCGCGATCGCTGGGTAGCTCAGGTGGTTAGAGCGAGCGACTCATAATCGCTAGGTCGAGGGTTCAAGTCCCCCCCCAGCGACCTCAAACATCAAGGGGTTGCATCGCAAGGTGCAGCCCCTTTGTGTTTCTGTATCAGGTTCGGTATCAGGATCGGGGGGGGTGGTAGGGGGTTGCGGCGGTGCTCCGCCCCGACGGTCGGCAGCTTGATCGTGCAGCCCCCCTGTTGCACCCCATCCGGACACCCCTACCCGACACCCTACCCTACACCCTACCCAGCATCGCTGCGGGCACGCAGCCACGCCGACCGTGCGACCGCTTCGATGATGTGGCAGAATTCATCGTGCGCACGGGAGGATGCACCCCGACGGAGGCATGCCAGCAGGCGGAGCGGAGGGGACAGATGCGTGCAACGAACTGGAGCGCCTGGACGAACCCAGACGAGGCTGCCCGACGCGCGGCTGGCAGGCGGCAGTACAACGCGCACCGGCGGTTGCTGGCGGCGCTGCGACGGTGCGAGCTGGCGCGGATGATCGTCGAGTCCGGCGCCCTGCCCTTCGGCCGCGGGGCCGAGTACGCACGGCGGCTCGGGGTGTCCAGGGCGACCGTGTGCCGCGACCTCGCGCGCCTGCTGCGCCCTGCCGCGATCGGCTGGTGACTTGCGCCGCAGCGGTTTGGGCACAGCGTCAGGGGTTCTGCGGCGGATTCCCTGCACCGGCGGCGGTTGCCGTACCCGGCGCGGGCGGGCGGGGCTGGTAGACCAGTGCGCCCCGTTCGGGACTCACGACCGCGGACACGACGTCGAGCAGGTCCGCGTCGAGCCTGCGGGCGATCGCGTGCAGCACCGGCAGGGACGGCAGCTTGCGGCCCGCTTCGATGTGGCCG
>CAJBNH010000186.1 GCA_903955385.1 uncultured Myxococcales bacterium | reverse complement strand
GCCTCGTGGCTGACGCGGCCGGTGTGCATCAGCTGCACGAAGATGGCCGTGCCCTCGGCGTGGACGGCGTCGGTCACGCCACGCCAGCTCTGGGCCTGTTCGGCATTGAACAGACCCGGGATGTTGCAGTAGCCGAGGCCGTTGGGTGAGGGAGACGTGCCTTCGGTGATGATCAGTCCCGCCTCTGACCGCTGCTGATAGTACTGAGCGATCAAGGGATTGGCGAGGTTGCCCAGGGCGCGGGTGCGGGTCATCGGCGCCATGACGATGCGGTTCTTCAGCGTCAGGCGGCCCAGGCGAAAGGGCTGGTACAGGGTGTGGCTCATGGTGGGGTCTCCAGTGGAAAGTCGGTGAGTCGTTTGGATGCCGGCTTGGGCAAGGTAGGTGCGGCGGGCGGGGACACAATGGCGCCTGCAGGGATGGTGTTCGCACGTTTGGGAAACAATCGGGGCGTTGGGGGCGATGGGGTCAGGTATTACCAGTTACCAGTTCGGCTTCGGGATCTGGGCATGCCTGTTGCCACGGAACGGCAGGGTTCCTGCAGATGCGTCCCCTGTGACAGTTGCTCAATCTCAGGGGACGGCGGCGCAACGCACCTCGGCTTGACACGTGGAGCTACCAGCCACTGCCCAACATCAGGTTGCCCGAAGCGTGGTCCTTTCGGCGGCGCAGCGCGAGAGGGGTAAGCCTGCCCGAGACGACGCGTGCTTCTTCACGACAGCCTTGAATCGCCGGAGAGGAAGGCGCAACTTTGCCAGCCAGCGAAAGCCTCTCCGCCGGGTTGATGGCCATGAACACAAACGAGCGCCCACCGCGCCTACCGCCCGCGGGGCCAACCCGGTCTCGGGTCGGCGCCAATGGACAGGTCGCGTCCGTTCGCCTGAGCCACACACGCTGCAGCGCTGCGACCCGCACGCGCGGCCGGCCACCCATCGTCAGGCCCGCCGACTGCCGCATCGGTCCGCTCCAGGTGGTGCAGATCCGCTTGGCGGACGTCGACTTCTCGGATACGGCGTTCCTGCTGCAACTGCACGTCCGCCTCGGCACTCTCCCAGCGGTCCTGCAAGCGCAAGGCCAGCGAACCCCGATCGTGGTCAAGTCGAAAGGCGACGCATGGCAGATCGTCACTGGGTTCGGGTGGGCGCACGCGGCACGCAGTCTGCGGTGGGCTGACATGGCGGCCATCGTACGCGACGACCTGGACTTGGCAGACGCCCTGCGTCTTGCCGCGGTCGAACACGTTGCCAAGCCGACGCGCTCGCCCCTCGATCGGGCGCTGGCTGTGCATCGGCTCGAGGCTGCAGGCATCCCCGGGCACGAGGTCGCCGAACTGTTGGGAATCAGCGAGGGACACAAGAACTGCATCAGGCGGCTCGCCGATCTCCCTGCTCCCTTGCGGGAAGCGCTGCGAGAGCCGCACGGGCTCTTCAGCGCGGGCCACGCGATCCTGCTGAACCGGCAACGCATCCGCGAGCCGGGCCTGGATCTCGCGGCGTGGGTCGGGCGAACCGTGCGCGGGGGCTGGTCGACTCGCGAGCTCGAGCGCCGGTTGCAGCGGCACGACGTCCGGGCGCGGTCGCCGCGGGGAGTCCTCGATCCCGGCCGCAGCGATCCCAAGCGCGGGCGGTTCCGGCTGCTGCCTCGCCTCGTCGACGCCGCGCGAATCGGGACGGACGACAATGACTTGATTATTGCGCAATTCCAAGACATTATCGAGAGGTTGCGAGTGCGGAGATCGATCTCCGCGCCCGAATCCTCGCCACCGTCGGGAGCCTCGCCATGCGACTGATCCGCCTCGCCCCTGTCCTGCACGTCTTCCTCGTGCTGGCCTTGCTCACCGCCTGCGGCGGCAACGACCAGACCCAGGACACGGCCCAGCCGGCCGACGCCGTGGACACCTCGGCGTGCGACGGCGACGAGGACTGCCCGGGCGGATTCTGCGTGGCCCAGGCTTGCGTGGAGTGCCGCGCCGCCAGCGACTGCCCGGCCCAGCCGGCGCTCTGCAAGGATGGCGGGTGCGTGCCCCAGGCGGCGTGCCAGTCGGACAAGCAGTGCGCCGAGGTGGGCGGGGTGTGCGACAAGGCGACGGGCGTGTGCGTCGAGTGTCTGCAGCCCGAGGACTGCCCGGACGGCAAGACCTGCAAGGCGCACACGTGCCTGCCGCCAGCGCCCAAGTGCGCGTCGTCCAAGGACTGTGCGTCGGGCGTGTGCGACAAGGCCGCGGGCGAGTGCGTGGACTGCGCGAGCGATGACGACTGCGCGGGCGACCAGTACTGCGTCGACAGCCTGTGCGTGCCAGACGCGTGCCCGGGCGGCGTGACGGCTTGCGCAGACGCGACCACGCGCAAGACGTGCGCGGCGAACGGCAGCGGGTGGTCGAGCGAGCCGTGCGCGCAGGGCGACGCGTGCGAGTCGGGCGCGTGCAAGACGGTGGTATGCACGCCGGGGCAGGCATCGTGCCAGCAGGGCCAGGTGGCGGTGTGCAACGCGACGGGCACGGGCGTGGGCGTGGGCTTGGCGTGCATGGAGGGCTACGTGTGCGTCGCGGGCGGCTGCGTGGCGCCGGTGTGTACGGCGGGGGCAAAGGAGTGCGGCGCCGGCTCGATCCGCACGTGTCGGCAGGACGGCACGGGCTGGGACGAGGTGGCGTGCGGCCCTGCGAGCGGGGGCACGGGCAGCAAGGTGTGCACGGCGACGTCGGGGGTGCCCGCTTGCGTGGCGCTCGTGTGCGTGCCGGGCGCGAAGACGTGCGAGGGCGACGTCGCCAAGCTGTGTGACGCGCAGGGCTTGTCGCAAGCGACGGTGGACGACTGCAGCAAGCCCGGAGCGGACGGCAAGCAGCGGGCATGCCTGGGCGGCGCGTGCGTGTCGCAGAAGTGCTCGGCCGGCCAGGTGATGTGCGCCGACGGTGCGACGGTGGCGACGTGCAAGGCGGACGGGTCGGGGTTCGCGAAGACGGTGTGCCCCGAGGGCCAAGGCTGCGACGGCGGCAAGTGCGCGGCGCTGGTGTGCGAGCCGGGGGCGCTGTCGTGCGCGGGCAAGGTGGTGCAGCAGTGCAGCTGGGGCGGCACGGTGCAGCAACCGGTCGAGGACTGTGGGCAGGCGGGCAAGGCGTGCAGCGGCGGGGCGTGCGTCAGTCAGGTGTGCCAGTCGGGGCAGACGGTGTGCCAGGAGGGCTTGTTGGCGACGTGCCAGTCCGATGGCCTGGGGTGGCAGAAGGCGCCGTGCGGGGCCGCGGAAACCTGCGTGGGCACGGCGTGCAAGGCCAAGGTGTGCGCGCCGGGCTCGGTGTTCTGCGACGGGACGACGGTCACGCAGTGCGACGCGACCGGGACTGCCAAGACTGCGGGCGAGAACTGCCAGGCGAGCGGCAAGGGGTGCCAGGACGGCAAGTGTGTCAGTCAGGCGTGCGTGCCGAAGTCGACGGGGTGTCAGAGTGGTGGCCTGGGCGTTTGCAAGGCCGACGGCAGTGGGTGGGAGGTGACGGCTTGTCCGCAGGCGCAGGCCTGCCAGTCGGGGGCGTGCGTGCCCTGGGTGTGCACGCCGAACCAAGGGAGCTGCGAGGCGGCGAAGGCGTATTCGTGCAGCGGCGACGGGTTGCAGAAGACGATAGTGGTGGATTGCGGGGCCGCGGGGAAGGACTGCGTGGCGGGGAGCTGCGTGGCGAAGCTGTGTGGGAATGGGAAGTTGGACCAGGGCGAGGCTTGCGATGACGGGAATTTCGCGGCCGGCGACGGGTGCAGCCCGGTGTGTTCGCGCGAGAAGTATGTGCTGGTGGTGATGCTGGATGACAAGATTGGCCTCGACTGCAACGAGTACACCCACGCCGAGATCGACGGGCAGTTGGCCTCGAGGTGCACCAAAGCTGCTCCCGGATCCAGCCCCATGTCCGCGGGGCAGTTGATGTACGCGGAGGTTCAGGGGATGCCGGCGTCGAATGTTGGCCAAGAGAAGCGCCACTTCACCCCGGTCTGTCCCGGGTGCGACGTGGTCGTGCCGTGGTCGGGCTGCAAGTCGGGAACGTCTCGCAAGGTGGTGGACCCGGGCGCGGCCTGGCCCGTCGCACCCAACGACCCTGCCTGGGCAACGTTGATGGGAGCCTGGTGGGCGCGGGTTGCCTGCATCGTGCCCGCCACCTGATCCGCCACGGGACCCTGCGGGACACGTGGCGCGCCGGATCCGACTCGAACTTCAGCTATCGACGATGAGCGGCCTCGCATGGCGGAGAGGAACTGTGCGGCGAACCGGTCCCGTTTCTCAGGGATCGGCTTGGTTGCCTCGCCACGAAGGCGAGGCCGGGAGGCAGGTTTGGTCCGAATTCCTGACGATTTCGATTCCAGAATTCCAGAAATGCAGCAGTAGCTCGAGCGTGCGTTCGGTCGTACAGTCCTTCTTCGCAACCGGGGAGGGAGGATCGAGATGATCACCGAACGCGCAACAGAATGGCCTGGCAACATCGTGGTCGAGGCCAGTTCCGGCGATACGATCCTGTTCGACGCCGACAACATCAGAACCTCGACTGCATCCCTGACCACGCCCACTTACGCGTGGGACTTCGGTGATGGCGCGACCGACGGGCCGGGGTCCTCCGTCTCGCACCCGTACAAGAACCCCGGCACCTACCGCCTTCGCCTCGTCGTGAAGGACGGCGGCGTCACAGTAGAGACCTACTACCGCACCGTCGTCATCGGCGTGCAGACGGCCTCGATCCCCTGGCTCGCCACCACCAACGGCGTCTACTTCGAGGCCGTAGTCCTGGTCCGGCTGCAGCGGCCGGACGGAGCCACGGTCCTCGCGCTCGTCCCCCTGCTCGCAGCAAGCCAGCCGTACGTTTCGGATACGACAAGCGTTGCCGTGCAGCCCCAGGACAAGGACTTCCTGGACCTTGCCGGTCGCCTGCAGTCCGTCTACGCCCACCGGGCGCTGATGCTGCCGATCCCCGAACCGGACCTGCTGCCCGACGGCCTGTACCTGCTGTTCCCGCGCGACGTCGTCTACGCCGGCACGTCCTCGGCGCTGACCACCCTGCAGCAGAAGATGCGGCGCGACTGGCGCCAGATCGACCTCGAGGAGTCGCTCTACGACCTGCGGGCCTGGGCGCTTGCCGAGGCCGCCTTCGCGAACGCGAGCGGCCTGGCCTATGCCAACGCGGACGGCGACCCCGCGGTCCTGCCCGCGGTGATCGACCCCACCATGGGCGGCGCGTGGCTCGCCCCTGGCCTCGGCGGGTTCGGCTACGACGCTGTGATCGCCGACAACGCCGCGAACGATCAGGTCGTCCCCGACCTGACGCTCACGACCGGGCAGAGCGTGGTCTCGCCCCTGCAGGCGCCGCCGCGCTACCAGGCCTTGCGCTGGTTGGCCGTGGTCGGCTCGGGCCTGTGCGCCGTCGTGCGCCGGTTTGGCGAGGCCCGGGGGCTGCGGTACACCACAGGACCCGTCGATTACCCCGGCTGCCTGTTTGCCTGGAACACCCGGGATGCGACCCTGGCCTGGAGCGTCATCGGCCAGTCGGACAAGGCGGGAGCGCAGGAAGAAGACGCCCGGATCCGGCTCCAGAACTACTGGGCCTGTGGCGTAACGACGTTCGGCCTCTCACGCGAGGACGCCGAACGCCAGGTCCCCAACCTGGACGCCATGAACCTCGTGAGCACCTGCAAGGCCCGGCAGGTGCTCGGCGACGCGGCCGTGCGTGCCGTCGTGGGCGACGACCGCGAGCTCGGCGACCACGTGGTGCAGTACGCCGGGCGCACCTACGGCGTGCGGATGCGCACCGGCGAGGTGTTCCTGCCGTCGGGGCCCAAGTCCGAGACGGTCGCGGGCGGCGTGCACGTGATCGGGAGGTTCTGGGCGGGCTGGCCGACGTCGACCATCCCGGCGGATCCGCCGCTGCTGCGCATGCCTTCGGTCGCCGAGGCCGTGACGAGCGACGGAGGCGGTCTCGATGACGTTGTCGTCGCACGCGGGATCGCGCCGTCGAGCTCGACGCGGTCCGGGCTGGCGCTCGACACCGGCGCGCTGGTCAGCCGGTACCGCATGCGGCGCGGCGGCGAGGTACGCGTGGCCGCACGGAGCTTCGACTCGGCGATCACGGGCACTCTCGGCCCCACCGCCCTGTCGCAGCTCGACCGCACGACCGACGAGGTCGCCCCGCTCCGCAACCCGCTGCGCAATGTCGCCGGTGGTGGTGGCGGGTGCGGAGGCGGCTGCGGCGGCTGAGCGGCTCGCGCAAGGACACCCCACTTCCAAGGAGGCCCAAGATGGCGAAAAGCAGGTTCTTTCGTGGCGATGCGCCGGTTGCTGACCATTGCGGCACCGTCCCGATCCCTCACTTCGGCGGGGGCATGGGGCCCTATGGGGAGAAGCGGGAAGACAAGGACTACACGCCGCCGCCCGGGCCGTGCGACCCCGCCGTGCTTGCCCAGCTCCTCGCAAAGGCCGGTGGCCGCTGCGACGACCCGGCGTACCTGGCCCACACTCAGGCCTACGGATGCTCGCGCTGCCCGCATCCGCTCGACACCTGCTACAAGGGGCAGTGCGTTCCCCGCGATCTCGCTTGGCACTGGCAATCGCAGCAGCCCGAGCTCAAGCCCGGTGGACCCCAGTCCAGCGGGCTGCCTTTGCCGAACCGCTGACCGTGCGTTCGACGGTGAGCCGCCCCGTGCGCGTGGGGGTCAGGTATTACCAGTTACCAGTTCGGCTTCAAAATCTGGGCATGCCTGTTGCCAAGGAACGGCAGGGTTCCTGCTGCGGCGTCCCCTGTGACGGTTCCTCCATCTCAGCGGACGGCGGCGCGACGCACCTCGGCTTGGCAATTGGAAATACCTGACCCCGCCCGGCACCGCCCAGCCCCCGCTCACGGGCAGCCCACCCAAGCCAACCGCACCTTTCCGACGCATGACCGACCCGCGACGCTTTCGTGTCCTGCGCGCCTGTCTCCTGTCGACCCCGAGGCGGCGTCGACAGGGCCAGGCCGCGCAAAGCCCACCTGCACGCTGCCCCGGCACGACCGGTGGACGTCGACGCCGCCGCGGGGTCGACGGCCGCCGGGCAGCCACGATCCGCAATGAAGGCGACCCGCCGTCGCCCTGTCTTTCCATGCTGCCGTCGTTGTGCCTGCCCATGCCCCGCGGCATCACTGCCACGACCGCAGCAGGTCATCCTGGTGCTCGTGAGGACCTACCGCGTCCGCCAGCCCCCAGGGCCCCGCGTCAGCCACGCCCGAGCGTGAACCGCAGCGCCGCCTCTACCTCGCTGAACTGGAACCGAAACCCGCTGTCGAGCAGCCGCCTGGGCACCACCCGCTGGCCCGCCAACACCATCTCGTCTGCCTTCTGCCGCCCCAGCACCAGCCGCAAGGCAAACGCAGGCGTGGGGAGCAGCGCCGGTCGGTGCAACACGCTTCCGATCACCTTCGCCAAGTCCGCATTCGTCACCGGGTTCGGCGCCGTCAGGTTCACCGGCCCCCGCAGCGACTCGGTGCGGATCGCGTGGTGGATCGCATAGATCACGTCGTCCAGCGCCACCCAGCTCATCACCTGCCGCCCCGACCCCAGCGGTCCCCCCGCGCCCAGCTTGAACGGCAGCAGCAGCTGCGGCAGCGCCCCACCCTGCGCGGCCAGCACCACGCCAATGCGCAGGTTGACCACCCGGATGCCTGCCGCCGCCGCAGGGGCCGTCGCCGCCTCCCACGCTTCGCACACGTCGGCCAGAAACCCGGCGCCGCGCGGCTCGTCCTCCGCCAGCGGCACATCGCCGCGGTCGCCATAGATGCCGATCGCCGAAGCCGAGACCAGCACCTTCGGTGGCCTCTGCAACCCCGCCATCGTCTTGGCAATCAGCTCGGTCCCCTGCACCCGGCTGGCCAGCACCTGCCGCTTGAACGCGGGCGTCCACCGCGCGCCACCGATGTTCTCGCCCGCCAGATGCACCACGGCGTCTACGCCCTCGAGCGCCGCCGCGTCGATAGTGCCTTCCGCGGGCGACCACAGAATCTCGTTCGCAGCCCCGGACTTGCGCCGCACCACCGGTCGCACCGTGTGCCCGCCCGTGGTCAGAAAGGCGCACAACTGCCGCCCCACCAGGCCCGTCGCGCCCGTGACCGCCACCGTCAGCCGGGGCAGGTCGGCATACTCCGCATGGCGCGACAGGTCTTCGGCCGTGCGTTGCTGACGAAAGGCGAACATGGCGTTCAGCATCTTGTCCACGGTTCCTCCTGCGATGCCCTGCCCCAGCGCGCCCAAGGGCAGCCGGTAGGCAATGTGGTCGTCGAGCACCGATCCCGTGGCCGTCGGCTCGCAGCGGTGCGTGTGGCGCCAGGCTGCGAACGGACCGCGCTCCTGGACGTCCACGAACTGCCGTCCGGCCTGGTAATCCTGATGCCGCGCCACCCATGTGACCCGGAACGGCCCTTGCCGCAAGCGAAAGGTTCGCCGCGTGCCGTCGCGCACCGACGGGTCGGCCGACACGGGTTCGATGCGCTGCCACGGGGGCGCCAGCCGCTCGAAGGCGCCCTCGCGCTCGTGCCACGCAAACAGCGCATCGGCAGAGACGGGCATGGGGGCAAGGCGGCGGAACTCGGGCATGACGTCGCTCCATCGATGACCACAGGGCCTGGGGTGGGATGCCGGCCGACGCCGACGGATGCGGCGAAAAGAAATCCGTAGATCGCACGCGGCGCTGGCGCGTCCGACCGTCAAGGGGCGTCCCCCGCCACCCGACGCCCCAAGGGAGGCCCCGATGCGCCGCGCCACCGTCTGGACCCTGGGATCCGCCGCCGCTGCAGGTGTCGCGCTCGTCGCCCTGCCGCTCGCCACCGTCGTCGAAGACGAGCTTTCGCTGCACGCCTGGCAACTGCCCGTCGGTTGGCTGCTGCTGGCCCTGGCCGTTGCCACCGGCGTGTGCGCGGGGCTGCTGGCCCGGGGCAGCGAGCGTCGGTTCGGCTGGGGCGTCGTCGCTGGCGCGGCAGGCACCCTGGGCGCGCTGGCCTGGCTGTACGTCGACCCGTGGTCGCTGGTGCCGTGTTCCGCAGCGGGTTCGGCGGCTTGCGATGCCCAGGCCGGCGGTCTGGTCGACGGCACGCTTGTGACGCTGGACGTCGGCTTTGGTCTCGCGGCCACGGCGGCGGTGCTGGCGGCGCTTTCGGCCCTGGTGGTGCTGGCGGGCCACCCGACCTTCCGCGCGACCGATCGCTTCTTGCGCTTGCGGCTGCTGTGGGACGGCACGCCCATCGTCGAGCGGGTGCTGTTCCAGCGAGAGGCGGTGACCGTGGGCGAGGCCGACGGGGTGACGGTGCAGCTTGCCGCAGAGGGACTGCAACGCCACGAGCTGCTGACGCCGGCCGCGGGGGGCTGGGAGCTGTCGCCGCCCCGTGGCGTGCGGGCCCTGCTGGCGCGGTCGGGCGAACCCGCCGAAGCCGTGACGGGCGACCACACCGACATCACATCCAGCGATGCGGGGTTGCTGCACTTCGACAACGGTCTGTGCCTGGCGTTCGACTTCATCCGCCCCTCGACGCAGTTGCTGGGCGGGGCGGGCGAGGGGCGCGACCGCGGGCTGTGGCTGGCCCTCGCCGTCACCGCGGTGGTGGCGCTGGCGCTGCTGACGGCGACCGGCCTGACCCGACGCGGCCACCGCGTGGCCTTCGACGAGGGCGTGGCGCCGCACGAACGCGAGCTGATCGAGCTGACCTTGGCCGACGACGCGCCGCCGCCGCCGCCGCCCGAGGAAGCCGCGCCGGGCAAGGAAGACGACGAGAAGGTGGGCAAGCGCGCAGGCGGCGAGGAAGGCACCCCCGGCGAGCCCGAGGCGGACCCCACCAAGAAGACCAAGATCCCGTTGCGCGACGGCTCGACCGAGCAGCGGCCGGTGAACCTGCGTAACATCGGCGTGGCCCAGGCGCTGAACGACCCGCGGGCCCAAGAGGGAGCCCTGGGAGCGGTGCTGTCCGGCGCCGGCCCCGTCGCCCGCACCCCGACGGCGCCCGCGATGAACGGCGAGGGTTCCGAGCTCGTCATCGGCCCCGGCTCGAACGGCATGGGCTTTCGCGGCACCGGCCCCGGCGGCGGAGACCCCAGCATCGGCGGGCGGTTGCATGGCGTCGGTCCCATCGACACCGGCCCCGGCCACGGTCGCAGCATCGTCATCGGCACCGGCCCGCGCCCGCGTGCCCGTGTGCGCCCCGTCGACGAGCGCGAGGCCCCCATGCCCTCGGGCGGCTGCGACCGCGGCGATATCGCCAAGCAAGTCCGCGCCCGCGCCGCCTCGTTCCGCACCTGCTACGAGCTGCAGCTGGTGTCGCGCCCCGACCTGAGCGGCAAGATGACCGTGCGCTGGACCATCGACCAGGACGGCCGCGCGCGCAGCGTGTCGACGACCCAGGACTCGGTCGGCAGCGACGCCGTCAGCTCGTGCGTGCTGCGGGCGTTTGAGCGCATGAGCTTCCAGAAGCCGGAGGCCGGCGTGTGCGTCGTTCAGTGGCCGCTGGTCTTCACGAATTGACGGCATCGCCCGCAGATCGGTTCGGAAACTCGCGCCCGCCCCCGACCGCGCCTAGACTCCGCCCCGGCAGGTACCCGCATCCATGCGCAGGCCCGCCGCGGAGTTCCTGCCCGTCATGACGCTGCCCGCCCGAGCCCCTCGCCCCGATTCCGCCCCCGTCGTAGCGGCCGTTCCGCCTGTGACGGCCGCCCCCACGCCCGAATCCGTGCGCCACCGTCGACTGCTGCCAGCCGCCATCGGCGCCGCGCTTGCGCTGATCTGGGGCAGCTCGTTCATCCTGATGAAGCAGTCGCTGGCCGTCTTTGACCCGGTGCAGCTGGGCGGCCTGCGCCTTGTGATTGCCGCTGCGGTGCTTTCGCCCCTGCTGTGGGCGACGCGGTCCACCATCGTCCGGCCGATTCCTTGGGGCCTGATGGCTTGGTCAGGGCTGCTGGGCAACGGTATCCCCGCATTTCTGTTTGCGTTTGCCCAAACCCAGCTCGACAGCGCGACGGCCGGCATCCTCAACTCGCTGACCCCTGTCTTCGTGATCCTGATCGGCGCCCTGGCGTTTCGCGACCCGCCGGGCTGGCGAGGCACGCTGGGCATCCTGCTGGGGCTGACCGGAGCGGTGGTACTGGTGACGGCGCGGTCGACGGCCGAGACGCACTTCCACCCGCTGTATGCAGGCCTGATTGTGCTGGCGACCGTCTGCTACGGCGTGTCGGTCAACCTGATGCGGCACAAGCTCTACCACATCAAACCGCTGCACTCGACCGGACTTGCGCTGCTGACCGTGGGCATCCCGGCCGGCGTGTGGATGCTGACGACTGGGCTGTGGGAGACGATGCAGAAGCCCGGCGCACTGGGAGCCTTGGGCTTCGTGACCCTGCTGGCGGCCTTTGGCACGGCGATCTCGGTCGTGCTGTTCAACAAGCTGATCCACCTGTCGGGCACGCTGTACGCGACGTCGGTGACGTACCTGATTCCGGTCGTGGCGATGGGCTGGGGCCTGCTGGATGGTGAGTCCATCGGTCTGCCGCACCTGTTCGGCATGGGCACGATTCTGGCAGGCGTGTGGCTGGCGAATCACAGACCCGCATCGGCCTGACGAGCTTGCCCCACCGCCCAGGACTTCACTTCCCCGGCGCCACCGGCACGGCCTTGTCGACCTGAATGCCCAGAATCTTCACGGGAGCGATCGGCTCCATGCGCGGCGCAACTTCCACAGCCGCGGCGGGCGCTTCCGGCCACTGGGCGTGGGCCTCGAAACCCGCGGCGTCACTGGCTGACTCGACCGTCACGCGCACCGGCCCGTGAACGCCGGTCGCGACAAACGAACGTTCGGTCACCGTGTCCGCGGCCAGCTCGCCCAGCCGGTCCACGGGCAGCCCGGACTCCAACGCGGCGCCTTCGGGCAGCACGACCTTGAGAATGACCGGCGCGGGCAAGTGACCCGACACGCGCACGACGGCGCGCAGCGTCACCCGGTCGCCTTCCGCGCTGCCGGTCAGGGTCAAGTGCAGCGGCAGCTCGACGCGCTGCGACGTCACCACCACCGGCCGCGCCTGCGCCACCGGGGCCTGGGGAACCGGCTGGGACTCGCGAGCCCCGCAACCGGCCAATGCCGCAACAGAAAGCCATCCTGCGAGCTTCAAGGACTTCGACATCATGACGGGCACTCCTTCTTGGGTCGTCGGGCGGGTTACGGGCACTGACTGCCGCCGTCGTAGGGAAAGCTGAGCAGGCCATTCAGCGCCTGCTTCAACGGCCACGCCATCGAGGGCTGGCCACAGATCACCGCGTCGCAGAAATCGACGAAATCCGCGCCCGGTGCGCCGCGGTCGTAGGACAGGAAGCGCTTGGAGGCCACTGCCTTCATGACCGCATCGGTGCCCAGCGCGACGCCGTCCGGCTGCTTCTCGGGCACGTCTGCGCCATCCCACACGTGCCAAAGCATCGTCGCGACCCAGCATTCGTCCAGCAGTTGGTCCAGCCCGCCGTCCATGTTCGGCTGCACGAATGCCCCTTGGTCGTGGGCACCGCCCGAGTAGTCCAGCCAGAACGACGCGCCCTGCTGGATGTCCCAGAAGATCGGCTCTGGCGATTGCAGCCAGCGGCTCATGGTCGAGACGGCAAAGAAGCCGGCCCAGCCCTCGCTCCACGCAAATGCGGGCGCGATCGCCTGACCAATCGAGTGCGAACCGCCGGGCGAGTCGTCGCGCGAGTAGTTCTGTGCCATGTAGTGCCCGAATTCATGCAGGATCACGGGATAGCCCCAGGCAGACGCCCCGCCGCTCTCGCCGCTGATGAAGACGGACTGGTCGGCGACCTTGGACGTCTCGTCGACCCACTGCGCTGCCCCTGAGGCATAGCAGGCACCGCAGCTCCACTCTATCCCCGGAGACCACAACACCGCAAGACTCTTCAGCTTGTCCGGATTGCCGTTCAGCATGTCCTGGGTGACGCTGCGCATCGCCTCGACGGTAAACAGGAACACGTACATCGCGCCCGAGCCCTGCTCCTCCGTGATGGTCACCTGCCCGACGTCACCACCCGCCGGCACCGGAACCAGCCACGCCCACGGTGGCGAAACCGTCTCGGCCGGGTCACCGCCGTCCTGCGGTTTCAGTACCGAAAACACGATGTTCTCAGCGTCCAGCGACGGTACCCAGAGGGTGGTGAACAGCAGCTGCTCATCGCCCGTGGCAGGGGCAGACAGCGGAATCACGAACTTGCCGTCGTCATCGGCCTGCGCCGCCCCCGTCAGCTCTCCCGCGGTATTGAGGGAAACCGCGAGCATCCGCGCCCCCGGGAACACCTGCGGCCCCCCCAAGCTGATCGACGCGCCCTGCACCTCAGGCCACTGCGCCTCGAACTTCAGCGTGCCGCGAATCGACCCCGCCGCGGTCGACAGGCACTGGCCCGCCGCCGTGCAGGCGTTGTCGCCCTCGCACGTTCCGCAAAGGCTGCCGCAGCCGTTGTCGCCACACACCCGGCCCGTGCAGTCGGGCACGCACCACAGGTCAGCCCACGGGTCGGTGGCGGTCGGATTGCCGGAGCCGTCACCGGTCGACGACACATCGCAACCCACGGTCAAGGCTAGGGATAGGGAGAACGCCAGGCCGACGACGGTGGCCAGACCAGTGCGGAGGAGGGGGTGTGGCATCTGGGCTCCGGGGCTGCTGGGCGGATGCGGGGGGAGGGCGGCGCCGCAGGCAGAGACTCGACAGTAGCGATGGGGGGCGGGCGGGTCAAATGCAGCGGTGCTTGCGCGCGGAATGGCCGCAAACGAAAACGGCCGGGGTGTCACCCGGCCGTCTCGTGAAACCTTCGGATTTCTTTAGCGCGCGACGCCGGATTCGAACCGGCGACCCTTGGCTTCGGAGGTTGGGGTGGGGACCACAGCTCAATATGAAATCGTTGTAGTTGCGACAGGTTGTCGACGGTGGTCGACGCGGTTCGACGGCTCTCGGCGCAAATTGTAGTACCCGTTGTAGTACCCTGGCGTCGACTTTGGAACAGGTTCGGCGCGTCCTCGTTGGACCGACGTTTCTTGACGAAATCGGCGGCGGTGGAGGCACGGACGGAATCGGGCTCGGTCAGGAATGCTCGGGGACCCGGACGAGCCATGCTTCGCGGTCGCTCGCGGGCATCGTGTCTCCGTGGGAAGGCAGGTGTCCCCTCTACTTGTGTGCCTTGGCAACGGCGCTGTCCGTCAGCGCCTCCCAGGCGCGGGGGGATTCGTCTTGAAGCAACGGCCGGGCGAGGGCGAGCGCCCGGTTGAGGTAGCGGCGCGCCCGGACGGGAACGGCGGAGACAGCCGCTTCAATGGCACCGGGATACTGGTCACCGAGAAGGGCAAGCAGCGAACAGGCTTGCGACACGTCCTTCTGGCTCTTGACACTGCGCCCGACGCGCAGCTGCGACACGATCAGCTTGTGAACCGCAAACCGTTCCGGCAGCGGCACGCGCACGAGGCAGCACCCTTCGCGGGCCAGGAGCGGTGCCGTTTGGGATTCGCCCAGCAGGTAGCGCAAGTACGGCAGGCCGGTGGCGTGCGCTTGCAGCTCGGGCACGGGAATGACCGGGAACGTCTCGTCCGGCGAGGGCACCAGCAGATCGACGTGGAACTGGCTACGGCCCGGCTGTTTGAAGGACGTAGCCGGCTCGCGGCTGTCGAGGTGCGGTACTTCGGTGAACTGGATCCCTGAATCCGACAGGATTTCCAGCAGGCTGCGGCGTGGCATGTTGGGGAACGCCAGTTGCTCGTTGCGGGCAAGGTCCACATCTTCGGTGAAGTACGCGGAAGCGCGGGCACCCAAGGTGTTCAGCAGAATGCCGAAGGCGTGCGAGCCGATCAGCACGCCTCCGGCGCGGAAGACGCCATGGTTGTGCAGGCTGGCGACGGTGGCGTAGGTCTTGGCGTCGACCACCTGAAAGCCCTGGCGGCGCAGGATACGGATGTCTGCGATGATTCTGTTGGTTTCGTCCATGCGCTCCCGAAGAGCGTGGGCGATGGCGTCGGCACCCGGGTCACCCACGGGGCCGCCGATGTACTGATCGCGCAGCTTGCTGTTGCCGTCGTAGTATCGCCGGACGTAGTAGGCAGCTCCGCTGGGTCGGGCGAGCTCGCGCAGCGAACCGGGCGTGCCGATCAGGACTTCGGTCTGGGCTTCCGCGTAGTTGCTCAGGTTACCGAACATGACGGTGAAGGGTTGGGGATGGAGCGTGTAGAGCGGAGCCATCGCGATCCTCGTTGTAGCTCGTGGTCTCGGCAAGTACGCGCTTTGCATACTACTCCCCGAGATCGTATCCATCAAGATCGAATCCAATGGGATACAAAACCTGATGTTCCCACGGATTGTCGTGGTGTTGCATAGAGATCGTGGAGGGCGACTCGCGCAAGTCTGCGTTCGGCGAGTCGGAGCGTGCCCCGCAGCCGCCCGCCCACTTGCCCGTGCACCGCCGCCCGTGCTACGCCGCGGCCTCCGCCGCATGATGCGGCCCAGCCTGCCCGTCGTGCCCACCGCCCCCGTCATCCCCGCCCTTACGCCAGAAGGCCGGCTGTACCTGCGGCCCGTGCCAGACGCTCCGGAACTCGCCCAAGCCGTCGATGCCCGCGTGCGCGAGCCGTTTGCGCGCGGACCGGGGCACGGCCTCCTGTCACTCGGCGCCGCCGAAGTGGCCACCGCCCTGCCGCAGCCTTGGGCGTGGTGGCGGGACCTGTCCGTCCGCTACCTGACAGCGTTGCGCCGCCAGCCCGAGTCCGAGCCCGGTCTGGTCCCGCAAGTCCCCGTGCCGCTGGAGGACCTGCCCGGCCTCGCGCTGACCGCGCCGCCCTTCCCTGGCGCCGAGTACCTTGATGTCGAGGTGCTCGCACGCCTGTGGACCGACCTCGACCACGCCCTGTCCGACATCGCCGACGGTGGCGGCCTGTCCGCCTGCCACGGCTGGCTCGCTGCGCAGCACCCGTCCTGGCATGCGGTCGGGCGGGTGCACCTGAACCTCGCCGAGCACAAGGGCGACCCCGACCTGCCGTTTGCGTTTCTGGCGACCTACACGACGCGCCTGTCGGCAGCGGCACGCCCTCAGCACCTGCCGCTTGGGCGAGCGGTGCGCGAGGCGGCGGCGTCCGGTGACCAGCGGGGGCTGCTGGCGTTGCTGGAGCCGGTCCAGCGGGCATCGGAGCAAAGCGAGTGGCTGCGGGCCAGGGTGGCTGCCGGCGAACTCTACGCGCCCGTGCGCTGGTCGTCGGCCGAGGCCCTGGAGTTCCTGCGCGAGGTGCCGGCCCTCGAGCACGCCGGTCTGCTCGTGCGGATGCCCGGGACCTGGCGCAACGGCCGTCCCACGCGCCCGCAGGTCACGGCGAGCGTCGGCACGGTGAGCAAGGGCGAGGTGGGCGTCAACGCGCTGCTCGATTTCCAAGTCGGCCTGACGCTCGATGGCGAGCCGCTGACCCGCACCGAGGCCGAGCAGCTGCTGAGCGGCGTGGACGGCCTGCAGCTGTTGCGCGGGCAGTGGGTTGAGGTGGACCGCACGCGCCTGCAGGCGATGCTGCAGCACTACGAGGCCGTCGAGTCCCGCGCGGCCGCCGGCGGTCTGACGTTTCACGAGGCACTGCGTCTGGTTTCCGGTGCCGACCTGGGCAGCACGCCAGGCATGGATGCGGACGCGCGGGCCTGGAGCGAGGTCGCGTGCGGGCCGTGGCTGGAGCAGACACTCGCCGGCCTGCGCGACCCGGCGGGACACCTGGCAGCCGTCGAGCCGGGAGACGAGCTGCAGGCGACGCTGCGGCCCTACCAGCGCCATGGCCTTGCCTGGCTGCATCTGCTGACCCGGCTCGGCTTGGGCGCGTGCCTGGCCGACGACATGGGCCTGGGCAAGACGGTCCAGTTGCTTGCCTTGCTGCTGGCGCTCAAGCGCGAGAGCAGCGGCGGGACCGCGCTCGTGGTCGCGCCCGCGTCGCTGCTGGGCAACTGGCAGGCCGAGGCCGCGCGCTTCGCCCCCACGCTGCGGTTGAGGGTGGCCCACGCGTCGGCGGCACCGGCGGTGGCCCTACGCGCCTGGGACGACGCTGCGCTGCGCGACGTGGATCTCGTGATCACGACCTACGGCACAGTCCTGCGAGACGAGGCGCTGCGGTCGGTGCACTGGCGGCTGTGCGTCCTCGACGAGGCCCAGGCGATCAAGAACCCGGGGACGCGCCAGACCCGAGCGGTCAAGGCACTGCATGCCCGGGCGCGCGTCGCCATGACCGGCACGCCCGTCGAGAACCGCCTGGGCGACCTGTGGTCGCTGATGGACTTCCTGAATCCGGGGCTCCTGGGCACCGCCGCGGAATTCACCCGCTACAGCAAACGGATCGACGCGACGCCCGACGGCTACGCCCCGCTGCGCCGGCTCGTGCAGCCGTACCTGCTGCGACGGCGCAAGACCGACCGAACCGTCATCGCCGACCTGCCGGACAAGACCGAGGTCCAGGCGTTCTGCGGCCTTTCGAAGCTGCAGGCGGCGCTCTACGCCCAGGCGGTGGAGGACCTGCGCACGCGCCTTGCCGAAGCGTCCGGCATCGAGCGGCGCGGGGTCGTGCTGTCGTTCCTGATGCGCTTCAAGCAGATCTGCAACCACCCCTCGCAATGGCTGGGCGACGGCGGGTGGCAGCCCGGCGACAGCGGCAAGTTCGCGCGCCTGAACGAGATCGCGGAAGTGATCGCCGATCGCCAGGAGAAGCTCCTGGTTTTCACGCAGTTCCGCGAGACGACGGCGCCCCTGCACGCGTTCCTGCAAGGCGTGTTCGGCCAGCCGGGGTTCGTGCTGCACGGCAATACGCCGATCCGCGAGCGGTCCAGGCTCGTCGCACGCTTCCAGGACGACCCGGCGGTGCCATTCTTCGTGCTGTCGCTCAAGGCGGGCGGCACGGGCCTGAACCTGACGGCTGCCTCGCACGTGGTGCACTTCGACCGGTGGTGGAACCCGGCGGTCGAGGACCAGGCGACCGACCGCGCGTTCCGCATCGGCCAGAAGCGCAACGTGCTGGTGCACAAGCTCGTGTGCCGTGGCACGGTCGAGGAGCGCATCGACGCCCTCATCGCCGGCAAGCGTAACCTGGCGGACGCGATGCTGGAAACCGGCGGCGAGGTGTCGCTGACCGAGCTGTCCGACCGCGAGTTGCTGGATCTGGTGCGGCTGGATCTCGCGAGCTCGGTGGCGGAGACGGGGTAGCTGCCCAGGCGCCAAAGCGGTTCGGCAGCCGGAGCGGGGAGGTAGGACGTGGCCAAGAAGCGCCGTCGGAGCTGGGGTGGAGATTGGGACCGCGGCTGGGGCGGCTTCGCGCCCTACGTGTCCGTCGACGAGCGCCGCCAGATGGCCGACAAGGAGATCGCCCAGCGCGCCAAGAAGGGGCAGGTGCTGTCGCCCGTGCGGCCCGAAGGCCGGGCGCTGGCAAGCACATTCTGGGGCAAGGCCTGGTGCGACCACGTCGAGCACCACTGCGACGAGGCGAACCGGCTGCCGCGCGGCCGGGCCTACTTCCGCAACGGCTCGGTGATCCACCTGAAGGTCGCCCCGGGGCACGTGACGGCGCTGGTGCAGGGTTCTGACTTGTACGAGGTCGGCATCCAGGTGGCCCCATTGGACCCCGCAGCATGGTCGGGCCTCGCGCGGGATTGCAGCGGGCGCATCGAGTCCCTGGTCGAGTTACTGCAAGGCCGCCTGGACAAAGGAGTGCTCGGCCGCCTGTGCGACCCCGAGCGCGGCATGTTCCCACGCCGGCGGCAGATGACCTTCGACTGCTCGTGCCCGGACGGCGCCTCGATCTGCAAGCACGTGGCCGCGGCGCTGTACGGGGTCGGCAATCGGCTCGACGCGTCGCCCGAACTCCTGTTCGTCTTGCGGCAGGTGGACCAGGGCGAACTGCTGCGCCAGGCGGCCGTGGCCCCGGTCGCAACGGCGGGAGCGCCCGAGCGACGGCTGGACGACGTGGACCTGGGCGACGTGTTCGGGATCGACTTCGACGCGACGGAAGTCGACAGGCCACTGCCGGTCGTGCCGGTGCCGAGCATCCAGGCGACGCAAGCCACGACCAAGCCAAGCACCGCCTCCATGGTCGCGCCGCCGTCGCGCGCAGACATTGCCCCACCACCGGCATCCTCGAAGGCCAAGTCGGTGACGCCGATGACGCGCAAGAGTTCGGCGCAACACCGAATCGGGACCCGGAGCGACCTCCCCGACGTGCCCGCCGTCGGTCCGGTCGCAGAGGCTGCAGCGGCCTTCGTGCTGCAGACGCTGCGCACCCATCCCGACCGGGAATTGCGTGTCGCCGACCTGCTCGAGGAAGGCCGTGGGCACTTCCCGCGGCAGGATCTCGAGCGCGCGGCCCAACTGCTGCTCGGTCGGGGGCTGGTCACCTGCGAGCGCGAGGGGCGGGTGGTTTGGTGGGGGGTGGCAACGCGTGGGTCGTCCTGACGCGTGCCTTGCCGTGCCGGGCGTCAGGCCGCGTCGCCGTCCAGGGCCTCGGCCTCTTCGGGCGTGAAGGCGAGGACCAGCGTGACTTCGTTCAGTTCACCCTCCCCCATTTTGCGACGCAGGGCAGTCCACACCTGGTCCTGACGCGTCTCGTCATCCTGGCCGCCGAAGCTGCCGGAGACGACGGCGCCATAGACCCGCCCGTTGGGACCGGTCTCGAGCTTGAGGCGAGCGTCGCCGAAGTAGATGCGCAGCGCCTCTGCGACCATGTCCTGGGTGCTCATGCTTCCTCCCTTCGTGGAAGCGTAGGCCGGGGCTCGGCGTGGCGCAACCCGGGCGTCTCGACAGTCCTGTCGTGTGGCCGACCTCGCACCCATCGGCTAGGCTCGCGGCCGCGGGCGCCAGCAGGCGACGCACCGAGGCACGATGCTGCTGCACCAGATCCTCTCCCAGAGCCCGCATCACGGCGCCGTCCTGCACCACCACGACGGCCACCCGGTGCTGCTGGTCCCCGGTCCGGGCCACCAGGTCCAGGTACTCTCGCTGCGCCCGTGCACCAGCGCGCGCTGCGACTGCCGCGACATCTCGGCCACGCTCGTGACCGCCGACGGGGCCGACGCCATCGAGCGCATCGACCACCGAGGCTTGTGGCTGCGGTCGGGGTCGCGGGAGCACCGCGGCGAGAACGGGGCGGGTGGTCCGCGGACCGAGGTGCTCGTCCTGTTCGACGAAGGCGGCGTCATCCTCCGCGAGGGGACCGAGGAGACCGACCCCCCGGAAGAGGCGCCCTACGACGAGCGCACGACCTGGGTCGAGTCCTTCCTCGACGCGCGGGTCCTCGACGAGTTGGCGACGGCGTTCGTGCGAGCGAAGGGAATGCGGTTGCCCACCCACGTTGCCGTGGAGCCCGAGACCCTGGCCGGCGAGGACCTGACCCTGCTCACCCCGTGGTCGCGGGTGCATCCGAGCCTGCGCACCAACGATTTCCAGGTCGACGACGGGTACGTCGATGTCGTGGACCTGCACTGTCTCAAGCCCGGGTGCTCGTGCACGACCGTCCACTTGTCCGTGGGCGATCGCGAGACATCGCTAGGGCTTGCCGAGCTCGACCTGGCGACCCGCTCGTGGACGGTGAGCCGGGCCAAGGTCAAGGACCGCGGCATCGTCGAGGCGGCGGTCCGCGCCTGGCTGACGCGGTACGGGTGGCGCGGGGCGCTGCATCGGCACGCCGACATGCGCGCGTATGCCCAGCGGCTCGAGGACGCTGGCGTGCTGATGCGTGTGCCGGAGAGCGCCGAGGCGGGGCACGGCGCGACGGTGCGGCGGGCGGACGGCAAGGTCGGCCGCAACGAGCCCTGTCCCTGCGGAAGCGGCAAGAAGTACAAGCGGTGTTGTGACGTGGCTTGAGACTTCCTGGGCTTCCCTCGCGAGTGCGAGCCCGTGGGGTCGCCACGCCCGGCTTCGTCAGCCCATGACCCGCGGCACGTAGCAGTCAGGCCAGTTCCTTCCTCTCCAGCGCTTGAACGGAATCCGGACGCCTGCCACGTCGTCTCGCGCGTGAAGCCACAGGAGCGCCGCGGCCGCCCCCAGCGCGAAGAGCACACCTTGCTGTAGGTATGCGAAGGCGGGCATCTGGTCACTGCCCCGGTTCCCGTTGCCCACGGCAGCAACCTCCATCCAGAACGAGATGAGAAGCCCCTCCGTTGCGTTAAGTGAGTCCAGGGTGAGGAACTGGTGGTCCTCGACCAGACGGATGAAGACTGCCCATGTGGGGGACTTCTTCAGCGCGTGTGCGAACCCGCGGGTCTCGAACTCGTCCGTCTTGCCCAAGTACATGCCGCCCGCCGTTCCAAGGAAGTAGACCCCTCGTGCCCTGGCACAGGTCGCACGTAGTTCGGGGACGGTACCGGCGAATACCTCGAGTTCGGGAACCGCAGGGTCGCGGACTCGAAAACGGAACCTCTGGCAGCCGTCCTCTTTCGCGTTGGCCTGCCAGACGGGATCGGCCGCCAGCGAGCGCACCATGCCATGAGTCGGCGCGCGCAGCAGCCGCCACTCCAGCTCCCACTTCTTGTCGGTGACGCTCGCCGTTGCGCGCTCCTGCTGGATCAGATTGCGCTTTCGCAGATCCTGGACGAACGCATCGCCACCTCCGCTCGTGCCGCGCGGGCCGAACGGCGCAAGTCCCAGTTCGTTGCGAACGTCGTTCACGTATCTCAAGGCATCGCCGACCTTCGGCGTACGCTTGGCGACGTGTTCTTCCCATGCCAAGCGGCGAAGGAAGACTGCGTCAACCGGCGAGGAATACTGCAGTGCCGTGCTCTTCGTCATCGATGATCCTTGCCGCGCATCTGCGCCGAGCCGCCCTAACCGTAGCAGAAGAAGAAAGGAATTGGACGGGCGCCGACTTGCCCCCTGACCCTGCGCCGATCCGCGATTCTACCGCCCAAACCCAGCATACCGCTTCGAGTACTGCCCAAGCCGCACCGCCAGGATCGCGATCGCCTCCGCCGCATCCCGCGCCAGAAACACCTGATCATCCGAGATCTCCTCGTACCGCAGGCGATGGTCCACCCGCTCGCCGGCAAGACGCCGTCCCCAGCCCGGCACGTCGAGCGCCACGATCAGGCGCTTGAACTGCCATGCGTAGGCAATCTCGCTCAGCGTGCCGGCCCCGCCGCCTACCGCGACCACCGCATCGGCGTTTGCCACGAGCGCGTTGCGGCCCGTGTCGAGGTGCGTCGCGAGCACGATGTCGACCCACGGGTTGGCCCAACTCGGATCGCCGACCGGCAGGATGCCCACGGTATCCCCCTCGCGGTAGACAGGTGACGCATGAGCGCTCTGGCAAGCGGCCTCCATCACGCCGCCCATGCCGCCGCAGATGACCCGGTACCCGTGGTCGACCGCCAGGCGCCCCAAATCACTCGCGGCACGCCAGGTCTCTGAATCGCGCTGGGCTCCGGCATCTCCCACAATCGCAAGCATCGGTCGTCGGGCGTTCATGCGGCCTCCTTCTGCGCATCGGTGGCAAGCTGGTCCAGAAAGTCCGGGTCGTCTGGCACGAGGACCCGGCGAATCGCCCACTGGTCGGCAACGCCCGTCGGCACGTCGTGCAGGGCGAACGCCAAGTCGATCCCCGCCTGGCGTACGGCGGAAACCGTGTCGTCGCTCACCGCGCCGTCGGGCCAGGCCATGACCCGCGGCAAATCCGCTCGTTCGAGCCACAACGCCGTCGCGCGGGCGGCCTCGGTAAGGTGATGAGGCTTCAATTCTGTCCATCGTTCATGGGCGACCCCATGGCCGGCGAGGTCGATGCCGATCCGACGAAGGTCGCGGAGCCGAGACCAACCGGCATAGAGCTGTCCGCGGTCCAATCGGTCGATGTCGATGCCGAGGCACCCTGCCCGCTCCCGAATGGCGCGGAGCTGCTCGTCGTGCGGCAGTCGCAGGAGCGCGGCGCGCGCATCACCGGAGACCTCCGTCACAGCATCTTCGGCCGACACACCGGCCTCGACCAACAGGACCCGCAGCAGGTCGAGCGGCGCCCACGAGGGCAGCCCGTCCGCCTCTGGCACTCGAGCGAACTGGACCGCAGGCACGCCGGACCGCGCCAGTACCGGTACCGCCAGGTCGATGAAGTCGCGGTAGCCGTCGTCGAAGGTGACCAGCAACGCGCGCTCCGGCAGGCGCGACTCGCCTCGGACCGCTCGCACCACGTCACGCAAGCCTACCGGCGAGAAACGGCGTATGACCGAACGCATCTGTTGCGCGAAGGTCGCGAGCGACACGGCGAGTCCCCGCCGCGCGTAGAGACGCGCCAAGGGCTCGTTCACGTCCTCGACCACCCGGTGGTAGCAAAGCGTGGTCATCGTCTCGAGCGGCCGGAACGCCCGCTCCGCACTGCGGTAGCTCGGCCGACGCACGATGTCCGCGACGACGGCCTCTCGCCGGTCTCGCTCGTCCTGGGGACGCCGCGTCGACGGCTCGTGCAGGTACAGCGGCCGAGCGATGTGGACGGGGTGTTCCGCCATCTCGACGATCGGCAGCATGAACGCCCAGTCGTTCGCCAGGTCCACCCATTCGCCGCCCGGCCGGAGGTCCTCCACTGCGATCCGATCGAACAGTCGCTTGCGGAACGATCGCAGGTGCTGCCAGACGTTGCCGCCGCGATGCTCTCGGGCCAAGGCAAAGTCGACCGGATACGCCGCGTGCTTGTCGGTCCGCACCATCGATCCGACGGTCACGTCCGCGCCGTCGCGATGACGCAGTGCCACTTCGGCCAGCGCATTGGCCGTGCCCAGGGCGTCGTCCAGGTCCAGAAGGGCAATGACGGCGTCGGGATTGGCGCACAGGCGTGAAATCGCGAGCGCGGTGTTGGCCAGCAATCCCTGCCGCTCGCGTTGGCGCACGTAGGTCACGCGGTCGCCGAAACGAGTACACGCGGCCGTCACGGTCTCAGCGCACCCGTCGTCCGAGGCGTCGTCGACGACGATTGCCGCCCAGGCCGCGCCCTGCTGCGCCGCCAAAGAGTCAAAGCAGCGCCTGACCCGTCCCGGCGGCACATTGCGCCCGCACACGACGACGACCAGGTCCTCCCTGCGTACCGGCCCCAGCCAGTCGGTCCCAGGTCCGGTGAGGAGCGGCTGACCGCGTTGTCCGTCGGGCACGAAGCCGGCTTCGACCCGGTCGACCAGCAGGTGCAGCTCGGCGAGTCTGGGCTTGCGCGCGTTGTCGATGCCCGTGAACCACAGTGCCTGCGAACCCTTGCGCAGCGACAACGCGGCGCCTTGGCGAACGTGCACGTCCAGCGACCTGTGCCATGGCAACGCCAACCGACCGTTATGCAAGGTGTTCGGCAGGGGACGAAGGGCGAGCAGGCGAGAGCGATGGATCCAGCCGACCATCGCCTCGACGCGAAACGGCACACCACCCTCGCCATCGCTCGGCGGACGTGTGGTGTCGCCGTGCACCGGCAGCGAGAGCGTTACGGCGGTGGGATGCGCGGCAAACGTGTCGACCGCCTCCTGCGCGAAGTCGGCGTCGGCGTCGGGCCGGCCGATCAGGATGTCCGCGTCCAGGTGCAGGATCAGGTCGCCCGTGCACGACTCGACCGCGTGCAGGAACGCGAGCGCGGCCTGACCGTTGGCGACGTGGGTTCCGGCGTGGTCGAGGCCGAACCACCGCTCGCTGAGGGGTGCGCCCGCGCCTTCCTCAGGTCCCCGGATCACGCGGTCGATCACCCCTTCCGCCTGCAAGCGCGAGAGCGTCGTATCGACCCGGTGAATCTGCCCCGGGTGCCAGGACCGCGGAAACGGACCCGCATGGGGATCGAGCGCGACGACCACCTCGTCGAACGCCCGCGGACGACCGATTTGCGTCACTTGGTGGCGGATGATCGCGTCGAGGGAGTCGGCTTCCATCGCGCACGCCTTGATGACGAGCGAAGTGCGAACGCCAACCGCCGGAAGCGGTTCGAGGTGGAAGACCCGGAACTCGGGCATCGTCTCGAACCGCTGCACGTCGAGGCCATCGATGGTCTCCTCGGCCGCCACGCGGAATCCGGCCCGCGCGAAGGCACGCCGGTACCAGTCGAGCGGCCGGTGGTAGTCGATGCGCTCTCGCCCCGAGGCGCGCACCGTCTTCCGGTAGGCAAAGCGGTCCCGGTAGCGCGCGCCCGGCGCGACGTGGCGGCACTGGTAGTCCGACTCGGCGGTGTGGAGGGCCGTCGGCTCGCAGATCGACACCAGGACGCGTCCGCACCCCGCCACCGCCGCACGCGCACGGGCCAGCACGCCCGGCACGTCGTCGTCCGGCACCACGCACAGCACCAGCGAGCACAGCACGGCGTCGAACTCGGCGCCTTCGGCCAGCACCTCGTCGAGCGCAGGGAGGTCCACGAAGCGCGCCTCGGGCAGCTCGCGTGCCCAACGCAGGCGCAGGTTGGCGTCGATGTCGAACGCCACCAGGCGGTCCGCCGGCATAAGCCGATGAACCGTGCGGGGTTTGCCGCACCCGTAGTCCAGCAGCCGCGCGTCGCCCCGCTCGCGGACGTGGTGTTCGAGCCTGAGGTCGAGGCGGTCCTTTGCCGTGACATCTGGCAGCGCGTCGCGCAGCACACGCCATCCCGTGAGTTCCGCGAAGTCGTCGTCGTCGATGGACCTGCGCAGCAGTTCGTTGAGGTCCGGGCGGAACGCGAAGCGCCAACTCAGCCAGGTCCGGCGCACCATGGCGGCAATGCCCGTGTCGGTGGCGACCTCGAGCGACTTGCCGATGTCCACGAGGCGGGCG
This sequence comes from uncultured Myxococcales bacterium, assembly GCA_903955385.1. Classification (GTDB taxonomy): domain Bacteria; phylum Myxococcota_A; class UBA9042; order UBA9042; family UBA9042; genus CAJBNH01. Next base: position 15,473 of record CAJBNH010000186.1, on the reverse strand, counting down.
CCTGCGCGGGTCAGCAGGATGTTCTTCGGGTGAACGTTGCTGTGCACCCAGCCCGCGTGGACGAGGCCCCTGAGCATGCCAAGCAGTTGCGGTCCGTGGCCACCTCGGTAGGGCTGACCGTCGAGCCGCTCCATGTCGACCATCACGGCCTCGCGGCATTCGTGGACGGCGTAGACGGCCGGGAGCGCCCCGGGGACGGCCTTTTCGAGCAGGCGTCGCAACGCAGGCAGAGAATCCGCCCGAGAGCTTCGGCTCCACCGATCGAAGACCTTGATGGCGCGCTCGCCGACCCCGAGCACCACGCCTTCGGCCCCGAGCCCCAAGACACCGTCCGCTTGCAGGCGCAGGTGCTTCGCGACCAGCCGCCGGGCCCGGGCGATGCGGCTGTCCCGCGTCCAGGACGAGAGTTCCACCGAATCCGCCGGTCCCCCCGGCAGTGCCCGCTCGACCTCGTCGAGGAAGGCATCGATGCCGTGGGCCTGCAGCCTGTCGTGCAACGAAGCGCCGAGTCTGGCGATGGCCGCGGGCGAGAAGGCCTCGTCGACCTCGTCTGCCAGCCGGCGCAGGTTGGCGACCGCGGCCGCCGTGTCCGGGTCGGCCGTCCACCAGGTCGGTGCCGCCACATCGGCGGTCCTGCGCACGGCGCTCGTGAGCCCGCGAATCCGATGTGCGCCCAGACGGCACTGGCCGAATCTCCCGTCCACGTGTCCGCGCGTGCGCGTCATCAGCTGCGCGCGCTCCTGGGCGGTCAGCGGACCTGCGTCCGGCGGCCGTGCCTTCAGGATTTCGTCGTACGCACGAGCGAAAGCGTGTCCGAGGATGTCGTCGGCCCACGTCCCCATGTCGATACCGACGCGAACGTCGTCGGACCTGTCGTGCACGAGCGCGATGGGCATGGCCGCGATGCGCCGGCCCGACCGGTACCGTGCGTGGATGGCCCACAGCGTGTCGGAACGTCGCGCGAACCGGGCGCCGAAGCGCGGCGCCAGATTGGGCGCCTCGCGCAGAAGGTCCAGTCGGAACACGAGCGTATTGCCTCCACGCATCAGGCTGTCATGCGCCGCGGCGACCGGATCGGTGTCGGGCACAAGTAGGGGGCGAAACAGCTGCTCCCCTGCAAGGATTCGACGGCACTTGCTGCCGACGTGACGCAGCGCTTCGCGCACGTTCGGCGCGTCGCACACCGGCATGAACGGCGACTCGAGTCGGTCGGTCTCCTCGCGGGGATGGTCGTGGTAGTAGTCGCGGCGGTCGGCGGTCCAGGGCGCGTTGACCTGTTCCCCGGGCAACAGCGTCTCGGCGGGATGGCGAACCGCCGCGCCAGCCAGGAAGTGGACGAGGTCCACCATCTGCGTGCGAACGGCCCCCGCTACCGGGATGGGCGGGTCGCCGCGGGCGGTGCCGATCACCGCGTCGTACCCGGCATCGCGCGCCCGCTGTACGTCGGACACGAGCAGTTCCAGGTCCGACGGCAGCCGCATGTCGTCGTCGAGGATCCACCCGACGGTGTCCTCGCCCAGCCGCGCCGTCGCCGCCACGAACCGCTGCAGCAACGTCCGCGACTCGGCGATGCTCTTCTTGCGCGCAAGGTCCTGACCGAGGCCCAGCGATCCCGCGACAGAGCACTGCACCGCGCCCGCCACGGGCCACACGGCGAGCCCGAGCCCCTCCGCGCGATCGACGACGCGCCGGAACCCGTCGGGGTCGCCGTTCTCGAGCAGGATCACGTCCAGCCGACCGACGGCCGGCACGGCCTCGAGGCGCGCGAGGTCGCCGACGAGACGTGTTGCGCGGTCGGGCTGGTCGCCATCGACGATCACGCCGACGGCGAGCTTCAGCGTGCGCTCCGTCTGCTGCGGCTTGCGCTTCTTTGCGATCGTAGCCTTGACTGCGGTCGGAGGTCCCCACCCGAACAGCCTCTTGGCCCGGTCCTCGAAGGCAATGCGCACTGACTCCGCCATTCGCCACCGGTACTTGCGGTAGAAGGAGGTCAGCCCATCCAGCTTCGCGGCCGACGCCGGGTCAGACAGGCGCGCGTGACCGTGGTGCGCGTCGTGGTGGCACGCTGGCGTGCGCTGCACGCGCAGCTGGGCGCCGATGTCCGCGAGTCGGATGCAGATGTCGCGGTCTGTGCAACTGCGAAGCGCTTCGTCGAAGCCACCGACCGCGAGCCAGGTTCGCAGGCGCAGGGTGAGGTTCGACCCCTGGACGCCTGGGTTGCCGACCAGAAACGCGTCGGGGTACAGGCCCGCGGGCGGTTGGACCACGACGCCGTCGGGATGGTCGGCGTCGTGACGCCAGAAAGCCGCCGCGATCGCGTCGGCGCCCTCGGCCACTTCGGCGACGCCGGCCAGGTAGTGTGATGCCCACCAGTCATCGTCGTCGAGGAAGCTGACGAGCGTGTCCATCGGCTCGCCCGAGGCTTCGAGACGGTGCAGCGCGCTGTTCCAGGCACCAGACGCGCCGGCGGTCAGCGTGTTCGGCAACACCTCTGCCGCGGGTAGCCACGCAGATACCTGGGTCGCGACGCGCTGGACGACGCCGCCCGCGCCGTCGACGGCGACGAGGACGCGTGCCGGTGCAAGGGTCTGCGCCCCGACGGACGCCAGGCAGCGGGCGAGAAGATCCGGTCGGTTGCCAGTCGTCGGGACGACTACGACGAGACGGGAGGGACTGGGGGACAAGGATGACGAACGAGACGCAAGTTCCATGACCGCCCCCGGATGCGAGGTGCGTGCCGGCACGAGGGGCCGACACCTGCATCCGCGGACAGGACAGGCGCGTCAGGGCACCGCCACGGTGACCTGCGGAGATCGAGCGCTCATCCAAGCGCTCGGTCTCCGGAAGCGCGACCTCCATCGACCGCGGACCAACTCGGCGGCCTCGAGCGAGGCCGTCGGGTAGCAGAACGACGCGGGTGGGCGGAGTCTGACAGCTGGGCTATGGTTGGGCGGGCGAAGGCGGGGGCGCCGCGCCGGGGGTGTAGGCGCAGCGGAAGCTGAGCTTGGGAAGGCCTGGCTTGGCGAGGGCGCGGTGGTGCCAGGAGAGCTTGGGACCGCCGGGGTAGGGTCGGTCGAGGCTCCCGAGAAGGTACAGCACGTCGTTCACGGGCGATCCGGCTGCCAGCTTGTATCCGAAGGTGGGGCTGAGCCAGGGGTCTCCCGACCACTCCCAGGTACCGGGGTCCAGGCGCGGCGAGGGCTTGTCGCGCATCGCGACTTCCCACTCGGCAACCGAGGGCAGGCGGCCACCCCGGGCCCGGCAGTACGCGTCTGCATCTGCAGCCGTGATGCAGTTGATCGGGTAGGTGAAGGCACCTCGCGGGAAGTTGCAGGTCGAAGGCTCGGCCTTGAGCCTCTCCTGTATGTCCGCTGCAGCGTTGTCGCGAATCTCGCGGCCGGTCACCGGCCCGTCATCGAGACAGAACCGCGGAACGGACTGCCTCGGGGGTTTCGCGGGGGCCTTTGGCCAGCGATCGCGGCCGGGGCCCGTGGTGAGGGCGAGCACATCTTCCGCTACGTCCACCGTGCCCTCCGGACAGGTCGGAGGCGCGGCGGGGGCGTCGTCCACGGTCGGCGAGGGAGCCTCGACAACGGGTGGTATCGTAGCCGCCGACCGGTTCGGGTCGAGGCGAGGATCGCCGGCGGGGACTGCGCTCGGCCGCTCCGGTGCCGCCTGCGGAACGGCCGCCTCGACAGCGGCAGTTGCAGGTTCGCCATGCGGCGCGGTGGCCGCCTCGGCACTTGCCGGCGCCGAAACGCCAGCAAGCAAGTCTCGCGCCCCAGACCCCGCGGCGGCCCCCAAAGCGAGGCATAGCAGCGCAGTCACGGTCCACACAGCCCACCGTCGCCCCCTTGGAGGCTGCCCCTGATATCGCCGCAGGAGCGCCACCAGTGTCTCGTGCTCCTTCGCAAACCCGGCGCTCTGCTCCCTGAGCGTGCGCAGTTCCTCTACAGCCTTCCGGTACTTGGACTTGCGGTGCGGCGATGTCTCTGCGAGGTCCTCGAGCGCCGCCCGCACCTTCTCCGGCATCGGCCGCTTCAGGATCGACTCTTCATAGGTCCATTTGAGCACCCGGCGTGTCGCAAACGCGCAGTTCTCCATCGCCGTCTGGTCGACGTGCGTCGACGGCGCTTGCGCGTGCGCCCCCAGGTTCCCGGCGGTTCGCATCACGTCGAACAGGGGTTCTACCTGCCGATGCAGTCGCTCCTTCTCGACCAACTGCTGCGCAATGTCCTGGAGGTTGACCGGCTTCTTGTCCTTGTTCTGGCGATGGATCTGCGCGCCGATGTCGGTGCCGTCCGCCAAGGCGTAGAGGATCGCCTCGGCGGCTCGACGTGCATTCCAAAGGAACACGTCCTGCCGTTCCGCCTGATGCTCCGCACACTCGTCGACGCAGTAGGCCGCGATTTCGAGGTAGTGCCGAATGCGGTCCGGGTCGGGCTTCGTGCCGTTTGGAGGTGTGCCTGCCATGCGTCGCCCGTCCTGGTCAACCGTCGTTGGGAGCGCGACTGTAGCGGCATGGCGCCCGCCTGCCAACCTTGCACCGTCGATGGACTTGTTCGCGAGTTGTCCCCATCACGGAAACCATGCTATCGACGCTGCCGGCCACGGGGGCCAGACGCGAGCGAGCGACGATGGGGAACTCCGTCAGGGACATTCGTACCGCTCTGCAAGATGCACTCGGCGTACCCGACGATCCCGTCGTGTGCGATGTCGATGCGATTCGCAAGTCCCTGGTGCGATTCGTATCTGACAGACCGAGTGGCGTGCGCGTCCCCACCAACGACCAAGAGGACATCGTGCAGGACGTGCTGTTCAAGCTCGTCATGCGCAATCCCGACTTGCCGCTGCACGCAGGCCCCAAGGCGGTCGCCAGGTACGTCCGCAAGATGCTGGCAAACCGATGGCTCGATCGAACCAAGCGACAACGCAGAGCCGAGCGCGAGGCCAACGAGATTCGGTCCAATGAGCAGTTGCCGTTTCCGAAACCCGTTCTCGCGGCCGAAGATCTGCCGTCGTCGTCACCAGACGCCGAATCGATCGGGAGAGATCTCGACGGCCGTCGTGCCGTCGACCAAGCCAAGCAGGACCTCAACGCCCTCTACCTCGTCGCCCTGGACGCACGCGCGCCTCGCTACCGCGCTCCGCTGGAAGTCGCCTGGCGTCAGATGACCGAACTCCTCTATGGAGACCGCTCGCTGCGCGACATCGTTCGCGAGGAGGCGGGCGGCGTAGACCTCGACGAGGGCGACTTCATCCGCCACCGCAATCGGCTGTTCACAAACCACAAGCGCCTCAGAGAGGCACTCGACGACGCGGTCAACCGGCTCGAACGAGCGGGGACGTGGGACATCGAGCGAGCGGACTACCACCGCCGCCTCCTCATGACCCTCGTCAGGTGTCAGAGGTCCGAACAAGACGGCGTTCAAGAGACTGAGGGACCGGTGCTTACCGGGGCCCTCGAGGCAGGCACGCCATGACGCAGGACACCCGCTTCACCCCTGACCTCCTGGCCGTGCTCGGCGTCTCGCCGGGTGCATCGACCGACCCGCTCGGCCTGTGGTCGGCCGCCCTGGCGCACGCGCACCTGGGGGACGCCGGCTCCGTGCGTCCCCTGCGGGACCTGCTCGACACGGCGGTTCCGGATGACCCCGTCTTCACCCCCCTGCGCCTCGTGCACTCGCAACCCGCAAGCGCGCTGCCAAGCGTCAAGGCCTGGGCCCCGGAACCCAAGCTCGTGCTCGTCGAGTTCGATCACGCGGTCAGCCTCCTCGGCGCCGCCTCTGCCCAAATGGACCCGCACGACGACCGCTCCGTGTGGCTGGACAGCCGACGCGGGCACGCAGCGGTTCGGCTCGTGAGCTCGTTTGGGCAACTCCTGGTCGGCGCGTTCGAGGGTGAGGTCGTGATTCGCGGCCTCACTGACGTGGACGATGGCCCTGTCGCAGGCTCGGCGCACAGCCGGCTTCCCGCGGCCGCCGACCTGACCGGCGGCTACGGCCTCGAGCCGTGGGTCGCGACCGCCCTTTCCGCAGCGAGTGCCTCCGGCTCGGCGTATCGCGAACTGGCCGCGTTGGGCCTCGTGGCACGCCTGTGGATGCCGAGCCCGGACCAACGCGCCGCCGCAATGATGTGGGTCATGCAGGGCGGAGGACCGGGACCGCTGGCGCTCGATTGGGCCCGCTCACTCCCGACCGCCGATCTCTCCGAAGTGCTCGCCCATTCCGCCGATCAGACCCGCCGAATGGTCGAAACCGCAGCAGCGGTCAGCGAAGCAATCTTCCGTAACCAGCCCGACGCGGCCGACAAGCTGCTGCGCTGGTTGCACGACCGCGATGATCTCGCCTCGATTCGGTGCCTTCTCGAGGGCGAATCCGCAGCGAACTTGGACCGGGCGCTGCGCGCACTCGACACCGCCGCCCAGGTCCACCTGACCACGTGGAGCGCCGTCCCGGCATTCGAGGATCCCCGCCTGATGGCCGTCGCCTGGCAGGAGCCCGACGCCTGGTGGGGTCGCTTCGCGCCGAACGGGAGCCCGCCGTGACCAGCGTCTCTGCGCTTTCTTGCAGCGCCTCGCGGTCCACGAGCGAGCGCCTCAGGCTCGCCCGTGCGCTGCGTGTCGCCTGGACCTGGCCCGCAGGTCCAGAGGCAGAATCCCTCCAGCGCGACTTCGGGTCCCGACCTGCCGCGCCAGGTCCTGGCGAGACGCTGCTCGTCGCCGTCGCATCGTCAGGCGACCAGTCGACGACCAGCCTGTGGCACTTCCGCCGCAAGACTTCCCGCACCGTCGCCAGCCTGGGACCGGAGGCCGACGCGTGCGTCGACGAGGCGTGTCGGCTCGTGACGCACGCATTGCCGTACACGACCAAGGACATCCGCGGCACGCTGCTGGCCTCGGCATGGGCCGCGGAGGGCCTCTGGTCGGACGATGGAGCGATGCCCCACGTGGTCGACGGCGCGTCGGTCGGCCTGGGTGTGCGCATGGCCGTCGCGTCATGGCTGATGGACCGGCCCCTGCCCGCAGACCTGTGCTTCTCGGCCACCACGGCAGACGCCGTCGCGGTTGGCCCCGTTGCAGAGGCGACCCTTCCGGCGAAGGTCCGATCGCTGGCTGCGAACGCTCCGGGCATCCGCCGGATGGTCGTGCACGCGAGCCAGGTCGAACTTTGCCGCGCGGGATTGGAGAACGCGCACTCGCTGGAAGTCGTGGGCGTGGACACGGTGCGCGATGCCTTCGAGGTCGCTTGGCCCGGCGTGTATGAGGCCCCTCCCGCGGCCTTCCATGATCCGAAGGTTGCCGATTCGCTCGCCACCCTGCTCCATCGCACGGCGCTGTGGAATCGAAGCCCACTGTTCGACTGGACCTGCATCGCACGACCCGCGGCCTGGCTCGGCGCAATGCATCCCGCGCTTCCGGCCGCGCGCCGGCTCGCGGTCACCGAGTCCATCGCGTCGCGCCACGCCGCAAGTCGCGTGGACATCTTGCGGGTGCCGGATGACCGGGACCTCGCCGCGTTGCATCTGCCCGAGCGCTTCAGGCTGCTCGCCCACGTGGTGCAGTCCCAGCTCGACGGCGGAGCACCCGACGCCCTCGCGACCGCACGTGCGGCTGCGCAACTCGTCGAAGACGCGGCGGAATGCGAGTGCGAAGGGCTCGCCCTGCGCGGCGCTGTGGGACGCGTGCTCGGGGTGCTCGCGCCGGACGAGGCCGTGCCCTGGCTGCAGGCCACGGTCGAGGCCTGGCTGGCCTCGCCGATGCCGCAAGGCCTTGCCCGACCCTGGTGCGAACTCGTGCGCGTGCTGGGGTTGCGCGCGACTGAAGCTGCCGAGGCCGACGCCGCGCTCGACCGGCATGTCCGTGAACTCGACGACTTCAAGGACCTGTTGGACGCCCACGACCTGCACCACGTCCTCCTCGCCGCCGGGCGCGCACTGGCGCTTGCGCAGCGTTACCCAGCAGCCGTTCGACACCTCGACGACTCCGCGTACCGGTGGAGCGAGCTGATTCCCGAGCTGTGCGATCTCCGCCGCAGATGGCTTGCCAGGGCACTGGTCGGGTGCGACCGACTTGCCGAAGCCGCCGCGCACCGGTCCGCCGTGCAAACACCGTGGGTGCGCGAGCTCGTCGCGCTCGACGAGCTCGTGGAGGTAGACGCCTCCTGCAACCGCGAGCCAGACATCGCGATGCTCGCGGCCAAGTACGGCGGCCTCGTCGACCTGGTTCGCGCGTCGATGCCTGCCGGCACGCCGTCGCCCGCTCGCTGGCTCGCCGACCGCTTCCCGTACTGAGCGGCGCGAGTCCATCTCGTCTGCGCAGCTGTCAGACCTCCGCTGGCGCCGTCGTTCTCCTCCTCGGATTCACGGGAGGACGACATGAAGAAGCACCGCCTATCCGATCGCAGAGCCTGTAGCGGCTGCAACCAGCGTCGGTCCATCTCCACTTACCGCGGTCACGCCTGCTGGCGGCCGCAACACGACTTGTGCCCGCGGTGTTGGCGCGCGGCCCTCGATGCCCTGCGAGCGGCCCGGCTCGCCGCCACGACCGATGCCCCTCGAGCCAAGGCCGCTTGAAAGCGACGCAGTCTGTCGCGACGTGCCGTCACACTCTCCTGCTCCTGCCCTGCCTGCGCACACCAATGGAGTTCCCATGCCTGCCTTTCTGCACCGGCTCATTCCCGCTCGCGGCGCCACTTGGCCTTGGGCCGCCTTGCTCCTACTTCTGACCGGATGCCCAAGTTCCCCGAGTCCCGGCTACAGCTACATCCCCCCCGGCACCTGTACGCCGCAATGCGACGGCAAGGAGTGCGGCCCCAACCAGTGCGGCGGCTTCTGCGGCTCGTGCCCCGACGCGGCCCCGGTGTGTACCGCCGCGGGCAAATGTCAGACCGACGCAACCTGCACGCCCAGCTGCGACGGCGCCAAGTGCGACGACGGGTGTGGCGGCAAGTGTGAGGGCCAGAAGTGCTGGGACGGCACGCCCTGCACCGTGAACGCGGTGTGTGCCGCTGGGCAGTGCAAGCAGATCGGCGCGAACCCCTGCGACGACGGCGATCCGTGTACCGCCGACGGCTGCGCACCCATCGTCGGCTGCACGCACGCGCCTGCCAAAGGGGGCTCGTGCAACGACGGCGACCCCTGCACGACCGGCGACGCGTGCGCGGACGGCAAATGCAAGGGCATCTTCAAGCTGGAATGCAAGGACGGCGACCCGTGCACCACGGATTCCTGCCTGCCGGGCAAGGGTTGCTCGTTCGCGCCAGCCCCGGACTTCACCGCGTGCGGCGCGGGCGGACAGTGTGTGGCCGGATCGTGCTGCGTGTGCCCGAGCGGAAAGACCTGCAACGCCAAGGGGCTGTGTGTCGCGCCCAATAGCTGCGCCGGCAAGTGTGGCGACTACACCGAAGGTGGCACGTGTCAGTGCGACGACCAGTGCGGCCAGTACGGCGACTGCTGCCCGGATCTGGCCCAGGTCTGCGGCGCGTGTACGCCCGGCGCGGCCGTCCAGTGCTGTGGCAACGACTTGTGTGCGTATGACAGTTGCGGCAAGCAGGAGTCGAAGCTCACTTGCGCGTTCGGGTGTGGTTCAGATGCCGACGGTGGCGCGTCGTGCAAGTCCGACCCGTGCGGGGGAATCTCCGTCGATGGTGAGTGCCTCAGCGGTGTCACCTACGCCTATTGCGCCGTCGCGGCGGGCAGCGGCCTGAAGCCGGAGCTGAAGTTCGGCGAGTGCACGGCGTCCGAGTACTGCGATGACAGCGCCGGCTTCGCCTGGTGTGTCCCCGCCAACGATTCGTGCCAGCCGGGCGTGCTCACCTGCGCGCCTGGCAACGCGAACCTCGCACGGGAATGCCAAGACGACGGCACCTGGAAGGATGTGGCGTGCGAGGGGTGCATCGTGTCGGGCCTTGGTTCGATGGTCGGTTGCCCGGGGACAGTGCCCCTCAAGCCCCTGACCGCAACGGTGACCTACGACCACATCCTGCCGTACCAGGGCTACACCGGGTTTGCGCTCGATGCCCCGGTGGCAAGGGTTCCGGTGTACGCCGTAGTGGTGTCGGTGCGGTACGCCAGCGACTTCTCTACGTCGACCTTCCTCGATGCCACGTTCGTGGGCGCGGACGGATCGTTCACGGTGAAGGCGCCCGCGAACCCGAGCGCGTACGACTACGTAGTGCTCCTGGCCGCCGGGTACGACGAGACGACCAACAAGGCTAGTCTCGTTGTGCTGTCGCCCGAGGTCCCCGCGGGTGTGCAACCGGTAGAGTCCGACAACTTCCTGTCCGGCAACCCCCACACCTGGGCGGCATCCACGGCGGCGGTGAAAGCAAGCGGCAAGTGGCACATCAGCTCCGGGGAAGGAAGCGCAGCCCTGCAGGTGTACAACGCCGCGCGCTACGACTTCTACAACGGCTGGCTCAACCAGTGGGGCTATGCCGGCCGTACGCTCGCGGTCTGGGTCAAGGACGACATCGACTTCGACTGCGGCGCCTGCTTTGCGCCATGGCCCACCCAGGGCGGCCCGCTGCTCGGCGCCGAGGCGCAGTCGCAGGTCTGGATCTCGTCGTCGAGTGGCCACCCGATGTCCGACGCGGTGACCCACCACGAGATGGGCCACTGGGCGATGGCAAGCTACGGCACCAGTCCCGGGGAGGGCGGTAAGCACTACATCGGCGTCAAGGTCCCGCCCGGCATGGGCTGGTCCGAAGGCTGGGCGACGTTCTACTCGAGCGCCGCGCGCGGCGACGACGTGTATTACTCACCCGGCGGCAACGGCATGTTCTGGCTCAGCCTCGATACCGCGGAGTACGGCAGCGGCGGCTACCTATGGCCGTTCGAGGCCACCGACCTGCTGCAGTTCGTCGACGAGAACCGGGTTTCGGCGCTGTTGTGGCAATCGGCCGCGCACGGTGCCGAGCCGTTCAAGGAAGCTGCCAACAAGGCGTTCTGGACCGCGTTGGCCAGCGACCAGATGAACGACGGGATCTTTACGCGCAGCTGCAAGCGGTACTCGTGGGACGACGTGTCGCCGTCCGGTGACTACAGTGGCCTGCAGAAGACTTCTACCCCCGTGCCCTGCGCCGCCGACTTCTTGGACGCCCTGTTGTGTGCGTCGCCTGGGCTTGCCGCCAAGGTCCAATCCGCAAAGGGCGCGCTGCCCTACTCCGTCAACAACCCGATCTGCAAGTGAGGCCCGCCATGACCAACAACCTCCTGAAGTTCGCTCTGCTCCTCGCATGTCTCCTGCCCCTGGCGTGCAGCCAGCCGTCGCCTGCGGCGGGTACCGCGGCCGTCGCGCCGGCGGCACCGGCTGGTACCGCGCAAGCCGATGTCGTGACACCACCGGCCACTCCCGGCGCGCCTGCCGCCGCACCGCCGGCGCTGCAGCCCGCGGCCGCTGCACCGACGATGCCAGCGCCCACTGCTGAGGCGACGCCCGCCCTGCCCTCTACGGGCCCGCAGTCCCCCATTCAGGTCCGGCTTTCCGGCCCGAACACCGTACCGACACGTGGCGAGATCGAGCTCCGGGTCGCGATCGACCGGGCGCGACCCGACCTCGCGCCGATCCAGGTGGACATCCGCTTACCCGCTGGAGCCAGGCTCGCGGCCGGCAACGCCCAGGAGCGCATCGCCGACACGACGTTGCTCTCGCTCGAGCGCACCTGGCGCATCCGCTACGACCGCGCGCCCAAGGGCGACGTGACGGTCGTGGTCGACTGGCAGACCCAGGGCGCGGGCTTCCATGCGGAGCTGCCTTGGCGGTTCGGGCGACCCGAGGCGAAGCGCGCGGCACCGCCTCGGTTGCCCGGGCCGGTGGTGCTGCCTGGCGGGCGGAGCCTGGGCAAGCCGATCTTGACCGGTGGGTCGGGTGGGCGGGAGTAGGCGGGCCTACACGTTCCACCGTGGCCGAGCCGAACGAGGCGCGGCCGACGTTGGAGCGGCTCCTCGCTTCTCCAAAGCAGAGACCTTGCGCGACAAGCCTGGCCCCTTTCTGGACGCACCACCGAGTACCCGCCCGCCCATTGAGGTCGCCCCCATGCTCGACACGCCTGATCATTCCGACATCCTCGCCCGCGACAAGGCACTCACCCTCGCGGCGCTCGCCGCCACCTCCTGGTGCGCGCGCGGATCCGCCGCCGTGCCGACCGGAGGAACGCTGGTCGAGCGCGCGATGCTGGCCGCTTCCTGGGCTTCGCGCGCCCGTCGATCCTATGGCCTGCCTGCCTTGTCGCCGGCTGACCTGCTCGCCTGCCTCGAACAGCCGGTGTCCGACTGGCTGCCAGACGGCGGCGCCTTCAACCTGGTCGAAGGCGGTCAGCCGACGCCCATCTGCCAGGACCTGGCAGACGACGCGGGCACATCGCCGCTTGCCGAAATCGAGCAGCGCATCATCAGGGATGTGATGCGCCACTTGCTCGGCCGAGCTGACGGCGCCGCGGCGTACACCGCGTTTCGGCGCTTCCTCGTCGAGCACGCGCACGCGGAGTCGTCAGCCGCGGCGGCGGCAGCTCAGAGCGTCGGCGTCGAGTTCGCCCAGGTTTACAGCCACATTGCTCCTGCGGCAGTCATTGCCCGTGGCAAGCAGAGCGAGTTCTACCCTTGCCCGCGATGCCGATGGCCAATGCACGTGCACGGCACCTTGGTATCCTGCCACCGTTCAGAGACATGCCTTGCCGCCGGCGCGCGATTCGATCTCTCCGAGGCGAGTTTGGTCGGGCTCGGCGCACTGCCCCCTCCCAGCCCGGTGCTCGCGCAGGGCAAGGCGGCGCTGCGGCCCGGCATCTGGCGTTTCACGGTGCTGCCTGGACTCGAAGAGCTCGACCTCGAACGGCGGCTCGCCGCAATCGATGGAGCAACGGTCATGCTCTGGCCGTTCGTCGATGCTTACGACCTCGACGTTCGACGCGGCGAGGCGCGCTGGCGCATCGACGTGAAGGACCACAGCTCGGCGGTCTCCCTTGCCCGCCACCTGAACGACCGACAGGTCACAGAGACGACGTGGATCGTCGTTCCCGACCGGCGCGAGGCCCAGATCCCGGTTCTCGAGCGGTTGGTGGCACGTGACGCGGGCTACCGCTTCGCCTCGTCGAGCGAAATCGTCCGCCGTGTGAAGGAGGCAGCGTGAACGTCGACCTCGCGACCAATCTTGCGCTCGCGCTCACGCTGCGGCACTTCGCGCCGTCGCCCACCCTGGGGGACGTGCGCCTGCTCGTGCACGGACGGGTGCACCTGTGGCCTGGATGGGAGACCGACAACAACGCGCGTGCGGCCGTGGCTCGGTTCTTCGCGGTGCGGCCGGACGACCTCGCCGACGACGGTGCGCTCATCGAGCGTGCCCGCGAGGTGCTTGAGAGCGCGGATGACTTCGAACCGGTTTCGCGCGATGGGAATCACCCGCCGGGCTGGGATGCCGAGTTCCGTCACGTCGCCGGCAGTCCTCTCGACGACCGCATCGCGCTCTGGTTCGCCCAGGCTGAGCGCAAGCGCGGCCGGTCGACTGCTGGGCAATCCCCCGAAGTGCCGGCGCTCGGGATGGCCTGCCTGGTCGGGGCAGGCAGGACGTTCAGCGTTCCCTCTTCGGACATGCCAGCGGTGACCGCGCCGACCCTCGTGCTGCGCACGGCACCCCCGGGCGCGACGGTGCGTATGGACCGCGACGAGTTGTTGGCGCTCGCCTGCGCCATCGACGAGTCGGCCGGGAACAATCTGTATGCGCAGGTGGGCATCCGCACGTTCCTGGACCGACTCGTCGACCGAAGCGGCGAGATGCCTCGGCACATTGGCTGCGGGGTGACGAAGCTTGCGAATGCGCCAACGGGCACGGGCAAGTCGGTCTTCGCGCGTCTGCTTGCGCTGCATCTGGCGCGAAACGGAATGCCGGTTGCGCTCGTCGTACCCGACATCCTGACGGTCTGGAAGGAGTCCCGGCGTCTCGAGGCTGCGGCGCGATCGGCAGCACTCAGCGTCGCCGTCACCCCGCTCAGCTCGTGGCGGAACCTCGCCGGGCGACTGTCCGCCTACCTGGACGATCCGCCGCCGGACGATCCCAAGGCCACCTGGGCGATGGCCAACATCGGCTACTCGTGCCACCTCGCCGCATATGCAGACGAGGGCGACGGCCCCGCCCCGGGCGACGAGCCTTGCACGCGGTTGCGGCAGCGTGACGCCAAGACCGGCAAGGAGCGGAAGGTCGCGTGTCCGTTCGCCGAAACCTGCGGCCGGTTCTCAGGTTTTCGGCGGGCGGCGCAAGCCGATATCGTGGTCGTGAACCACCACGCTTTCCTCGGCGGTCGCGTGCCCATCGAGGTCACGGTCGATGGCGCGTGCAAGGTCGTGCCCGGACTTCGTGAGTTGCTGGCGCAGATCGCGTCCCCATTGCCCCAGAGCGTGGGCTCGGCCGGGGCCGAGGCCGAGACCGCGTGGCGTTCGTCCCCGCGTCGGGCAGCCCCCGCGCGCGGCTGTCGAGAGGCCACGCCGTGATTCGCCTGCGCCCAAGCTCCCGCCGCACCGTCAAGCGTGAAGGGCACCCGCCCTCGGCGCCGTCGGGAGGCCCGACAGCTGGGCGGGATGCGGGCGGGCGGGGCAGGACGGGGTCTGATGGTGCGGTTTCATGAGCTGAATCGGGCACTTGGATACGCTGTCGGGCCGTGCACCCAGGGAGAGCCCCTGCGTCGCGATCACGAAGGTCTCCCGCGCAATGGCCGCCGGCGGTGGTGCATGAAAGCTCAATCCGTACGGTGGGTTCCGCTCATTCCTGACTGAAGCCGCAAGAAGAAAGGATGGCGATACTGCTCCATGGGCCAATATTTGCCTTTAATGTCAATGTGTTGCAAGGCGGTTCAGCTTGCCTGCCCACGGCCTTCGGTGGTACCCCTGAGCTTGCTGACCTCGCTGCGGCACAGGGGCGCGCTCCGGTCACGGGGCGACGCACGCTCCACCGGCCGCGAAGTCGGGCGTCGCTCGGGATGAGCGACACCATGAGCGTCGTCAGCAGGGACGGAAAGGTATCGAACCCAAGCAGGAGCGAAACGACATGATCCAGATCAGCGCCAAAGACGCGAAACGATTGAAGTTTACAACGCAGAGCCGTCGCAAGGTCCCTCCAGAGCCGCGCGAGTTGCCTGGCAACGTCTACCACTTCGGCCCGCACATGATCGATGACACGGTGCCCGAGCGCGAAGCATGGCTCGCTCGCCGTGCGCGCGTAGAGGAGCAGGAGGCTCGCGGGCGCCGTCCTCCGCCAAGCGGCCCCGCGCCACTCTTGCGCGTTGCAGACACGGACACGCACGCCTCTGGGCGCCGAGCACAGGGGCCTCTACTCCGTCGCCCGGATGTGACGGCGGGTCCCGTGATCGACATACGGGCCGAAGTGCGGGCGACGCTGGACGCCATGATGCCGATGTTGACGGACATGGTACGCACTGCGGTTCGCACCGAATTCCTCAATGCGCCGACCGATCCGAACCGGCTGG
>CAJBNH010000185.1 GCA_903955385.1 uncultured Myxococcales bacterium | reverse complement strand
TCACGCGACGCCAGGGTCCGCGGGCCAGGTACTGGGGCCTGCGCAAAAACGTGTTCGACCTGCGCCGCACGGCGGCCGTCGAAAACCTCAATGTGATCGATCGGATGGCAGCGGTGGCGGGAATCTGATTGGTGCTCTAGCACGGTCTGGGTCGTCGGGTTGTTGCGGTGGGTCTTCATGCTACGAGTCGTTGGCTTCTGTCTGGTTGTGCCGACGCTATGTAGCATGTTGCGGGTGAACTGTCCATCCTTGGCGTGGTCAGGTGAAGGCTGTCGCCGGGGTCAGGTCACCGTTAACCGTTTCCGAAGACGCTGGAAATGGGAAAGGGTTAATACCTGACCCTCACCAAGCCCGTCGCAACGCCACCGCCGTCGGCACCTGCAACTCCCCGAGCACAAACCCATTCACCGGCCCCTGGTAGCAAAGCCGCCCCCCCAGCACGCCAGCCCCAGGCCCCAGATCCACAATCCAATCCGCCTCGCGAACCACATCCAACTGATGCTCGATAACGACCAGCGTATCACCACGATCGACAAGCTCGTGCAGCACGCTCAACAACTTCTGCAGGTCGCGCAAGTGCAAGCCGGTCGACGGCTCATCCAACACGTACAACGTCTCCTGCCGCCGCTTCTTGCTGAGTTCACTGACGATCTTCAGCCGCTGCGCCTCGCCCCCCGACAGCGTGTTCGACCCCTGCCCCAGCGTCAGGTAGCCCAGCCCCACCCGCTCGGCCAGCTGCAGCGCGCCCTCGATTTGCCGCACGCCGCGAAAGTGCTCCGCCGCATCGGCCACCGACATCCGCAGCACGTCGGCCATCGTCGCGCCGCGGTAGCGCACCTGCAGCACCTGCTCGCCATAGCGGCTGCCGTTGCACGACTCGCACGGCACGAACACCGTGGGCAGAAACGACATCTCGACCTTGACCTGCCCGGCGCCCAGACACGCCTCGCAGCGGCCGCCCTCGACGTTGAACGAGAACTTGGGCGCCGTCAGGCCCAGCACTTTGGCGTCGGGCAGTGCTGCGAACTTGTTGCGGATCGCGTCGAAGATGCCCATGTACGTGGCGGGGCACGAGCGGGGCGTGCGGCCGATTGGCGCCTGATCCACCTCGACCACGCGGCCCAGACCGTCCAGCCCCTCCAGCGCGTCCAACCCCGGAATGTGCGGGCGATCTTCGGCCGGACGCAGCCCGGTGACCGTGACGTGCTGGTTGCCGGCGACGACCAGCAGATCGCGCACCAGCGTCGACTTGCCCGACCCCGACACGCCCGTGACGGCGTTGAAGCGACCGCGCGCGAATTGCGCCGTGATCCCTTGCAGGTTGTTGCGGCGGGCGCCCCGCAGCGTGACGAACGGCGTGTCGGCGTCGATCGGCCGCGGCGTGGCCCTTACCCGGCGCAAGTGGCCGTCCCGCAGGGCAGATCCCGTCGGCGACAGCGGGTCGGCCAGCATCGCCTGCAGCGTCCCTTGGGTCAGCACCAGCCCGCCCTGGGTGCCCCCGCCGGGTCCCAGTTCGATCACGTGGTCGGCGCGGCGAATCGTCTCCTCGTCGTGCTCGACCACCAGCAAGCCGTTGCCGCGCTGCACCAATTGATCCAATGCGTGCAGCAACTTGGTGTTGTCGGCGGGATGCAGGCCAATCGTCGGCTCGTCGAGCACGTACAGCACGCCGCGCAGGTTCGAGCTCAACTGCGCCGCCAGCCGAATCCGCTGGCTCTCGCCCCCCGACAGCGTGGTCGCGCCACGTCCTAGCGACAGGTACTCCAGGCCCACCTCGACCAGAAACCTGCAGCGACTGGCCAATTCGTCGACGATCGGCTGCGCCACCTGGGCGTCGCGGGCGCTCCACGTCACGCCTTGCAGCCACTGCACCAGCTCTTGCGGCCCCAGCGCCACCGCCTCGTCGATGCCGCGCTGGGCGATCTGCACCGACCTCGCCTCCTTCTTCAGCCGCGACCCCTCGCACGCCGGGCAGGGCTGCAGCAGCCGCACCGCCTCTTCCGCCACCTTCTCGCCGCCGTCGGGCAGCCCCGCCTTGGCCATGGCCTCGGTCGAGCGGCCGTCGCCTGGGCGTTCGCGCTTCTTCTTGTCTTTCTTGACCTTCTTGGCCTTGACGGGCAGCACCGCCTCGCCTTCTGCCAGGGGTGCCAGCTCGTCGACCTCGTCGCCCGGCAGCAGGGTCTCGCGCACGCCGGTGCCGTGGCAGGTCGGGCACCAGCCGGCGGGCGAGGTGAAGGTAAACAGCCGCGGATCAGGGGGTTCGACGCCGCGGTCGCAGCGGTTGCAGTGGCGGCGCAGGCTCCAGGTCGCAGCCACCGTGTCCGCCGTGCGGACCAGCACCGTGCCGTCGCCCAGCCCCAGCGCCGCATCCACGGCTTGGGCCAGCACCGTCTGCCGTTCCGGCCCCTGACGCTTGCCGTCCACGCGTGCCACCACGTAGTCCAAGTCGTGCACGGTGTGGCGGCGCAGCGGTGGCACGGCGTGCAGGGGCACAAGGCTGCCGTCGACCTGAATCCACACGTGGCCCAGACCCTTGGCGCGGTCGAGGATCTCCTTGTGGTGCCCCTTTCGGCCGCGAATCGCCGGCGCCATCACGTACACGGTGCCTTGGCCATGGCGGTGGGTGATGGCGTCGGCCACGTCGGCCGCGGTCTGCCCCGAGACCGGCCCGCCACAATGCGGGCAAAGCTGAGTGCCGCAGCGGGCATACAGCAGCCGCAGGTACGGGTACAGGTCCGTCAGTGTCGCGACGGTCGAGCGCAGCCCGCCGCGCGTGGTGCGCTGGGCAATCGCCACGGTCGGCGGCAGTCCCGCCAGTCGGTCGACGTCGGGCTGGGCGGCGGGCGGCAGGTACTGGCGGGCAAACGGCGACAGACAGTCGAGAAACCGCCGCTGCCCCTCGGCAAACACCACGTCGAATGCCAGAGAGCTCTTGCCCGACCCGGAAAGCCCCGTGACGACGACGAATTGGTCGCGCGGAATATCCAGCGAAATCGAGCGCAAATTGTGCACACGGGCACCGCGCACCTGCACCAGACCGGGGTCGCGCTCGATGCGGTCGTCGTCGGGCAGACCGCCGGCGCGCGCATAGACCCAGCTCGCGGTGTCTTGCGACCGCTTGCGGGCGATGCGCAGGTGCGTGCCCGTCGGCGAGTCGAGCAGCTCGGCAAGTCCTTGCGGCTCGCCCATATACAGCACCCGACCGCCGCCCGGACCACCGTCGGGTCCCAGCTCGACCACGTGGTCGGCGGCGGCAATCAGGTCCAGGTGGTGCTCGACCAGCACGACGGTGTTGCCGCGGTCGGTCAGCGCCCGCAGGTTGTGCAGCAGCACGTGGACGTCGTGCAGGTGCAGGCCGGTCGACGGTTCGTCCAGCAGGAACAAGGCGTTGTGCGTCTTTGCCTGCAGCAGGTGCCAGGCGATCTTCAGCCGCTGCGCCTCGCCGCCCGACAGCGTAGACAGCGGCTGCCCCAGGCGCAAGTAGCCCATGCCCAGGTCGCACAGGGCGCGCATGGCGTCGGACAGCGCCGGGTCGTCGGCAAACGCCTCGGCCACGCCTGCCGCCGTCAGGTCCAGGAAATCCGCGGCGTTCTTGCCCCGGTGCTTCACCTGCAAGACGTCGGACCGAAAGCGCTTGCCCTCGCACGCCTCGCAGGTGATGCGCACGTCGCTCAAGAACTGCATCTCGACGGTCTCGACGCCCAAGCCCTCGCACACCGGGCAGCGGCCGCCCTCGCGGTTGAACGAGAAGGTGGCCGCGTTGTAGCCGCGGGCTTGGGCCAGCGTCTCGGCCGCCAGCCGATCGCGGATCGCGTCCCAGACCTTCAGGAAGGTCGCGCAGTTGGCGCGGGTTGAGCCGTGCGGCAGCTCCTGGTCCACCAGCACGACTTCGCGCAGGCCCTCGTCGCCCTCCAGCCCCGCGCACGCCCCCGGCTCGTCGACCATCTCGCCGCGCCGGCGCTGCAGCGTGCGAAACAGCACCTCTTCGACCAGCGTCGACTTGCCCGAGCCCGACACGCCGCACACGACGTTCAGCGCGCCTAGCCGCAGCGCCACGTCTTCGCCCTTCAGGTTGCGGGCGGTCGGGGCCAGCACGCGCAACCAGCCGGTCTGCTTGATCTTCGGCTTCAGCGGCTTGCCCGCGGTCGTGCGCCCCGTCAGCCGTTGCAGCGCCCACGTGTCGGGTTCCGCATCCACCCGCCGCTTGCCCAGCAGGTAGTCGGCGGTCAGGCTGCGCTCGGCCTTGCCCAAGCCTTCCGGCGGCCCCACGTACAGCAGCTCGCCGCCCGCCTCGCCCGCGCCGGGGCCCAGATCGATGATGGTGTCGGCCGCCAGCATCAGCGCCGGGTCATGCTCGACGACCACGACGGTGTTGCCGGCCGCGCGCAGCCGCTCGAGGATCCGCAAGAGCCGGTCGTTGTCGCGGGGATGCAGGCCCACCGAGGGCTCGTCCAGCACGTACAGCACCTGCGTCATGCCGGTCGCTAGCGCCGCCACCAGCTGCACGCGCTGCAGCTCGCCGCCCGACAGGGTGCGCGCCGCCCGCTCGAGCGACAGGTACTCGAGGCCGACCTCGTCCAAGAACTCGATGCGCTTGCGCAATTCCCGCAGCGGCAGCTCGAGCGCCAGCAGCTCGGCGGTCGCGGGGGCCAGGTCGTCGAGCTTGTGCCGCACCTCGCGCACCGGCAGCCCCAGCCACTCGGGCAGCGACAGCCCGCCCCATCGCCACGCCCGCGCCTCTGGCCGCAAACGCGCGCCGTGGCAGTCGGGGCACGGCACGTACGCCCGATAGCGCGCCAGCAGCACCCGCACGTGCATCTTGTAGGTCTTGGTCTCGAGCCAGCGGAACCAGCCGCGAATGCCCCAGAAACGCGAGACTTTTCGGCCCGGATCGCCGTCGATGATGCGCTGTCGTTGCGCGTCGGTCAGGTCCTGCCACGCGGCGTCGAGCGGGATGCCCTCGCGCAGGCACACAGCCTCCAGGTCGGCGCGCTCTTCGACGGTCGATTCGGTGCTCCACGGCTTGATGGCGCCGTTTCTCAGGGACTTGCGAGGGTCCGGCACCACGCGCCCCAGGTCGATGTCGGCCAGCCGGCCAAAGCCGTTGCACGCCGGGCACGCGCCCACCGCAGAGTTGAACGAAAACAGGTGCGGCGACGGGTCCGGGATGTCCAGGTCGCAAGACGCACAGCGCAACGCCGTCGACGCCCGCAAGTGCACGAACGCCCCGGCGCCGCCCTGCCGCACCGTCGAGATCGGCCGAAGGGCATGGAACTTTTGCGGATCCGCCCCCTCGACCCACGCCGACACCGTCCGCCCACCGCGACGCAGGGCCTGATGCAGCGAATCGACCAGCCGCGAGCGGTCGTCCTCCCGCGCGACCATGCGGTCCTGCAGCACGTGGACGCTCTCGCCCACGCGGTCCTCGGTCAGGATGTCGGCCAGTGGCTCGGTCTTGCCCCCCTCGAACGCGCGGTGATAGCCGGCAGCGGCAAGGC
Organism: uncultured Myxococcales bacterium; assembly: GCA_903955385.1. Taxonomy (GTDB): domain Bacteria; phylum Myxococcota_A; class UBA9042; order UBA9042; family UBA9042; genus CAJBNH01. The sequence continues at coordinate 5,168 of CAJBNH010000185.1, read as the reverse complement.
CCGAAAGCGTCGCCTGCGCGGCTGACAGCGACACCACCGGAACCTCGAACGTGATCGCGAGCTTGCGCCCCGTCGCCTGGGTCAGCAGCTCGTCGGCCATCACCGAAAGCGGCGTGCGCGCGACGGTGCGACCGCAGCGGGGACAGTCGGGGATGGCGGCGTGGGCAAACACGAGGCGAAAGTACTCGCCCAGCTCGGTCAAGGTCGCGACGGTGGCACGGGCGGCGCGGATGGTCTTGCCCTGGCGCAGGCCCACCGACGGCAGGATCCCGGTGATCTCGTCAACCCGCGGCTTGTCCATGCGCTCGAGGAACTGGCGGGCATAGGACGACAGGCACTCGACGTAGCGGCGCTGCCCCTCGGCGTACAGGGTGTCGAAGGCCAGCGACGACTTGCCCGAGCCCGAAACGCCCGTGACGACGACCAGCTTGCCCAGCGGGACCTCGAGGTCGAAGCCGCGCAGGTTGTTCTGGCGCACGCCGCGCAGGCCGATGACGGCGGCGGCGGGTTCGGTGGAGGGGACGGCTGTCGGTGGGCGGGGCTTGGCCATGGGCCGAACAAGGTAGGTGCCGCGCCTGGAGGGTGCAAGCGGGGAAGAGGGTCAGGTATTAACCGTTCACCGTTTTCTGGCGCGACTCCAACGCGGCGACCCAGGCCGACCACTCAGGCGAGTCGTGCCGCCGGGCCTCGAATCGGGCCACCCACTTGCTGAGCATCGGGTGCGACGCGCCCAGCACCGCGCCGACCGCCCCGTTGCCCATCGCGCACTTGCGGGTCATCCACCAGGCCGCCAGCCACTTCACGGGATTGCCGCCGCGGCCCCGCTTGGAGGCGAGCACGTCCTCGACGGCGACGCCGGTCACCTCGGACACGTCCTTCAGTGCTTCGGCGAGCGTCGGACCGGCAAACCGGCCGCCCCATCCCGCAACCGCTCCCGTGGGATCGGGCGCCCAGAGCCGCTTGGGGTCGAAGCCGGCTGGCCGTGGGCGCAACCCCGCGTGCTCGGCGCGCACGAGCTCGGCGTAACCTGCCGCACCGCCGCACAGGGCCAACAACTCGTCCGTGCAGAGCCAAGCGGGTCGAGTGGCCGGGTCCAGATACGCCCGGTGGCTCGTCCACGCGGGCCCGTCCAAGGTCGCGAGTCCGGCACGCACCGGGTTCAAGTGCACGTAAAGCAACAGGTGCTGCCAATACGCCTCTGAGCCGACCACGCGATTGCGAAACCGTCCGCGAAACACGGGGCCGTCCCAGCCTCGCAGCACGTTCAAACGACGCGAGTACTCGCCGCCGAGGTGGCGCATCGCGCGGGAAAGCTCCCCAGTGGTCGACTCGACCATCAGGTGATAGTGGTTGGGCATCAGGGCGTAGGCGTGGACCCGAACGCGGAAGCGCTCTGGCAGCTCGGCGAGGAGCGCAACGAAGAGGTCGCGCTCGTCGGCGTCGACGAAGACGGCCTGACGGCGGGCGCCGCGGTTCATGACGTGGTGTCGGGCGCCAGGGAAGTCGAGTCGGGGCTGTCGCATGGGTCGGAGCGTAGCCAAGCTGCGGGAAATGGGAAAGGGTTAATACCTGACCCTCGCCCCGGGCCCCGGTGAGACCGCAGGTGAGACCACGGGTGAGACCTGTCGGGAACCGTCATTCTCCCGCATTTCCGCATGGTTGCGCCGCCGCCAGATCTGGCACGCTCCTTGCTCTCCATCGCCGAGCCCGGGCAGACCGGCGGATGGAGGCGACCGATGGAAACGCAGAAGTGGCTTGTCTGGTGCCTGGCTCTGGTGCTGGCCGCGTGCCAGACGGATCTGACGACGGCGGACACGGCCCTCGATCCCGAGAAGACGACGAGTGCCGTGGCGGGGGCGCTGCAAGTCGGGCCCGACATGGACCCTGCGTCGCCGATCGAGCTACCGCTGATGGACGGGCAGCTGGCCGATGTGCTGGTCACGCTTCGGGAAGACCTGGACGACGCACCCGACGATGCCGCGCTGCAGGCCCGCGTGACGGCGAGCCAGGCGCGGGTACTGGCTGCGCTGTCGGGCGACCCTGCGCGCGTTTTGCGGCGCTACCGACTGGTTCCGGCGCTGGCCCTGCGGGTCGGCAAGGACGCGCTGGCACGGCTGCTTGTCCTTCCTGAGGTCGAACACGTGACGGCCGACCGGATGCTGCGGACCGACGCACTGCCCGCGACGGTGGTACAGGCCACGGCGGCGCACGCCAAGCTGGGCCTTTGGGGGACGGGGGTGCGCATCGCCGTCATCGACAGCGGCGTGGACCTGATGCACCCGGACCTGGTCGGTCGCGTGGCCGCCCAGCGCTGCTTCGACCACTCTGGCCGTCCGGGCAGCGGCAAGACCGTGGGCGCAAGTGCGCAAGACCAGCACGGTCACGGCACCCACGTTGCCAGCCTGCTGGTCGGCGCGGGCAAGGTCGCCCCGCAAGGCATCGCGCCCGGCAGCAAGCTGGTGGCGGTGCGCGTGTTCGGCAAAGGCGGCAGTGGGCCGACGTCAGACGTTCTGGCCGGTCTGGACTGGGTGGCCCAGAACGCCAAGTCGCTGGGGGTGCGCGTCGTCAATCTCAGTCTGGGTGGCGAGGAGACCTTCTGGGGCACCTGCGACAAGGCCGACCCCGCGACCGCCAAGGCCGTCAAGCTGCTGCGCTCCAAGGGCGTGGCTGTCTTCGCCGCCGCGGGTAACGCCGCCAAAAGCAACAGCCTTTCCTCGCCCGCATGCCTGACCGGCGTCATCTCCGTCGGGGCGACGTACACTGCCAGCTATGGACCGCAGTCGTTCGGCGGGCTGTGCAGCGACAAGCTGACCGGCACCGCGCGCATGGCCTGTTTCTCCAACCGCAGCGCCGCGCTGGACCTGGTCGCGCCCGGTGCCTTCCTGACCGGCGCGGGGCTTGGCGGGGGCGCAGTGGTGGTGGCGGGCACCTCACAGGCCACACCGGTTGCCGCGGGCATCGGCGCCCTGCTGATGGGCTGCAAACCGGCGCTGACCCCGGACGCACTGCAGGCGGCGTTGCAGAAGTCGGCAAAACCCCTCGCAGATCCCGTGTCTGGCCGGGTCTATCCGCTGGTCCAGGCCGTCGCGGCGGCTGCCTTGGTCTGCCCGTGACCGGACCGGAAGCCCGGACAGACGGTGAACGCGTCAGCTTCCGGTCCGCTCGGGTTTCGGGAGGGCGATGCTCAGTTCTTCTGGCAGTACAGCAACTGCAGGTAGGGCGAGTTGGTGCCGGCACTACCAGCGCTGTTGATCGTGATGCCGACACCGGCGGCGTTGGTGTTCTTTCCCACCGTCGTGGTTGCGTAGTACACGCTGACGCTGGCAACGCTGTACACGGCCCTCATCAAGCTCGCATACGTGTCCGTGTAGTAGTGGACATGCCCCGGGTCGGAGTAGGTGTGCGTGTGCGGGCCAGCCACGTTGCGGTTCTCGCCATTGGCCAGCGCCACGCCCACGGCAAGCCCCACGCTACCCCCGGAAGGCCTGCCGACGATGGTCCGCCCCCAAGCCGTGGACAGCTCCGACCAGCCGGTTGGACAAACGGTCAGGTTGAAGGCCATGACGGCTCCGGAAGGGACCCCGTTCGACGCACCCACGGTGCCATCCACGCAGTTGTACGTCCCATCGGCATTGATGCCGCGGAGCACCAGCGGGGCTGCGCATACCTGTCCAACCACGGGAATCACGGGACGCCCTGACAGGCTGGAGTACGCTCCCGTGGTGGCGACTGCGGCCAAGCTGGCGGTCGTTGCGTACGAGCTCAGCGAGGCCACGGTGGCGTAGAGGGCGAGGTTGGGTGTGCCACTCAGGCTGCTGTAGGCTCCCGTGGTCGCCACCGAGGCCAAGTTCGCTATCTTCGCGTACACGCTCAAGTCCGGAACGCCGCTGAGGCTGCCGTAGGATCCCGTTGTTGCAACCGTCGCCAGATTCGCGATCTTTGCGTACACGCTCAGGCTTGCGGTCGTTGCATACGGTGAGAGGTCCGGCGTTCCGCTGATGTCGCCGTACGCGCCGCTGGTCGCCACCGCAGCCAGCGAGGCCGCCGTGACATACGGTGAGAGGTCCGGCGTTCCGCTGATGTCGCCGTACGCGCCGCTGGTCGCCACCGCCGCCAGCGAGGCCGACTTGGCGTAGGGAGAGAAGTCCGGCTTGTCGGAGAGGTCCCCGTACGACCCGCTGGTGGCGACCTTGGCGAGGTTGGCGATCTTGGCGAACACGCTCAAGTCCGGCTGCCCCTTCAGGTCCGGGTACGCGCCGGTCGTCGCGACCTTGGCCAGGGAGGCAATCTTGGCGTAAACGTCCAGGTCGGGGATTCCGTACAGATCGACGTATTCGCCCGTCATCGCCACCGACGCGAGCTCCTCGAGGATGGCGTACGGTGCCAGCACCTTGGCGCTGATCTGGTCCTCGGTGACGCATCCCGTACAGGCCAGCCCCTCGGCAAGGCCGGCGCGGATCGAAAAAGGCACCGATTGCAGATGCTTGCGCCCCATCGGCGGGTCCGATCCCAGCTGGATCGAGAGCCACGCATTGCCGATCACCGTGGCGTCCAGAGGCTTCTTTGAGCCAACTTCGTAGCTGAACTGTCCGCTGCTGACGGGAATCAGGACGGGCCCCTCGGTCCAGGCCGCTGCGCCTCCGGACTCGCTTGGGTACAGCGAAAACGTGATTGGGTACTGACCGTCCGCGACAGGTCCCCCCGCTCCAGAGGTCAGGGCTCCCTCGACGAGCATCACGGACGGCACTGCCGCGTTGGCTCTGGCAGCAAAGGCCGCGAGCAGACCGATGGCCACGAGGACCAGCGCCGGTGCCCTGCGAAAGGGCCCAGCGAACAACCCGATGTTCATTCGATTTCCCCCGTTACCGCACCAGATCGGAATACGCACTGAGCCTGCTTGCTTCGCGATGCAACGCCCACCATCCATCGCTCGCCCAGACTCCCGCTGTCGTCCGCTCAGCCTTCACAAGGCCTCACAACGACACAGAGAAACGTCTACCCTTGCGACAGGAACCTCGGCGCGGTGGCATCCTATCGATCGCTGGTTGTGGTCCATACAGATCAACACCTTACGTAGACCGTGGGCAGGCGGCCGGCCTGGTCGATCCACCCACCATTGAAATGGTGGGCTATCAGTTGAGAAGCCCGCCTTCGCGGGCTACCTGGCC
>CAJBNH010000184.1 GCA_903955385.1 uncultured Myxococcales bacterium | reverse complement strand
GCGTACTCGAGTGCGAACGTTGTGCCAAAGCAGAAAGGGGCCGGATCTCACGATCCGACCCCTCTTCAACTTCTCGTAAACCCTGCGGTTTTCTGGCTCCGATGCGCGGACTCGAACCGCGGACCCGGTGATTAACAGTCACCTGCTCTACCAACTGAGCTACATCGGAATCGCTACCGGGCGGACCGGTCGAGCGCGGGGCAGGTTAGGGCAAGCCACCGCGGGCTGTCAAGACCCGACGAACCACCGCGCCGCCTTCGTCCACCAGAGGATTCGGCAGCGAACGAGAGAGGCAACGGCCCTCACCCTTTGGCCTGAACTACCGCTGGGGTTGTCGTTGCGGCGGGCACACCTGTCGGGTCCGGCCCGACCCAAGGCCACCCCACGTCTCGAAAGCCAAGCACTTTCGGCCCCGTTGCGCCGACGGTGGGTGACAGCTTGGGCGGGCGCCTCTACAATCGCACGACCATGCCGCCTACCCCTTCCGCACCTGCCGCAGACACGAAAACCAAGCAGGCGAGTCCGCTGCGGGCGGGGCCGGAGCTGGAGGCCCACTTGGCCTCTGGTCGCCTGCGCCCGGTGTACGTGGTCACGTCGGGCGAGGTCGAGCGCAAGAGCAACGAGGACCGCCCGGGCGCCGATCCGCAGGCGCTGCTGGACACCGCGCGCAGGATTGAGGCGGCGGCGCTGCAAGGTGGCGATCCGACGTTGGATTTGGTCAAGATCGACTACATCGACGGCGACTTCCAGGGCACGGGCGTTCACGCCTTGATCACCCACGAGGCGCGGTCGATGTCGCTGTTCGGCGGCCGACGCGTGGTGTCGATCGTGCACGCGGACGACCTGGACTTCGACGGCAAGGCCAAGGGCAAGGGCGCCAAGAGCAAGGCCAAGGTCCCGGCGGGCGAGATGGACCCGCTCGAGTGGCTGCTGCAGTCGCTGGATCCGCAGGCGCCGGCGCCGTATGTGCTGATCTTCGTGGCTGAACACTTCGATCGCCGCAAGCGCGCCTACAAGGCCTTGGTCGATGCAGGCGTGCTGGTCGAAGTGCCGCCGATGACCGAGGCGACGCTGCAGGAGTACCTGGAGACGACGGGGGCACCGTACGGCATCACGGTCGAGAAGCGCGCCGCTGGCGTCATCTGGAATCGTCTGGGCGGAGCGGACGCGGCACGGCTGCGGCAGACGGCCGACCGGTTGCTGCTGGACGCGGGCAGCAAGGGGTGCGTCACCGTGAAGTCGGTCGAGGAGACCGTGCCGCTGGACCGCGACGCCGCCGTTTGGGCCATCACCGACGCCATCGTCGAGGAGGACGTGACGCGGGCGCTGACGGTGCTGGACCTGCTGCTCGAACATGTCGCGCCGTCGCATCGGGACGGAGAGGTCTTTCGTATCCTGGGCTTCCTGAACAGCCACTACACCAAGCTGTTGCGCGTGGCCTCGGGGATTGCGCGCGGCAAGTCGGACCAAGGCATCGCCGCCGACTTGGGTATGGAGGCTTGGAAGGTGGGCCGTTTGACCCGGCAAGTGCGGGCCATGAAGCCCGGTCGTCTGGAGCGGGCCGTTGCAGCGATCGACGCCGCCGACATGATGGTGAAGTCCAGCGGCATGGGCGACCGCAAGGCGTCGACGACGCGCTGGATGGAGCAGCTGCTGCTCTCGCTGGCCCGTGGCGCCAACCTGCGCATCGAGCGCGAGCGCGGCGTGTTCGATACGCTGTGAGGCCGCGCGACCCTGCGTATCACCTCGTCTTTGGTCCAACATTCAGCTGCTTCACCGCCGCGAGGTTCGCACTTGCCGACAGTCTCCATTGAACGCATGTCCCTGGGGCCAGCCCAGAACTTCGTCTACCTGCTGGTCCCGGTGACGCCCGGTCGTCTGGCCGTGGTCGACCCGGCCTGGGAGCCCGACGCGCTGCTGCAGCGCGCTGAGGCTCTGGGGCGCCCGATCACCGACATCGTGCTGACCCACCACCACCAGGACCACACCAACGCCGTTGCCGCGCTGTTGGCCCGTCATCCGGCGCGCGTGCACGTTCAGCGGACCGAGCAGCCGTTTCTTCGCGGCCAGCCGTGGCAGCTCGACCTCGTCTGCCACAAGCCTGACGACACGCTGGAGCTGGGAGGCGACGCGAAAGTCCAGCTGCTGCACACGCCTGGGCATACCCCCGGGTCGCAGTGTCTGCTGGTGGGCAACGACCTGCTGACGGGCGACACGCTGTTCGTAGACGGCTGTGGACGCTGCGACTTGCCGGGCGGCGACCCTCGGCAGCTGTTCGAGAGCCTGCAAGCGCTGGTGCGCCGTTTGCCGGGGACGACGCGGATTCTGCCGGGTCACAACTACGGCCCGGCGCCCGAGTCGATCTTGGCCGACCAACGCCGCACCAACCCGTACCTTGAGGCGCTGACCATTGACGAATTCGTGACTTACCGAATGCGGCTTCGTCCGGAAGCGGTGCCGTTGGCATGATTTGGGACAGTGCGGTCCGAATCGATTCGGCCCGGCACTTGTCGAACGGTTGCGGGGTTGCCATAAAGGTACGTTCGCCTGAACCGGGAGTCCCGACCCGATGGAACCGATGAAGCCGGTATTCACAGCAATCGTGCTGGGGTGGAAGGGGCGCGACCTTGCGAAGGCGTGGCCGTGGCGCGTGCGGTTTTACCTCTTCCTCTCCCGGATGGTCCTGAACGCCTATGCCCTAAAACGGCACGCTCGGCCGTTCAGTCTGCTGTCTCCGGTTGCCCGTGAGGGGCTGCTCGTTTATCTGAGCCGACACCCCTCGCCCTACGTGCGGCGGCTGGTGCGGTGGTGGAAGCAGCTGGCCTTGGTGAGCGCATGCTAGCCACCGATGGCTCGAAAGACGTTCACGAGTCTGCGGACTTCGTCATTGTCGGCTCTGGGGCTGCGGGGGCGACCTGCGCGCGTTGGCTCTCGGCGGCGGGGCGGTCGGTGCTGGTGATCGAGGAGGGCGGACCTGCGCGGGCGGCTCGCGGTGAGGGCTACGAAGCGAGCACCCGCCTGTACCGCAACGGCACCAGCGCGATGACCTGGGGCCGCGACGCCATGCACATCCTGCAAGGGCGCTGCGTCGGCGGGTCGACGGTCGTGGCGGGCGCCGTGATGGAGATGATGCCGCACGACGTCTGGCAGGAGTGGGTGCAGACCGACCCGCGCTGGGAGCAGCGGCTGCCTTGGGACGACCTGATGCGGGCGCACGAGCGCATGGACGCTGAGCTTGCCGTCGAGAAGACACCACGCGAGCTGTGGGGTGAGGGCGGCGCGGGTCTGCTGCGCGGGCTGATGGGGCAGGCCACGCCGACTTGGCGGGCGGCGCCGGGTTGTCAGGGCTCTGGTCGGTGCTTCCAGGGTTGCCCGCATGGCGGAAAGTCCAGTGTCGACGTGACGTTGCTGCCGCGGGCCGAAAAGGAAGGCGCGCGGGTGATTCCCTGGTGTCGGGTCGAGCGGGTCGAGATCGCGGACGGCGTGGCGGTGGCCGTGCACGGCAGGTTCAGCGCGGGCGGCAAGCTGGTGGCCCGAGCCAAGGTCGCGATCATCCTGGCCGCCAGCGCTCCCGGAACCGTCGCCCTGTTGCACCGCAGCGGCGTAAAGAACGTCGGTCAAGGCTTTCAGGTTCATCCCGCGGTCGCAGTCGCCGGCCTGTTCCCACGGCCGATGAGCGCAGGCCCCGAAGCGACCCATGCGATGGAGAGCTTTGCCTTTCGCGACCAAGGCTTGAAGCTTGAGAGCGTCCGGCTGCCGACCTCGTCGCTGGCCCAACGCGTGCCGGGGGTCGGCCGCCAGCTGGACCAGCGGATGCAGCAGCTGCCGTTCATCGGTTCCTGGAACGTGTTGCTGCGGGCCGAGGCGAGGGGCAGGGTGCGGCGTGGCCTGCTGGGCAGCTGGATCCAGTACGCGCCGACGGATGAAGACCGGCGCAAGCTTCTAAAAGGTATCGCGATTCTTTCCGAGGCGATGCTGCTCGACGAGGCACTGGAGGTCTGGCCCGGCGTGCACGGCGCACCGGAGACCATCACCAGACCCAAGCAGGCCCAGGACATCGCGGCGATGGCGCCTCAGGCCGGAGCGGTGCCGCTTTGGAGCGCCCACTTGTTCTGCGGCGTTCCGGTCGACGACCAGTTTCAGGCGTGCGGCATCGGCAAGCTGGTGGTGGCTGACTCGTCGCTGTTCCCGTCGAATCTGGGAGTCGCTCCGGCGGCCACCATCATGGCCGTCGCGACCTTGATTTCCGACCGTTGGGGCGCGGCCTGACGGCTGCGGGCAGATTACCGGCGCATCAACAAATCCAGAACGGCCGCGCGGCATTGGGCGTGCAGACGGGAGACTTGCGCGGGCTCTGGCGTGCGGGCCGCCTGCAACAGCATCCCTTCGGTCAGCGACCGCAGCAGCGTCGTGGTCCGAACCGGGTCAGGGGCGTGCCACGCGTATTGCGCATGGCCACGGGTCAGCAGCTTTTCGAGCAAATGGCTGCGACGGGCATCGACGGCGTCCAGACGGTCCGGTGCTGCCCGCGGGCCAAACGCGCGTCCAGAGGTGAGGGCGACATGCAGCAGATACGGTCGGCGCGGGTCCGCCGCGCCCTCAAACAACGCAGACAGCCAGCGGTTCAGGTGCTCGCGCGGGTCCCCGGTAGGGTCCGCAAGCGTTGCGTAGGCCGTGTCCAGCGGGGTCGCGGCGCGCTCAGCCAGAGCGTCCAGCAAACCGGCCCGGTCGTGAAAGTGGTAGAGAACCAATGACTTGGTGACTTGGGCGGCGTCGGCGACGTGTTGGATCGACAGCTCCGTCAAGCCGTGTCGGACGCAAGCCTCCAGCGCCGCGTCAAGCAGGCTGTTGCGGCGCAAGTGACCGCGCAGCTGGGGGCGTACAAGGGACGACGTCATGGGGGCCGACGACCTCCAGGCAGCGCAACTGCCTGAGAAGGCAACCATCACCGGGGGGCGGCGACCCGTCAAAAGAAATACTGCTTTCCCGCAGAGTCGGACAACGGTACCGTTGGACGATTCAGGAACGCTAGAGAGGTGTGCGGTGCTGCGGACCGGCGTGTTCATCGATCCCGAATGCCTGTTGCACGACCCGGGAAACGGCCATCCCGAGAGTCCGCAGCGGATGCAGACGCTGTTGCAGCTGCTGCGGCGTCAGGACGTCCGCCACCTGCCCCACACCATGTTCCAGGGTCGGCTGGCCACGCAGCTTGAGGTCCAGCGCGTCCACACCCCTGCGTATGTTCATCGCGTCCAGCAGACCGAAGGGCTGCGCGTTCGCCTCGACAACGACACGATGACCAGTGCGCGCAGCTACGAAGCGGCGTTGCGTGCAGCAGGCGGCGCTGTGGCGGCCACCGAAGCGGTGACGGCGGGGCAGGTCGACAACGCCATCGTGCTCTGCCGACCGCCCGGACACCACGCAGAGCCTGACCGCAGCATGGGATTCTGCATCTTCAACAACGTCGCCATCGCGGCGCGCCACGCGCGAGAGGTTCTGGGCGTGCGCCGGATCGCCATCGTCGATTTCGACGTTCACCACGGCAATGGAACCCAAACTGCATTTCTGCATGATCCCAGTGTGTTGTATATTTCCACGCACATGCATCCGCATTTCCCTGGCACTGGCGCCGCGACGGAAATGGGCGAGGGGATGGGGCGCGGGCGCACGCTGAACATTCCGCTTGGTCGCAACCACGGCGACGCAGAGTACGACGCGATCTACGGCTCTCTGGTGTCGCGCGTGCTCGAGGGCTTTCGACCAGAGCTGATCCTCGTTTCCGCCGGGTTCGACATCCTGTCCAGCGACCCGATGGGCGGCATGACCGTCACCTACGATGGCGTGCTGCGGATCGTCGGGCATCTGGTCAACGCGGCCGAGCTGTTGAGCAAGCATCGCCTGGTCATGGTTCTGGAGGGCGGCTACACGAGCGAAGGTCTCGAGCAGGGTGTGCTGGCCAGCCTGGAGGCGTTGACGCAGACGATTCGCGTCTCCGACCCTGGGCCGTTGGTGCGCCTGCCGTTGGGGGATGCTGCCAAGTACCTCGACATCTATCGCGAATTCTTCACGATTTGACGTGATGTGACCACAAGGGGCGGCCGCCCCCCAAACGTGTGGGCGTCGCCTTGAACCCAGCCGCTCCGCGCGCGTATGCTCGCGCCGTGGCGCGCGTGGGCACGTGCGGCTGCGGACCAACACCAGCGGAGTCGGCGCGACCATGACGGAAGGGCAGGAACCACTCGGACCGCGCATGTGCCCGCTCTGCGGAGAGCGCACGCACGCCGAGGCCTGTCCCAAGGACGGTCAGAAGACCGTGACCGCGCCGCCAGCGCCTCTGGACCGTGTGGGCGGCATCATCGCGGGCCGCTACCGTGTGGTCGAGCTGCTGGGTCGCGGCGGATTCGGCGACGTCTACAAAGCCTTCCACGTCGGCACGCACGAGAGCGTCGCCCTGAAGGTCCTGCGCCCCGAGCTGCACGCCGAAGCCAAGGCCATCGACCGCTTCACCGCCGAGGCGCGGATGAGCGCGTCGCTGAAGCACCCGAACACCGTGCGGGTCTTCGATTTCGGCACCACGCCGGAGGGCGACCTGTACCTGGCGATGGAGTTCCTCGACGGCAAGTCGCTCGACGAGCTGCTGGCGGCCGAGGGCAAGCTGCCGCCCCTGCGCGCCGTCCATCTGATGGCGCAAGTGCTGAAGTCGCTGTCGGAAGCCCACCGCCGCCAGATCATCCACCGCGACCTGAAGCCGGAAAACATCTTCGTGGTCGAGCTTGCGGGCGAAAAGGACTTCATCCGCGTCATCGACTTCGGCATCGCCAAGTTCCTTCGCGAGAACATGAACTTGACTCAGGTTGGGTCGATTCTGGGGACTCCGTACTGCATGAGCCCCGAGCAGATCCGCTCCGAGACGCTGGATGGACGCTCTGACCTCTACGCCGTGGGCGTCGTGTTGTACCGCTGCCTGACCGGCCATTATCCCTACGACAGTGAGAACGCGTTTGCCGCGCTGGCCGGCCACCTCAACGAGCCGGTGCCGAAAGCCGAGGCGCCGGGCGTGGATGCCGAGCTACAGGGCATCGTGACCAAGGCGCTGCAGAAGGACCGCAAGCAGCGGTTCGCCGACGTCGACGCGATGCGTGCGGCGCTGGACGACTGGACCGAGCGGACGCGTCGCGACCAGAAGGCCGCTGCAGAGGCCGACGACCTCAAGACGCAGGCGTTTGACATTCTGGTGCCGGTGTCCGACGCGAACGGCGACGCGGCGACGCAGGCGATGGACGTCCTGACCCCGGACCGGCTGGCGCAGGCACTGGCCGCAAGCACCGGCCGGCAACGCAAGTCTTCGCCACTGCTTGAAGTTCCCTCGGCGCCCGGGGCCGTTTCCGCGCCCACGGCCATCGGGGGTACGGACATGACGGCCTCCGCCCCGCTGCCGTCGCCGCCGACCGACCCGTCGCCAAGCATCTCGATCACGCTGACGCCCGGCATGGTGCCCGCGCCCGTGGCCCCGGCTGCTGGGCCGCCCTACGACCGGGACGCTACCCGCATTGGTCTCGAAGCCCTGCCTGAGCCCACCGGCCGCAAGCTCGGTCGCGCGGTGCCCAGAGTGTCCAGCGAGAATGCGACCGTCGCGCTCGACATCATCCGCCCTCTCAACCCGTCTGCCGAGACCGTCTACTCCGAAGTCCTGCCGCAGCAGTCGACCACGGTGCACAAGGCCCGCGTGGTGTCGAAGGTGATTCCGCAGCGGAGCAGTGTGCTGTTGTGGGGCGTGGGGCTCGCGGTCCTGATGGCCGCTGGCGTGGCGACCGGCGTGGTGCTGGCCAATCTCTCGGACCGGCAAGGGGGCCAACCGGCCGTCGACTCTGCGGTTTCCCCTGCTGCGCCGACCGCTGTGGTGCCTGCCCCGGCACCGCAAGCACCTCGGCCGACGGGAGACGACGACTCACCCGTGGTGGAAGACCCTGCCGTTGCCCAGGCACTGGTCGCGGGCGGCAGCGTGCCCGTTCCGCTGCCTGCCGCGCGGACGCCAACAACCGCAGCGGAGCCGAAATCAGCACGCCCTATCGCGGCCGTGCCGGTTGCTCCGGCGGCTCTGGCTGCTGCCGATCCATGCAGTGGGCCAGAGGGCGACAAGGCGTGGTGCATCTCGTGCCCGGCGGCGCGACAACTCTCCGCCCGCTCCAAGTGGTTTTGCGGCTGCAAGGAAGCTCGGGGGGAAACAGATTCGCTCGCGTGGTACTGCGAGTGCCGCTTCCCCAAAGAGCAGCATGCGGTCGGGTCGGCGTCGTGGTGCAAGTGCAATGGTGGTGACCCGGCCTGCCAGCAGGACTGAACCCATCGGAAACAAGCAGGAAGGGGTCAGTTCGAGCCCATCTCCGACAACCCCGCGCACCCCAGCTCTTCACCGGCGTCGCAGGCCTTGTGGTAGAGCTGCTCAGCCCGCTTGCGGTCCTGGGACAGACCGTCGCCGGTCGCGAAGGCGCGCGCCAGCTTGACGCAGCTCAGGGCGTGCAGTCCGCGACAGGCCTTGTGGTAGAACGGCCACGCTTGGCCGCGTGCGCCGGCACCACCCTGTTCGTAGCGTGCAGCCACTTGGGCGCAGGAGGGCGCGTGACCGTACTCGCAGGCCTGGGTGTAGAGCTCCAGCGACTTCTTGCGGTCGACCTCGACGCCGCGGCCCTCGTCGTAAGCGACGGCCCCATAGGTGCAGCCACGGGCGTAGCCGGTCTTGCACGCCCTGAGGAACAGCTCGACCGCCCGTTCGCGGTCCTGGGCGACACCGGCGCCGCGCTCGCAGGCTTGACCCATGCGGACGCAGCCTTCGCCGGCGTTCAAATCGCAGGCGCGGGTGAAGTACTCGAAAGCCTTGCCGTCTGACGCCTCCACGTCCCTGCCTGCCTCGTACATGCCGCCCAGACTCGCGCACCCGGGTCCGTAGCCGGCGCGGCAGGCAGCGTTGAGCAACTCGAGGGCTCGGGCGCCGTCGCGTGGGACCGGCCCGCCTGCTGCGATCAACTCGGCCAGCTGGGTGCACGCCCGCATGTCGCCGCCTTTGCAGGGGGCTTCGTACAGGTTGGCGGCGGTGGATTTGTCGCGGGGGCCTGCCTCACCGCCCTCGAGCATCAGACCGGCCTCGGTGCAGCTGGGCATGTCGCCCATCGCGCAGGCGCCGCGGAACAGTTGCAGGGCGCGCGGCAGGTCCTGAACCGGGCTGCCGGGAGTGCGTCGCAGGTGGCCCGAGCGTACGCACGCGGGGACTTTGCCCTCTGCGCATAGCTTGTCGTACAGGCGGACAGAGCGCTCGAGGTCGATGTCGACATCGGTGCCTGTCTCCAGTCGGCGGGCGGCCTCTTCGCAGCCGACCGTCCCCTGAAGGCACGCCTGCTCGAGATCGGCGGGCGAAGGGCGCTCGACGTGAGGCGGATCGCGTCCGCGGACCACCTGATTGCCGCCGCACCCAACCGTCGCTGCACAGGCAACCGCTACGGCAAGGCCCTTCAGCTGCAAGCTCCGAAGACCATTCTCCATCACGTGTTCTCCCTTGGACCTGCCACGGCCCGGCGTCAGGGGCAGGTTAGAAGGGTGAGGGCGGATGTGCAACGTCGGTGCAGAAGGGGTGTCGCGTCAGGCGTCGAGATCGGGTGCGTCGTCCGGTTGGGGCGGGGGCGGACTCGGCGCCGGCATTGCGGGCGAGACCCCCGGGCGACGGACGGGCGGACCGGGCGGTGGCGGCTCAGGAGGGGGCAGCGGAGCACCGTGGACGCCAGGCGCCAGAGCGGGCGGCGGGACCGCGTAGACCAGCGGAATGCTCAACGCGGGGCCGTAGGGCGAGGTCGCAGGAGGGGCGTCTGACTCGGCCAGCGGGCGGGGGCCGACCATCCCGGCCTCGGCGAGGATCTGTCTGGGTGTCTTCATGATCTTCGGCCCCCATCCATAGTTGTACGAAATAACGTCAAGTAGAAGATGACCTAGGGTGACGCCGACCGCGCTTCTGGATCGAGGTGGTAGCACACCTGCCCTCCGAACTTCACCTGCTGACGACTTGACACTGAACAGATGTTCAGTCACCGTGACGGCATGGCGCGTCTTCTTCCCCTACGCCCGTCCGCCGCCTTTCAGCCGCCCGGTCTCGAGCGTTCACCGGCGCAAGCCCCGCTCGGTTTCGACGATCTGGTCGGCCGCATCGTCGAGGTCACGGGCGCGGGGACGTCGGCGCAGGCGACCTGGGCAGCGGGGTTGGTGGCGCAGGCGCAGCGCATCGGCGAGACAGTGGCGTGGTTGCTGCCAATCGATGGGGCGCTGTATCCCCCGGATCTGGCGTTGCAAGGCATCGACGTTCAGGCGCTGGCGGTGGCGCGGCTGCCCGATCGCCCGGCGCTGCTGAAGGCCGCGGACGTCCTGCTGCGCTCAGGCGGTTTCGGTCTGTGCGTGATCGATCTGGACGATGCGACGCAGAAGCCGACCCAGGACGAAAACCCCAAGCCCAGTCCCAGGATCCGCCCGGTCACGGACAAGCGCTTCGTCCGCGGACAGCCCACCGACGGACAGCTTGCGCGGCTGTTGGGGTTGGCGCAGAAGCACGGTGCGGCGGTCGTGTTCCTGACCTCGGGGCGCGAGCCGTTGGGGTCGCTGGTGTCGTTGCGGATCGAGGTGCAGCGGCATCGGCGGCTGGTGGGCGTGATGGGGGGCGAGCTCGACGGTGGTGGTCAGGGTGACGTGTTTGCGGTGGTGACGCAGGTGACGAAAGACAAGCGCCGCGGCCCCGGACCGGCGCGGGAGGAGGCGTGGCGGGGGCCGGAAGGGATGGGGTGAGGCACGCGGTCTCGAGACCTTCGGAGGGGCGCAGGTGAGACCGGTCACGAGACCATGGTGACGATCCCAACCACGCGATCTTGTGCGAGTCTTGGGTTGGCACGGTCCATGCTCAGGTGAAGTCGGGCGTTGACGGATGCAGATCCGATCGCTAGTTTCATCTGCATGAGGACCACCTTGAACATCGACGAACTCCTTCTGGCCCATGCGCAGCAGATTCTGGGCGCCCCCACCAAGACCGAGGCCATTCACGAGGCCCTGCGCCAGATCGTGCAGCGCGATGCCGGCCGTCGTCTGCTCGAGCGGCAGGGCTCGGTTCCCGACGCTTGGGCGCCGACGCGGCGGTCGAGGCGGGCCGACCCGGACCGGGAGGACGCATGATCCTGGTCGACACCAGCGTGTGGATCGACTGGCTGGCCGACCGTCCGGTCACCTTCGACCTCGCAGGCGCGCTCGACGAGCGTCAGGTGGCGATCCATCCCGCGGTCTACGGCGAGCTCGCGCTGGGGCATCTGGGGCCGGACCGGGCAGCGATCCTCAGGGAACTGGCGACCTTGCCGACGCTAGTGCCCGCGCGGGACGGCGACGTCCTGGACCTGGTGGACCACCACGGGCTGCAGGGCACAGGTATCGGTTGGGTGGATGCCCATCTGCTGGCGGCCTGCCATCGCAACGGTGCGACCCTGTGGACGCACGACAAGCGTCTGGCAGCCCAAGCGCACCGACTGCACCGGGACCCCTCGCGCAGGGCCTGAAGCGGCCTGTCCAGATGCGGCGCGGCCTGTCCAGATGCGGCGGCCCCTTCGGGAAGGCAGGCCTCAGCCCGCAAGCACCCGCGCCACCGCAGCCGGCGGCACCAACTTCCAGATCACCTCGCCGATCAGGTAGCTGGCCCCGTTGGCGCCAAGCGCGACCGCCCACGGCCACTTGCCGCCCCAGTGCCGCATCCACAGCGCCTCGACGACCACGATCGATACCTCGCACGCCCACACGAAGCTGGACTCGCTGGCGGCCATCTGAGGGCTGGCCAGTGCGCGAAAGGCGGGGATCAGCACGAACCACAGCACGGGATGGGTGATACCGGTGGCGCCGAACGCGATCCAGAAGCGGCCGGGGACGCTGAAGCGCAGGTAGATCGGGATCTCGACCAGCTGCGTGACCGTGAACGCCGCGAGCCACAAGGCGATGTACCCCAGCGTCATGGTTTCTCCGCAGTCGCAACGGGGGATGCGCCAGACACGGCGGGCCGATACCCGCGACCGATGCCCAGCCTGACCAGCGCGGCAAACACCGCCACCGCCGACACGAGGATCAGCGCGAGGAACAGGTTGGCGCTGTAGAACCCCTGACCCTCAGGCCAGAACGTCGGCAGGGCGCCCAGGATCAACGCAAAGCACGGCAACCCGAAGGCCGTCGCGGGGTTGCGCGGGAACAGCCGGAACATCGCCACCAGCGTCACGGGCATGGTCGCCTGGAACAGCAGCAGGCCGAGGATCAGCGCCCACGGGGTACCGCCGCCGAACGCGATCAGGGGCGCCGACAACAGCAGCACGCCCACGCCCGTTTCGAGCCAGCCCCAGCGGTCCGAGGCAAAGCCGCCCAGCAGCTTGCCCGTGAAGGCGGCAGCGGGCAGACCCAGCGCGATCACCAGCGTGCGCGGCGTGTCGAACGGTGCGGCAAAGCCCACGAACGACCGCACCGTCACCGACAGCAGCAGCAGCCCCAGCACCAGCAAAGCGGCGCCCCACGGCAGATTCGCAGGCAGCACGCGGCCTTCGCGCGGCGTCTCGTCAGGCACCCGCCACCAGGCGACGAGGGCGATCGACACTGCCATGACCAGAGCCAGCGGCCACGACGGCGTCTCCCAGCCGCGCCCCCAAGCCAGCCCCAGCGCAAGACCCACGGCGCCGGGTGCCACGAACAGGCCGGCGGGCGCGGCAAGTCCGCGCGAGTGCTGCAGAACCAGCGAGCCCGCGCCGACGTGGAACAACGCGTTGCCCAGACCGGCCGCGACCAGCGTCGCCCACGGCGAGACCGCCACCGACAGCGCCGCGACGCCGCACAGCGCCAGCCCCGACAGCAGTGCCGCCCGCGCCAGCCGCCAGCGGTCGAGGACCAGCCCCAGCGGAAACTGCAGCGCGAATGCGGCGATGTCATAGGCCAGGATCAGCGCGAAGGGCGTCAGCCAGCCTTGGTCCAACTGCCGGCCGGCGACGAACACCGACGACACCGTGGTCAGGTCGACGCACAGGTGCACAGCGCCGTAGAGCGCGGGCAGGCCGAAGGTCAGGCGGCGAGGGATCATGGGGCGGGGACCGGGGCCGGAGCGGGCGCGGGCTCGGGCGGGGGGGCCGGCTTGCTGGGCTTGGTGGGCTTGGTGGGCTTCGCCGACTTCTCAGGCTTGGCGGGCTTGTCGGGCTTGGCGACGGGTGCCGATTTGGCCTTCTTCGGGCCGCACCAGACCTCTTCCCACACCGACGCGCCGCTGGTCTGGCAGCGGAACTCGAAGCCGTCGTCCTTGTGCTTGCGCGAACACGCCTGAGTGTCGCCGTGCCACGCCTTGCACAGGTCGCCGACCTCGCCCTTGTGGCACTGGCGGCCGATCGTGCACTTCTCGACGTAGCCCCGAGGCGGCGGAATGTCGGCGGCGGCAAGGGCGGGAACCCACAGCAGACCCAGCAGCGGAAGCAAGAACCGGAAACGCATGGCGAGGCTCCTGAAGGATGGTGGAATTCTCTCCGACCGTGCGACGGTACGCCCGGCCGGGACGGGGTTCAAGGTCTGGGACGTTTGTGTGTTCGGCTGGATCCATTCGCCGGGATCCTGTACTTGGCCAACGTCGCCGGGCCGCCCGGTGATTGTGCGGCCCGCCAATGCCCCAAGCTCCCGCGCCCAAGACACCCGACGACTGGAAGTCCCTGCTGCGCCTGCGCGGTTGGGCTGCGCTTGCGCCGACCCGCTGGCTGTGGCTGGGACTGGTCGTGGTGTTGGGGCTGCGCATCGCAGGCTGGATGGCGCAGAAGTTCTGGCTGCCGGAGGTGCCGCCGATCCGCGAGATTCTCAAGGGAATCGCGTGGGACGTGGCCCTGACCTGCGGCGTGTTCGCGCTGGGGCGGTCGGTGCAGGTACTGCGCGGAGCGCGCGGCTGGCGTCTGGTGTCGCGGGTGCTGGGCGTGGGGCTGGTTGCCTCTGCCGTGGTGGCCATCTTCGTGCGGTGGCTGGACCTGGCGCACTGCTTCATGGCCCATGCGCACTGGACGACCGACGCGTTTCTGTATCTGGATTCGGGGTTTGCGGGCAGCCTGCAGGACCCGCGGCTGCTGGGCGCGCTGGCGGCGATGGCGGTGACGGCGACGGTATTCGCGGTGGCTCTGGTGCGCGATGGCCGGGCGGCGGCGCAGCGGTCGGCGGGGCACGGCAAGCTGGCGGCGGTAGCGCTGGCGGTCGCGCTGTTGCCGGCGGCGTGGGCGGTGCGCGACGGTGTGGCCTTTCCGCCTGCGGTCAACCAGATGCGGCTGACGCCAGAGATCAACTTCGCCCTGAAGATGTACGAGGCCCTGCGCACCCCCCCGGTCGTGAGCCAGGCGCCGCGGCTTAGCCCGGCGACGTGGCAGAAGTTCGCGAAACTCGGTCTGGTTCCGCGTCGTCAGGGGCCAGACTCCGACTGGCCGTTGCTGAAGCCGGACACCGAGTTTCCGCCGCTGCCGTACCCCAAGCGTGCGACGGCGACCACCGACCGGCCGAACGTGGTCCTGACCTTCATGGAGTCGACCAACCGCCTGTTCGTGCACGGGTTGTCGGGCCGCTACCAGGGGCTGATGCCCGAGGTCAGCGCGCTGGTGCCGCAGATGACGTCGGTGCAGGGCTTCTACAACACCAGCTCGCCCACGATTGCGGCGTTGGTGACGGCCCTGTGCTCGATCCATCCCCCCGCGCACCCTTACGATCTGCGCCCCGGCGAGTCGGTCGACGGCAAGGCAGCGTACACCTGCCTGGGCGACCTGCTGCGGCACCAGGGCTACCGAACCGTCTACCTGCAGGGCGCGTCCAGAACCGTGACCAGCAAGGAGTATTTCCTGCGCACCCACGGGTTCGACGAGGTCTTTGGCCTCGAGGACTTTCAGGATCGTTACGCCAAGGACGTGCGCGGTCCGTGGGGGCTGCACGACGACCAGCTCGAGGTCGAGGCCGAGCGCCTGATCGAGCGGCTGGAGGCCCAACGCGTGAGCGACGGTCGGCCCTACCTGCTGGTGATGCTGACGCTGGATCCGCACGAGCCGGGCATGGCGGGTCCCGAGTGCAAGCTGCCGGTCGACGCCCAAGGCCGCTCGATGATTGCGGATCTTCCCGCAGACGATGGCGCACGCAAGCAGCTCGCCTCGTACCACTGCAGCGACAAGGCGATCGGCGCGCTCGGGCGCTTCGTGCTGCAGCACGGCCGCCGTGACCGGACGCTGTGGGTGCTGACGGCCGACCACGCGATGTTTGCCGACCTCGTGCCCGAGAGCCTGTACCTGGGCACGCCCGCGCACCTGTTTGACCACGTGCCGTTCCTGATCCACGACCCGATGCACGAGCTGCCGGCGCGGGTCGACACACTGTCGGGGACGCGCGACGTCGCGCCGACGGTGCTGCATCTGGCCGGGGTGGAGATCGGTGCCAACTCCCTGACGGGCCTGAGCATCTTCGGTCGCCGCCTGCAGTACCCGTTCCTGGTCGGCCGCATCGGCGAGCGCATGGCCGTAGTGGTGTCGAACGACGGTCCGGTCGAGCTGCCGGTCGGCACGGTGCGCGAACGCTGCCAGCGCGGCGATCGGCTGGCGTCGGCCAACGGCGTGGACTTTACCGCGTGCGATCTGGGGACGTGGATCGACTGGCAGGACGGGCTGTGGGCGTCGCGCCGGCTGTTCCCCGCGGCGCTGTATCGCGGTGCCGACGGTGTCGACACCGGGTCGCTGGACGCGCGGATGGAGCGCAACCGGTCCGAGCGGGCGTTGATGGAATCGCTGAAGCAGAAGGGGATGTTGCCTCGGGGCGAGTAGGGGCGCCCATCATCGGCTGAAGATCCTACACATCTCCGTAACCATACGTGTCTATGCCGCTTTCGCGCCTCACCCCGCCGCTTCGCGTCCTCTCCATGCTCACCCACCATCGGACACCCACCATCGGACACCCACCATCGGACACCCACCATCGGACACCCACCATCGGACACCCACCATCGGACACCCACCATCGGACACCCACCATCGGACACCCACCATCGGACACCCACCATTGAAATGGTGG